>NZ_JBITZU010000001.1:591051-855406 GCF_044547075.1 Kitasatospora sp. NPDC052896
CCGGGGGCGTGTTTCGGCGCCCCCTGGGCCCCCGGGCCCGGGCCCCGGGGCGGTTCCGGGGGGGGGGGGGGGGCCCCCCCGGGGGCCCCCCGGGGGGGGGGGGCGCGCGGGGGGGGCCGGCCCGCGACGGTGGGAACCTCGGCCGGCGGCCTGGCATCAGGGGGCGAACCGCATCCCCGGACCGGCCGTCGCTTCGGCGTGGCCCCCACAGTGCCGTCGGGCCGGCCGTTCGTCTGCCGCGAATCGATTTCTGTGGATAACCCGGGGGGTGTGGACAAATCCGAGTCCACTCGAGAGGACTCACTCACTCGTGCGGGCGTATCTCGGCAATGAATTGACAACCGCCGAACAGTCGCCGCGAGCGAGGCATTGGACTACGGAGAGTGATCAGTGGCAACGAGGGCTCCGCCGTCCCTCCCTGCCCGGACGCCACCCCCGGCACCCCTCCAGCACCTCCCCCACACCAGCCGCCAGCCTTGGAAAATGGGCTCGGACATGCGACGACCCCCGCCGGGGGGGAGAGCGGGGGTCGTCTATCCACGGCCCGACTCGGGGGGGAGGAGCCGGACCGGGTTAGCACGGTCGCGAACGATCCGTGACTTCCATGGTGTACCCGAGCGGCCAGAAACACAAACCCGCAGGGCCCCGAGTACACCGAATGGCGGCGTCATCGAAGCCGCCATCTATCCTCGGTTGCTGTGGACACCACCGAGAACGCCGACCTCGCCAACGGCGACGAGAACTCCGCCTCGGAGACCGCGCCGACCGCCAGTCCGGAGCCGACCCCCGCCTCGGACCACGACGCGAGTGCCGTCCCGGCAGCGGTCCAGCCGGACGGCGCGACACCGGCGGACGACACCCCCCGAGCCACGACCCCAGCCGATCTCACCCGCGTCGGACTGCCCGACGCACCCCACCCGGCCACCCCGCGCACCGCCGCCTTCTTCGACCTCGACAAGACGATCATCGCCAAGTCGAGCGCCCTCGCCTTCAGCCGCCCCTTCTACCAGGGCGGTCTGATCAACCGTCGGGCCGTACTCAAGAGCGCCTACGCCCAGTTCGTCTTCCTGGTCGGCGGCGCTGACCACGACCAGATGGAGAAGATGCGGCAGTACCTCTCCACCCTGACCCGCGGCTGGAACGTGCAGCAGGTCCGCGAGATCGTCGCCGAGACGCTGCACGGCCTGATCGACCCGTTGATCTACGAGGAAGCTGCCTCCCTGATCGTGCGGCACCACGCCGCCGGTCGCGATGTGGTGATCGTCAGCAGTTCCGGAGCCGAGGTGGTCGAGCCGATCGGCGCCATGCTCGGCGCCGACCACGTCATCGCCACCCGACTGAAGATCGAGGACGGCCGGTACACCGGCGAGATCGAGTACTACGCCTACGCTGAGAACAAAGCGGCCTCGATCCGCGAGCTGGCCGAGCGGCAGGGCTACGACCTCGCGGAGTGCTACGCCTACAGCGACTCCATCACCGATCTGCCACTGCTGGAGGCGGTCGGCCGCCCCTCCGCGGTCAATCCCGACCGCGGACTGCGCAAGGAGGCCGTGGCCCGTGACTGGCCGGTACTGGTCTTCGATCGTCCCATCGAACTGCACCGCCGGCTGCCCGAGTTCAGGGCCCCCAGTCGCACGGCGGTGGTCGCCGTCGCGGTCGGAACGGCCATGGTGACCGCCGGACTGGTCTGGCACCTGGCCAAGCGGCAGCGTCCAGTCAACTGACCAACTGGCAGCATCTGTCAGCAAATCGGACAAAAGGTAAAGAATTCGCCGTTCGAGTTCCGTTTGCCCCGGATCCGAGATACAAAGGGTTTACGGCCCGCGAGACCCGGAAGGACCCGAAGAGGTCAGACCGACACCGCAGTTCAGGCCCCACGGACCGCGTACAGGTTCCGAGCACCCACGTGCAGCCGACCCGCGATACGGGCCGCCGCACCAGGCGAACGGGCAGGATCCCCGCCTGATGGGCACATCCGGTGCACGCATGGTCACCCGGAATGTTGTACCAGCGGCGGTACCAGCGGTCAGGGTGCCGCCGCAACTCACTGTCCGGAGCGGGAACGAACCGCTCCGGCCGGTCAGACCATCCCGCGCTGCATCGCCTCGCAGACCGCCGTGCTCTCCCGAACCCCCAACCCCAGCGCCAACCCGCAGTGCCCGATCCAGTGCGCCAACCCCTCCGGCGTCCCACTGGCATAGCCGGCTAGCGCCTGCTGGTAGGCGGCCGTGCCGAGTTCGACCAGTCCCACCTCGGCCGGGCAGATCGCCTTCGGGTCCAGCCCCTCGGTGATCAGCACGATCCGCTGTGCGGCCCGGGCGACCATCCCGTTGTGGGAGGCGAACGGGCGCAGCGCCAGCAGCTCGCCGTGCACCACCGCCGCCACGACCAGCGCGGGAGCCGCACCGACGGCCCCCGAGGTGCGCGCCACCAGGAGCCGGGACAGCTGGTCCAGCCGCGCGGCGGCCTCCTCGGGCATGGGCGCCGGCGGCAGCGCGGTCGTCACCGGCACGGGCTGGACGGTCGGCGCGACCGGAGCCGCCACCCCCTCGGCGGCCGCCAACTCCAAGGGGAAGAGCTCGTCGACCGGCTCGCCGGCCTGCCGGGGCCGCCCGGCCGAACTCCCCTCGCCGGCCGCCAGCAGATGCAGCCGCGCCAGGACCTGCAGCGGCGAGGTCCGCCACACGCTCAGCAGCTGCCCGGCCTCGGCCGAGAGCCGCAGCGCCCCACCGATCACGCGATCCTGCTCGCCGGCACTGAAATCGCTCCGCCGCCGAACCTCTTCGAGCGGCCAGTCGGCGCCGGCCAAGGCGGCCGAGGCGCGAGCCCCGCGCAGCGCGGCCTCCGAGGTGACCTCGGGCGCGCGGCGCCGCATAACCCGGTGGCCGTACAACCGGTCCACGGCCTTGCGGACCTCGGCGACGGACTCGGGCACCCCGGGCAGCTCGGCCAGCGGGGCAAGCGGATCAGTTCCAGTGCTCACCTACCCGAGGGTAACGACCCCCTCGACCCGGCCCGCACAGCAACCCCGGCGTCACCCGTTCGAGGCAATCCTCCGGCCCCTCCGGCGGGGCGGCGAGGGCCATGGCTACTATGACGCTATCGGTGACGATAACGATTACCAACAAGCTGACGGCCGGCGCCTCCGTGGCGATCGGCGGAACGAAAGCCGGGAATCCAGATGAAGATCGCCTTTGTCGGCAAGGGCGGCAGTGGCAAGACCACCCTGTCGGCGCTGTTCATCCGCCATCTCGCCGCCGACGGCCGGCCGGTGATCGCGATGGACGCCGACATCAACCAGCACCTGGGGCCGGCCCTGGGCCTGACTGATGATCAGGCAGCCGCGCTCCCCTCGCTCGGCGCCCACCTGCCGGAGATCAAGGAGTACCTGCGCGGCAGCAATCCCCGACTGGCGTCGGCGGACGTCATGATCAAGACCACCCCGCCCGGCCGCGGCTCCCGGCTGCTGCGGATCGTCGAGGAGAACCCGGTCTACGCGACCTGCGCACGTCCGATCGCCCTCGACGAGGGCTCGGTGCGACTGCTGGCCACCGGCGCCTTCACCGAGGAGGACCTCGGGGTGGCCTGTTACCACTCCAAGGTCGGCGCGGTCGAGCTACTGCTCAACCATCTGACTGATGGTCAGGACGAGTACGTGGTGACGGACATGACGGCCGGCTCGGACTCCTTCGCCTCCGGCCTGTTCACCCGGTTCGACCTCACCTTCCTGATCGCCGAACCGACCCGGAAGGGCGCCTCGGTCTACCGGCAGTACAAGGAGTACGCCCGCGACTTCGACATCGCGTTGCGGGTGGTCGGCAACAAGGTCCAGGGGCCGGCCGACCTGGATTTCCTGCGCCGCGAGGTGGGGGACGACCTGCTGGCCGCCTTCGGCCACTCGGACTGGGTCCGCCGCCTGGAGCAGGGCGAGGCGCCGCCGCTGAGCGCGCTCGAACCGGCCAACCGCGAGGTGTTGGAGCTGCTGAAGGCCGAGGCGGACGCGGCGTACCACTGGCGGGACGCCGGCCGGTACACCGCCCAGGCCGTCCACTTCCACCTGCGCAACGCGGAGAGTTGGGGCAACGCGAAGACCGGCGCGGACCTGGCAGCGCAGGTGGACCCGGAGTTCACCCTCGGCCGGCAGACCGGCGTACCCGCCCAGAACCCGGCCACCGCGCCCGCTTGACCTCCGAGCAATCCCACCGGGACCCGACCGAGGGCCGGTGTCGTGGCCGAGCCGGCCACGACACCGGCCCTCTGGTTGTCCCAGCCGGTCCACCACCCGCACCCGTGCCACTCGGAGGGGTGAATCTCGGCTTCAGGGCTCCCGCACACACTTACGCTGTGCAAAGCTTCCATTACCAGCAGTTTACCAAGTCTTGATGCATTGACTTGATGGTGCGCGGGCGGGCCGCTGTCCGACGGCGGTCCGCCCGCACCATCCCGCCCCACCGTCGCGACCCACGACAGCCGTCCGAGCCCGAGAAGAACCGGCGGGGTTGACTGCGTTCGTTCCCCCGGAAAGACGGGAAGCCATGACCCTCGACACTCCTTCTCCCCCCGCCGGTCCCCCCACCGACACCACCCCCGTGAGCCACGCCCCGCCCGGTGCCGCGCCCTCCCACCGAGCCCGGCTACGCGTATTGGCGCGCCACGATCTGCCGGCCTCCGTGGCGGTCTTCCTGGTCGCCGCGCCCTTCGCGCTCGGTATCGCCCTGGCCACCGGCGCGCCGCTGACCGCCGGCCTGGTGGCGGCCGCCGTCGGTGGCATCGTCGCCGGCCTACTGGGTGGTGCTCCGCTCCAGGTCAGCGGTCCCTCGGCGGCATTGACCGTGATCACGGCGGGGCTGATCAGCCAGTACGGCTGGCAGACCACCTGCGCGATCACCGTGGCGGCCGGGCTGCTGCAGATCCTGCTGGGCGCACTGCGGACAGCCCGGTCGGCACTGGCGATCTCGCCCGCGGTGGTCCACGGGATGCTCGCCGGGGTCGGCATCACCGTCGCACTCGCGCAGTTGCACGTCGTGCTCGGCGGGTCGCCACAGCGCTCGGCGGTGGCCGATCTGCGGGCGCTGCCAGCGCAGTTGGCGGGCCCGCACCTGCCCGCCCTGGCAGTCGGTGTGCTCGCCGTCGGGGTGCTCTGCGGCTGGCCGCGGCTCGGCCGGCTGCCCGGACGGGCCGGGCGGATCGGCGGCCTCGTGGCGAGGGTGCCCGCGCCGCTGGCGGCCGTCGCCGGCGGGACGGCGCTGGCCGCCGGCTGTGACTTCGAACTGGCTCGGGTCGAACTGCCGGGTTGGCGCGAACACCAACTGGTCGCGCTGCCGCACGCTCCGCTGCTCGGCCTGCTCGGAGCCATCGTGACGGTCACCGTGGTGGCGAGCGTGGAGTCGCTGCTCTGCGCGGTCGCGGTGGACCGACTCGGTGGCGACGCCGGACAGTTGGACCGCGAGTTGCGCGGGCAGGGGGTGGCCAACCTGCTCAGCGGGTTGCTGGGCGGCCTGCCGGTGGCAGGCGGCGAGGTCCGCAGTTCCGCCAACGTCCGGGCCGGGGCCCGCAGTCGGTGGGCTGCCGTGCTGCACGGCGGGTGGGTCCTACTGGCCGCCGTGGCGCTGACCGGCGGGATGCGACGGATTCCGCTGGCCGCGCTCGCCGCGCTGGTGATGGTGGTGGGCATCCGGATGGTCAGCTTCGCGCACATCCGGCGGGTGCACCGGCACCGGGAGTTCCCGATCTACCTCACCACCGTGGTCGGTGTGGTGCTGCTCGGGGTCCCGCTCGGCGTGGCCATGGGTGGGGGCACCGCACTGTTGCTGGCCCTCTACCGGCTGACCAGGGCGCACGTCGACGCCACCGCCCGGCCGGACGGCTCGTACGGCGTGGAGCTGCACGGCCCGCTGACCTTCGTCACCGTCCCGCGGCTGACCAGGACGCTCGGTGCCATTCCCACCGGCGCCGAGGTCACGGTCTGCCACGACGGCTCGTTCCTGGACCATCCGGCCTTCGAGGCGCTGCACTCCTGGCGCTCGGCCCACATCCTCCGAGGCGGCCGGGTCTCGATGCTGACGGAGCAGCACGGTACCGAGGCGCTCGATCCGGACGGCACGGCGCGGACCACGGTCCTGGCCGAGTCGCACCGTTTCCACGCCTGGACACCGTGGGTCGGCCACCACCGCATCGACCAGGACGAGGACCCGCACGGCCGCCTGCTCGCGGGTGTCCGCGGCTTCCAGTTGCACACCGCACCGCTGGTCCGGCCGGAGCTGGCTCGCCTGGCGCGCGAGGGGCAGACGCCGTCCCAGCTCTTCATCACCTGCGCCGACTCGCGGATGGTGACCAGCATGATCACCAGTAGCGGCCCTGGCGACCTCTTCACGGTGCGCAATATCGGCAACCTCGTCCCCGCCCCGCACGAACCGGGCGCCGCCGACGACTCGGTGGCGGCCGCCGTGCAGTACGCCGTGGAGGTGCTGGAGGTGCGCAGCATCACCGTCTGCGGCCACTCCGGCTGCGGGGCGATGAAGGCCCTGCTCGACGGCGTGCACGAACAGTCGGGTCGGCCGACCCCGCTGGCCCGCTGGCTTCGTAACGGGCGGGGGGCACTGGCCCGGCTCGCCCGGGTTCCCGCGGAGTTCGAGGACCGTCCGGTCGCCGACCGGATCGAGGAGTTGTGCATCACCAACGTGGTGCAGCAGTTGGACCAGTTGCTGGCCAACCCGGCGGTCGAGGAGCGGGTCGAGGCAGGCACCCTGCGCCTGGTCGGGATGTACTTCGACATCGCCGCCGCGCAGGCCTACGTGCTCGACCCGGGGACCGGGCGGTTCAGCGCGGTGGCCAGCTCGCGCGAGATCGCCAGCGCGGCCTGATCCTCCGGCCTCCGCACACCCGGACCTGGCCCGGCGGGCTGTCCCGGGCCAGGTCCGAGCGCCGGTCACCGCTCAGCTGGTGATCTTGTTGGAGATCTTCGAGTAGGCGTATCCGGTGGCCTTGTCCTCGCTGTCCACCCAGAAGGACGGCTCCTGGACGCCCCGCGCAGCGGCGAAGCTCTCCAGGGCGGACGCGTTGGCCCGGGTGAAGTTCTCGTTGTCGTCGTTGCGGCCGGCGATCGGCGTCAGCCCAAGCTTCGCCCAGACCTGAGCCGACGAACCGCCGTAGATCCCGACGAATTGCCCGTGGGTCGCGTTGGCCGCGGACTCGGCGTCCTCCAACGCGTTCTGGCCGTCGCCGAAGTCCATCGTCATGCCGGCAGACCGCGACGGCAGGCCACCGCAGTGGGAAGCGCGGGGTGGGTACGGCATGCCGACGGTCCGGATCGCCGCGAAGGGCCTGCGGCGATCTCAGCGGTTGGCGGTTCCGGAAGAGCACCAGGCGTTCCGGTCGTCACGGTGCTCGCCACGGCGCGGCCGGCCGAGCCGCCCCTCGCATGCCCGGACGTCGGCGGCTCGACCGGGCCATCCGCACACGGACGCTCCGTTCGCATGCCGGTGCACCGCATGCGCACGACGGCCGTGACGACGGCCGGCGGCCGACCATCTCCCTGCCAGGCGCCGGCGTCGGCCGCGGCCCTTCAGAGGTCTACACCAATTTTCCGAAGTGCCCCCTTGTCAACCGGCCTTCCGGCCTGGTGAGCTGTGCCCTGGGACACACAGGACAATCCCCTGCCAACGGGGGAGTTCCCGGCAGCATGAGACCTTCCCGTCGCGGGAACAGCACCATGCGCGGGAACAGCACCATGAGAAGACTCGATGAGGAGTGCGTGTGAGCAACGAGAGCCTGGCCAACCTGCTCAAGGAGGAGCGGCGATTCGCCCCGCCCGCTGAGCTCGCCGCCGCCGCCAACGTCACCGCGGCCGCGTACACACAGGCTTCCGAGGACCGGCTCGGCTTCTGGGCCGAGCAGGCCCGCCGACTCACCTGGGCTACCGAGCCCACCGAGACGCTCGACTGGTCGAACCCGCCCTTCGCCAGGTGGTTCGCCGACGGCCGGCTCAACGTCGCCTACAACTGCGTCGACCGGCACGTCGAGGCCGGCAACGGCGACCGCGTCGCCATCCACTTCGAGGGCGAGCCCGGCGACGGCCGCGCCATCACCTACGCCCAGCTCAAGGACGAGGTCTCGCAGGCCGCCAACGCCCTGCTGGAGCTCGGTGTCAGCAAGGGCGACCGGGTCGCCGTCTACCTGCCGATGATCCCCGAGGCGGTCGTCGCCATGCTCGCCTGCGCCCGGATCGGCGCGGCGCACTCCGTCGTCTTCGGCGGTTTCTCCGCCGACGCCGTCGCCTCCCGGATCCAGGACGCCGACGCCAAGCTGGTGATCACCGCCGACGGCGGCTACCGCCGCGGCAAGCCGAGCGCGCTGAAGCCGGCCATCGACGAGGCGCTGGCCAAGTGCCCGCAGGTCGAGAAGGTCCTGGTGGTACGGCGCACCGGCCAGGAGGTCTCCTGGACCGAGGGCCGCGACGTCTGGTGGCACGAGGCCTGCGAGCGGCAGTCCACCGAGCACGCTCCCGAGGCGCACGACGCCGAGCAGCCGCTGTTCATCCTGTACACCTCCGGCACCACGGGTAAGCCGAAGGGCATCCTGCACACCTCCGGCGGCTACCTGACCCAGGCCGCCTACACCCACCAGGCGGTCTTCGACCTCAAGCCCGAGAGCGACGTGTACTGGTGCACCGCCGACATCGGCTGGGTCACCGGGCACTCGTACATCGTCTACGGTCCGCTCGCCAACGGTGCCACCCAGGTGATCTACGAGGGCACCCCGGACACCCCGCACCAGGGCCGGTTCTGGGAGATCGTCCAGAAGTACCGCGTCACCATCCTCTACACCGCGCCCACCGCGATCCGCACCTTCATGAAGTGGGGCGACGACATCCCCACCAAGTTCGACCTCAGCTCACTGCGGGTGCTCGGCAGTGTCGGCGAGCCGATCAACCCCGAGGCCTGGGTCTGGTACCGCGAGCACATCGGCGGCGGCCGCTGCCCGATCGTGGACACCTGGTGGCAGACCGAGACCGGGGCCATGATGATCAGCCCGCTGCCCGGCGTCACCGAGACCAAGCCCGGCTCGGCCCAGCGCGCGCTGCCCGGCATCTCGGCCACCGTGGTGGACGACCTCGGCGTCGAGGTCCCCAACGGCTCCGGCGGCTACCTCGTTCTCACCGAGCCCTGGCCCTCGATGCTGCGCACCATCTGGGGCGACGACCAGCGGTACATCGACACCTACTGGTCCCGCTTCGAGGGGCGCTACTTCGCCGGCGACGGTGCGAAGAAGGACGAGGACGGCGACATCTGGCTGCTCGGCCGGGTCGACGACGTCATGCTGGTCTCCGGCCACAACATCTCCACCACCGAGGTGGAGTCGGCCCTGGTCGGACACCCCGCGGTCGCCGAGTCCGCAGTCGTCGGTGCCACCGACGCCACCACCGGCCAGGCCATCGTCGCCTTCGTGATCCTGCGCGGGAGCGCGCAGGATGGCAACGGGCTGATCGCAGAGCTGCGCGACCACGTCGGCCGGACGCTCGGCCCGATCGCCAAGCCCAAGCAGATCAAGGTGGTCACCGAGCTGCCGAAGACCCGCTCCGGCAAGATCATGCGGCGCCTGCTGCGCGACATCGCCGAGGGCCGGGAGGTCGGCGACACCACCACGCTGGCCGACTCCTCCGTGATGAACCTCATCCAGTCCCAGCTGCCCGGCGGCGCCAGCGAGGACTGAGTCCGCGCCCGCCCACCGAGGGTCGCTCCGCCGAACGCGGGGCGGCCCTCGGCCGCGTACGGACGGCTGTCGGGCCGATGTCAGCTCGCGCGCTGGTCGGCGACCGGGACGCGCAGCGTCCCGTAGGCGGCCTGGACCAGGAGCCGGCGCCGGGGCGGCGGTGCGCTGACCATCGTGACCAGGCCCGTCCTGGTCGCGGGGCTGAAGCCCGCGAACGCGAAGCAGTCACACGGGCGGAGTGCCACGGCGGGGTGGGACGGCCGACCGGTCCCGCACGTGCTCAACGCTGTTCGGGGCACGGCAGTCCGCACGGGAAGTCGGCCCGGCGCGGTTCCCTGCCCGACCTGGTGCTAGCACCACCTGTCCAACGGGTGCTGGGCTCCTGCGAAGTCGGGTGCCAACGCCAATGCGGCGCGCCGAGGCGAAGCGGCACTCTCATTGCATGACGACGACTCCCATGACGACGACATCCAACAGCGCGGTTCCGACCGCCCAGGCCATCAACCTCACCACGGCGTACGGGCGCCGGACGGTCGTGTCCGGTGTGAGCCTCGCCGCCCGAGCGGGCCTGGTCACCGGATTCGCAGGCTCCAACGGCGCCGGTGGATCGACCACCCTACGGCCGCTGCTGGGCCTGGGGCCTCCCGATGTCGGGCGTGCCCTGATCAACGGCAGACCGTACCCCGCAGCGGCGCCGAACTCCTTACCCCGCTCTCGCAGATGGGCGTGCCGCTCGGCGCGCACCCGTGCCACGTGTGGGGTCAGGACGAGCAAGCCCGTCCGGGTAACAACGGGGATCACCGTGTTCGAGCGGCTGACCGCCCGGGCCTGGCGCGAGCGGCTCTGCTCGCTGCTGAGCCTCCCGCTGGCAGTCCTGGGACGCGCCGCAGTGGTGCTGACCGGCGTGATCAGCGCGCTCTCCGCCGGTTTGCTGTTCCTGCCGATGCTCGTGCTGGCCATCCGCCCAAACCAGGCGCTCAGCTCGCTCCAACGGACCTTCACCCGCCAGAAGTTGCGACTGGAAGTCGCCAACCCACCACGGCTGCCTAGGCCGTCCGGCCTCGCCAGGCTGACGGGCCACCGCCTGGGGAGATGCTGCCGCCTGGCGATCCTGCGCCTACCTGCTGGCCCGAGTCGCGTTGTGCGTGGCGCAGTTCGCATCGGGCTTCTGCTGGTGGGCCTACGGCGTCCTGTTCGTCTGCTGCCCGCTGCTCTGGAAGCTGGATCCGCAACACGAGCGGGACGCGACCGGCACCATGCACAGCTTCGGGATCCAGATCGCGGGGTCCCTCTTCGACACCTTGCCCCGGGCGCTCCTGATCAACGCCGTCGGCCTGCTGGCGCTCTGGGTACCGCTCCGGCTGGCGCGACATCCGCTGGTTGCCGACCACCTCCCGCTGACCCGCCCGTTCGGTCCCTCTGCCGGGTGCTGCTGCTGGTCCAGCTCGCGGAGACCAGGGAGCACGCCATCGACGAGGCAGCGGCCACCCTGCGCCGGATCGAACGGGGACCTGCACGACGGCGCCCAGACTCGACTGGTCGCGCTCGGGATGCGGCTCGGCCGGGCCGAGCGCCTACTGGCCAAGGGCAACGTGGAACAGCCCCCGTGATCCCAGTTCCGCAGCCAGCGGCCGGGCCTCAGCACAACCGTCCGACCGCAGACAACCTGATGAAGCGACACCCGAGTCGAAGGGACGTGATCGAGCGATGCAGGTGGCGGCGGAGGACACCACGATCCTGCGTGCCGACCTGGTACAGCCCGGAAAGTGAGGGCCACCACGTGGCGACGGCCGCCCCGGACGCCGAGCAGTTGCGCAGTGCGGTGGCCAGGCACCAACCCGACCTGGACGCCGCCGACCCACACCGACGAGAGCCTGCGTCCCGCCATCGAACTGCGCGCGGTCAACCCGGCGCTGGCCGTGCCGATCCTCTCCCAGTACATGGAGACCCAGTACGCCAGCGAACTGTTGGCCGGTGGTTCAGCTGGGATGGGATACCTGTTGAAGAAGCGAGTGCTCGACTCCCAGGACTTCATCGACGCCCTGGAGCAGGTGGCAGCCGGCGGCACGGCGCTCGACCCGGAGGCGGTCACCCAGCTGATGGGCGCCCGCCCGACCCGCAACGCGGTGAACCCGCTCAGTCCCCAGGAGCGGGAGGTGCCCGCGCTGATGGCGGAGGGCTGGTCAGTGCCGCGATCGCGTCCGGGCTGGTGGTGACCGAGCGGGCGATCGAGAAGCACGTGGCGAACACCCTCCTCAAGC
Source organism: Kitasatospora sp. NPDC052896 (assembly GCF_044547075.1). Classification (NCBI taxonomy): domain Bacteria; kingdom Bacillati; phylum Actinomycetota; class Actinomycetes; order Kitasatosporales; family Streptomycetaceae; genus Kitasatospora; species Kitasatospora sp. NPDC052896. The sequence continues at coordinate 603,024 of NZ_JBITZU010000001.1, forward strand.
TGGAGCTTCCGATGCCCCGGCCGACCATCGGCGGGTCCTGGCCGCGCTGCGCTACCTGGGTGCCTGACCCGGTGCCAGGGCAACCTCGGTCACCGAGCCGACCCCACTCGGACCGCAGGGCAGATGGTCATCGTTGCCCATAAAATATGACAAGACGGATATAGGACTTCGGCACCCGGTAGACTGTTAACGTCGCAACAAGATCAGCGACAGTCTCCGAGGCGCGCCGGGAAGTCTGGTCGGCACTGCACCACAGGTGCATCCACACCGTCCCGCTGCCCAGGAGGTCTCCCGCGTGGCCAGCCCGCCGCCCACCGCCCCGTCGTCCCGGCCCCGTCAGTTCCTCGGCAGGCTCTCCCTCCCCGAGCGCAACTATCTGGCGGACGCCCTGCGGACCGAGACGGTCGGCGGCATCCTGCTGCTACTGGCCGCCGCCGCCGCACTCATCTGGGCCAACGTCTGGCCGCACGCCTACGAGAGCGTCCTGGAGGACACCGTCGGGCCGTCCGGCCCGCTGCACCTGAACCTCACGCTGGACGCCTGGGCCAAGGACGGCCTGCTCACCATCTTCTTCTTCGCCGCCGGCATCGAACTCAAGCGCGAGTTCATCGCCGGCGAGCTGCGGACGCCCAGCGCGGCCCTGCTGCCGGTGGTGGCCGCGGTCTGCGGGGTCGCGCTCCCGGCGATCGTCTTCGCCTTGGCCAACAGCGGCCCCGGCGGCCACCCCGGCGGCTGGGCCATCCCGACCGCCACCGACATCGCCTTCGCCCTCGGCGTGCTCGCCGTGGTGGGCAGTCACCTGCCCTCCGCGTTGCGCGCGTTCCTACTCACGCTCGCCGTGGTGGACGACCTGATCGCCATCCTGATCATCGCGGTGTTCTACAGCTCGGGGATCAAGTTCTGGGCGCTCGGGCTGTCCCTGGCGGGGCTGGTGCTGTTCTGGTTCCTGCACCGGCGTGGCGTCCACGGCTGGTACCTCTTCGTCCCGCTGGCGCTGGTGATCTGGGCGCTGATGCACGAGAGCGGAGTGCACCCGACCGTCTCCGGCGTGGCCATGGGCCTACTGCTGCGCTGCCACCGGGAGGGCGACGAGAAACAGTCACCCGGTGAGCGCATCGAGCACCTGGTCCGGCCGCTCTCCGCCGGGGTCGCGGTGCCACTGTTCGCCCTCTTCTCGGCCGGGGTGACCCTCTCGCCCGCGGCGATCAGGGAGGTCTTCACCCAGGCCATGCCGCTCGGCATCGTGCTCGGCCTGCTGGTCGGCAAGAGCATCGGCGTCTTCGGCGGGGCGCGGCTGGCCGCCCGGTTCACCCGGGCCGAACTCAACCCGCAGCTGACCTGGGCCGACCTGTTCGCGGTCGCCACCCTGGCGGGCATCGGGTTCACCGTCTCCCTGCTGATCAGCGAGCTGGCGTTCGAGGGCGACCACGCGCTCGCCGACCGCGCCAAGGCCGCCGTGCTGCTCGGCTCGGTGCTCTGTGCCCTGGTGGCCACGGTGCTGCTCAAGTTGCGCAACCGGCACTACCGGCAGCTCTGCGAAGAGGAGGACCGGGACAGCGACGGTGACGGGATCCCCGACGTCTACCAGCAGGACGACGACCCCTCCTGGCCGCAGGCGCGGTAGTGGCGCGGGCGTCCCGGTCCACGGTGACATACGGTCGGATGACACACCGTCCGCACAGGCGGCCCTGAGTGGTGCCCCACCAGCTGGTGAGGGCATGATCTGAGCTGTCCGGAATCTCAGCAGAGGAGAAGACCAGATGTCCGCAGGAACCGCAGGCCCGTCCGGCAGCGCCCGCGAGCCCTACGAGGGCGAGCGCTCGGTCGGGCAGCTGTTCGCCGCGGCCACCGCCGACCTGTCGGCACTGGTGCACGACGAGATCGCGCTGGCCAAGTCCGAGCTCCGACAGGACGTCAAGCGCGGCCTGACCGGCAGCGTCTCCGGCGTGGTGGCGGGCGTCTTCTTCCTGGCCTCGCTGCCGATGCTCAGCTTCGCGGCGGCGTACGGGCTGAAGTGGCTGGGGCTCCCGCTCGGCTGGTCGTTCCTGATCGTCTTCGGCGTGTACGTCGTGCTGGGCGCGATCCTGGCGCTGCTGGCCGTCCGGTTCTTCAAGAAGGTCGAACCCCCGCGCCGGACCATCGAGGGTGCCCAGGCCACCGCCGAGGTCCTGAAGAACGCCCGCCCCCGCCCGGCCACCCCCGCCGAGCGCGCCGCGCTGGAGCGCTGACCGGCACCGGCCCGCGGCCGACTCCGGCGGTGATCCCGGGGCCGCCGCGTACCAAATCCGCTGTAGCCCGAACGAGTGCCGGGGCCGTGTTCCCGGCCCGGATGTGAAACGCTCTCGTTATGCCGCTCGACCAGACGCCCGTCCCGCCCGTGACCGCAGTGCCCGGCCCCGGAGCCGAAGCGGACCCGACCACGCCCCCGGGCGACGGCGCGACCACCCCCGGCCGGACCACCGGTCAGCTCGGGTCCGCCGGCGCCGCCCAGGGCGGCCGTCCGGTCGGCTGGAGCGTCCGCGAACCCGGCCCGTGGACCCATCGCGACCTGGCCGCGAACGGCGCCCGGTTCCACATCGCCGAGCAGGGCGAGGGGCCGCTGGTCCTGCTGGTGCACGGCTGGCCGCAGTACTGGTGGGCCTGGCGGCACCAGATGGCCGCGCTGGCCGCCGCGGGCTACCGGGCGGCGGCCCTGGACCTGCGCGGCATGGGCGGTAGCGACCGCACCCCGCGCGGCTACGACCCGACCAACCTCGCGCTCGACATCACCGGTGTGATCCGCTCGCTCGGCGAGCACAGCGCCCACCTGGTCGGCCACGACACCGGCGGCTCGCTCGCCTGGGTCGCCGCCGTGATGCGCCCCTCGGTGATCCGCAGCCTGACCGTGGTCTCCGCGGCCCACCCCCGCCACCTGCGCCGGGCTCTGCTCAGGGACCGGCGGCAGATGGCCGCCTTCGAGCACGTCCTGGGCTTCCAGCGCCCGTGGATACCCGAGCGCCGGCTGGTCGCCGACGAGGCCGAGCAGATCGCCCGCTACCTGGGCGCCTGGACCGGCCCGAACCTGCTGGCCCCCGAGGCGGTGGAGAACTACCGCAGCGCCATGCGGATCCCCAGCACCGCGCACTGCTCCATCGAGCCCTACCGCTGGCTGATCCGCTCGATGGCCCGCCCGGACGGCATCCAGTTCGTCCGCCGGATGAAGAAGCCGGTCACCGCACCGACCCTGCACATCCAGGGCGCCGCCGACCCGGTGCTGCTCTCCCACACCGCGCTGGGCGCGGGCGAGTTCGTCGAGGCGCCGTACCGCTGGCGGCTGTTGCCCGGTGTCGGCCACTTCCCGCACGAAGAGGCCCCGGAGGAGTTCAGCGCCGAACTCATCGACTGGGTGAGCGAGCACAAGTAGCCGACTCCGCGTCGACCGGACCCCTTCGCGAGAGCGGCACCGAGGGTCGTTCGCGGCACCCGATGCACGCTCAACTCGCCTTTCTCGACGAGATGTTCCTATGACTGCGGCATACTCCAGTTCGCCCCGGTAAGGGTGGTTACCCGGGCGGGCGCAGGGGCATCCATCCAGCATGACCTGGATGCCCGATCGCACCGCCGCGCCCCGCGGACGGCGCGTCAACCACACGCCCGCGCCCGCCCCGCACCAGCCGGAATGGCCCAACGGCTCGAAGCAGCACCAGAGCGCCGAACCGCATCCACTCGGTATTCCACGGATCCTCGGCCGGCGAGCCCGCTGGGTCGGCGCCCGCCTGCGGCGCGAGGCCTGAGCGGCCTCGCACCACCCGGCGGGCGCCGACCGGTTCGCACCGTCCGGCGCGGCGACAACCGTCAGCTGAGGACGGTCGGCTCCAGGGCCGTGAACCAGAGCAGCGCGAAGGTGGCGACTGTCATGATCGGGACCAGAACCTTGGTCTCCATGTCATTGCCACTGCGCTTGATCAGCACGATCTCGTAGCGCTGCTTGTGCGGCCAGAGCAGCGGCGCGCCCTTCTTGGTCAGGCAGTCGCCCAGCAGGTGGGTGAGCGTGCCGAGGGCGACCGCGTACGGCAGCCAGCCCGGCGCGTCGGGCAGCCACCGGTCCATCCCGAAGGTGCCGAGCGCCGCCAGGCCGACGACCGTCAGCCAGCTCTCCACCCCGTCACCCGGCGGGTGCAACCGCAGCGCCTTGATCGCCAGCGCCAGCAGGAAGAACGACAGGCCCATGGTGAAACCACGCCCCAGGTAGCTCACCCCCGCCCAGGAGCCGAAGCCCATCAGGGCCACGAAGAGCACCGAGTGGGTGGCGTGCCGGTGCCCGCCCGAGATCCAGGCGACGAAGCGGCAGAGCAGCTTGGAGACCGGGCCGAGGAAGTTGGCGATGGTCCCGTCGTGGTGGTCCAGGTCGGGCAGCAGAGCGGCGCCGGCGCAGAGCACCGTCCCGAGCAGGATGTCAGCCGGCTTCAGGTGGGTGTGCAGCAGCAGCGGCGGCAGAAAGGGCGCGGAGCCCGCGTACAACATCGCCCCGCTGACCGCGTGCGAGTGACCCATCATGGCGTTTCCTGACCTCCCGTTCAGGCGCTCCCCGATGCGCCCCCGGTTGGGCCGAACGGGTGAGAGCCCGCCGACGCTATCAGGATGTCCTGACGGACCGCCGGAAGCGGGACCGGCGTGCCTGGCGGTCCGTCAGTGGGAAAGGTCACCAGGGCCGGTCACCGGGGACTACAGGGCGCAGCCCTGGGTGTCCACCTGGGTGTCGGCGGTGGCACCGGCGGTGGCGTCCGGTTTCACCTCGGCGGCGGTCAGCACGTAGCCGGTGTCCGAGCTGTCCAGCGACTTGGCGAAGACCACCCCGTAAACCTGACCGTCCGGGGTGAGCAGCGGTCCGCCGCTGTTGCCCTGGCGGACCAGCGAACGGATCGAGTAGACGTCGCGGACCACCTGGCCACGGTGGTAGATGTCCGGGCCGTTGGCCTGGATCCGGCCGCGGATCCGGGCGGGCTGGACGTTGAAGGCGCCGTTCTCGGGGAATCCGGCCACGATGGCGCTGTCGTTGGTCCGGGCCTCGCCGGCGAAGGTCAGCGGCGGCGCGTTGAGCTTGGGCACGTCCAGGATCGCGATGTCGCGCTGCCAGTCGTAGTCGACGACCGTGGCGTCGTAGAGCGGGCCGCTGCCGCCGACCTGGACCGTGGGCTCGTCGACGCCCCCGACCACGTGGGCGTTGGTCATCACCCGGTGCGGTGCGAAGACGAACCCGCTGCCCTCCAGGGTCTTGGCGCACGAGGTCGCCGTGCCGACCACCTTGACCAGGCTCAGCCGGGCCTTGGCCAGCGCCGGACTGCCGGCCAGCGCCGGGTCGGGGGGCTGCACGTCGGTGATCGGTTCGTGCTCGAATGGGTTGAAGACCTGCGGGAAGCCGTTCTGCGAGAGCACCTTGCTGAAGTCGGAGAACCAGTTCGGCGCGTCGGCCGGCAGCGCGTCCTGCACCCCGGCGAGCACCCGGGAGGTGCGCACCTGCTTGGACACCGTGGGCATCGACGTCCCAGCCAGCGCCGAGCCGATCAGCCAGGCGACCAGCAACATCGACAGCACGTTCACCACCGAGCCGCCGAAGGCGTCCAGCGCCTTGGCCGGACTGCCGCCGATCCGCCCCCGTAGCTTCCAGCCCAGCTGGGTGGTGGCCGCCTGCCCGATCGCCGCGAAGACGATCACCACGACGACGGCGACCACCGAGGCGGTGGTCCCCGGCTTGAGGTGGCTGAGCACCAGCGGAAGCAGCTCCACCGCGATCAGGCCACCCCCCAGGAAGCCCAGGACGGAGAGAATGCCCACCACGAAGCCCTGCCGGTACCCGGACACGGCGAAGCCGATCGCGGCGGCGAGCAGCAGCAGATCCAGCACGTTCACCCCGCCACCCTCCCATGGACTCGCTTCCGCCCGGCAGCGGACCCGGCAACCCGCCCGTTTCTCGCACAGGTCCCGGCCATCCGTCTCACCAGCGGACGCGTCCGGGGCCGGTCAGCCCGGCACGGCCTCCGAGCCGGACTGACCGACCATCCGGGTGCTGTCCCAGGGCAGCTCCAGACCGCTGTGGTGGAGCACCCGGTCGATCACCCCGGCGGTGAAACCCCAGACCACGCGACCGTCCACCTCGAACGCGGGGCCGGTGAACCCCGACGGGTGCCGGTAGCGACCGCGCCGGGCCGGGTCCGCCAGCTCGGCCAGCGGCACCCGGAAGACCGCGCCGGTCTCCCCCGGATCCACCGGCCCGACCGGCGTCTCCCGGCGCCACCAGCCCAGCACCGGGGTCACCACGAAGTCGCTCACCGGGATGTAGAGCGCGGGCAGCGTCGCGAAGACCTGGACGCCGCTCGGATCCAGCCCGGTCTCCTCGGCCGCCTCGCGGAGCGCCGCGGCCACCGGGCCGGGGCCGTGCACGTCGCCGTCGGCCTCCTCCAGCGCGCCGCCGGGGAAGGAGACCTGCCCGGCGTGCTTGCGCAGCGTCCGGGAGCGCTCGATCAGCAGCAGGTCGGGCCCGGCCGGGCCCTCGCCGAAGAGCAGCAGGACCGCGGAGTGCCGCCCGCCCTCGGCCGGCGGCAGGAACCGGCTCAGCTGCTCCGGCCGGACCGTCTCGGCGGCCGTCCGCACTGGCAGCAGCCAGCTCGGCAGCCCGTCCCGCACCATCGGTGCCGTGTCGCCGCGTCCGGTCACCCCGCGGCCCCGTCCACCAGGCCGGTGCCCGCCACGGACGCCGTGCCGTTCGGGCTCGCGGCCCGCCCGGGGTAGTCGGCGGGCGGCTTCAGCCGCTGGCCGGGCTGGCCGCCCAGCTCGTACTTGAGCAGCTTCCGGGCCTTCTCCGGATCGGTCTCGCCCTCGCCGTACGCCGGGCAGAGCGGCGCGATCGGGCAGACCCCGCAGGCCGGCTTGCGGGAGTGGCAGATCCGCCGGCCGTGGAAGACCACCCGGTGCGAGAGCATGGTCCACTCCGACTTGGGGAAGATCTCCGCGACGGCGGCCTCGACGGCCACCGGGTCCTCCGCCGTCGTCCACCCGAACCGCCGGGCCAGCCGACCGAAGTGGGTGTCCACGGTGATCCCCGGCACCCCGTAGGCGTTGCCGAGCACGACGTTGGCGGTCTTGCGGCCGACGCCGGGGAGGGTGATCAGCTCCTCCAGTGTCCTGGGCACCTCGCCGCCGAACTCGTCCCGCAGCTTGATCGACAGGCCGATCAGCGCCTTCGCCTTGTTCCGGAAGAACCCGGTCGGCCGGATGACCTCCTCCAGCTCCTCCGGCGCGGCCGCCGCCATGTCCTGCGGAGTCGGGTACTTCGCGAACAGCGCCGGTGTCGTCTGGTTCACCCGCAGGTCGGTGGTCTGGGCGGAGAGCACCACCGCCACCAGCAGCTGGAACGCGTCCTCGAAGTCCAGCTCCGGGTGCGCGTACGGATACAGCTCCGCCAGCGCACGGTTGATCTTCCGCGCCCGCCGGACCATCGCCTGGTGGGACTCCGGCTTCCCGGACCTCCCGGGCTTCACGACCGCCTTCACCGCCGGCTCGGCCGCAGCCTTCCGGACCTTGCTCTCTGCCATGCACGCAGGCTACGCCGAAGAGGCGACGGCCCGAGGCGCATTCCACCGAGGTCCGCCCCCCCGGGCCGGGTGCGGTCGGTCAGGCCAGGATCCGGGTGAGGAAGCCGGCCAGGTTGGCCCGGGTGCGGTCGATCTTCTCCTCGACGGTGAGCGACTCCTCCAACCGCCCGCCCGGCTCCGGGGTCTTCCGGCCGCGGACGTAGAGCGAGCAGGCGAGGTCGGCGCAGAGGTACGCCCCGACCGAGTTGCCCTCGCGACCGGCCCGGCCCGCCAGACTGGCGGTCATCAGCGACACGCCGTCCGCGGGGTGCGTGGTCAGGCAGAGCGAGCACATGCTGCGGTGCTGGCGGCCGCGCTGCTTGACGGGCGAGCGGAGCACCACGGCGACCAGCCGGCCCTCGTGCTCGGCCACCAGGCAGCCGCGCTCCGGGGCCGTCGGGTCACGCCACCCCAGGAAGTCGAGGTCGTCCCAGGGGCGCTCCGGCAGGTCCCGCGGCAACGTCAGTCGTTTGGCTTCTCCCTTCGAGCAGTTGACGAACGACGATCGGATGTCCTGCTCGGTCACTGACTTCATGATCGGAAGCTAACAATGCCTTGGTACATTAGGCAACTAATTAAGTGTCCTAGGAATCGCTTCGGCGGAGGTGGCGGATGGCTCGTGCCGGTCTGACGACCGATCGGGTGGTGGCAGCGGCGGCGGACCTGGCGGACAGCGCCGGGTTCGAGAACGTCACGGTGTCCGCGCTGGCCCGCGGCTTCGGGGTCAAGGACGCCAGCCTCTACTCGCACATCAGGAACCTCCAGGACCTGCGGACCCGGGTCGCCCTGCTGGCCGGCGGCGAGCTGGTGGACCGGATCTCGGTGGCGGTGGCCGGCCGGTCCGGCAAGGAGGCGCTGGCCGCGTACGCCCACACCTACCGGGCGTTCGCGCTGGAACACCCCGGCCGCTACGCCGCGACCCAGTTCCGGGTGGACCCGGCGATCGCCGCCCAGTCGCCCGCCTTCCACCGCACCGTCGAGACCACCAACGCGATGCTGCGCGGCTACGGGCTGGCCGAGCCGGCCCTGACCGACGCGGTGCGCCTGCTGCGCAGCACCTTCCACGGCTACAGCAGCCTGGAGGCGGCCGGTGCCTTCCACCACTCCCGGAACGTCCAGGCGTCCTGGGAACGGATCATCGACGCGCTGCACCTGGCGCTGGAACAGTGGCCCACGGAGCCATCACAGGACTGATCTCTCCGATAATAAATCGGGATAAAATATCGCCATTCGGATCCCGGGCGGAATCGGGCACGCGCATGGCATCCATCTCCACGCAATGGCCGAGGTACGTGCGGTTCGCCCCGAGCGTGCTGATCGTCGCCGGGCTGGTCTGGGACGCGTTGGCGCCGAAGGACTACTGGGGCGATCCGATGATCGCCGCGGCCTGCGTGACGGCGGGTGCCCTGCTCTCCCTGCGGCACACCGTCGCGGTCGGCACCACCATCGTGGTCGGGATCCTGGTGCTGACCTTCCTGGACGGCTCGCTCGGCCGCCCCGCGGGCTACCTCGAACTGGGCAACACCCTGTTCGCGGCGCTGATCGGCGTGGGGGTGAACCGGGTGGTGGCCCGGCACGGCCGGCACCTGGCCGTCATGCGGTCGGTCGCGGAGGCCGCGCAGCGGGCGGTGCTGCCCACCCCGCCCGAGCGGATCGGGCCGCTGGCCGTCGCCGCGTGCTACCGGGCCGCCCAGACCGAGGCGCTGATCGGCGGCGATGCGTACGCCGTCCAGTCCTCGCCGCACGGCACCCGGATGCTGATCGCGGACGTCCGGGGCAAGGGGCTCGGCGCGGTGAGCGTCGTCTCGGTACTGCTCGGTGCCTTCCGGGAGGCCGCCGAAGAGGCCGCGGACCTGGCCGAACTGGCCGGCCAGCTCGAACACGCGCTGGTCCGGGAGGCCGCCCAGCTCGAGGAGGAGGTCCGGTTGGAGGGCTTCATCACCGCCCTGCTGGGCGAGTTCGCCCCGGATTCGGGCCGACTGCGACTGCTGAACTGCGGCCATCCCCCGGCCTACCTCTGCAACGGCGGCGGCATCCGCGCGCTCGCCCCGCACGAGCCCGGCCTCCCGCTCGGGATGGGCGCCTTCGGCCTCCCGCGGCCGGGCCCGGACGGCTGGCCGTTCGCCGTCGGCGACACCCTGCTGCTGGTCACCGACGGTGTCACGGAGGCCCGGAACGGCTCGGGGACGTTCTACGACCCCGAGCACCGCCTCGCCGGCCGGGGCCCCTTCCAGCACCCCCGGGAGGTGATCGACGTCCTGATCCAGGACATCGAGTACTGGACCGGCGGCCCCCGCGACGACGACATGGCCGTCCTGGCCGTCACCCGCGGCCCGGACGCCCCGCGCACCGAGTGAACGCCGGCCGGAGGGTCGGCCGGGGTCGTCGCGGGGTAGCAATGTGTACGGATGGCCCCGTACCACACTCCACAGCACACCCCCTCCTCATATGATCAGATCGACATGCGCCATGCTTGGTGACAATCAGCACTGTTTCTCCGTCACCGCCATGGAGAACCGCAAGCACTTGGGCCGTCCGAGTCCGACCGCGGACGGCCGAGAAGGAGGAAGCACGTGGACGACGTTCTGCGGCGCGCCGCGCTCTTCGCGGCTCTCGACGACGAACAGGCCGGCGAGCTGCGCGCTTCCATGACCGAGGTGACCCTCGCCCGTGGAGAGTCGCTGTTCCACGAGGGCGACCCGGGCGACCGGCTCTACGTGGTCGCCGAGGGCAAGGTCAAGCTGCACCGCGCCTCGCCGGACGGCCGCGAGAACATGCTCGCGGTGCTCGGCCCCAGCGAGATGATCGGCGAGCTGTCGCTCTTCGACCCCGGACCGCGTACCGCCACCGCCAGCGCGCTGACCGAGGTCAAGCTGCTCGGCCTGGGCCACGGCGACCTGCAGCCCTGGCTGCACGCCCGGCCCGAGGTCTCCATCGCGCTGCTGCGCGCCATCGCCCGCCGGCTGCGCCGGACCAACGACGTGATGTCCGACCTGGTCTTCTCCGACGTGCCGGGCCGGGTGGCCAAGGCGCTGCTGGACCTGTCGCGCCGCTTCGGCGTGCAGTCCGAGGAGGGCATCCACGTCGCCCACGACCTCACCCAGGAGGAGCTGGCCCAGCTGGTCGGCGCCTCCCGGGAGACGGTCAACAAGGCGCTGGCCGACTTCGCCGGGCGTGGCTGGCTCAAGCTGGAGGCCCGCGCGGTGGTGCTGATGGACGTCGAGCGGCTGTCCCGCCGGTCGCGCTGACCCGGCACCACCCCCGAGGACCACGGACTCAGATGAGTCCGTGGTCCTCCAGGTACTGCAGCTGCGCCTGGACGGAGAGCTTGGCGGCCGGCCAGAGCGCCCGGTCGACGTCGGCGTAGACCCGGGCCACCACCTGGTCCGCGGTCCGGCAGCCGTCCTCCACCGCGGTCTCCACCTGGGCCAGCCGGGCGGCCCGGTGCGCCAGGTAGTACTCCACCGTGCCCAGCGCGTCCGCCAGCACCGGTCCGTGGCCGGGCAGCACGGTCCGCACCCCGTGCTCGGCGGCCAGCGTGCGCAGCCGGCGCAGCGAGTCCAGGTAGTCGCCGAGCACGCCGTCCGGGTGGGCCACCATCGTGGTGCCCCGGCCGAGCACGGTGTCGCCGGTCAGGATCGCGCCCTCGGCCGGCAGGTGGAAGGTGAGCGAGTCGGCGGTGTGGCCGGGGGTGGCGACCACCCGCAGCTCCAGGCCGCCGACCGCGATGGTCTGGCCCCCGCGCAGGCCCTCGTCGCCGAGCCGCAGCGCCGGGTCGAGCGCGCGCACCTTGGTCCCGGTCAGCTCGGCGAACCGGGTCGCGCCCTCGGCGTGGTCGTGGTGGCCGTGGGTGAGCAGGGTCAGCGCGATCCGCTTGCCCTGCCGCTCGGCGGTGTCGATGACCGACCGCAGGTGGCCCTCGTCCAGCGGCCCGGGGTCGACCACCACGGCCAGCTCGGAGCCGGGCTCGGAGAGCAGCCAGGTGTTGGTGCCGTCCAGCGTCATCGGGGACGGGTTGGGCGCGAGGACGCAGTGCGCCCGCGCGGTGGCCGCCCCACCGACGGTGTCGGCGGGGTTGCCGGGCAGCAGACCGGTCACCGTGATCCTTACCAGGAGGCGGGGGTGTCGAACCGGCCGCGCTCGGCGCGCCGGGTCAGCGGGCGGGGGTCGAGGTCTCGGACCAGCGCGCGGGGGCTCTCCTCGGCCAACCGGACCCGGCTCCCGGAGCCGAGCCGGCGGGGCGCCAGGAGCCTGGCCGGGAGTTCGCGCACCACGCGGCGAGCCACCTCATCGTGGATCATCGGCGGGTCCTTCCTCGGGATAGTGTCCATCGATGGTCAGCTCTTCATACCCTGACCATCGGACGGTCATTCGATCACCGCGCAGCTCGGCCTCGCCGAGCACGGGGGTCAGGGTGCGCGCCGCGGCCACCTCCAGCGCCTGCCGCGCCGTGCGGACCGGCAGCAGCTCGCGCAGCACCGAGACGGTCGGCGGCAGCATCCCGTAGCGGCCCTCACCGTAGCCGCGGACCGCCTCCGCCGGGCTCAGCCAGGCCACCCGGTCCGCCTCGCCGACGTCGCGGGCGGCCCGCTGGCCGGGCGGCAGTGCGGCGACGAAGAACCAGGTGTCGTAGCGCCGCTCCTCGAAGGCCGGGGTCACCCAGCGGGCCCAGCCACCCAGCAGGTCGCTGCGCAGCACCAGGCCCTGCTCGCGGCAGAAGTCGGCGAAGGAGAGTTCGTGGGCCTCCAGAGCGGCCCGCTCGGCGGTCCAGTCGCGCGCCGGGGCGATGCTGTGCGGGTCCGGACCGGCCAGCAGCACGCCGGCCTCCTCGAAGGTCTCCCGGACCGCCGCGCAGACCACCGCCTGCGCCGTCGCCGGGTCCACCCCGAGCCGCGTCGCCCACACCTCCGGGCTCGGGCCGGCCCAGCCGGGCGACGCCTCGGCGTCCCGCGGGTCCACCCCGCCGCCCGGGTAGGCGTACATCCCGGCGGCGAACGCCATCGAGCTGCGCCGGCGGAGCAGGTAGGCCTGCGGGCCGGCCTCGCCGTCCCGCAGCAGCACCACGGTGGCGGCCGGGCGCGGCACCACCGGGGTCAGCTCGCCGGCCGCCAGCGCCCGGATCCGGGCGGGCCAGCCGGGGGGCATGGGGAGGGCGGCCGGGGCCGGGCCAGGGAGGTTCGCAGCCATGTAGCGGATGCTATGCATCCGGGCCCGGCCGTGAACAGCCCCGGCCGGGCGGCGGCGGATGCGGGGTCAGGCCCGGACCCGGACCTGGATCTCGACCTCGACCGGGGCGTCCAGCGGCAGCACCGCGACGCCGACCGCGCTACGGGCGTGCACCCCGGCGTCGCCGAGCACCTTGCCCAGCAGCTCGCTGGCGCCGTTGATGACGCCCGGCTGGCCGGTGAAGTCCGGCTCCGAGGCGACGAAACCGACCACCTTGACGACCTGCTCGACCTTGTCCAGGTCGCCGATCACCGACTTCACGGCGGCCAGCGCGTTCAGCGCGCAGATCTGCGCCAGCGCCTTGGCCTCCTCGGGGGTCACCTCGCCGCCGACCTTGCCGGTGTTCTCCAGCTTGCCCGCCACCATCGGCAACTGGCCGGAGGTGAAGACGTACTCCCCCGACCGGATGGCCGGGACGTACGCGGCGACCGGCGCGGCGACCGCCGGCAGCTCCAGACCGAGCTCGGCGAGCCGGCTCTCGACCTTGCTCATCAGTTCTTCTCCCGCTTGAGGTAGGCCACCAGCTGCTCCGGGTTGTTCGGGCCGGGCACGACCTGGACCAGCTCCCAGCCGTCCTCGCCCCAGGTGTCCAGGATCTGCTTGGTGGCATGGACGAGCAGCGGCACGGTTACGTATTCCCACTTGGTCATGGGGGTGACTCTAGACGGTCGGGGAGCCGGTCAGTCCGATGTGAGGTGGGACACAAAGCGGGCGAGAATCGGCCCGGGCCACCGGATGCTCCCGGCATCGGACCCGGCCGCTGGTTACCCTCGGCGAGGAGGGCACCCTGGAGTCGTAAGCCTGAGAGCCCCGAGCGGACGGAGACGGAGCGTGGCAGGTACCGAGGAGCCCACCGACGCACCCGGCGGACCCGACTGGGAGGGGGTCCGGCTGCACGTGGTCAGCGGCAAGGGGGGCACCGGCAAGACCACGGTCGCCGCGGCACTCGCGCTGGCCCTGGCCGCGGAGGGGCGACGGACCCTGCTGATCGAGGTCGAGGGCCGACAGGGGATCGCCGAGCTGTTCGGCATCGCCGCGCTGCCGTACGAGGAGCGCAAGGTCGCCGCCGTCTCGCCGGCCCGGCTGGGCCTCCCGGGCCGGGCGACCGGCGAGGTGTTCGCGCTGGCGATCGACCCCGAGCAGGCGCTGCTGGAGTACCTCGACATGTTCTACAAGCTCGGCCGGGCCGGGAAGGCGCTGCAGAAGGTCGGTTTCGTCGACTTCGCGACCACCATCGCGCCGGGGGTGCGGGACGTCCTGCTGACCGGCAAGGCCTGCGAGGCCGCCCGCCGCAAGGGACCGGACGGCCGCCGGGCGTACGACGCGGTGGTGATGGACGCCCCACCGACCGGGCGGCTCACCAGGTTCCTGAACGTCAACTCCGAGGTGGCCGGGCTGGCCAGGTTCGGGCCGATACACAGCCAGGCCCAGGCGGTGATGGGCGTGTTGAAGTCGCCGGAGACGGCGGTGCACCTGGTCACCCTGCTGGAGGAGATGCCGGTGCAGGAGACCGTCGACGGCTTCGCGGAGCTGCGGGCGGCCGGGCTGCCGGCCGGCGGGGTGCTGGTGAACATGGTGCGACCGCCGGTGCTGGACGCGGCGGCGGTCGAGGCGGCGCACGGGGACCACCGCGAGGAGGTCGCACTGGCCCTGGTGGAGGCCGGTCTCGGCGGGCGCTCGCGGACCGCGGCGACGAAGCGGACGGCGGTCGACCCGCTGCTCGACCCGTTGCTGGCGCAGGCCCGCGAGCACGCCGAGCGGGTGTCGCTGGAGCACGAGCAGCGGGCCGACCTGGCCGCGCTGAAGCTGCCGGGCTACGAGCTGCCGCTGCTCAGCGGCGGCGTGGACCTCGGCGGGCTGTACCGATTGGCGGGCGAGCTGAAGCGGCAGGGGGCGGCATGAGCGGGCGGGGCACGACGGCGCAGCCGGACGGACGCGGGGCCGAGCTGGCGGTCGACCGGCTGATCGACGACCCGACGACCCGGATCATCGTCTGCTGCGGCTCCGGCGGGGTGGGCAAGACCACCACGGCCGCCGCGATCGGGCTGCGGGCCGCCGAGCGCGGGCGGCGCACCGTCGTGCTGACCATCGACCCCGCCCGCCGGCTGGCCCAGTCGATGGGCCTGACCGAGCTGGACAACACCCCGCGGCCGGTCAAGGGCGCGGCCGGTCCGGACGGCCCGGGCGAACTGCACGCCATGATGCTGGACATGAAGCGGACCTTCGACGAGGTCGTGCTGGCCCACGCCGACCCGGAGCGGGCCCGGGCGATCCTGGAGAACCCGTTCTACCAGTCGCTCTCGGCGGGCTTCGCGGGGACGCAGGAGTACATGGCGATGGAGAAGCTCGGCCAGCTGCGCTCCACCGGCGAGTGGGACCTGATCGTGGTCGACACCCCGCCGTCCCGCTCGGCGCTGGACTTCCTGGACGCGCCCAACCGGCTGGGCTCCTTCCTGGACGGGAAGATCATCCGGGTGCTGATGGCACCGGCCAAGGTCGGCGGCCGGAGCGCGATGAAGTTCCTCAACGTCGGGATGGGCCTGCTGACCGGTACCCTCGGCAAGATCTTCGGCGCCCAGCTGCTGACCGACCTGCAGACCTTCGTGGCCGCCATGGACTCGATGTTCGGCGGCTTCCGGGAACGCGCGGACCGGACGTACCAGCTGCTCAAGGCGGAGGGCACGGCGTTCCTGGTGGTCGCCGCGCCGGAGCGGGACGCGCTGCGGGAGGCCGCGTACTTCGTGGACCGGCTGGCCGAGGACGAGATGCCGCTGGCGGGCCTGGTGCTCAACCGGGTGCACGGCACCGGGGCTCCGCAGCTGACCGCCGAGCGCGCGCTGGCGGCGGCACAGGCGCTGGAGGAGAACGGGAGCGAGGACGGGACGTCCAGGGCGGACGCGCTGGCGGCCGGACTGCTCCGGCTGCACGCCGAGCGGGTCGAGGTGATGGCCCGGGAGCGGCGCACCCGGGACCGCTTCGTGTCGGTCTACCCGGACGTGCCGATCGTCGAGGTGCCCGCGCTGGCGGGTGACGTGCACGATCTGGACGGGCTGCGGCTGATCGGCCGCCGGCTGAGCGGTGACCCCGAGCCGACCACGGATTCCCCCGAACCGTAGTCCGCCCGACGACGGTTCAACCGGCCTGCGCGTAGTCCGAGAGGATCACACCGGTGGCGAGGGACTCCTCGTACTCCGTGCGGGCGGTCTCCAGCAGGCGCCGCCAGGAGATCACCGTCGGGCGGCGGCGCAGCAGCGCCCGGCGCTCGCGCTCCGTCATCCCTCCCCAGACTCCGAACTCGACCCGGTTGTCGAGGGCGTCCGCCAGGCACTCGGTGCGCACCGGGCACCCGCTGCACACGGCCTTGGCGCGGTTCTGCGCCGCCCCTTGGACGAAAAGCTCGTCCGGATCGCTCGTGCGGCAGGCAGCCTGCGCACTCCAGTCGTCTACCCAGCCCATGCTGGCGCCGTCCTCTCCCGAATCGAGGCTCCCCCACGGCGGCAACGGCATATTCACCGCTGCCAGTTGAGGACGTTACGGAAGATTGGCGAGGCGCAACAGCCCCCCTGGGCCCAATCTCGAATGACCCGATCGGACTATGGGTGCCGACCAGATCACTCGTTGGAGTGATCGCAGGTCGCAGGCCTTGCGAGAACTCGGGTGACACCTCTTGTCACGCAGTGCAACCGATGCCATCGGCGCCAGCCGGGCGACACGCCCTGATGAGCCGTGCCGGGCATCTCATACCCCGTCAATTCGGACAACTCTCAACACTCACAAGAGTCTCAGCAATACGCAGAGCGAGGCTGACCGAATCCTGTGACAAGCGTAGGCGAACGCCTGCCCCGATGGGTGGGTTTCCGAGACGTACAGTCCGTCCCATGGCACCGAAGCGCTCCACAGCACCACAGCGCCCCGGTCGGTCCTGGCTCCGGCGGGAGGACGACTCCACCGCCGAGCTGGTCGGCGAGGGCGTCAAGTTCCTGGGGATCAGCATCCTGTCCGGCATCCTGCTGGCCGGCCTCGCCCTACCCGCCATCGGCGCGCTCGGAGTCGCCGCGAAGACCGGCGCCGAGGGCTTCGACAGCATCCCCGACGACTTCAAGACCCCGACCCTCTCCCAGGCCTCCTTCATCTACGACGCCAAGGGCAACCAGATCGCCAAGGTCTTCGACCGCGACCGGACCATCCTGACCAAGGACCAGATGTCGCCGATCATGCGTCAGGCCCAGGTCGACATCGAGGACAACCGGTTCTTCCAGCACGGTGCGATCGACCCCAAGGGCGTGCTGCGCGCGATCGGCAAGAACGCCTCCTCGGACTCGGCCTCCCAGGGCGCCTCGACGCTGACCCAGCAGTACGTCAAGAACGTCTTCGTCGAGGAGGCGGGCGACGACCAGGCGGCCTTCCTGGAGGCCACCAAGAAGAGCCTGGGCCGCAAGATCAAAGAACTGAAGTACGCCATGAAGCTGGAGGAGGACCTGTCGAAGGACCAGATCCTCACCAACTACCTCAACATCACCTTCTACGGCCACCAGGCGTACGGCGTCGAGGCCGCCTCCCAGCGCTACTTCGGCAAGAGCAACAAGGACGTGACCATCCCCGAGGCCGCGCTGTTGGCCGGGCTGGTGCAGAACCCCTCGGCCTACGACCCGCTGCTGCACCCGAAGGCCGCCCAGGCCCGCCGGGACACCGTGATCGACAAGATGCTGGAGTACCACCACATCACCCCCCAGCAGGCCAAGGACGCGCTGGCCGCCCCGCTCGACCTGAGCTACCACGAGCCGCTGAACGGCTGCATCACGGCCGGCAACGGCATGGGCTTCTTCTGCGACTACGTCCGGCACGTGGTCAAGGGCGACCCCGCCTTCGGGATGACGGCGGCCGAGCGGAACAAGGTGTGGACCGACGGCGGGCTGAAGATCTACACCACCATCGACCCGGCCAAGCAGGCCGCCGTCAACAAGGCGGTGACCACCAAGGTCAACGCCAGTGACTCGGTCTCGGCGGCGATGACCATGCTCAAGCCCGGCACCGGCGAGATCCTCGCGATGGCGCAGACCCGGCCGTACGGACTGGACGCCACCAAGCACCAGACCGTGGTGAACCTCAACGTGGACGCGGCGATGGGCGGCGGCAACGGGTTCCAGCCGGGCTCGACCTTCAAGCCCATCCTGGCCGCGGCGGCGCTGGAGGGCGGCACGCCGATCAACCAGCAGTACCCGGCGCCGGCCCAGATGCCCTACCCGAACGTGAGCACCTGCGAGGGCACCTGGAAGAACCTGCTGCACAGCAACGTGGCCAACGACACCCCGCAGGAGGTGGGACCGATGGCCATGCCGGAGGCGATGGCCCGGTCGGTCAACACCTACTTCGTGCAGCTGGAGGCGGACATCGGCCTCTGTCCGATCCGGCAGATGGCCAACAAGGTCGGTATCAAGGCCAAGGCCAGCGGCGCGCCACTGGAGGAGGTGCCGGCCATCGTGCTCGGCACCGAGGAGATGAGTCCGCTGGACATGGCGGGCGTCTACGCCACCTTCGCCTCCCGCGGTGTCTACTGCGCGCCGGTCGCGATCAGCTCGGTCACCGGGCTGGACGGCAGGCAACTGCCGGTCCCGAAGGCCAACTGCGGCCAGGCCATGCAGCAGAGCACCGCGGACGGGATCAACACCCTGCTCAAGGGGGTGACCGAGAAGGGCGGCACCGGCGGCGCGCTCTCCCTGAGCGACGGCCGCATGATCGCCGGCAAGACCGGGACCACCGACGAACGGCGGGCGGCCTGGTTCGACGGCTACACCCCCGACCTGGTCGGGGTGGTCTGGCTGGGCGGGCCCGAGGGCGGGGTCAAGATGGACCAGAGCATCAAGATCGGCGGGCAGAACTTCCCGGCCGGCGTGTACGGCGCCACCGGGCCGGGGCCGATCTGGCAGCAGGCGATGAGCGAGTCGGTCGCCGGGACCCCGCAGCAGAACTTCCAGCTGGTCAACCTGCCGAGCGCGCCGGCGGCCGGTCCCGGCCAGAACCAGGGCCAAGGCCAGAACCAGAACCAGGGCCAAGGCCAAGGCCAGAACCAGGGCCAGGGCCAGGGCAACCAGGGCGCGCCCGGCCAGGCCCCGGCGGCCCCCCACCCGCCGGCGCCCGCGACTCCGGCCGCGCCGAGCCCGCCGGTGGCGCCCGGTCCGCCGGCCGTCCACCCGGCACCGCCGGCACCGGCCGCCACCGGCCGCGGGAACGGCGGTGGCGGTCACAGCTGGCCGGCCGGCGTCCCCGGCTACGGCATCGGCGGCGCCGGCCAGCCCCGGCGGCACTGAGGGCCACGGACGACCGTGCCCCCGACCCGGGCGGGTCGGGGGCACGGTGCCGTCCGCCGGCCCGCCGGGCGAGCTACTGAGCGCCCAGCGCGGCGCGCACCACGGCGGCCACCCGGCCGCCCTCTGCCACCCCGGCCACCTTGGGCCGGACGATCTTCATCACGGCGCCCATCCCCTGCGGCCCGCTCGCCCCGCTCTCCGCGACGGCCGCGGCCACGATCGCCGCCAGCTCCTCGTCGCTGAGCTGCCGGGGCAGGTACTCGGCGAGCACCTCCCCCTCCGCCCGCTCGCGCGCGGCGGACTCGGCCCGGCCCGCGGTCTCGAAGGCGGCGGCCGCGTCCCGGCGCTTCTTCGCCTCGCCCTCGACCACCTGGAGCACCTCCGCGTCGGAGAGCTCGCGCTTGGTGGTCCCCGCCACCTCGGCACCGGTGACGGCGGCCAGGGTCAGCCGGAGGGTGGACGAGCGCAGCTCGTCCCGAGCCTTGATCGCGGCCGTGAGATCGTCCCGCAGCCGCTCCTTGAGCGTTGTCATGCCGCGAGTCTCTCAGCTGGGCTGCCCGAACGCCGTCCAATTTCGACCGACCGACCGTCAGCCGGCTCCGGCCGGGCGAGCGGGGCGGGGCGCGGGTGCACCCGCTCCGCGGCCGTCTGCGACCATGGACCGATGCGAAAGCTGTACTCCGTTCCGCTCGGAATCGCCGCCACCGGCGCCGCCTGCCTCGCCTACTCCGCCGGGTACGAGGTCCGCTCCTTCCGGCTCCGCCGGGTGGAGATCCCGGTCCTGCCGAAGGGGGCCAAGCCCCTCCGGGTGCTCCAGGTATCGGACATCCACATGGTGACCGGGCAGCGGAAGAAGCAGCGCTGGCTGCAGAGCCTGGCCGGACTCCGCCCGGACCTGGTGGTGAACACCGGCGACAACCTCTCCGACCCGCTCGGCGTGCCGTCCGCGCTGGACGCGCTCGGGCCGCTGATGGAGTTCCCCGGGGTGTACGTCTTCGGGTCGAACGACTACTACGGCCCGGCCCGGAAGAGCCCCACCCGCTACCTCAAGGCGCTGAGCACCGGCAACCACGGGCTGAACAACGCCGACGGCACCGGGCGGCGCGGCATCACCGGCGCCGTCCACAACCCGTGGGAGAAGCTGCGCGACGGCTTCGACGCGGCCGGCTGGCTGGACCTCACCAACACCCGCGGCCGGCTCGCCCTGCGCGGGCTCGACCTGGAGTTCACCGGGTTGGACGACCCGCACATCCGCCGCGACCGGTACGCGGACGTGGCCGGCGGCCCGGCCGCCGACGCCGACCTCTCGATCGGCGTGGTCCACGCGCCCTACCTGCGCACCCTGGACGCCTTCACCGCGGACGGGTACCCACTGATCCTGGCCGGCCACACCCACGGCGGCCAGCTCTGCATCCCCTTCTACGGCGCTCTGGTGACCAACTGCGACCTGGACGCCAAGCGGGTCAAGGGCCTCTCCAGCCACCGGGCCGGCGGCAAGCAGGCCTACCTGCACGTCTCGGCCGGCTGCGGCACCAACCGCTACACCCCGGTCCGCTTCGCCTGCCCCCCCGAGGCCACCCTGATGACCCTCACCCCCCGCGCCTGACCCCGGGGCCCGTGCGGACGCCCGGCCGACCCCGGTCCGGAGCCGTCCGCACGGGCTCCGGAGGACCGGATTTCGTGTCCTGAGCTGCGTCGGGTAGAGTTCTACTCGTTGCAACGGAGACGGAAGCAACAAACGCAAGACCGGGGTGTGGCGCAGCTTGGTAGCGCGCTTCGTTCGGGACGAAGAGGCCGTGGGTTCAAATCCCGCCACCCCGACCCAGTAACACCAGCTCAGGGCCGTTGCTCCGCAAGGAGTAACGGCCCTGACTGGTTTCTCGCCTCCCCTGGGGGTCGCTGGGGAGTGACCCGCTCCCAGCGGCTCCACCAACGCTCCATCAGCAGCGTGTCGCGGACAGCCACGGGCGAGGGAGGCGACATGCTCCGGCGCGGGCTTCCGGAGCAGCCCCCAGGGGCGCGTCAGGCCGTCCATCGGCTCGCGCCGCATCGCGGGCCTGGCGGAGCTGTCTGGTTGTCAGGGTGCGACGATCATGACGCAGCCCGGCTTGCCGGATCCGCCCGAGCCGCCCTTGCCGCCTCCTCCTCCGGCGGGGACGGTCACGTTCAGCACGGTGCCCGCCTGCAGGCCGGTGACGGTGCAGGTGATCGCAGCCCTGGCACTGCCACCACCGCCCCCGCCGATGAAACTGAACCTGCCGCCGGCTCCACCGGCGCCGATGACCGTGAACCGGATCCGTCCCGCGTCCCGGGGCACCGTGTAGCCGAAGTTGCCGGGAGCCTCGCACACCGTCGTGGCACCGGTGGCCGGGCAGGCCGGCGCAGCGGCGGCCATGGCAGCCGCGCCCGGCACGCTCAGCGGCAGCACCGCACCGCCGAGTGACGTTACGTTCAGCGTTCACCTGGCGACAAAGAGTGCAGTGCTCCGTAGGTTCACCGGGTTGGCGGTGGCGCAGATCGCCGCGGGGCCACTCCCGGGATCTCCCGCTGATGCTCCTTCAGCGGATGAGCGGGGTCGCCACGGGCGGGCTTGGGAGACGTCGCCCACCGCCCTCCGGCATCACCGCCCGACACTCCGTCAGACCGTCGACCAGCCGTCACCGTCCCTCCGGGGTGACCCGCGCCGCCGGCGACGCCGGCGGCTGCCCGGGACGGCGGTGTCGTCCGGCGCGGCTACGCTGCGGGGCGCCGCGGCTCCGCCGTCGCGAACCGACACCGACCCGCAGGAGCAGCCACCATGGCCCGGACCACCCCGCCGCGTCCCGTCGACGTGGAGACGCTGTTCCCGGAGGTCTCGCCGTACCGCAGGGACACCGTCCGCCTGCACCCGCGGGCCGGCGATCCGGGCGTGCGGGACAGCTCCGTGGGCGGGCCCCTGCTGTGGCCGCGGTCGCAGCCCTGGCCGCACTGCCACGACGACCATCCGCACACCGCCTTCGCCCCGCCGCAACCCGGCGCGATCCCCTTGGTGCCCGTCCTCCAACTGTTCGCCGCCGACGTCCCCGAGCTGCCCTTCCCAGCCGGCACGGACGTCCTGCAGGTGCTGTGGTGCCCGTTCGACCACGAGGCCGGTTACGTTCCCCGCCCGGAGCGCTACTGGCGGGACGGTTCCGCCTGCGACGGCGAACCGGGCACCCCGCCCCGGCCGATCGGCGCCGACGACGACTACCTGCCCGACCCGTGCGTGCTGCACCCCGAGAGGACCGCCGACTACCCGAACTGGGACCTGCCCGAGGAGGTCGCCGAGGCACTGGAGGAACGGTTCGACCGGCTGGAGGAGGAGACCGGGTGGTCGTACTGGTCGCACCTGTCCGTGGCCGACGGCATCAAGGTCGGCGGGTACCCGACGTGGACCCAGGAGCCGTCCTGGCCCGACTGCCCGACCTGCGGCCAGCGCATGGAGCACCTGCTCACGGTCAACAGCGCGGAGTTCGACGGCGAGTCCTGGCGGACCTGGCTCCCCGTCGAGGACATCCCCGCCACGGGCACCGTCTGGGACCTCCCGTACCAGGAGCGCACGCGGATCCAGCGCCCGCCGGGGCTGATGCTCGGC
Source organism: Kitasatospora sp. NPDC052896 (assembly GCF_044547075.1). NCBI lineage: Bacteria > Bacillati > Actinomycetota > Actinomycetes > Kitasatosporales > Streptomycetaceae > Kitasatospora > Kitasatospora sp. NPDC052896. The sequence continues at coordinate 625,781 of NZ_JBITZU010000001.1, forward strand.
GACATGGGCGGCATCTACCTCTTCGACTGCCGACGCTGCCCGGACCGGCCCTACAGCCACCGCTCCGACTGCTCCTAGCGGGGATCTCCGGGCCGGCGGGCTCGCGCCGGGGATCGGGCGGCGGTCGGATGTCGACTTCGCACGGGTGGGAGCGGTATTCGATCAGGCACCGCCGCGTCGGCGGCTGGACGAACCGCGCCAGCCGCTCGGCGTCCCGCGGGCCTCCGGCGCGACCGTCGACTCCAGCACCCGGGACCGCGGCTCGGGCTGGATCGAAGCACGCCCCTGAGGCGGCGGGTGGGGGTCGTCAGGTCCTTCCAGGGTTGTTCCCGATGTGACGGCCGGTCAGGTCGGGTCAGAATGTTCGGAGCCTGACCGACGCGCCGTCTTGGAGGGGGAATCCGTGTCCACCAAAGCCCGTTCCAGCACTGCCGCTCGTGGCGGCAGGTGGGCGGTGGCCGTCGCGGTCGCCGCGGTCGCCGTGACCGGCCTGGTCAGTGGGTGTTCCGTCCTCGACAGCAGGACGGACTCCCAGAGCTACCAGGTGACGGACGCGGTGAAGTCGGTCAATGTCGATGACCGGGGCGGCAGCATCGAGGTGGTCGCCACCGACCAGAGCACGGTCACGGTGGTGGAGACCTACACCTACTCGGACGGCAAGCCGCGCACCACGCACTCCGTGCGGGACGGCGAACTCACGCTCCAGGCGAACGGTTGCAGCTCCAGCGGGTTCGGACACGTCGGAAGCAAGTGCGACGTGTCGTACCGGCTGGAGGTCCCCCGGGCCACCGCGACCCATCTGACCAGCGACGGCGGGAGCATCAGCCTCGAGGGGCTGTCCGGCACGACGTACGCGCACACCAGCGGCGGCGCCGTCGACGTCCACGACTCCGCGGCCACGGACGTCACCGCCCAGACCGACGGCGGCAGCGTCGACGTGCGGCTCGACCGGACGCCGGACCAGGTCGACGCCGAGAGCGGCGGCGGCAGCGTGCGGATCCGGGTGCCCAAGGGCTCCTACGCGGTGGACCTGGACGGCTCCGTCACCGGCCGGTCCGTCGGGGTGACGACCGACCCGACCTCCACGCACCGGATCAAGGCGCACACCGGGGGCGGCAGCGTGTCCGTCGAGGACGACTGAGCCGCACGTCCTACCCGCTGCTGGTCGAGGCCGACCGGGCGGGCATGCGCGCGATCGGCGAGCTGCTCGCCGCCGACAGGCTCGGGCCGGTGATCGAGGCCACCTTCCCACTCGACCAGGCCGCCAAGGGCCACGCGTTGGGCGACACCGGGCGAGTGACCGGAAAGATCGTGCTCACCGTCCCATAGGGCCGTGGAAAAAAGACCTCGGCGGGTGCGACCGAACCGGCCTCCCGAGCCGTCCCATCGGGCAGAGCCCCGCGAACGAGCGGGTCCGCATAGCCGGCGTGCGGTCGACACCAGAGGACATCACGTGACGTCAGAGGACTTCACCGGAATCGACGGAATCGACGGGTTCCGCACCGCACTCGATGACGAGCTACTCGCACTGACCCCGCCGCCGCTGGGCGACGTGGTCGGCGCGGCGGCCCAGCGCGGACGCCGGATCCGGCGGCTGCGGGTGATCAGCACGGCGGCCGCGTCGGTGGTCGCGCTGGCCACCCTCACCGCGCTGCTGACCGGTCCGCTCGACCCGGCCACCCGCTCGCGCGAGCTGGGCGCGGCGGCCGGACCGTCCGTCGTCGCCGGCCAGCCGTCCCCGGCCCCGACGCCCACGCCTACGCCGACGCCCACGCCGAGCGACACCCCCACCGCGAGCCCCTCCGCGAGCCAGGCCGGCCCGGTCGCGGCGGCCGACGCGACCGGCGCCGCCGTGCTGCAGGCCGTGCTGAACCTGCTGCCGAAGGGCGTCACCCCCTCCCACCTCGCCGCCAACGACGCGAGCGTCAACGGCAACGAGATCACCGAAACCGGCGCCCAGGTCTACCTGACCTCCGCGGCCGGCACCGGGATGATCCGGGTGGACGTGGGCAAGGGCGACGGCGGCGATCTCTGCGCCCGCGGCGCGACGTGCTACCGGGACAGCCGGGGACAGCAGGTCTCGGTGCTGACCCTGCCGGGGAACTGCGTGCAGAGCCTGGTCGTCACCGTCGAGCACTCCGACCACAGTGTGGTCATGATCAGCGTGGCAAGCTGCCTCGCCTGGGACGGCAGCGCCAACCGGCCCGGGGTCCCGGCGCTGACGGCCGACCAGGCGACGGCGATCGCCGGCGACCCGACGCTCACGGCGATGATGCCCGCCGAGTACATCGCCAGGGCGAACGCCCTCTTCGGCGGCGTGCCCACGTTCAGCTGATCCGGTCCGCCGCGGCTCCCGTCCCCCGGGAGTCGCGGCGGCTTTCGTCGTCCGTCCCACCGCCTGCCCAGATCGGGGTCCCAGTAGTGCGCAACGAAGCAGACTTCACCGCCTTCGCGCAGGCCGGCGCGGTCCGCCTGCGTCAGATCGCCTACCTGATGTGCCGGGACTGGCACCTCGCGCAGGACCTCACCCAGACCACGCTCACCAAGATGTACGTCGCCTGGAACCGGATCAACCGCCGTCCGGAGCTGGACCCCTTCCTGTACGCCCGCAAGGTGCTGCTGAACTCGCTGCTCGACCACCGCAGGCTGCGCAGCAGCGGCGAGCTGGCCACCGACCAGCTCCCGGACCGGCCGGGCGCCGCCGACCCCACCGCCGTCCGGCTCACCCTGCTGGACGCGCTCGCGCTGCTGCCCAAGCGGGACCGGGCGATCGTGCTGCTGCGCTACTGGGAGGACCACAGTGTCGAGGCCACCGCCGAGATCCTGGGGGTGAGCCCCTCGGTGGTGAAGTCGCAGAGCATGCGCTCGCTGGCGGTGCTCCGCGAGCACCTGGGCCCGGACCGCGAGCTGCTCTTCGGCTGAGCCCCGTCGCACGACCGGGGGGCTGCCGCCACCGCGCCCCCATCGGGTTGGATGGGTGGATGAGTAGCGAGAAGCACGACACGCCCGCCTGGGAGCAGCGGTTCCGGGCGGCGCGGGTCTCCCTCCCCGACTGGGCGGACGACGCGCCCGACCGGTCGCTGTACGTCTCCAACGCCACCGGCAGCTACCAGGTGTACGCCTGGGACCGGGCCGCCGGCACCCACCGGCAGGTCACCGACCGCCCGCACGGCACCACCGACGCGGCGCTCTCCCCCGACGGCGCCTGGGTCTGGTGGTTCGACGACACCGACGGCGACGAGTTCGGCGTCTGGCGCCGGCAGCCGTTCGAGGGCGGCCCGGACCAGGAGGCGGTGCCCGGACTCGCCCCGTCCTACGAGGCCGGCCTGGCGCTCGGCCGGGACGGCACCGTGGTCGTCGGCCGCTCCACCGACGAGGCGGGCACCACCCTGCACCTGCTCCGGCCGGGCGCCGCGGAGCCGGTCGAGGTCTACCGGCACGCCGAGTACGGCAGCGTGGGCGACCTCTCGCACGACGGCACACTGCTCGCCATCGAGCACACCGAACACGGCGACGCCATGCACAGCGCGATCCGGGTGGTGCGGACCGGGCGGGAGTCCCCCGGTTCGGAGGCCGGGGGAGGCTCGACGGTCGCCGAGCTGGACGAGGTGACCGGCCGTGAGCAGCCGCTCGGCCTGGCCTGCCTGGGCTTCGCCCCGGTGCCCGGGGACAGCCGGCTGCTGGTCGCCCACCAGCGGCACGACCGCTGGGAGCCGATGCTCTGGGACCCGCTGACCGGCGTCGAGACCGAGCTGGCGCTGCGCACGGCGGACGGACGGCCGCTGCCCGGCGACGTCTCGGCGCAGTGGCGGCCGGGGGCCGGAGCCCTGCTGATCGAGCACGAGTTCGAGGCGCGCAGTGAGCTGTTCTCCTACGACCTGGCCGACGGCACGCTGACCCGGCTGGAGACCCCGCGCGGCACGGTGGCCGGCGCCACCGCCCGGCCGGACGGGACCGTCGAGTTCCTCTGGTCCTCCGCCGCGGAGCCCTCGGTGGTCCGCTCCACCGCGGGCACCGTGGTGCTGCGCGCCCCCGGCGCGGTGCCGCCCGGCTCGGTGCCGGTCGAGGACGTCTGGGTGGACGGGCCCGGCGGGCGGGTGCACGCGCTGGTGCAGCGCCCGGCCGGCGAGGGTCCGTTCCCGACCGTCTTCGAGGTGCACGGCGGCCCGACCCACCACGACAGCGACTCCTTCGCGGCCGGCCCGGCCGCCTGGCTGGACCACGGTTTCGCGGTGGTCCGGGTCAACTACCGCGGCTCGACCGGCTACGGCCAGGCCTGGACGGACGCGCTGCGCGAGCGGGTGGGCCTGATCGAGCTGGAGGACATCGGCGCGGTGCGCGCCTGGGCGGTGGCGTCCGGGCTCGCCGACCCGGCCCGGCTGGTGCTCTCCGGCGGCTCGTGGGGCGGCTACCTGACCCTGCTCGGCCTCGGCACCCAGCCGGACGCCTGGTCGCTGGGCCTGGCCGCGGTCCCGGTCGCGGACTACCTGACCGCGTACGGGGACGAGATGGAGGCCCTCAAGTCGCTCGACCGGACGCTCTTCGGCGGCACGCCGGAGGAGGTGCCGGAGCGCTGGCGGGCCTCCTCACCGCTGACCCACGTGGCCAACGTCCGGGTGCCGCTCTACCTCAGCGCCGGCCTGAACGACCCGCGCTGCCCGATCCGGCAGATCGAGAACTACGTGGCGCGACTGGTGGAACTGGGCGTCCCGCACGAGGTGTACCGCTACGACGCGGGGCACGGCTCGCTGGTGGTGGACGAGCGGATCAAGCAGCAGCGGCTGGAGATCGACTTCGTCCGGCGCCACCTGGGCTGACGCCGGACAGGCCCTGGGCCCGGTCCGGGACCGGGCTCCGGGTCAGTCCAGGACGGGGTCAGTCCAGGACGGGGTCAGCCCGAGCGCCCGGTCCTGGGCGGCCTCCGCCTCCCGGCGGGCCAGCCGGAACCACATGAAGCCGACGAAACCCGCGAAGGCGAACCACTGCAGGGTGTAGCCGAGGTTCTGGAAGGCCCGGGCGGTCAGCCCGTTCCCGCCGTCCGGCTGGGTGGTCGGCACGGCGGTCAGGCCGGCCGGGACGGTGTCGGCGGCCACCCATCCGTCGTAGGTCGGATAGGGCAGCAGGTTGACCAGGGTGGCCGGGCTGATCATGCCGAGCTGCCCGTCCGGCAGGCCGCCGGCCACCGCGCCGGAGGTGTCGGCGGTCTCGTCGGCCTGCAACCTCCCGGTCACCGTGACCTGGCCGGTCGGGGCGGGAGGGGGCGTGCCGGGGTTGCCCTCGGCCCAGCCGCGGACCACCGAGACGGCCGGGCCGGCCGCGGTGCGCAGCGGGGTCAGCACGTAGTAACCCTGTTTCCCGTTGACCGTCCGGTTGGGCACCAGCAGCTGGTGCGCCGCGTCGTACGTCCCGGTGGCGGTCACCTCGCGGCCCAGCGCGCCGGTGGTCAGCTGGGCGGTCGGCCCGGGCAGCAGGGCCTCGAGCGGGCTCGCGGCGGCGGGCCGCGCCGGCGTGCTGGCCTGCGTGTGGTGCTGAGGGTGCGAGACACCGGCCGCCGCCTCGAACCGGCTCAGCTGCCAGGTGCCCAGCCAGACGCAGACCACGATGGCGGCGATCGACAGGACGGTGCTGCCGAGCCAGCGCGGAGTCAGGAGGAACCGGTACACAGCCCCCACGGTAACCAGCGATCCCACCGGCCCGGACGCAGGGTCCCCGTCCGGCGGCGCGCGGGTGCGCCGGCCGCCGGACGGGCCGGGCTCAGGAGGCCGCCTGCGGCACCGAGCGGTAGAGCGTCCCGCCGCCGCACACCCCGTCGATCACGGTGCTGGCCGCGTCCGGGCCGGTTCCCAGCGGCTGGTGGCCGACGGTGAGCGAGGCCGGCACGGCCGGGGCGACGGTGGCGGCCGGGGACGGCGAGGCGCCGGGCGAGGCCGGGCCGTCGGCCACCGGGGCTGCCGGGGCGGCCGGGCCGGCCGTGCCGTTGGAGAGCGCCGGGCCGGCCGAGACCGGGGCGCCGGCGCCGGACGGGCTGGGGCTGGGCGAGGCGCTCGTCCCGGCCGTCCCGGCCCCCTGGCCGGCCGACTGGACCGGGCTCGGGCCGGCGGCCGGGCAGAGGCTGTCCGGCACCCAGGCGAACGGCAGCCGGTAGCTGGCCGCGGCGGCCAGCAGCAGCCGGGCCGGCAGACTCGCCGGGTCGGGCAGGCCACCGGCCGGGTCGCCGACGGTGTGGGCCACCACCCGGATCGCGCCCGTCCCGCCGCTGACCGAGACCGTGCCCGGGTCGGCCACCACGCACGCGTGCCCGGAGACGTTGGCCACCGAGAAGTACCCGTACCGCCGGCCGGCCGCGTCGGGCGCACCCAGTTGCGCGGCGCCGCCGCCCAGATCGGTCCGGACGCAGTCGGGCGCGCCGGCGGCCGCCGCGGCCGGGCCGGCGGCGCTGGCGCTCGGCCCGCCGGCCGTGACGCTGGGCCCGGCCGAGACCGGCTCGGCCGAGGCGCTCGGGCTCGACAGACCGGCGCTCGCCGCCGGGACGGGGAGCGGAACCTGTCCCCGCGCCGGCGCGGACAGCCGGGGCGCCGGCGCGGCGGCCGCGCCTCCGCTGCCCCCGCCGGGCGCCGAACCGTCCGAGAGCTGCAACGCGCCGAGGCTGTTCAGGGTCGGCAGCACCGCGGTGGCCAGGGCGACCACGGCCGCACCGGTCCACACCTGCCGGTGCCGGGCCCGCCGGGCCGGGATCGCCCGGCGGATCCGCGGCAGCGCGTCCGCCGCGGGTTGCAGGCCGTCCACCGCGCCGTGCAGCAGCGCCCGCAGCGCCGCCTCCTCGCCGCGGCCCTCGGCCGCCGCCTCCGCCCGCTTCGCGTCCCGGCCGAACCGATCCTCAGTCATGACTGCTCTCCATCAGCACCCGCAGCGCCGCCAGGCCGCGCGAGCCGTACGCCTTGACCGCCCCCACGGAGACCCCCAGCACCTCGGCGACCTGAGCCTCGGTCAGATCGGCGTAGTAGCGCAGGACCAGGACCTCGCGCTGCCGCCGCTGCAGGCCGCGCAGGGCGGCCCTCAACTGGTCGCGTTCCAGAGCATCGTAGGCGCCCTCCTCTGCGCTGGCCATGTCAGGCATCGGCTTGGGCAGCAGGCGCAGGCCCAGGATCCGCCGACGAAGCGTGCTGCGGGACAGGTTGACGACGGTCTGGCGCAGGTAGGCCAGGGTCTTCTCGGGGTCGCGCACCCGGCGGCGGGCCGCGTGCACCCGGATGAACGCCTCCTGGACGACGTCCTCGCAGGAGGACAGGTCGTCCAACAGCAGCGCGGCCAGCCGCAGCAGTGAGCGGTAGTGGGCCTGGTAGGTCTCGGTGAGCAGGTCGACACTGGCTCCCGCCGTGTCGGTGGCGGCCATGGTCATCCCCGGCTCAACCGGTTGCCGGACAAGCGGACGGACCCCCGCCAGGGGCAGCCGCACCGTCGGATCCACACCCACCGCCACCAGGTCTGTCACGCCCGTTGGACACTTGATCCCCCCTCAGGGTTGCCCCGTTCGGCGGACATTCTTCCGCACGCGACGGAGCCCCCTCCACCTGAAGGGGGCTCCTCGGGATCCGGACCCGGCCTCAGCCGATGAATTCGGCCGCCACCAGCTCGGCGATCTGGGCGGTGTTCAACGCCGCGCCCTTGCGCAGGTTGTCCCCGCAGAGGAAGAGGTCCAGCGCGTTCGGGTCGTCGAGCGAGCGGCGCACCCGGCCGACCCAGGTCGGATCGGTGCCGACCACGTCGTTCGGGGTCGGGAACTCGCCGGCCGCCGGGTCGTCGTACAGCACCACGCCGGGCGCCCGGGCCAGGATCTCCTGCGCGTGCAGCTGGCTGACCTCGCGCTCGAAGACCGCGTGCACGGCCAGCGAGTGCGTGGTGACCACCGGGATCCGCACGCAGGTCGCGGCGACCTTGAGGTGCGGCAGCCCGAGGATCTTGCGGCTCTCGTCGCGGACCTTGAGTTCCTCGGAGGACCAGCCGTCCGCCTTGAGCGAGCCGGCCCACGGCACCGCGTTCAGCGCCAGCGGGGCCGCGAACGGCCCGTTGTCGCCGATCACCGCGCGCAGGTCGCCGGCCAGCTCGCCGACCGCGGTGCCGGCCACCTTCGCGGTCTGCTCGCGCAGCGCGTCGATACCGGCCTGCCCGGCGCCGGAGGCGGCCTGGTAGGAGGCGACCACCAGCTCCCTGAGCCCGAGCTCGGAGTGCAGCGCGCCCAGCGCGACGATCATCGACAGGGTGGTGCAGTTCGGGTTGGCGATGATGCCGCGGGGCCGGAGCCGGGCCGCGGCGGCGTTCACCTCGGGCACCACCAGCGGCACGTCCTCGTCCATCCGGAACGCCCCGGAGTTGTCGACCACGACCGCGCCCTTGGCGGCGGCGATCGGCGCCCACTGGGCGGAGACCTCGTCCGGGACGTCGAACATCGCGATGTCGATGCCCTCGAAGGCCTCCTCGGTGAGCGCGACCACCTCGACCTCGCGGCCGCGCACGGTGAGCCGGCGGCCGGCCGAGCGCGCCGAGGCGATCAGCCGGATCTCGCCCCAGACGTCCTCCCGGGCGGAGAGGATGCCGAGCATCACCGTGCCGACCGCGCCGGTCGCGCCGACCACGGCCAGGTTGGGCCTGCGCCGCGCCGCCGCCGACTGCTCCGGCGACGGCTCGGCGGCGGTCATCGCCCGGTCCCGCCGTAGACGACGGCTTCGTCGCTGTCCGAGTCCAGGCCGAACGCGGTGTGCACGGCGCGGACCGCCTCGTTGACGTCGTCGGCCCGGGTCACCACGGAGATCCGGATCTCCGAGGTGGAGATCAGCTCGATGTTGACGCCGGCCTCGGAGAGCGCCTCGAAGAAGGTCGCGGTGACCCCCGGGTTGGACTTCATGCCCGCGCCGACCAGCGAGATCTTGCCGATCGCGTCGTCGTAGCGGAGCGACTCGAAGCCGATCCCCTCGCGGACCCGGCTCAGTGCGTCGATCGCCTTCTGGCCCTCGGTCTTCGGCAGCGTGAAGGAGATGTCGGTGAGACCGGTCGACGCGGCGGAGACGTTCTGCACCACCATGTCGATGTTGACCTCGGCGTCCGCGATGGCGCGGAAGATCCGGGCCGCCTCGCCCGGCTTGTCCGGGACGCCGACGACCGTGATCTTCGCCTCGGACGTGTCATGGGCGACTCCGGAGATGATGGCCTGCTCCATCTCGCCCCCTTCGGGCTTGGTCGGGTTGGTGTTGCTGACGATGGTCCCCGGCAGACCGGAGAACGACGATCGTACGTGGATCGGGATGTTGTAGCGCCGTGCGTACTCGACACACCGGTCGAGCAGCACCTTGGAGCCGGACGAGGCCAGCTCCAGCATGTCCTCGTAGGCGATCCAGTCGATCTTGCGGGCCTTCTTGACCACCCGCGGGTCGGCGGTGAAGACGCCGTCCACGTCGGTGTAGATCTCGCAGACCTCGGCCTCCAGCGCGGCGGCCAGCGCCACCGCGGTGGTGTCCGAGCCGCCCCGGCCGAGGGTGGTGATGTCCTTGCTCACCTGGGAGACGCCCTGGAAGCCGGCCACGATCGCGATGTTGCCCTCGTCCAGGGCGTTGCGGATCCGGCCCGGCGTGACGTCGATGATGCGCGCCTTGTTGTGGACCTGGTCGGTGATCACACCGGCCTGGCTGCCGGTGAACGACTGGGCCTCGTGCCCGAGCGATTTGATCGCCATCGCCAGCAGGGCCATCGAGATCCGCTCTCCAGCGGTCAGCAGCATGTCGAACTCACGACCGGCAGGAATCGGGGATACCTGCTCGGCGAGTTCGATGAGCTCGTCCGTCGTGTCGCCCATCGCGGACACCACGACGACGACCTCATGGCCGGCCTTCTTGGTGTCGACAATTCGACGGGCTACGCGCTTGATGCCCTCGGCATCCGCAACGGATGAGCCGCCGTACTTCTGCACGACAAGGCCCACGTGCGCTCCTCGACTAAGTCGTCTTCGGGGGGTGGTACCCGGCGCGGGGTGGCGCCGTCCGGTCCCCCCAGACCCCCTGGGAGGGGGTACTGCGGTCGCCGGCCAGTCTACCGAGCGGGGACCGGGCGTCAGTCGCATTCCATATGATGAGACTGGCATTTCAGCAAATGGACGGCGATTCGGGTGCCCGACCGGCGACTCTGCGGGCCGGGCGGCAGCCGGTCGAAAGAATTCCACGGGTCGGGCGCGTCGGGGCCGGATTTGCCGGTCGAAGAGTTTTCGGAGAATTCCCGGGCGGGCCGGCTCAGATCCCGAGTTCGGCCGCCATCAGGTCACCGGCCTGCTGCTCCAGCTGCTCGTCGGTGAGCCCGTCGTCGTCGGTGTCCGCACCGTCCGGCACCGCGCCGATCGGGCTGTCCAGCCGGACGTGCGCGATCAGCGACTGCAGCGCGCGGAGCACCGCCGTGCAGGTCGAGCCCCAGGTGGAGAGGTAGGAGAACTGCCACCACCAGAGCGCCTCGCTGACCCGGCCCTCGTCGTAGTGGGTCAGGCCGTGCCGCAGGTCGCTGACCACGCCCGCGAGGTCGTCGGAGATCCGGAACGCGTTCGGCTTCTCCGGCGGCCCGTAGGGGTCGAAGACCTCGTGGTAGACGTCGATCGGCGCCAGCAGCTCGGCGAGCCGCTCACGCACCTCGACCCCGTCCGGCTCCGGGCCGGCGTCCGGCTCGAACCGGTCGTCCGGGAGCACGTCCTCGATCGCGCCGAGCCGACCGCCGGCCAGCAGCAGCTGGGAGACCTCCAGCAGGAGCAGGGAGACCGCGCTGCCCGGCTCGTCGCCCTTGGCGATCTCGGTCACCGCGAGGACGAAGCTCTTGATCGAGTCCGCGATCTGCACCGCGAAGTCGTCAGGTTCCGGGATGTGCACCGGGTGCACGCTCTTGTCAGACATCGAGCAGTCGTCTCCCTTCGAAGGCCCGGCCGAGGGTGACCTCGTCGGCGTACTCCAAGTCCCCGCCGACGGGCAGACCGCTCGCCAGCCGGGTCACCTTCAGGCCCATCGGCTTGCAGAGCCGGGCCAGATAGGTCGCGGTCGCCTCCCCCTCCAGGTTGGGGTCTGTGGCGAGGATCAGCTCGCCGACGGTGCCGTCGGCCAGCCGCGCCAGCAGTTCGCGGATCCGCAGGTCATCCGGCCCGACCCCCTCGATCGGGCTGATCGCGCCGCCGAGCACGTGGTACCGCCCGCGGAACTCGCGGGTCCGCTCGATGGCGACGACGTCCTTGGGCTCCTCGACCACGCAGATGACGCCCAGGTCACGCCGCGGGTCCAGGCAGACCCGGCACTGCTCGGCCTCGGCCACGTTGCCGCAGACCGCGCAGAACCGCACCTTGTCCTTGACCTCCAGCAGCGCGTGCGCCAGCCGGCGGACGTCCACCGGGTCGGACTGCAGCACGTGGAAGGCGATCCGCTGGGCGCTCTTGGGCCCGACGCCGGGCAGCCTGCCCAGTTCGTCGATCAGGTCCTGAACCACGCCTTCGTACACCGCTCTGCCTTCCCACTGCACTCGCCACCGCACTCGTCCTCACGGACGCCGGCGCACCCGCGCACACGTCCGTGCCGCACCCGGCCGTGCTCGACGGTGGTTGCGCCGGTGCCATCATCCAACGATTCGGGCGCCGGACACACCGTCCAGCGCCCGGAAGTCCCCGGATCCTCACATTCCGGTAACCCGGCTGGCGACGATCCGGCCGGGTCGTGCTCAGAAGGGCAGGCCCGGGATACCGCCGCCGAGGCCGCCCAGGGCCTGGGTCAGCGGGCCCATCCGCTCCTGCTGCAGCTTCTGCGCCTCCGCGTTGGCGGCGTGGACCGCCGCCAGGACCAGGTCGGCGAGGGTCTCGGTGTCCTCCGGATCGACCGCCTCCGGCGCGATGGTCAGGCCGAGCAGCACGCCGCTGCCGCTGACCGTCGCCTCCACCAGGCCACCACCGGCGGAGCCGCTGACCTTGGCCGCGGCCAGCTCCTCCTGGGCCTTGGCGAGGTCCTGCTGCATCTTCTGCGCCTGCATGAGCATCTTCTGCATGTTGGGCTGGCCACCAGGGAACACGGTTCACTCCTGACTGAGTTCGTCACGCTGCGTCATCCGAGTCATCCGACGGACCACGCCGGTTCGAGCCTATGTCCTGCCGCCGGCTCGTCGACACCACCCGGGGCACGCCTCAGCCGCCGTGCTGGATCTCCTCCAGCACGGTCGCGCCCAGCTCACGAATGATCAGTTCCTGCGCCGAGACGGACTCCACCGGGACGGCCGGGGCGTCGTCCGCCGCGATGTCCTCGTCCGGGTCGCCGTACTGGTCGGCGTACGGCGCCGGCGGGGGCGGCGGCGAGCCGGCCGGGGGGGCGGCGGGCGGCGCGACCGGGGACGGCGGCACGGCGGCCGGGGCCGCGGGCGGCGGCACGGCCGACACCGCCGAGGAGGTGTGCGCGAACCCGCCGGACGGCGCCGCGGGCGGGGCGCCCTGGTACGACGGGGCCGCGGGCGCCGCGGCACGCGGGGCCCCCCAGCCGCCACCACCGGTACCGGCACCGCCACCAGCGCCGCCACCGCCGGACGGCGCGGCACTGCCACCGGACGGGTCGACGATGCACTCGACCCGCCAGTCGACGTTGAGCGCATCGGCCAGCGCCTGCCGCAGCACGTCGTCGCTGTTGCTGCTGACGAAGCTGTCCCGGGCGCCGGCGTTGATGAAGGAGACCTGGAGCGTGCTGCCGTCGAAGCCGGCCACCTGACCGTTCTGGCTGAGCAGGATCCAGGTGAAGCGACGCCGGTTCTTCACCGCCTCCAGGATCTGCGGCCAGAGCTGCCGCACCTGCGCCGCACCCTGCTGGCCCGCCGCGGGCGCCGGGCCGCCCGCGGGCTGCTGCTGTTGCTGTTGCGGCTGCTGTTGCGGCTGGGCCTGGGCCGGCGGTTGCACCGGGGCCGGGGCCGGGACGGCCTCGCCCGCCGCCGGGAAGCTGCGCGGGATCGGCCAGGCCCCGGGCGCGGGACCGGCCGGAGCGACCGGGGCAGCGGCCGGTGCCTGGACCTGGGGCTGGGCCTGCACGGGCGCGGCCTGGACCGGCGCCGGCACGGCCGGCGGCGCCTGCACGGGAGCGACCGCCACCTGCTCCCCCAGCGCCTGCGCCCCCTGCGCCCCCATCACGACCCGGCGCTCCAACCCGTCCAGCCGCGCCATCAGCGACAGCTCGTCGCGGTACGCCCCCGGCAGCATCACCCGGGCACAGATCAGCTCCAGCTGCAGCCGCGGCGCCGCGTTCCCCCGCATCTCGGTCAATCCGGTGTTGACGATGTCGGCTGCCCGGCTCAGCTCGGCCGACCCGAACCGGTCCGCCTGCGCCTGCATCACGGCCACCCGGTCGGCCGGCGCGTCGATCAGCCCCTTCTCCCCCGCCTCCGGCACGGTGGCCAGGATCACCAGGTCGCGCAGCCGCTCCAGCAGGTCCGTCACGAACCGCCGCGGATCGTGACCGCCCTCGACCACCCGGTCGATCACCTGGAACACCGTCGCCCCGTCCCGCACGGCGAAGGCGTCCACCACCTCGTCCAGCAGCGCGGAGTCCGTGTACCCGAGCAGCGCGGTGGCCATCTGGTACGTGACGCCGCCCTCGGCGGCCCCGGCCAGCAGCTGGTCCATCACCGACATCGAGTCCCGCACCGACCCCGCACCGGCCCGCACCACCAGCGGGAACACCGAGTCCTCGACCTGGATGCCCTCCCGCCCGCAGACCTCGGCGAGGTAGTCCCGCAGCGTCCCCGGCGGCACCAGCCGGAACGGGTAGTGGTGGGTCCGGGACCGGATCGTCCCGATCACCTTCTCCGGCTCGGTGGTGGCGAAGATGAACTTGAGGTGCTCCGGCGGTTCCTCCACCACCTTCAGCAGCGCGTTGAAGCCGGCCGAGGTCACCATGTGCGCCTCGTCCAGGATGAAGATCTTGTACCGGCTGTGCACCGGTGCGAAGAACGCCCGCTCCCGCAGCTCGCGCGCGTCGTCCACACCACCGTGCGACGCGGCGTCGATCTCGATCACGTCGATCGACCCCGGCCCACCGGTGGCCAGATCGCGGCACGACTGGCACTCCCCGCACGGCGTCGGGGTCGGCCCCTGCTCGCAGTTGAGGCAGCGGGCCAGGATCCGCGCGCTGGTCGTCTTACCGCAGCCGCGCGGGCCACTGAACAGGTAGGCGTGGTTGACCCGGTTGTTGCGCAGGGCCTGCTGGAGCGGAGCGGTCACGTGCTCCTGCCCGATGACCTCGGCGAAAGTCTCGGGGCGATAGCGGCGGTACAGGGCTAGGGACACGCCATCGACGATATCGGGACAGGCCGACAAACGCGTCCCCCTCCATCCCGCCCCGGGAACGCAAGGACCCCCCGTGCACCCGCCAGAGCCCTCTTACCCTTGCTGCCTTCCGGCCCTGGGGGGGTTCAGAGAGATAACGCCACACGAGGGGCTGGCACCAGAGTAGCGGATCCTGGCCCCTGCCCCCTACCCCCACCCCCGTCGACGATCCGCAGGCAGCCACCCAAGACCACCTGCGGGATAGCGGTTCGCGAGCACCCCCGAACATGTACTAAGCTCTCCCACGGAGGATTCGCCTAGAGGCCTAGGGCGCACGCTTGGAAAGCGTGTTGGGGGCAACCCCTCACGAGTTCGAATCTCGTATCCTCCGCCGGCAGAAGGCCCGGACCGCCCAGCGGTCCGGGCCTTCTACGTTCTCCGTGCCAGCCCTCGGTCGTGTCACGTCCGCTCCGTTCGTGCGCTGGCCCCCATGTCAGAAGCTCAGGGCAGAATCACTGGGAAGGCACTGTCCCGGAACTTGCGCGGACGGTTGAGGAACCTCCGGAGAGGGCGACATGCCGAAGATCCACAAAGGCCGGCGTGTTGGCCAGGCGGCTGTGAACGCGGTGCGCACCCTCCTTGAGGAGCATGACCACATCGTCCAGGAGATATCCGGGCAAAACGACTTCGGCGAGGACCTCTACGTCACGTTCGTCGAGGACGAACACGTAACGAGCGACGTCATCAGGGTCCAGGTCAAGGGTGGAGACAAGTGGCGCCGAGCCAACGGCTACGCGGTACCCGTCAGCCACCACGGCGACACCTGGGCAGACGGGAACATCCCTGTCTACTGCGTGGTGTACGACCCGGACAACAAGCAGCTCTTCTGGGCGAACGCAACGCAACAGCTCCGCCGATCCGGCCCGTTCAACCGCCCGAAGGCAATCGGTGTCAGCCCCAACGCGGTGCTGGCCGGTACGACGATGAGCTCGTTCGTCGCGCAGGCCCGTCGCTACGTCGGACGGTACCGAGGCAGGCAGGCCGTCCTCACCCACCTGGGAGAGATGTCCGGGGTCGAATTCGATCCGGCGGACCACGTCCTGCATTTCGTCAACGGTTACGACGAAGACCTCATCTTCTGGCGCCACCCCGGAGCCGAACTCGCAACCCTGCTGCACAGTGCACTCGACTGGGAGCCGTATCTCGTCAGCCTGGCGTCCCTGATGCGCTCCGAGATGGCGCCGCCGGACTTCGTGGCAGTCGACGAGGCCGCAGCTCGCCTCTGGAACGACCATGACCTGTCGTCAGCAGAAGACTTGGAGTTGAGCCAGCCGGAGATCATGTGGGTAGCCTCTTGCTTCATGTCCACGCGGCAGGCAGACGAGGAATCGGAGGCCATCTTCGGCTCTGACGAGTGCGACGGGCGCCCAAGCTGCACGGGCGAGGAGCCCGTGGAGCACGGCAACATCGCAGCAGATGTACTTCACCAGTACGTCATCGACCGCATTGTCACCCGATTCGAGGCCGAGCCGGATCTCCTCTCGCGCTCGATCTCAGCCATGCGCGAGGACTGCGAGATCGAACCGGAGTTCGTGGCGGAACTCGGGCCCCTCGAAGCCGATCCGCGCACCGTCCGGCAGGTGACGAAACTGAGCCGCTCGACCATGGGCGACCTCGGGCCGGACGCGTTCCGGCTGGCAGTGCTCTACCTGATCCATCGCATCTACATCGGCGGTCCCTCACTCCCCCTGGACGAGCAGGTTCGGATCGTCTGGCGCATCCCCGAGCCCGGGCACGAGCAAGCCGCAACCGACGGATGAATTCCGCTTCACCAAGGAACACTCTCCACGGCGGCGCCCGTCACCTGATCGACGAAGCGCCCGTTGTAGGAGTGTGAACTCCTTTGCCGCGACGCATCCTTTCCCGGCTCGCGAGGAGCCGACAAGCATGCCGCTTCCGTGTTCGGGCCACCGGATCCAGACGACGCTCCTGCATCGGCTGGATACCGATCATTGGGATGCTCGTGTACCCGCCAGCCAACTCGTCGGGCTCGGTGAAGCACTCGACGCGGCAGAACAACTCGGTGCCAGGCGCGAGTTCCTGGAAGGCTCGGCTCAGAACCTGGCACGGGAACAGGTACTGCGTGAACGGCCTGAGGCCTTCGGCGTTGTGGGCCGGGTGGTCCTCGGCGCCGACAACGTCTTCTGGGTACCGGACCGCACCCGCAGCAGCGGCACCCTAGACCTTCTCAGGCCGGAGTGCATCGACGGGTACCAGCAGATCGCCCTCATCGCCCGCCTCGCCAACGAACTGTCTCCGGACCATCTCGACCGGGCCGTACTGGATGTCCGCATCCTCACCGGACTGGCCCGCAAACTGGCTCGGAGTGAGTACGACCGCGCTCATTTGTACTGCAACCCGACCGAGCCGCAGGACCTGCTCGTCCGCCAACCGATCATGCTCAAGCTGGTCAAACAGTTCAGCAACGATCAGCGTCACTTCAAACTTCGACGAGGGCATCGACGCGGCCCGCACCGAGAGGGATATTCCATCGGTGAAGCGACAACAGCGCTCGCCCTGTTCTCGCACGAAACTCATCCTGACCTCGCCTTTCATACGCTTGAGGACAGGGGACGGCAGGAGATCTGGCGAGATCCGTCCGGCCGGGCGTTCCGCACCTTGTTCAACGACCGCACCCAAGCAACTGGCGTCCACATCGCCATCACGTTCCGGCGGTCCATCCTCAACGTCATGGAAGAGATGCTCCGGATCCAGTCGGCCCACCATTGGCACCTGCTGGAGGATGCCCCCGACCTGGTCGTCTGGGCGGTTGCCCGCCAACTGCCGATCGACTGGCTGCACTGCGACCTGTGGGACCCTGCGGCTCCAGAATGGGAGAAGATCCTCGACAACGAGGTGCCGGCGCTGACGCGGCGAACCGCGGAACATCTTGTCCACGCGTACAAGAAGCTGCGAGTACACGGCGTGTACAAGAAAGCTGAGGTGCGCGAGTTGCCTTACTGGCACAAGCTGCTCAAGGCGGCCGGGATGAGCTGACAGCGGGGAAGCGACTCTCTTGGATCCAGACAGCCCGTCGCACTCTCGCAATCACTGACTCGGTGGTGCCTCTCCAAAGTTGGCCCCTCAGCCACCGGGAAGTGTCGTAGCCAAGTGCCCGGTCTCAGTTCTGGTCTCATTCACCCCCGTCCAGCCGGGTTCAGCCGCCGCCCAGCGGTTCGCTGCGCCACAGGTCAGGACGGGTGTGAACCCCGACGGACAGCGTTCGTGAGAATTGGAAAGCGTGTTGGGGGCAACCCCTCACGAGTTCGAATCTCGTATCCTCCGCAGCTAGAAGGGCTGCACCGTTCCGACGGTGCAGCCCTTCTGCGTTCACAGCCCCATCGGCAGTCTCAACGCTGGGTTTCCAGAGACTCCGACCCGTCGTCCGACTCCCTCTTCGCACGCCAGATGAGTCCGCCGACCCTGCGGGGAGCGCAGGCACCGAAGGTGGAGCGATCATGAAGTCGGGGCAAGCGATACTCAACCCCCGCAGCGCCAAGGTAGAGCAAGGCGCGGAGTGTACGTTATTATGTACAGCATGAAGACGATGAGTGCGACTGAACTCCGCGGCAACCTCGCCGCCGCGCTCGACGCCGTCGAGAACGACGCCGAAGAACTCGTTATCACCCGCGCCGGCCACGAACCGCTGGTCGTCGTCTCCCTCGCCGAGTACGCGTCACTACGCGAGACCGACTACCTGCTCCGCTCCCCGGCGAACGCCGATCACCTGCGCCGCTCCCTGCAGGAATACCGGGAAGGCCGCGTCCAGGCCCGCGAGCTGATCGACCCCGACGGCCTCACCGAGCAGACCGCGTGAAGGTCCAGTTCACCGAGCGCGGCTGGAACGACTACCTGTCCTGGCAAGCGGACGACCGCCGCCTCCTCAAGCGCATCAACCAGTTGATTGACGACATCCGCCGCAACGGCAACGAGGGCATCGGCAAGCCCGAGCCTTTGCGCCACGAGCTCGCTGGGGCCTGGTCCCGCCGGATCGACCAGGAGCACCGCCTGGTCTACGTCCTCGACGAGCAAGCCGACACCGTCTGTGTCGTCGCCTGCCGCTACCACTACAGCAAGTAGAGCCTCTACCGTCCTGCCCCCGCCGCTGCGCTTTGGCATCGAGCCGAGACGTCGCATGTCGGACCTCGCGGAGAGGAACGCCGGGTGGTTGCAGTTCCGGTTGCATTCGCCTGTGTTCACAGCTGTCCGGGTGGGCGTCCGTCGGTCGTCTCATCGCAGGTCAGGACGCTGACGAACGCCCCCGGACTCCCGGACGAACAGTTGGAAAGCGTGTTGGGGGCAACCCCTCACGAGTTCGAATCTCGTATCCTCCGCCGGCAGAAGGCCCGGACCGCACAGCGGTCCGGGCCATCGTCGTTGCCGGGCTGTCCCCGCCGGCATCATGGCTACCGCCGGCGCAGGTGGCGAGAGGCCGCCAAGCAGGAAGACAGCCAGGTTGCCTCTGGTTGGTTGATGATGAGGCCGCTGACGGTGATCATCCCGTCCATGACCTCGCCGACCCGGATCGAGTGGTCGCCGACGCGGAACAGCTGCCAATCCGCATCGCTGTGCCAGAGGCGCGCCGTCTTCTCCCCTCGACGCTGGGCGAAGACGAGTTCCTCGCCGTACTCGTTCAGAAAGTAGCCCACGTAGTCCTTCGCGGTGATCAAGCCACCGCACAGGCGAGCCAGGAGTTGCTCGATCGAGGGCTGGGCGTCAGTCATACGTCGGGCTCCTCAGTCGCTTCCGAGTCCTGTTGCTCGGATGACAGCGCAAGCATCCGGCTGGCCGAATCGAGCAGCGTCTCGTAGGTGATCACTTCTATCCGGGTGGCGTGCGTGTTGTAGGTACGCAGGGTCTCAGCGACCTCCGTCGGCGCAATACCCCCTGCCACATAGCGCGAGTGGCCGATCACAATGGTGGCCGAGGCCCTACGACTGTCGACTCCGTAGTCGGCCAGGATGGTCCGCCGGTTCTCGTCCAGTGTCCGCAGGTAGTTCTGTGCCTGGGAGACCGCTTGGTGGGGTGGCGCGCCCAGCATCAGATGGCCGCTGCGGCGAATGACCAAGCTCTCGATGTTGGCGCGCTTGAGCTCGACGACGTGCAGGGAACCATCGGCACGCAGGAGCGGGATGTCCAGGATGGCATCCGGGGTGTACTGGCGGCGCGCCAGCTCACCCACGTAGGCCCCGCCGAAGATCCACGCCTGATTCTTCAGGCAGGCGTGAAGCGCGCTCTCGGAACTGGCCGGATCATCCACCGCAGCCCTCAGGGCCGCGAGGCCGGCCCGCCTGGCCTTGAGCTCAAGGAACTGGGCCAACAGTCCCGCGTCGGCATCCGCCAGGACATCACCCAGCAACCGGGCAGACTCCGCAGAGGCCGGACGCGGCAGACTTCGCAGGACCAGCTCAAGGTGGCCGTACTGCTGGAGTCGCCTCACCTCCCGCGCGGACAGCCGGATCCCACCCTCGCCAGCCTCGACTCCCAGGTGGTCGGCGGACTGGGCAATGCCACGGAAGAGGTCACGGGCATCCGCGGCAGTCGCGTCCGGATTGTCACGGCAGAGCACGTCAAGCACGGCAACCGCCCGGTCGGCACCAAGAGCGGCCATCCTCCGATGGAACTCCTCACCACGCTGCTGAGCGTCCTCGTCGTAGTACCCCTCCACAACTTCGAGGAACAGCTCTCCGTCGGCGTAGCCGGCGAACCGTTGGAAGCGCTGGGCAAGCCCGAAGTCCCCACAGAGAATGGCCCCTTGGGCCACATCGTTCAGGGCGTCCACCAACGGCCGGCCCTTGCCGTACGTGCGGTCCGTCCCCATGATGCGCAACACCGTGTCGATTCGCTGCTGGACGACCGCGTGCTCGGTGAGCCCCTTTGCTGCCTCGACCATGCGCAGGAGCGAGAAGCTGGATCTGAATCCCATCGGGCCGATGTCGCCTCTGGCCTCGGTGGCCTCCGCCCCGTAGGAGGGCGGAGGCCGCACGGGGCGGAGAGTGGCGTGGTCAGGGCTGTCCGTGTCGACCGCGAGTGGCGGCCAGGGCGGCGAGCTCGGCAGGGACCTCGGGGTACAGGTGGGCGACGTGCGGGGGCACCCACGACCGGTCGTGCAGGCGGGGGTGCCCGGGGTGGGCGGCGAACGCGGTCATCGCGAACAGCAGAGGCGCCCAGATCGTGCGGAGCCGCAGGCCGATCCGCTTGCCGGCCTGGCCGTTGTGGATGTGGACCTCGTACAGGTCGGGAGCGGGGAGGTCGCACATCTGCGAGCTGGTCCAGTTGACCGTCGCCCAGTTCTCGGGGTGCAGGTAGTGCATGCCGTGGGTGGTGACGGTGAGCGTCCCGGCCGACTCGGTGATCCAGCGGCCCTGCGCCTTGGCCTGGGCGCGGGACTTGTTGATCGCGTTGATGCCTTCGTTGACGGCGTGGGCAGCGAGCACGTACCCCACGGAGCCCCGGGCGGACAGATTGTGGCGGCGGTACTGGGGTGCTGAAGTGGGCTTCCAGGTGTGCCGCTGGGCGGGCGCCGTCAGCAGTGCCTGCTCGCCCTGGCGCAGCCTGGCCGCCGTCGGCACGAACGGGCGCGCGGCGAGCTCCTGCGGAGTCTTGGCCGCCAGCAGGCCGCATATGAATCCCCAGTCGTGAGGGGTCAGTACGGGGCCGGGCGGCGGGGCCGGGTGGGCGGGGTGCTGGCTGCCCCAGGCAGGGCTCAAGCCATTGCCGGGGAAGCCGGGTTGGTCGTAGGAGTTCACTGGTGTTCTCTCGTCAGGGCCTGGCCGCGGCAGCAGCCGGACACAGGCGGGTGGGTCGGTCCTTGTCGCTGATCGTGCCGGCGAGGCGGAGCAGGTACCCAAGGCGTGCTGTGGAACGCTGCTGTCCTCAGCTCGAGGGCCTTCGGCGGTTCCCGTCCCTGAGCCACAAGGCGATCCCATGCGCGACGTCGCTGGCGTTGGCGCTCGCGGTGTCGTCGTGCTCGCGGCATCGGACGTCCCGGCGGACGACGGCTTCGCATCCCTGGTCCGTGTCGAGGACAGCCACCGCGACATGCCAAGCGGATCCGTCCTCATCTGGTTGAACGACGACGTGTTGTTCACCGTCGCTCAGATCGTTGATCAGCATGGCGATTGCGTCTTCGGACGGGTCGTCACCACGGTCGCCCTTCTCACTGTCAGCAAGGTGGCAGGTGGCGGTCACGGAACCTCTCCAAGGGACGCGGGTTGCTGCCGCGGTCAGCATGGCACGCCGGGCCGGCCGGACGCCTCGCGGCCAGTCGCCGGCCGTGGCCGTCCCCGGACAGCCGGACGAACAGTTGGAAGGCGTGTTGGGGCACCTCCTCACGAGTTCGAACCTCGTACTCTCCGCCGTGGCTGACCAGCCATGACGAAGGCCCCGACTGCATCGCGGTCGGGGCCTCCGTCGTCTCGTCGGGCATCCTCCGACTCATCCGCGCGACAGCGGCCGGTCCGGCGAGGGGCCGGGTACCCGGATCAGCTCGCCCGCGCATCACGCCGAGTGCCGGCCGTCCGGTGACGGACCCGCGTGGGAGCAACAGCAGGGTCATGGCCACCTGCCGCCCCTCACGCTCGACCGTCACTCGCTTCGTCGGGGAGGAAGGTGCCCTCGAAGTCCTCGCCGGCGAGGGTGGCGTCGACGCGGGAGCGGATATAGGCGCCGGTCACCGGGCAGCTCAGCGGGTGGTCCGCCGGGCAGTCCAGCATGTGCCGCAGCACGGCGGCGGCACGGGTGAGCCGGTCGATCCGTTCCTGCATCGCGGCGTGCTGGGCGGCGATCAGGGCGTGGCGTTCCGGCGCGTGCTCGCTGGTCATCACCGCGGCGGTGTCCGCGAGCGTCATCATGCCGTCGTGGTGCCACAGCTGGGCATAGGCCAGCCGTTCCAGCGCCGTGCGGTCGTACTGGCGCACCCGGCCGCGCCGGGCGGCGGGACGGATCAGTCCGCACTCCTCGTAGTAGCGCAGTGTCGGCACCGAGACCCCGAACGCCCGGGCGACCTCGCTGATCGAGTACAGCTGCTCCACCGTCTCCTCCGCGTGCGGGCACTTGCGCTCAAGTTCACTTGAGCGCGCAGGGTGGCAAGCCTAACCACCGAGCGCCTGGAGGGCCTGCCATGACCACGTCCCCGCCACCGACGGCAACCGCCACCGTCTCCCGAGACCGCACCGCGCCACAGCCTGCCACTCCTGCGGGTGCGCTGCTCATCGTCGGTTTCGTGCTGATGAGCTTGAACACCAGAGTCGCGTTCGGCCAGATCGGACCGCTGGCTCCGGTCGCGGGTTTCAGCCCCACCACGGTCTCCCTCCTGGGGCTGCTGCCGCCACTGTGCATGGGCGCCTTCGCGCCGCTCGCGGCCGTGGCGCGGCGGCAGCTCGGCGAGGAACGAGGGCTGTGGTGGGCGAGCCTGGTCCTGGTGGTCGGCGCGGTGCTGCGCATGCTGGGGATGCCCGGCCTGTTCGCGGGAACCGTCGTGGTCAGCGCGGCCACCGCCGTCGTCAACGTGCTCATCCCGGTCCTGGTCCGCAAGCGGTTCCCGCGCGAGCGCGTCGGCGCGATGATGGGCGTCTACGCCCTGTCGATGGGCATCGGCTCGGCACTCGTCGCGGCCATGGTCGTCCCCGTCGCCCAGGCCACCGGTTCCTGGCAGCCGGCCATCGGCCTGGCCATCATCCCCGCCGTCCTCGCCGCCACCGGCATGACCCCGCAGTTGCGCCACCGAGCGCCGCAGCCCTCCACCGCGGCCGACACCGAGCGGGTCAAGCGCCCGCACGTGGCCCGTACCACGGTCGCCTGGAGCCTGACCGCCTTCTTCGGCATCCAGACCCTCGCCTTCTACACCACGCTCGCCTGGCTGCCCTCGATCCTCGTCCAGGCCGGCCTCGGCCGCAGCGCCGCCGGTACCGGCCAGGCCCTGCTCATCTGCGGCGTCGCCGCCGGTGGCTTCGCCGCCCCGGTCCTCGCCGCGAAACGAGCCGACCAGCGCCCGCACATCCTGGCGACCATCCTGGTCTGCGCCGTCGGCTTCATCGGACTCCTGCTCGCCCCGGGCGGAACCTCGATGCTCTGGGTCGCCGTCCTGGGCATCGGACTCGGCGCCGGACAGGCACTGCCCGGCGTGCTCTACGCCCACCGGGGCACCGACCACGACCACGTGACCGCCCTGTCCACCATGGCCCAGACCTGCGGCTTCCTCCTCGCCGCCACCGGCCCCGTCCTCGCCGCCGCCCTGCACACCGCCACCGGCACCTGGACCGCACCGCTGGCCGCGCTCACCGCCACACTGCTCGTGTGTGCCGCGGCGAGCATGCGCGCGGGCCACGACCCCGAGTGACCACCCGCCCGCAACCAGCGGCGAGGGCTCCGACCAGGTAGTCGGAGCCCTCGCCGCTGCTCATTCAGGCAGCGTCCGCACGCCGTCCACGCCGCGCGGCGTTCACGCGCGAAGCCATGTCCGCGTTCGACTGCACAGGCCGGAACAAGCGGCCGCCCTCGGCTGCGATCCGCCGCGGAACGGATCTCCCGGACTCCCGGCCCATGACGGCGTCGACCACGGCGACAACGCGCGGTCCTTCTGACCGCGGACCCGGCTTGCCACCTCCACGGCGTGCCGGTGTACCACCGCCGCTGACAGAGTGTCGAGTCCATCATGCCTGGTCGGAGGCCCTGGCGGTAGGACGGAGAGCACGCATCGTCACCCTTGTCCACGCACCCCGGCGAGCCGCAGACTCGACGGCATCCACTTCCTCGGCTGACGTGCCGGTGTCTGCCATCAGGCCCCGGCATGTACGTCGTGCTGCCCCGCCGCCGGCGGGGGGACGCCCGGGGAGTGCTGGGACGAGGGGTAACGATGAACCAGGACACCGTACTTCGGGCGAGGGTAAAGCTGCTCAGCGGCAATCAGCGAGTGCTGCGCGGACCGGACGCGCTGTGGGTGTACCGGGCCCTGACACAGGTCAACCCGGCCGTCTACGGGTCGAAGCTCGCCTACGTACTGGTGGAAGCGAGTCGCTCGCACGGACTTCGTGAACTTCCCGGCGCCCGCAGGGCGTTGCTGGAGGGGGCGGTGGCGGTGGCCGGGGCGCTGGACGCTGCGAATCCGTTCCGCGCCAAGGTGATCGCCAAAGCGCTCCGAGCCCTGCGCGAGGAGCCGACCGCGTCGTAGCGCTCTCGACATCAACGGTCTCGGTTCTGGTCCCGTTCACGGCCGTTCGGAGGGGATCGGAAGTGTCACCGTCCCTACGGTGAATCCGAGTTGAGGGGGAGACGGGAACAGCCTCGGCCTGGTCCGAGCGTCGCCGCGTCGGACCTGGCCTCCAGCGCCCTTGCAGGAGCGGGTGCGTCGACGGCCCGGTTTCGGGGCGGGTGGGGGCGGGACAGCAGCCAAGGCGGCCCCTGGCCGCTGACGGGCAACGGGACCCGGACGACTCCCACGGTCACCGTGTGCCGGATGATCCGGATGATAGGGACAGCGGACGTGAGGGGCGCGCAGTGGCAGACAGCGAATCCATGGGGTCGGAGTCGGACCTCCGGACGGACGGTGAGGGGCCCGGGACCGTCGTGGCCGCCACCCGACCCGAGGCCGGGGCGGTACCCGTGCCGGGTGCGGAGACCCCGGGCGGGGGTGTGAGGCCTCGGCGATCCCTGCTCCGGCGGCTGGCCGTGGCCGTCCTCGTCCTGGTGGTGCTGTGCCTGCCGCCCTGGTGGACGCTGTTCGCCGACGGGGTCGACTGGCCGTTCCCGGTCTTCCTGACCGGCACGGTCGTCCTCGCCGCCTGGCCGGTCGCCTTTCCCTTCCTGATGGTCGCGGGCCACGGGCCACGGCGGGACGACCGGGCCGCTCGCGTCGCGGACACCAGCCTCGGGATGGTCTGGGTCCTGTTCACCTGGTCGGTGCTGGGCGGCTTGGTGGACCTCGCGCTGACCGGGCTCGACGTCGGCGGCACCGACCGGGCCAGGATCGTCGCCGTGACCGTCGCCGTGGTCTCGGCCGGGCTGTTGGGCTGGGGGCACCACGAGGCGATGCGCGTGCCCCGGGTGAAGCGGCTGGACGTCCACGTCCCGCGGCTCGGCGGTGGCCTGGACGGGACCCGCGTGGTGGTGCTGGCCGACACCCACTACGGGCCGATCGACCGGGCGAACTGGTCGGCGCGGGTCGCCGAGGCGGTCAACACGCTCGACGCGGACGTCGTGGTCCACGCCGGCGACATCGCCGACGGCACCCCCGCCCAGCGCCGGGAGCAGTCCGCACCGCTCGGAACGATCCGGTCACGGCTGGCGAAGGTCTACGTCACGGGGAACCACGAGTACTCCGGGGAGGCCCAGGGCTGGCTGGACCGCATGGCGGACCTGGGCTGGGAACCGCTGCACAACCGCCATGTCGTGGTGGAGCGCGGTGGGGACGCCCTCGTGCTCGCCGGCGTGGACGACGTGACCGCGGAGTCCTCCGGCCTGGCCGGACACCGCGCGAACCTGCTCGGCGCGCTGGCGGGGGCGGACCCGGCCCGTCCGGTCCTGCTCGTCGCCCACCAGCCCAAGTACGTCCCGCAGGCCGCTGCCGCCGGTGTCGACCTCCAGGTCTCCGGGCACACCCACGGGGGCCAGATCTGGCCGTTCAACTTCCTCGTCCGGTTGGACCAGCCGGTGGTGCACGGCCTGAGCCGACACGGCGAACGGACCCAGCTCTACACCAGCCGGGGCACCGGCTTCTGGGGACCGCCCTTCCGGGTGTTCGCACCGAGCGAGATCACTCTGCTCACACTGCGCTCGGGCGGCTCGTCGCCCGCCGCGTAGCGCAGGGCAACCCCTCGTGGAACCCACCGCCGAGGACGGCGCTGCCCGACCGCGCGCAGGCACCCCCGGAACCGGACCTGGCTCCAGGTCGATCCCGATACCCTGACGGGCATGGCCGAGAGCACGACGGGTCCGAGCATCGGACAGGTCACCGAACAGACTGGCTCGAGCGTTCACGCGCTGCGCTTCCACGAGTGCGAGGGCCTCTTCGTCCACCCCGTGCGACGCGGACCCGGCGGGCGGCTCCCCCGATACGCCGACCTCGTCGGAGAAGGCTCCGGCAACGAGGAGGAGCGGCTCTCGCTCATGCGCGAGCACCACGAGCACGTCACCACCCAGAACGGCAGGCTCACGGAGTGCCTGGACCTGATCAGGTTCAAGGTCGGGGGCGCAGCCGCCCACCAGTGTCACGGCCCGTCCCCCTCGACCGACCACGAACGCGGGCCACTGCTGCGCCACGAAGCAGCGGTCGCGTGACCCATGTCTTCGCCGCACCTGCCGAACGAGGTGTTCCCCATCACCAAGAAGAGCGGATCGACCCTGGCCGCACGGCTTCGGGATCTCGACACAGCCGAGTTGGGAAGGATCCTGGCGGCGCGCCCGGATGCGGCGTCGGCCCCGGAGCCGCGCTGCGTCGGTGAACTGGCGGACCGCCTCCAGCGCCCGGCGTCGGTGGCCCTGGCGCTGCCCCGGCTGGCGCTCCCGCACCTGCAGGTGGCGGAGGCCCTCGCCGCGCTGGCACCTGCCTCGCGGGACGTCCTGGGAAGCTTCCTGGACGCGGCCGACGGGGAACGCGCCCGCGCGTTCGAGGCCGCCCTGGAAGGGCTGGCCGATCGCGCCCTGGTCTGGCCGGACGGCAACGGGCTGCTGCGCATGTCGGCACCGCTGCGGCAGGCGTGGGACACGCCGCTGGGCCTGGACGCGCCGCTGGCGCAGCTCCTGGCCAGCACCAACTCCGACGAACTGGGCCGCATGTTGGCGGCCCTCGGCGTCAAACCCTCACGCAACAACAAGCAGGAGCGGCTGGCGGCGCTGATCGACCATCACAGCGATCCGGAGCGGGTCGTCGCGCTGGTGGCCAAGGCCCCCGCGGCCGCCCGGAAACTCCTTGAGCGGCAGGCGAGTCGGGCTCCGGAGCGATCGGGCCTCATCCTGTTCGGGGCTGCGCCGTCCAGCACCGGGCCGGGCGAACGGTGGGCGCTGGAACGGGGGCTGCTGATCCGGGACCGGCACCGGTACGGTCCGGCCCGCATGCCCGCGGAGGTGGCGCTCGCGCTGCGCGGCCCCGACTGGCACGCTCCGTTCACGCCCGTCCCGCCCGTCCCGCGGTCGGTGCCCGTCAGCGCTTCGAGGATCGGGCAGGAGGCCGCAGCCGCCTCGATGGTCTTCGCCGGCCACGCCGCCTCCGCTCTCAGGGTGTGTGCCACCGCTCCCCCGGCCCGGCTGAAGGCCGGCGGGGTCGGCGCCCGCGAACTGTCCCGGATCGGCAAGGCGGCGCAGTGCGACGAGATCGTGGTCCGCCTCGCGCTGGAGACGGCGAGCGCTGCCGGGCTGCTCGCCCGGGACGGCGACCGGGTGGCGGCGACCGACGCCTACGACACCTGGGCCGAGGAGGAACCGGCCGACCAACTCGCCGTGCTGCTCCGGGCGTGGTGGACACTGCCGCTGACCCCCGGCGGGAGCCGCGACGAGGACGGGAAGGCCCTGCCGGCCCTCGCCGGGAGACCGCCGTGCGGAGGCTGCGTACTGGCCCGGCAGGGACTGCTCACGGCGGCGTCGCAGCTCCCGCCGGGCGAAGGCGCGGCGGACCCGGGGGAACTGGGTCCGCCGATCGGGTGGCACCGTCCACTCGCCGACGAACTCCCGCAGGACACCGCGCCGTTCGCCACCCTGATCCGGGAGGCGGAACTGCTCGGCGCACTCGCCCTCGGGGCGCTGTCCCCGATCGGGGCCGCCCTGCTCACCGATGACGCCCGAGCGCTGGCGGACGCCTGTCGGCGGTTGCTGCCCGCCGCCAGCGGGACCGCCCGGTTCGGCAGCGACCTCACGGCAGTGGTCGCGGGCACGCCGTCGACGGCCCTCGGCACCCTGCTGGACTCCGCGGCGGACCGGGAGACCAGCGGTGCGGCATCCGTGTGGCGGTTCAGCCCGGGAAGCGTCCGCCGCGCCCTCGACGCGGGCCTCACCTACGAGGGCCTGACCGCCGAGCTGGCCGCCGTCGCCGTCGAACCGCTCCCCCAGCCGCTCTCGTACCTGATCCACGACACCGCGCGCGGCCACGGCCGAGTCCGCGTCGTCTCCGCAACCTGTGTGATCCACGGCGAAGAGCCCGCCCTGCTGGCCGAGTTGGCCGCCCACCGCAAGCTCGCCCAGCTCGGTCTGCGGCAAGTGGCACCGACGGTGCTGATCTGCCGGACCCCGCCGGACAAGACGCTCGCGGCACTGCGGTCCGCGGGCTACGCCCCGGTCTCCGAGAAACCCGACGGGTCCGTCCGCATCGAGCGGGCCCAGCGTCCCCGCGCGGCCGGCCCGGTCCCGTCCCCGCGCCGTCCCGCCGGCCGGTCCCGGCCGCGGGGGACGGAGATCGGCACTCCCGACGCCCGGTCGGCCGCCGACCTGAGCGCGCTCGCCGCCCGGCTGCTGGCCGCCCCGCAGGACATCCCCGAACCCGACCCGTGGGACGGCCGCCCTTACGCCAGCGACACCGAGGAGATCATCGCCGGGTACGCGCGCGACCTGTCCTTCACCGACGTCCGCCAGCTGGCCCACGCCGTCGACGGCGGCGCGGCGATCACGATCGAGTACGTCGCCACCTCCGGCAACACGACCGTCCGCACCCTCAGCCGCCTCGATCTCGATCCGCCCTACCTGCACGCCTGGTGCCACCTGCGCGACGACGAACGCCTGTTCACCATCTCCCGCATCCACGGGGTGATGCCCGCGTAGCGCCACGGCCGACTGGTCCCGGTTCCGACTCTCGTTCACCCGAGATGATGCGCCCGTACGCGCCCACACACTGATGCCAGCCCGACCGGGCAGGACGCCGGCCCCGACGGTGCGCGGTCGGGGCCGGCGTCGTCCCCTGGTCCCGCACTTGCCGACCGTCATGGCCGGGTCCGGCCGCCGTCGTCCCCCTCGTCGGCCCGGCCCTGCGGAAGCGTCGGCTCGCCGTCGATGTCCGGCGCGGCTCTCCTGACCATCTCGGCGAGTCGCCGGCACGCCTGCTCGATCTCCTCCTGGGTCTGGTTCCGCTCGGTGATGGCCGCCGAGAGCAGCAGCGCGGTCAGCGCGGCGGCGCCGTTGAACGCCTGCAGGGCGATCATGTTGGTGAGCAGGCTGTGACCGGCGAACGGGCCTGATCCGCGGGTGGCGGCGAGGATCGCGAAGGTGGCCACGGCCAGCGCGCAGGGTGCGGCCACGACGCGCTGGAAGCGGAAGGCCGCCCAGGTCAGCAGCGGGAGGCCGAGGAAGATCAGCGGTGTGGGCGTGGTCTCGAGGAAGCCGACGCCGACGGTGGCAGCGACCAGCAGCGTTCCCTCCGCCCATCGGGACGGTGGCGCGTCCTTCGGCCAGTGCGCCGAGCGCAGGGCGAGCAGCACCGGTGCGACCAGCAGCACGCCCATGGCGTCGCCGGTCCACCAGACCCACCAGGTGGTCCAGAACTTACCGGCGGGCAGTGCACCGGCGAGGCGCAGGGTGAGACCGCCCACCGTCGCGCTGATGAGCATGCCGGCGAACGCGCCGAGGAAGACCAGCGCGAACGCGTCCTGGAAACGGTTCATCTGGGTGCGGAACCCGGTGCGGCGGAGGAGCGCGTAGGAACAGAGCGGCGCGACCGTGTTGCCCGCCGTGATCGCGATCACGGCGATGGGCGACGGCCCGAGTGAGATGTTGATCAGGAGGGCGCCGATCGCGATCCCGGGCCAGGCCCGCAGGCCGATCAGGAGCAGGCCGGCCAGGGCGATGCCGGTCGGCGGCCACAGCGGCGTGACCTGACCGTGCACGAGCTGCTGGAGCAGCCCCAGCCTGCCCGTGGCGTAGTACAGGACGGCGACGGCACCGATCTGCAGAACGGTCGTGCCACCGCGCCGGAGCCTGCCGCGGCTCACAACGGTCATCGGGAAGTCTTCCCCTCGGCCTCGCCCCGTCATCCATCGTCCGCTGACCCCGCCGGCTCCACCACACCACCGCTCATCTGCCTGATCTTCCGCGGTGTGCGCTGTCGCGATCGCTTCGGGTGACCGCCCGGGGGCCGTGTCGCGCCCCGTTCCCGACGGTTCCACCTCGGCCGCTTCGCCGTGCGCCCGTGCGGCTTCAGCACGGGGTGCGCACGGCGAGGACGGCCATGTCGTCGTGCCCGTCGCTGGGGTGGTGGTCGGCCAGGGCCCGCACGAAGTCCTCCAGGGGCAGGGCCGCGTGCCTGGTGGCGAGTTCGGCGAGTTCGTCCAGGCTCTCGTCGATGGGGCGGTCGGGGCGTTCGACCAGGCCGTCGGTGAAGAAGACCACGGTGGTGTTCGGGGGCAAGGGGTGGGTGTGGTCGGGGCGGGGCTGTTCGCTGTCGACGTTCAGCGGTAGTCCGGGCTCGGTGAACAGGTACTCCGCCCGGCCGCTGGGGGCGACCAGCAGCGGGGGGACGTGGCCCGCGACGCTCCAGTGCAGCCTCCAGGCGGCCCCCGCGGGTTCGATGCGCGCCAGGCTGGTGGTGGTGACCGGGTTGTCGGTGATGGCCTGCAGGGTGCGGTCGAGCTCGGTGAGCACCGCGCTGGGCGGGGTGCGCAGGTGGAACAGCAGGGCGCGCAGCATGTTGCGCGTGGAGGCCATGGCGGCGGCGGCGTGCAGATCGTGGCCGACCACGTCGCCGATGACCACCGCCACCGCGCCGTCGGGCAGCGGGATGGCGTCGTACCAGTCCCCGCCGACCGGGTTGGGCTCGGCGGCGGGCCGGTAGATGGCGGCGGCGGCGAAGGGCCGCAGGTCGGGCACGGTCGGCAGCAGGAGCCGCTGGAACTGTTCGGATCCGGCGCGAACCTGTTCGAAGAGGCGGACGTTCTCGATCGCGATACCGGCGGCGCTGGCCAGGGCGACGACGATGTTCTCGTCGCGCACGTCGAAGGGCTGTCCGTCGCGTCGCTCGGAGAGGTAGAGGTCGCCGTAGATTTCGCCGCGGACGCTGACGCCGACGCCCAGCAGGGTGCACATGCGCGGGTGGCCGGGCGGGAACCCGACCGAGGACGGATGGAAGGAGATGTCCTCGACCCGCAGCGGCTCCGGGTGGCGGATCAGGTGTCCGAGCACGCCCAGGCCGCGCGGGAACCCCACCCCGGCCAAGGCCGCGCGTTCCTGCTCGGACAGGCCGACGGCGATGAACTGCTCCAGGAACTCGCCGGACTCGTCGAGTACTCCCAGTGCCCCGTAGCGGGCACCGACCAGCTCCATGGCGGTGGTCACGATGCGGTGCAACACCGCGGGCAACTCCAGCTCCCGCGTGATGGCCACCACCGCGTCCAACAGGCCCTGGATCCGGTCCTTGGCGGCGGCCATGGCCCGCAGCTGCTCGTCGATCCGGCCCAGCTCGGCGTCCAGGCGGGCCAGGGCCTCGGGGCGCCACGGCCGGCCCGCTCCTTCCCCCTCCCTGCCGCCCGCCATCACGACCGCCTGCCCTGCTCTGCCCTGCTGCCAGCTGAGCTTCCTCACTCCAAGCTAGAAGCCGCCGGTGACCCCCGCCCGTCGAGCAGCCGGCGATCACCGGCCGACGGGGAGTCGGCGACGGCGCGTACCTGATCGGCGTAGCGGGCCCACGTCTCCCGGTCGAGGAAGTGGCCGACGCCGGGCATCGTGCGCAGTCGTGCGCCCGGGATCGCCGCGGCGGTGCGGTGGCCGGCGGTGGTGCGGAGCAGTGGGTCGTCCTCCCCGTGCAGGACGAGGGTGGGCGCGGTGATCTCGGCGAGCCGGCCGCCGCGCCACTTCGCGCCGATCTGGCGGCTCTGCGCCCTGTCGTCCCGGAAGCTCCTGACCTGGTGGGTGGTCTCGTTCCGGACGAACTCGCCGACGTCCTCCACGCCGATCCGCCGGCCGGGCGCGAGGATCCTGGCGACCTCGAGCGCCAGTGCCAGTTCGCCCTCAGGGGTCCGCGGGTGGCGCAGGCGGGTGAAGCGGGCGACCGTCCCCAGTCGCACGTAGCGCAGGACGCCGAGTCCCCGGACGTCGCTCGGGACGGCTGAGGAGCTGGTCAGCGTCAGCACCCGCGCCGGGTGCCGGATGGCGACGCGCTGGGCCACCAGCCCGCCCATGGAGTGGCCGAACAGGTGGGCGCGCTCCCAGCCGAGGGCGTCGAGGACCGCGACCGCGTCGTCGGTGAGGTCCTCGGCCGCGTAGGCCGGCGCCTCGCGCCGGAGCAGCGCCAGGAGCGGGTGGGCCTGGCGGCGGTCGGGGAAGTGCGTGGACTCGCCGGCGTCGCGCTGGTCGTAGGCCACCACGTGGAAGCCCCGCCGCAGGAGCCCGTCGACCAGCCCCTTCGGCCACCAGAAGCGTGAGGCGCCGAGCCCCATGACGAGCAGGAGCGGGTCGCCTCCGGCACCGCCGAGCTCCTCGAAGGCGATCCGAACTCCGTCGTTGTCCGCGTACCGGGTAGCCATCCCAGGCGCTCCTTCGCTTTGCGTACGGCGTTCGCGAATATCGCGAACACTGTACGCAAAGCGATAGGCTGGGGGCAACCAAGGAGGTGACCGTGGCAGAACCGGACGAGACGGTGATCTGGCTCCGCCCCGAGCGCGCGGCGACCGGCCGGCCGGCGGAACGCAGCCGCGCCGAGATCACCTCCGCCGCTCTCGACCTCGCCGACCGCGAGGGCTTGGACGCGGTCTCCATGCGCCGCGTCGCGGCGCTGCTCGGCACGGGCGCCGCCTCGCTCTACCGCTACATCGCGACCCGCGACGACCTGCTCGACCTGATGACCGATGCCACCGGCGCGGAGTACGAGCTGCCCCGGCCGAGTGGGGACTGGCACGCCGACCTGCTCGCCGTCGCCCACCAGACCCGGCGGATCATGCGCCGCCACCCCTGGCTCCCGGCCCTGGTCGTCACCCGGCCGGCCCTCGGCCCGCACGCGGTGGACGTGCTGGACCGCTTCCTGGAGATCCTCGCCGACCACCCGGCCCCCGCCGCGCGAAAGCTGGAGGCGTTCGCCCTCCTCAACGCGATGACCGCGATGTTCGTCCAGAACGAACTGGCCACCGCCACCGCCTCGGCCGCGCGACACCGGACCGCCTACCTGCGCCACGTGGCGGCCGCCGGCACCCACCCCCGCGTCGCCGCCGCGCTCACCACCCCGCCGCCGGACACGGCCGGCGCGGACCCGTTCGACAGCGCGATCGGCCGTGTCCTGAACGGCCTCCTGGGCTGACCGCGGTCGACGGGACCCGGCAGGGGAGCCGGCGGTCCCTCGGAGAGCGCGTCCACGCCGGTCCCGGGCGGGGCCGGGGCCCGGCGGAACGAACGGCGTCCGTGTCCGGGATCACACGGCGGCCCGTCGGACGGACGAAATGCCGTGACCGTCGGAACGGTTGGCACCTGCACGCATTCAACGCGTGCGTGCATACCGTCTGGTACCTACGAGGAGCATCCCCGTGACCGTCACCGCGTCCTCCGCCTCCCGCGCGGCCGAGATCCTGTCCCGGCCGGTCGCGCTGAACGGCCTGACCGTCCCCAACCGCATCGTGATGGCCCCGATGACGCGCATGTTCTCCCCGGGCGGCGTCCCCGGTGAGGACGTGCGGTCGTACTACGCCCGTCGGGCCGCCGCGGGTGTGGGCCTGATCGTCACCGAGGGGACCTACGTCGGCCACGAGTCGGCCGGGCAGAGTGACCGGGTGCCGCGGTTCCACGGTGAGGAGCAACTGGCGGGGTGGGCGGAGGTCGCCGAGGCCGTTCACGCGGCCGGCGGCACGATCGTTCCGCAGCTGTGGCACATCGGCATGGTGCGCGAGCAGGGCGATCCGCCCTACGCCGACGCCCCCGCCGTCGGTCCCTCCGGCATCCGCGTCGACGGCACCGAGGGCACCGGCAAGGCGATGACCCGGCGCGACCTCGACGACGTCATCGGCGCCTTCGCCGAGGCCGCCGCGGCCGCCGAGCGGATCGGCTTCGACGGCGTCGAACTGCACGGCGCCCACGGCTACCTCCTCGACCAGTTCCTGTGGGCGGGGACCAACCGCCGTACCGACGCCTACGGCGGCGACCCCGTGGCCCGTACCAAGTTCGCGGCCGAGATCGTGGCCGCGGTCCGCGAGACCGTCTCCGCCGACTTCCCGGTGCTCTTCCGCTACTCGCAGTGGAAGCAGGAGGCCTACGACGCGCGGCTCGCCGAGACCCCGGAGGAGCTCGAGGCGATCCTGACCCCGCTCGCCGCGGCCGGCGTCGACGCCTTCCACGCCTCCACCCGCCGCTACTGGATCCCGGAGTTCGAGGGCTCGGACCTGAACCTGGCGGGCTGGACCAAGAAGCTCACCGGCAAGCCCACCATCACCGTCGGCTCGGTCGGCCTCGACGGCGACTTCATCCGTGGCTTCATGGGCGAGGGCGCCCCGGTCCAGGGCATCGACAACCTCCTCGACCGCCTGGAGCGCGACGAGTTCGACCTGGTCGCCGTCGGCCGCGCCCTGCTCCAGGACCCGGAGTGGGCGGCGAAGGTCCTGGCGGACCGGTTCGAGGAGCTGAAGCCGTACGACGCGGCGGCGCTGAAGACGCTGAGCTAGCCCGCCACCGGATGCCGGCACCCGCCTCGGCTCGTTCGTGAGCCGAGGCGGGTGGTGTCCGCCGGCTCGGTCGGGTGACCGGGTGCGGCGGTCCGGTGCCCCGGACGTCGTCGGTCAGGCCCGGGTCACGGGGGCCTGGAGTTCCGTCACCCAGTCGTCGCGGTTCTCCGGGCACTCCAGGCTGATCTCCCGGGGGTAGCCGGCCGACTGGTAGCCGTTCTCGTCGATCCAACGGGCCAGGGCCTGCGCCGCGGGCAGCACGGTCTCCATCGAGCCACGGTGCACGATGGTCGCCGCCCGGTCGAGGTGGGGCAGGTCGAGTACCCGGAAGGCACCGTCCTGGAGGGGGGCGGAGACCTGCACGGCGGCATGGACCGTGATCCGGCCGTCGCCCTCCGGGGCGTCCTCGTAGTAGGCGACACCGGGCCCCGCGGGAGTGACGGCCGCCGCGTCCAGGCGCCGGAACAACTCGCCGTAGAGCGGCCCGATGACAGGACCGATGTCCCCGGGCTCGAAACTCGCCGCGGTCGCGGTGAGCTCCGCCACCCGCGTGACCGGAACACTCTTGATGACGACGTCGTCCATGGGCATGCGCCCCTCGCTCTCGATCGCTCGGAGCCTCGCCTCGACCCGCAGCAGTCGTGCGGCCGCCACGGCCATCGCGTCCTCCAACTCGGCCCTCCGCAGGCGCAGCATGGTGCGCAGTTCCTCGGTGCCGACCCTCTCGTCCAGGATCTCCTGGACCTGCCGGAGGGAGAGGCCGAGGTCCTTGAGCGCGATGACGCGGTTGAGGCGGGCCAACTGGGCGGCCGTGTAGCGGCGGTAGCCGGTGACGGGGTCGACATGGGCCGGGCGCAGCAGGCCGGTCGCGTCGTAGTGACGCAGCATCCGGACCGAGACGCGGCCGTGCCGGGCGAAGTCTCCGATGGTGAACATGATGTCTCCGAGTTCAGCGTCTGACACCGTGTGAGGGTCAAGAAGCTACTCGGCCGCGGCGGACGACGAGGGCGAGGGGCCGCGCCGGCAGCTTCGAACGCCACCAGCCATGAGGAGTACGACTTGTCCCGGATGCGCGCCAGTCGCCAACACGAGCAGCCTGATCCGCGGATCACCACCGCCCGCCGGCTCGACCTGCTGCCACTGGCGGTCGAGCACGCCGCGGAGATGGCCGCGGTGCTGGGCGACCCGGGACTGCACACCTTCATCGGCGGCGCCCCGGCCACCCCCGACGCCCTGCGCTCGCGCTACGAGCGCCTGGTCGCCGGTTCACCCGACCCCGGCACCGTCTGGTGGAACTGGGTGATCCGGCTGCGCGAGGAAGACCGCCTGGTGGGAACGGTCCAGGCCACCGTCGGCTCGTCGGCCCGCGGCACCGTCGCCGAGCTCGCCTGGGTGGTGGGCACCCCCTGGCAGGGCCGGGGCATCGCCACCGAGGCCGCCGGCGCGCTGGTCAGCTGGCTGGCTCGGCGCCAGGTCTCGGCCGTGATCGCCCACATCCACCCGGACCACCTCGCATCGGCCGCCGTCGCCACGGCGGCCGGGCTCTCCGCCACCGACCAGTGGCAGGACGACGAGCGGCTGTGGCGCCTGGAGATCCAGCGGTAGGCCCGGGACCCGCACGCTCCCGAGGGTCCCGGTGTACCCGACGCCGCGTGTCCCAGCCGAGGGCGTGCGCCGGCACCGACCCCGGCAGAGCCGCCGGCCCTCGGAGCGGCGGGTGGTAGCGTCGTTCCATGACCCCGGAAGACCTCGCCGATCTCGCGCACCTGCGCCGAGCGCGGGATCTGATCGACCGGGAGTACACACGGCCGCTCGACGTGCCGACGATGGCCCGCCACGCGCTCATGTCGCCGGCGCACTTCTCGCGACGGTTCCGGGCGGCCTACGGCGAGACGCCGTACAGCTATCTCATGACCCGCCGGATCGAACGGGCGATGGCGCTGCTGCGCGGGGGCACGAGCGTGACCGACGCGTGCATGGCGGTCGGCTGCACCTCGCTCGGCTCGTTCAGCTCGCGGTTCACCGAGCTCGTGGGGGAGCCGCCGAGTGCCTACCGCGCTCGGGAGCACCGCGCGGTGGCGGCGATGCCCTCGTGCGTGGCGAAGGTTCGTACCCGCCCGACGAGAAATCCGCCGAGCAGGATTCGAGAAGCAGGCCGTGCCTGAGCCGCCTAACGTTGGCGGCATGACCATCGCACTCCAGTACTGCCACATCACCGTCAACGACCTGGACGAATCGCTCGCCTTCTACCGCGACGCGCTCGGCCTCGACGTGCGCAACGACGTCGCTGCCGGCGGATTCCGCTGGGTCACCCTGGGCAGCGCGACTCAGCCGGACCTCGAGATCGTGCTCTCGGAACCGCACGCCGGCCGTTCCCAGGCCGACGGCGACGCCCTGCAGGAACTGCTCACCAAGGGCGTCCTGCCGATGACCGTCTTCAGCACCGACGACCTCGGCACGACCTTCGAGCGGGTACGGGCGTCCGGCGCCGAGGTGCTGCAGGAGCCGGTCGACCAGCCCTGGGGGCCGCGCGACTGCGCGTTCCGCGACCCCTCGGGCAACATGGTGCGGATCCAGCAGAAGGCCAAGGCGTAGCGCCCGACCGTCGCGGCACCACTCGCCGGCGCTCGCCGGCGCACGGCTGCGACGCGGTCAGCCCATGGTCTTCGCACCGTCCAGCGCCTCGCGGATGATGTCCGCGTGGCCGGCGTGCTGGGCGGTCTCGGCGATCAGGTGCAGCAGCACCCGGCGGACCGACCAGCGGGCGCCCGGCTCGAACCAGGGCGCCTCGGGGAGCGGATGGTCCTGGTCGAGGGACGGCAGGGTGGCGACCAACTCGTCGGTGTGCCGGGCCACTCGGTCGTACTCGTCGAGCAGGCCGGCCAGCGTCTCGCCGTCGGCCATCCGGAACTGGGCCTGCCAGTCGGGGTCCGGCGTGCCCATCGCCGCCGCGCCGCCGACCGCGAACCT
The DNA here is from genome assembly GCF_044547075.1 of Kitasatospora sp. NPDC052896. NCBI lineage: Bacteria > Bacillati > Actinomycetota > Actinomycetes > Kitasatosporales > Streptomycetaceae > Kitasatospora > Kitasatospora sp. NPDC052896. The sequence goes on from NZ_JBITZU010000001.1 coordinate 663,668, forward strand.
CGCCCAGCGCTCCTCCACCAGCGTCACGTGCCGGATCAGCCCTCCCAGACAGAGCTCGCTGGCCGTGGTGCGCCGGGCGGCCTGCTCGTCGGTGAGGCCGCGGACGGTGTGGCGCAGGAAGCCGCGGTGCTTGACCAGCGTCTGCAGCAGCTCGGCCCGCTCGCCGGTGGTCGGGGCCGGGGTCGGCCGGGATTCGTTCGGGGTGGTCATGGCGTCCGCCTCCTGGTGGTCGAAACTGACAGGCCACACAACCACACCGCACTGACAGCGAACGCGAACGCGAACGTGGCACGGCGCGGCCCGGTCGGGCCGCGCCGTGCCACGTCGCGGAGGGTGTTCGTCAGGCCGTCGTCGTCTCCTCCGAAGCCTCGGCGGCCTCGACCGCCCGTCGCCGGCTGCCCACGATCCGCGCGGCGACCAGCACCACCGCGGCCGCGACCAGCGAGAGGATCATCTGGATCCGCCCGTCGTGATCGGTGAACATGTACGCCACGACGAAGGTGATCAGCCCGATCGCCGCCCAGGTGAGGTACGGGTAGAGCCACATCCGGACGGTCAGCCGCTCGGGCGACTCGCGCTCCAGGATCTTGCGCATCCGCAGCTGCGAGAAGCAGATCACCAGCCAGACGAAGAGCGCCACCGCGCCGGAGGAGTTCAGCAGGAACTGGAAGACGGTGTTCGGCGAGGTGTAGTTGAAGAAGACCGCGACGAAGCCGAAGACCACCGAGGAGAGGATCGCCGTGCGCGGCACGCCCCGCGCGGTGACCTTCGCGAACGCCTTGGGCGCGTCGCCGCGCTGACCGAGCGAGAAGGCCATCCGGGAGGCCGTGTACATCCCGGAGTTGAGGCAGGAGAGCACCGCGGTCAGCACGATGAGGTCCATCACCGGCGCGGCGCCCGGTATGCCGACGTGCTGGAGCACGGCCACGTACGGGCTGATCTTGACCGAGGCGGAGTTCCACGGCAGCAGGGTGACCACCAGGGCGATCGAGCCGAGGTAGAAGATCCCGATCCGCCAGATCACGCTGTTGGTGGCCTTGCTCACGGCCCGCTCCGGGTCCTCCGACTCGCCCGCCGCCAGGGTGACGATCTCGCTGCCCATGAAGGCGAAGACCACGGTGAGCATGCCGGTGAAGACCGCCCCGACGCCGTGCGGCAGGAAGCCTCCGTGGCCGGTGAGGTTACTGGTTCCGACCGCGTGGGTGCCGGGCAGCAGCCCGAACACCGCGAGCACGCCGATCACCAGGAACGCGGCGATCGCGACCACCTTGATCCCGGCGAACCAGAACTCGAACTCGCCGTAGGAGGCGACCGAGAACAGGTTGGTCGAGGTGAGGATGGCCATCACCAGCAGCGCGAAGCCCCACTGCGGCACCGCGGGAAGCCAGTTGTGCAGGATCTTGGCACCGGCGGTGGCCTCCACCGCGAGCACCACCACCCAGAAGAACCAGTAAAGCCACCCGATGGTGAAGCCCGCCCAGCGGCCGAGCGCGCGGTCCGCGTACGCCGAGAAGGAGCCGCTCTGCGGGTCGGCCGCGGCCATCTCGCCGAGCATCCGCATCACCAGCACCACCAGTGTGCCGGCCAGCGCGTAGGAGAGCAGGATGCCCGGGCCGGCCGCCGCGATGCCGGCTCCGGAGCCGACGAACAGGCCTGCGCCGATCACGCCGCCGATGGCGATCATGGACAGGTGGCGGTTCTTGAGTCCGGCCTGGAGGTGGCCGCCCGCGGCCGGCGCTGGTGTGCCGGACCCGGGACGGACCGGCGTGCCGGTCGTGCTGTCGGTGCGCATCAGGTTCTGCTGCCTTCCCTGTACGGCGGGGATGGACCGTACATGGTCAGGAAACATAGCCGGGACGATCGATTCTGTTAACCCATAGCGGAAAACTTTTCGAATTATTTGAGGATTACCTGAGGTTCTGGATTCGCCTACTGAATGTTCTGACATCGACTGCCATATCTACCGACGAATCATCAGACTTCGGCAATTGCCACCGCGACCAGCGAATTCCCGCCGGTCGCGAGCCGTCGATCTTGAACGGGCGCCCGGCCGCCCGGCATGATGGCCCGGGCAGCGAGCGGGGCCGAACACTGGGGGGACGATGCGGCGCCTTCGGACGCGCGTGGGGATCATCGGGGCCGGGCCGGCGGGCCTGCTGCTGGCCAACGCGCTGCGGCAGGCCGGCGTCGACTGCGTGCTGGTCGAGCGGCACAGCCGGGCCCACGTGGAGGCCCGGGCCAGGGCCGGCGTGATCGAACAGCGCACGGTGGAGCTGCTGGACGGGTACGGACTCGCCGGCCCGCTGCTGGCCACCGGCGCCCGGCACGGCAGCTGTGAGTTCCGCCACCGGGGCGGCCGCTTCTCGGTGCCGTACGGCGAGCTCACCGGCGGCCGCACGCACTTCGTGTACCCACAGCAGTCCCTGGTCCGCGACCTGGCCGAGGCCTACCTGGCCGGCGGCGGGCAGCTGCTCTTCTCGCACCCCGCCCGGGCGCTGGACGGCCTGACCGGCGACCGCCCGGTGCTGCGCTGCGCGCCGGCCGACGGCGACGGGCCGGAGCTGGCGATCGAGTGCGACTACGTGGCCGGCTGCGACGGCTCCTACGGCATCGCCCGCCGGTCGGTGCCGACCGGCGGGCTGCGCGAGTACGGCCGGCAGCACGAGTGGGGCTGGCTCGCCGTACTGGCCGAGACGCCACCGGCCACCGAGCAGATCATCTACGCGCTGCACCAGGAGGGCTTCGCCGGCCACATGCTGCGCACCCCGACCGTGAGCCGCTTCTACCTGCAGTGCCCGGTCGGCGACTCCCCGGAGAACTGGCCGGACGAACGGATCTGGTCCGCGCTGCACCGCCGGCTGGACCTGACCGCGGACGAACTCAGGCCCGGCCCGATCACCGAGCGGACCGTGCTGGAGATGCGCAGCCTCGTCGTCGAACCCATGCGCTACGGGCGGCTCTTCCTGGCCGGGGACGCCGCGCACATCATCACCCCGGCCGGGGCCAAGGGCATGAACCTGGCCATCGCCGACGCCCACGAGCTGGCCGAACGGCTGATCGCCCGCTGCCGCGGCGCGGACGCCGCCGTGCTGGACGGCTACTCGGACGCCCGCCTGCCGCGGATCTGGCAGGCCCAGGAGTTCTCGCACTGGTTCCTGCAGCTGCTGCACAGCCCGGTCGCCGAGCCGGCCGACGCGGCCTTCCTGCACCGGCTCCGGGTCTCCCGGCTGAGCCAGCTGCAGGGCTCCACACCGTTCGCCGGGCTGTTCGCACGCCAGTACGTGGGCGGATAGCGGCCGGGTGGCGGCCGGGCGGCGCGGCGGCCCAGGATGGAGCCATGAGCCCGACCCTGCACCTGGCCCAGCGGCCCGAGGCCGACGCGCTGCTCAGCCGGAGCCCGCTGGCCGCCCTGGTCGGCATGCTGCTCGATCAGCAGGTCCCGATGGAGTGGGCCTTCACCGGCCCGTTCACGATCGCCGAGCGGCTGGGCGCGGACGACCTGGACGCGCACGTGATCGCCGGCTACGACCCGGAGGCCTTCGCCGCCCTGCTCGCCGCCAGACCCGCGGTGCACCGCTACCCGGGCTCGATGGCCGGCCGGGTGCAGCAGCTCTGCCGGTACCTGGTCGAGGAGTACGACGGCGACGCCGCCGCGGTCTGGCGGGACGCCGCCGGCGGCCAGGAGCTGCTGGACCGGCTTACCGCGCTGCCCGGCTTCGGCAGGCAGAAGGCGCAGATCTTCCTGGCCCTGCTGGGCAAGCAGTTCGGGGTGCGGCCACCGGGGTGGCGGGAGGCGGCCGGGCCCTACGGCGAGGAGGGCAGCCACCGCTCGGTCGCGGACATCACCGGCCCGGAGTCGCTGAGCCGGGTCCGGGCGTACAAGCAGGAGGCCAAGCGGCAGGCCAAGGCGGCGAAGCGGGCGGGGACGGCCGGGTAGCCCGCGGGCCGCCCGGCCGTCCCCGCCGTCCGTTTCGTTCCCGGGTCAGCCCGGGCTCACCGCGGCACCGTCCAGCGCTGGGCCGCGCTGCCGTTGCAGTCCCAGAGCTGCAGCCTGGTCCCGCTGGTGGTGTCGTTCTTCGGCAGGTCCAGACAGCGCCCGGACGGCGGGTTCAGCAGCGCCCCGTCCGGCCGCGGCCACCACTGCTGGGCGCCGGTGCCGTTGCAGTGGTAGAGCTGCACCGGGGTGCCCGCGGCGGTCCCGCTCTGCTGGATGTCCAGGCACTTGCCGAGCGCCCGCACGCTGCCGTCGGGGGCCACCGTCCACTGCTCGGCGGCGGTCCCGTCGCACTCCGCGAGCTGCACGGGGGTGCCGTCCGCGTCGTCCCCGCGCTGCACGCCGACGCACTTGCCGGCCGCCTCGGTGATCGTGCCGGTGGCCGGGGTGGCCGGGCCGACGTCGAAGGAGGGCGGCGCGTCGGCGGGCGCCCGGCCCCAGCCGGGGTCGGGGTCGGCGGCGAGGGTGTACTCCAGGCTGCCGCCGCCGCTGACGAAGTCCTCGCCCAGCCACGGCCGGTTCGAGGGGACCCCGCCCACCCGCAGGCCGTGCACGTAGCGGACGGCGTCGGAGGCGCCCGGCGCGCGGATCTCCAGCCGGACCCCGTTGCCCCGGGTCACCGTGATGGCCGGGAACATCGGACTGGCCAGTACCAGTTCGGCCCGGCCGGGCACCTCCGGGTACATGCCCAGGGCCGCCCAGACCACCGAGGAGGACATCTCCCCCAGGTCGTCGTTGCCCGGCTCGCCGTCCGGGGCGTCGCTGTAGAGGGTGACGGCGGCCCGCCGGACCACGTCCTGGGCGCGGTCCGGACGGCCGGCGTAGTCGTAGGCCCACGGGATCCCCACCGAGGGCTCGTTGCCGAGGTAGGCGTAGGGCGCGTTGGGCCCGGCGTTGAGCTTGTCGAAGAACGGGTCCAGCCGGCCGACCACCGCGTCGTCCCCGCCCATCGCGGTGAACAGCCCGCGCAGGTTGTAGGGGACCAGCCAGGTGTACTGCGCGCCGTCACCCTCGACGAAGCCGTCCTGCTGGGCCGGCGGGGCGTCGGGCCAGCTGTGGTCCGCGTTGCGCTGCTGGAGGTAGCCGGTGCCGGTGTTGAAGATGTTGCGCCAGTTGGCCGAGCGGTGCATCAGGGTGTCGTGCACCTCGGGATCGCCCAGCCGGCCGGCGAGTTGGGCCAGCGCGAAGTCGGCGGTGGCGTACTCCAGGGTGTCGGCGGCCGGCCCCCACTCGTTGCCGGTGCCGACCGGGACGTAGCCCACCTGGTCGTAACTCTGGTGGCCCGAACGCTCGCGGTCGTCCTCGCTGCCCCAGAGCGCGCGCCAGAGCAGGTTCTCGGCGTCGAAGCCGGTGGCACCGAAGGCGTAGAGGTCGCCGGCGATGATCGGCAGCGGGTCGCCGACCATCACCCCGGTGCCGCCGTCGGCCAGCGTCCAGCGGTCGAAGTAGCCGCCCTGGGCGCCCTGGTTGACGATCGACTGGCCGATGTCCGAGGCCTCCTTCGGGAGCAGCAGCGCCAGCAGCTGGGCCTGCGAACGGTAGATGTCCCAGCCGGAGAAGTCGGCGTACTGGACGTGTCCGGGCGCGGTGCTGTGCACCTGGCCGTCGAAGCCCGGGTACTGCCCGTTGACGTCACTGAGCACGCTCGGGTGCAGCAGCGTGTGGTAGAGCTCGGTGTAGAAGGTGCGGGTGGCCCGGGCGCCGCCGCCCGCCACGGCGATCCGGCCGAGCAGGTCGTTCCAGGCCGTCCGGGCCGCGCCGCGGAGCCGGTCGAAACCCGTGTCGCCCTGCTCGGCCGCCAGGTTGGCCCGGGCGTTGGCCGGGCTGACGAAGGAGATGCCGACCCGGGCGGTGACGGTCCGGCTGGCGCTGGTGTCGAAGGAGACCAGCGCCAGCGCGCCGGAGGCCGGTTGGTTCACCTCCGGGTGCGGCGCGGGTCCCCGCTCACCCTTGCTCTGGGCCTGCGCCACCGCCTCGGCGGTGCGCGCCGGCTGCGGGGCGATCCCCGGGTCCTGGCCGGTCGCGTCCTTGCGGCCGGTGTCCAGCCGGCCGTCGGTGACGATGCCCGAGCGGGTGAACGGGCGGTCGAAGGCCACCGTGAAGTAGATCCGGTAGCGGTTGCCGGTGCCGCAGAAGCCGCCGCCGTCGGTGTAGCCGGAGAGCGTGTTGCCGCCGATCGAGATCGAGCCGCTGGCCGCGTTGAACGCCTTGCCCGCGTCGACGGTGAGCGAGGCGGTCTGCCCGGCCGGGTAGCTGAACCGCGCGATGCCGGTGCGCTGGGTGGTGGTGAGGTCGGTGGTCACGCCGTTGTCGAAGGTGACCGAGTACGACCCCGGCGAGGCCGACTCGTGGGCGTGCGAGAAGGAGGAGTAGGCGACCGGGTCGGTGCCCAGGACCGGCATGAACGGGATGTTGCCGTAGTCCCCGCAGCCGGCGCCGGAGATGTGGGTGAGGCTGAACCCCCGGATCCGCTGGTCGTCGTAGAAGTAGCCGCCGTGCTGGTACGTGACGGTGTCCGGGCTCCACTGGACCATGCCCAGCGGCGCGGTGGCTCCCGGGAAGGTGTTGCCGGCGCCGCCGCCGTTGCCGTAGTCGACGGCCCCCTGCTTGGTCCCGACGAACGGATTGACGTACTGCGCCGGATCGCTGACGGTGACCGACCGGCCCTGACCGGCCCCGACCGGTGCGGCGGCGGCCGGGGACCCGACCGTGCCGGCGGCCAGCAGCGCGGCGCAGGCGCCGACGGCCACGGCCGCCCGCCACGGTCGTCCCCGAGCCCCGAGGGCGCCACCGCGAATACCCGATGACGATGCGATGAACTGACGGATAGTCATATCCGTATCGTGAAGGCGCCCCCGACGGCTTCGAACTACCGGCGTCAAAGAGTCACCCACCCGGCGCAGCGCGGCAGGACGAAACCCCCGAGGACGAAGGATCATTGCGCCACACGGGTGGGATACCCGGATGCCGGCCCGGCCGCCTAGAGTCGAACGCGAAGGCACGAAGCGCGGGAGGGGAACGACATGGCGGACACCGGGACGAGCGACGCCGAGGCGCGGCTGATCGCGGAGGCCCGGAGGGCCTTCTTCGTCATGTTCGGCTTCCTCTGCCTGGTCTGGGCCATCCAGCTGGGCAACTGGGCCGACGACGGCCTGCTCGCCCAGCGCTTCGGGATCGTCGCCGACGATCCCGCCAGGCTGCCGGACGTGTTCACCGCGCCACTGCTGCACGCCAGTTGGCAGCACCTGGAGGGGAACTCCGGACCGCTCTTCGTCTTCGGCTTCCTGGCCGCCTACCGCGGGGTCCGGAAGTTCCTCGGCCTGACCCTGCTGATCGCGGTAACCAGCGGGCTGGCGGTCTGGCTCTTCGAGCGCACCGGGGTGGTGACGATCGGGGCGAGCGGGCTGATCTTCGGCTACTTCGGCTACGTGGTGCTGCGCGGCTTCATCGACCGCCGGCTGATCGACAGCCTGATCGGGCTGGTGATGGGCGCCTCCTTCGCCTACCTGGTCACGCTGGCCGTTCCGGGGACGCCGGGGATCAGCTGGCTGGCCCATCTCGGCGGGCTGGCCGGCGGACTGGCCGGGGCCTGGCTCTTCCGCGACCGTGCCGGCCGCCCGGCGGCCGGCGCACCGCGCGCCGCCGCCCCGGCGACCACCTCCGGCCCGCGCGCCGACCTGCTGAAGGAGCTGGACGACCTCGGCCTCTGATCGACGGCGGCAGGTATAGACCAATTCGGACCGGGCCGCTAGCGTGGTCCCCCCGCCCCCTGCTCCGGAGCCGCACCGTGCAGTCGTCCGTCCTCGCCTTCGCCACCGACCTGCTCGACGAGGGTGCGGACACCTTCTTCGGCAACCTCACCGACCGGGCGGGCGTCGACGGCGTCACGCTGGCCTCGGTCTACCACGCGGCCCGGGACGTCTTCCCGCACCACCCGACCCGGGTGGTGCGCTACCTGGAGCCGGGCGCGGCGTACTTCCGGCCCGACCCGACCCGCTGGGCCGGCCGCCGGCTGATCCCGGTGCCGTCCGGGGCGATCGGCGCCGACGACCCGTTCGCGCTGGCCGCCGAGCAGACCCGGCGGCGCGGGCTGCGCCTGCACGCCTGGACGGTCTTCTGCCACAACGACCGGCTCGGCTTCCAGTACCCCGACTGCTCCCCCGCCAACGCCTTCGGCGACCGCGCGCTGACCGAGCTGTGCCCGGCCAACCCGGAGGTCCGCGAGTACGCCCACACCCTGCTGGACGAGCTGGCCCGGTACGGCGTCGAGGCGATCCGGGCCGAGTCGCTGCACTTCCACGGTCTGCGGCACGGCTTCCACCACGAGCGCTACTTCGAACCGCTGGGCCCGGTGGCCGAGGCGCTGCTCGGCGTCTGCTTCTGCCCGCACTGCCGGGCCGCGGCCGAGGCGCGGGGCGTCCCCGCCGAGGAGGTGCGCCGGGCGGTGGCCGCCGAACTGCGCGCCCGGCTGGCCGACGAGCGGGCCGCCGCGGCCCCCGCCGCGCTGGACGAGCTGGCCGGCGGCGCGCTGGCCGGTTACCTGGACGCCGCCGCCGGGACGGTCACCTCGCTCGCCGCCGAGCTGGCCGAGCGGGCCCGTCGGCACGGGATGCGGCTGAGCTTCCTGGACGGCGGCGGCCCCGGCACCGGCTGGCTGGCCGGGATCGACCTGCCCGCACTGGCCGCGGCCGGCGTCGGGATCGAGACGCTCGGCTACGCCAGGACCCCGGAGGCGGTCCGCGAGAAGATCGCCGCGTTCGCCCTGCACGGGGTGCGGCCGGCCGGTCTGGCGGTGATCCTGCGCCCGATGGCCGAGGACTGCGACGGTCCGGTCAACCTCGCGGCAAAGCTTTCGGTACTGCGCGAGCTGGGCGTGCCCGAGGTTGAGTTCTACAACTACGGGCTGATGCGACTCTCCTCGCTGGACCGGATCGGGGCCGCGTTGCACGGCTGAGGGGTGTCCGCACGGTTCGCCGGGCGCTCGCCGCGGTCCGGCCCCGGGCATCCGGCCTTCACCCGGCGTTCCCGAAACCGCCGCAGACCGGACACCTGGCGGCGCCAGCGGAGCAGCGCGCTTGCTGCGCCACGCGCCGCCCAAACGGTAGGCTTTCCGTGTGATCTTCAAGCGCATCGGCAACGGGCGGCCGTACCCGGATCACGGCCGTACCAGCACCCGCCAGTGGGCGGACGTCGCCCCTCGCCCGGTGCGACTGGACCAGCTGGTTACCACCAAGGGGCAGCTGGATCTGGAGACTCTCCTGGCCGAGGACTCGACCTTCTACGGGGACCTCTTCGCCCACGTGGTGAAGTGGCACGGCGACCTCTACCTGGAGGACGGGCTGCACCGCGCCGTGCGCGCCGCCCTGCAGCAGCGTCAGGTGCTGCACGCCCGGGTGCTGGAGATGGACTGACCCCGCTCCCCTCGGACGGCAGCGCGGCGGATTACTCCCAAGTGATCGTCAGTACACCCCTTCGGGTGTCCGAATACTCCAAATGATGATCATTTATAACGCCGTCCCGTGATCCGGTCTAGGCTGCTGAGCACGGCCGTGGCACCCGGCGGGCTTCTGGATCAGCCGCCCGGTGGGCGTCCTGTCACCCGTCACCGCTGCCCTTCCACCAAAGGGGAGACAGACCGTGAGCATGTTGACGCCCCAGGGCTTGAAGGGGAAGCAGTTCCGGATCACTGGCAGAAGCCACCCGCGGCTGGGCCCTCCGCCGCGCCGCAGGCGCAAGGTCCTGATGCTGATCGGCTCGTTACTCGCGCTGTCGATGATCGCGCTCGGTGGCGTCCAGGTGGTCGACATCTTCACCGGCAAGGGGAAGCACGCGGTCGCCTCGGCCTGCGCCTCCGGCAAGGCCTCGGTGTCCGGTAAGCCGCTGGCCGCGCCGGTCCTGGTGAGCGGCCCGCCCAGCGCCTCGAGTACGGCCTCCGCCGGCGGTGCGGCCTCCGCCTCGGCCGCCGGCAGGAACTCGCCCGCCGCCTCGGCCACCGGCAGGAGCTCGGCCGCCGCCTCCGGCTCGGCCGCGCCCGCCTCCTCGGCCGCGCCGGTCACCGGCCCGCCGCTGCCCGCCAGCACCGCGATCCCGCAGCCGCAGGCCGTCACGGTCAACGTCTACAACGCCACCGACAAGTCCGGCCTGGCCGCCCGGACCGCCGACGAGCTCAAGCAGCGCGGCTTCACGATCGGGAAGGTCGGCAACGCCCCCTCGGCGCTCGACAAGAAGGTCCCCGGCAGCGTCCAGCTGATCTCCGGGCCGGCCGGAGCGGGCGCGGCCACCCTGCTCGGCGCGCAGGTCGCCGGGTCGGCCACGATGACCGACAGCCGGACCGACGCCACCGTCGACTTCGTGATCGGCGACGGATACAACGCGCTGCTCGACCCGAACGCGGCGGCCGCCGCGCTGGCCGACGCGACCAAGGCGAAGCCCACCGGCGGCCAGTCGCCGGGCAGCTGCTGAGCCGGGCCGTCCGCCGTGTTCTCGTGCTGGGCGCCGTGTCCTCGTGCTGTGCGCCGGGGCGCCGCGCCGGGCGCCGGGTCAGCCGGCGGTGCCGTAGAGCCGGTCGCCCGCGTCGCCGAGGCCGGGCACGATGTAGCCGTTCTCGTTGAGGCGCTGGTCGAGCGCGGCCGTGACCACGGTCACCGGCAGCCCGGCCAGCTCCTGCTCCATCACCGCCACGCCCTCCGGCGCGGCGAGCAGCACCACGGCCGTCACATCGGTCGCGCCGCGGTCGATCAGCAGCCGGATCGCGGCGACCAGGGTGCCGCCGGTGGCCAGCATCGGGTCCAGCACGTAGACCTGGCGGCCGGAGAGGTCGTCCGGCATCCGGGTCGCGTAGGTGGAGGCCTCCAGGGTCTCCTCGTTGCGCACCATGCCGAGGAACCCGACCTCGGCGGTCGGCAGCAGCCGGGTCATCCCGTCCAGCATGCCGAGGCCGGCCCGCAGGATCGGCACCACCAGCGGGCGCGGGTAGCTGAGCCGGGTCCCGGTGGTGACCGCGACCGGAGTGGTGATCTCGACCTCGTCGGTCCGCACGTCCCGGGTGGCCTCGTAGGCCAGCAGCGTGACCAGCTCGTCGGTGAGGCGACGGAAGGTCGGGGAGTCGGTGCGCTCATCGCGCAGCGTGGAGAGCTTGTGCGCCACCAGGGGGTGGTCGACGACGTGGATCCGCATGGCTCCGACCTTAACGGCGTTTGGACGCGGGTACGACCTCGCTCCGGTCGGACCGCCCGTGGCGTCCTGGCCGTGTCCTCGCCCAGGTGGCGACGTTGCCGTGGTATCAAACCTCCCCTTCTGGGAAAGTCAGACCATATGAACATGACACCGGAGTCGGCCGCCGGACCCCCCGAGGAACCCGCCGAGCCGCCCCTGGAGACGGAGGCCGAGCGCAGGCGCCGCCGCGCCGTCTTCCTGCGCGAACTCGCCGAGGCCCGCGAACTGAGGGCCCGGGTGCAGCCCCGGAAGACCAAGGAGCGCCGGATGCGCGAGGCACTGCGCATGCGGACCTTCCGAATCTGACACCCCGTCCGCCACTCCCGCGCGCCACCCCACCGCCGAAGCACCCCGGTGGACCCCGGATTCCGACACGACCTGCAAAGACGCGGTGCCGAACACCCCCCGCGAAGCCGGCCTTTCTGTCACGATTCCGATGGGACGGTCCGAACAGCGGACCGCCTCTGGCGCGGGGGCGGCCAGACCGCGTTCGCCCGAGACCGCCTACGGCCGAGACCATTTGGGAGAGTCCCTGGTGGCGTACTTCGCTGCAGTGCTTGCTCGCACCGGTGACGGGTGGGATGTGAGCGAGACCGAGTTGGACAACGTGGAAACCCTTGCCGATCTTGCCGACCTGGCTCGTGAATCGGCAGAGGACGACGACACGGTGCTGGTCTTCATCGAACAGGAGGACGCCTGGTTCGCCGTCGTCCGGGTGGACGGCGAGGAGGATCCGCGGATCTTCGTGTCGGACGCCGCGGCCGCGGCCCGCAGCTCCTACGGGGACGTGGTCCTCACCGAGGAGCTGGTCGGCCGGGCCGGCGACAGTGAGTTCGAGGACCTCGACAGCCTGGTCGACGAGCTGGAGGAGGGCGAGGACGCCGAACTCGCCGACTCCGACACCGAGGAGGACGACGAGGACCGCCCGGTCACCGGGCCCGGCGGGGTCCCGGTCGGCCCGCTCGGCGACGTCGAGCTGCTGGCCGACCTCGGGGTGGGCTCGAAGGAGCTGCTCGAGCTCAGCGGCGAGGGCGCCGAGCCCGGTGACGCGCTGAGCGAGATCGCCGACGCGCTCGGCTGCGCCGACGTCCTGGAGGCGGTGCGTTAGGGGCGGCGGGGTCGGGTGGACCGGGTGGGCCCTCCGGGTGCCCGACACTGGAAGGCATGCAGCCCCACCTCGACCTCGACCCCCTGCCGACGCTGCGCCCGCTCCCGGCGCCGGTGCGCCCGGACCCGGTACGTGACCGTTGGACGGCGCCGATGCGCCTCGCCATCGCCGAGGCCGCACTCGCGCCGGCCACCGGTGACGTGCCGGTCGGCGCGCTGGTGCTCGGCCCGGACGGCACCGTACTGGGCCGTGGCCACAACGAGCGTGAGGCGGTCGGCGACCCCACCGCGCACGCCGAGATCCAGGCCATCCGGGAGGCCGCCGCCGCGCTCGGCGAGTGGCGCCTCAGCGGCTGCACGCTGGTGGTCACCCTGGAGCCCTGCACCATGTGCGCGGGCGCGATCGTGCTCTCCCGGGTCGACCGGGTGGTCTACGGCGCGCTGGACGAGAAGGCGGGCGCGGCCGGCTCGCTCTTCGACGTGATCCGCGACCGCCGGCTCAACCACCGGCCGGAGGTCGTCTGGGGCGTGCTCGCCGAGGACTGCGGGGCCCAGCTGCGCGCTTTCTTCGACACCCACCGCTGAGACACCCAGCACCGAGACGCCCGCCGCCGGGCCACCGGCCGCCGGCCCGGCGATCCCAACGGATTTCGTGACCACGCCACCCGTCCGGTAGAGTCTCCTCTCGGTAGCGTGTCCGAGCGGCCAAAGGAGCACGCCTCGAAAGCGTGTGTGGGGGCAACTCCACCGTGGGTTCGAATCCCACCGCTACCGCCAGAGCAGGACGACGGAGGGCCCCGACCATCACGGTCGGGGCCCTCCGTCGTCCTGGCCTCGGTTCCGCTGCCGGGTCACCCCCGTACCGCGGTGGCCGGCTCGGCGGCCAGGCGCTGGGCGGGGAGGAGGGCGGAGTGGGCGGCCGCTTCACTGTTCGGACGCAGGGAGAGCCAGTCGCCCGCGTAGTCGACCCGGCGGCGGGGGCGGGTCAGGAAGGCGGGCCGCAGGCGCAGCGCGGCCGGGGTGGCCTCGGGCAGGCCGTGACGGTGGCGGAAGACCCGGGCGGTGCGCAGGGCGGCGGTGAGGCCGGGCAGGAAGCGCTCCGCCTCGCTGACGGCGGCCGAGACCACCTCGGCGTCCGGGGCGCCCAGCAGGTCGGGGACCGCCCAGGGGGCGAGCAGCAGGCTGACCATGCCCCGCCCTTCCGGCACCCGCCCGGCGGCCTTGAGGTGGTCCAGGATCGCGCCGCCCACCACCCGGCTCTCGGTGGCGGGGATCAGCAGGCCGCAGCTGGGGCTGCGGGTCGGCGAGGGCAACGCGCGGTCCAGCAGGCAGGCCACCTTGAGCATCGGGGTGTAGCCGCTGGCGGCCAGGTACGGGCGCTCGTCCTCGGGCAGGCCGGGGTGGACCGCGAGCACCTGCGGCGCGGGCATCGCCAGCACCGCCTGCCGGGCGCTGACCGTGCGCCCGTCGGCGAACTCCAGCAGCACCGAGCCGGGTCGCTCGGTGACCCGGGCCAGGGTGGCGCCGGTGGTGACCGGCAGCCGCTCGGCGAGCCGGCGGGTCAGCGTGTCCATCCCGTCCCGGTAGGTCAGCCAGCGTGCGCCGACCCCGCCGGTGGCGGCCAGCATGGCGGCCATCGGGCCGATCGCCGAGCGCTCGCAGTGCCAGCCGAAGAACCCGCCGGCCAGCGGCTGGAGCAGCGCGTCGTGCAGGTCGGGGTGGTAGCGCCCGGCGGCCTCACTGACCGTCAGCTCGCCGAACGCGGTGGCCGACCGGCGGACCGCGGCCCCGAAGCGCAGCAGGTCGAGGCGCCCGCGCAGCGACATCCCGGCGCCGGTCAGCAGGCCGAGCGGGCGGCCGGAGTGGGGGTGGGCCCGCCCGCCGCGCCACAGCGCGTAGGTGTGCTCGATGGGCAGCACCTCCGCCGGGGGCAGAGCGCAGGCCCGGATCAGCTCCCAGGTGGCGTCGTACCCGCGCAGCGCGATGGTCTCGGCGCCCTCGTCGATCAGGTAGCCCTGGTGCCGGCTGGAGGCCATCCGACCGCCGACCCGCCCGGTGGCCTCGAAGACCCGCACCTCGCGACCGGCCCGGGCCAGCCGGTGCGCGGTGGCCAGGCCCGCGATGCCCGCACCGACCACCGCGACGTCCAGCTCCGGGCCGGCCATCAGGTCCACCTCCCGGTGCCGTGGGCGGCGACCCCCGCCAGGTAGCGGCTGCGCAACAGGTGCCGGCAGACCTTGCCGGTGCCGGTGCGCGGCAGCGCGTCCCAGCCGAGCTGCAACGGCTCGGCCAGCGGCGGCAGGTCGCGCACCGCGTGCCGCCAGCGCCGCGGGTCCAGCGCGCCGTGCCGGGTGACCAGCACCGGCAGCGGCGGGCGCCCCTCACCGGCGGCCAGCACCACCGCCTCCGCCAGCTCCGGGAGCCGGTCGTGCAGCACGTCCTCCAGCTCGACGCAGCTCAGCCCGGGAATCATGTCCACCTCGCGGTCCACCAGCCGCAGCCTGCCGGTGCGGGTGCGCACCCCGAGGTCCCCCGTGTTGAACCAGCGCCCGGTCAGCTTGGCCTGCCAGCGCTCGGGCTCCCCCTCGTACCCGCCGCACAGCCCGGGGGTCCGGGCCAGCACGACGCCCGGCTCGCCGCGCCGCACCGGGCGCAGCGTCTCGGGGTCGACCACCCGCAGGCCGACCCAGCCGGGCACCGGGCGGCCCAGGTCACGGGTGGTGGGGTGGCGCTGCTCGCGCCCGGCGACCGCGCGCCGGGTGAGCACGCGGAAGGTGAGCGGGCCGGTCTCGGTCTGTCCCAGGCCCTGCACCCAGATCGGCCACCGGCGCCGGGAGGCGGCCAGGAAGTCCCGCACGGTGGGCGGGTGGACGGCGTCGAAGGTGCTGATGCACAGCCGCAGGTCGGCGAAGGGGGTGTCCGGTTCGGCCGCCAGCGGTTGCCAGCGCATGTAGGTGGCCGGCAGCGCCTCCAGCACGGTGGGCCGGTGGGCGCGCAACAGCGGTGCGGCCAGCGACGGTTCGGCGTCGGCGAGCAGCAGGACGGTCCGCGGCCTGGCCCACAGGGCGGAGATCGTCCAGGAGACCGCCCGGCCGTGGGCGAAGGCGATCGCGCTGGCCGCGGTGTCCTCGCGGCGGACCGAGACCACCGGCCAGCGGTGCGCCTCGATCCCGGTGAGCCGGCGCACCAGGCTGGTGGTGGAGTGGATCACCAGTTTGGGCAGCCCGGTGGTGCCCGAGGTGTGGTTGATCACCAACGGCTCGTCGTCCGGCCGGCGGTGCACGGCGGGGACGGCGCCGCCGCGCAGCGCCTCGAGCGCGATCGCTCCGGGCGCGGAGCCGTCGAGGCAGAGCGTGCGCACCCCGTGGGCGGCGCCGCCGAGCGCCAGGGTGTGGCGGTCGGAGATCAGCAGGACGGGCTTGAGGCGGGCCAGCAGCACGGCCAGCGCCTCGGGGGCGAGCTGCTCGGAGAGCAGCGCGGGCACCGCGCCGATCCGGGTGGCGGCGCAGGTCAGCAGCGCGTAGTCCCAGTGGTTGCGCTTGTGGATCGCCACCCGGTCGCCGGGGCGGACCTTGGCGGCGACCAGCACGGCCGACATCTCCCGCACCAGTTCCGCCAGTTGCGGGATCGTCCAGGTGCAGCCGGCCTCCGGTGCGAGGTCCAGCGGTCGGCTGAGCCGGACGACGGTGGGCGAGCCGCGCTCGGCCAGGGTCTCGAGGAGCGGCCCGGGGTCGAGCGGCCTCGGGGCGCGGGAGAGCCTCATGCGACGCCTCCGTTGATCAGGCAGGCGGCCACCAGCAGGGCGCAGCAGACCCGGTGGGTGTGGATGCCCAGCCGACGGGCCCGCAGGACCTCACCGGCCGCCAGGCCGAGCGTGAACTGGCCGGCCCGCAGGGCGATCACCGGCGACATCAGGGCCGCGAACCACCACGGCGCCAGGCCGGTCAACGAGGGCACCACCAACAACGCCGCCTCCAACAGGGAGAGTGCGGCGATGAAGGCCGCGTTGCCGCGCGGGGAGGCCAGCGCGGCGACGGTCCGGCGGCCCACCGCGCGGTCGCCCGCGATGTCGTTGATGTTGGAGTAGACACCGAAGAGCAGTGGGCCCAGGCCGAAGACCAGGGCCTGGACCAGTGCGAAGGACCCGATCCGGCCGGTGATCAGGCCGTAGGGGGCGACCACGAAGACCCAGCCGTAGAAGGCCAGCAGGAACTCCTGCCAACCGTGGTAGCTGAGCTTGAGCCACCAGGAGTACTGGAACCCGGCGAAGGCGCAGGCCGCGATGGACAGCACCGCCCAGCCGGGCCGGACCGGGGCCAGCAGCAGCGCCCCCGTCCAGCAGGCGAACTGGACCGCGATGGCCAGCCAGGCGAACCGCACGGCCTGCGCCTCACCGAGACTGCCGGCGATCAGCGGCTTGCGGGCCAGCCGCCGGGCGGGCGCGTCGGGACCGTAGCTGGTCGCGTCGCTGCCGTCACGGTAGCCCGTCACGTCGTCGAACGAGCAGCCGCCGGCGAACATCGCCACGCCGCCGGCCAGGAAGAGCGCGAGCACCGCGTAGCCGGCCGGGCCGGGGCCACCGGCCGGCAGCAGCATCGCCAGCAGCAGCGGGGTGGCCAGGTAGTAGTCGTAGATGTCGAGCTTGGCGAGCCGCGCGTAGACCCGCCAGGAGACGACCGCGGGCGCCGGGGCGGGGCCGGGTGGTCGGGTGAGGACGGCGGTGATTCCCATGGGACGTGGAACTCCCCTTCGTGACGGCGTTGCTGCGGACAGGCCCTAGCGGGCGGGCCGCCGGGCCTGGACCGAGTAGTGGACGCAGGAGGCGGCCCGGAACCCGGGGTGTCGCATCACCGCGCGCACCCCGGCCAGCTGGGCGTCCGTCAGCCCCTCGGCCAGCAGCCGTTCGCGCAGCGTGCGGGTGTGGCTGACCAGCAGCTCCAGGCCGGGGTGGCCGGCCGACCAGAGCACGATCCGCGGCTGCGGGTCGATCGCGGTGAAGCCGGCCGCGTGCAGCTCGGCGGCGCACTCGCGCCCCCAGACCGGCCGGCCGCCGGCGCGCTCGAAGGCGCGGTTCTTGGCGGCCAGGAAATCCTCGTAGAGCCGCGCGGAGGCCTCGTCGGGCGCGGTCAGCACCGGGCCGTAGGAGACGTCGAACTCGTCGATCTGCAGCCAGCCGCCGGGACGCAGCGCGGTGAGCAGCCGGCCCAGCGCGGCCCGCCGGTTCGGCACGTGCTGCAGCACCAGCCGGGCGTGGATCAGGTCGAACGCCGCCTCGGGCAGCGGGTCGTGACCGACGTCGTGGCGCTCGGTGCGCAGGTTCGGGTGGGCCGGCACCCGCTCGGGGAACAGGTCGGTGGCCAGTACCCGGCCGCCGGGCGCGACCCGCTCGGCCAGCCAGCGCGCGATCTCGCCCTCACCGGCGCCGACCTCCAGGCAGTGCCAGCCGGCGCCGAGCCCGGTGGCGGCCAACCGCTCGGTGGTGAACGGGTCGTAGGCGGCGGACCGGCTGGCGGCCTGGTCCCGGACGGCGTCCCCGAGGTCCCCGAAGGCGTACTCGGGCTCGGCGGGACGGGCGATGAGGTCGGACATGCGGCTCCTCCACACTCGTGGGTGGGCGAACGAAGGGGAGCCGCCGACGAGTCGGCGGCTCCCCGCGTACTGCGTCAGGCTCAGCTGAAGTTCAGGTCGTAGACGCCCTGCTGGCGCGGCTGGAGCCGGGCCTCGCCGGTGATGCCCTCGAACGCGCCGGTGCCGCCACTGACGACGCCGGTGACCGGGCGGTCGTCGGGGCGGCCCGGGTCGTTGCTGATCGGCAGCACGACGCTGAAGGAGATCTTGCCCTGGTCCTTGATCTCGATCAGGCCGGTGCAGAAGACCTCGTCGGTCCTGCCGCCGATCCGGTCCTTGTCGCAGAGGTCGTAGGCGGTGCCGATGAAGTTACCGTTGGTGTCCCTGACCCGAGCGGTGCCGCCGAAGGCGCTGCCCACCGACTGGGCCGAGCCGGCCTCGTCATTGGTGCCGTTGAAGTCCAGGGTGAGGGACGGCACGTTCGCCACCCGCACCGACTGGCTGCTCGCCAGAGCAGGGACGGTCAGCGCGCCGACCGTCCCGACCGCGAGACCGGCGATCGCGAGGGCGACGGAACGCTTGGCCGTGAGTTGCATGGGTCCTCCTTGGACGCGCCGGGCCCGGTGCCCGACTGCGGCGCCAGTTGATCACAGCGGGGATTCAGTCGATCACTCTGCGTGTCGCGATGGATCGGACGGCCGCCTCCCTTGTGCACCAAGGGATCTCGCGGTCCCGCGGGCGCCACGAGGGGCCGCACCGACAGTCACCAAGATCACCCGGATGGACGTTGATCTTCACTCGCACGGCGGGCCCGTGGCGACCGGCGTTGACCGGCACCACGGGCCCGTTCGTAGTCGTGCGATCCGCCAACCAGGCGGCAAGGAGGGTCAGTTGAGGGCGAACTCGGTGACCGCGTCGGCGATCCGCTCGACCTGGGTGTCCGTCAGGTGCGGATAGACCGGGATGGACAGCGCCCGCGCGGCGGCCAGGTCGGCGGCCGGGCAGTCCGCGCCCGGCCGGGCGTAGCGCTGGAAGGCCGGCTGCCGGGGCAGCGCCTGCGGATAGTAGGCGTGCGAGGCCACCCCGCTGGCGGCCAGGTGGTCGCGCAGCGCGTCCCGCCGCTCGGCGAGCAACGTGTAGACGTAGTAGCAGCGGCCCTCGACACCCGGCGGCGGGGCCAGCACCCCGCGCTCGGCGAGCGGGGCGAACCGCTCGCCGTAGTAGGCCGCGATCTCGGCCCGGCGGGCCAGCCGGGCGGGCAGGCCGGGCAGCCGGTGCAGCTGGAAGGCCGCCTGCAGTTCGTCGAAGCGGCTGTTCCAGCCGATCCGGTGGTGTCGGAAGCGCTCTCGGCCGTCCTGCCCGTGGTTGCGCAACATCCTCACCGCGCGCCCGAGTTCGGCGTCCCGGGTGACCACCACACCGCCCTCGCCGGCCATCCCGAAGGTCTTCACCTGGACGAACGAGTACACCCCGGCCTCGCCCCACAGGCCTGCCGGACGGCCGGCCAGTACGCCGCCCTGGGCCACCGCGGAGTCCTCCGGCAGCCGCAGGCCGTGCCGCTCGGCCAGCGCCGCCACGGCCGGCATGTCGGCCATCACCGAGAACACGTGCGCGGGCATCAACGCCTTGGTGCGCGAGGTGATCCGGCTCGCCATCGACTCCGGATCGACCACCATCAGCCACGGGTCGACGTCGGCGAAGACCGGCACCGCGCCCACGCTCAGCACGCTGGAGGCCAGCGGCGCGCAGCCGAAGGCCGGCACCACCACCTCGTCCCCCGGGCCGATCCCCATCGCGGCCAGGATCAGGGTGAGCCCCGAGGTGCCGCTGCCGCAGGCGATCACGTCGGCCGCGCCCAGTTGCTCGGCCAACTCCCCTTCCAGCCGCGCGGTCCGCTCGCCCAGGATGAAGCGCTGGGCGGGGTGGGTGCCGGTCTCCCGGAGCAGCCGGAGCAGCACCGCGCGGTCCTCCTCGAAGAGGTCCGGGGGGAAGAACGGGATCAGCGGGCGGGCTTCGATACCGAGGGTCATGCCGGGACTCCTGCCGGGTCGGGCGCGGCGCCGCCGGGGACCGGGTCACCGGTGAGGAAGCCGCGGATCAGCGCGCAGACGGTGTCGACCTGGTCGAGTTCGAGGTCGGGGTAGAGCGGCAGCGCCACCGCGCGGGTGCAGGCCGCCTCGGCGACCGGGAAGTCGCCCGGGCGGTGGCCGAGCTCCGCGAAGCAGGGCTGCAGGTGCAGCGGGCTCGGGTAGTAGGTCTCGGTCTCCACGCCGTGCCGGGCCAGGTGGGCCACCAGCTCGTCGCGCCGCTCGGTCTCGATCAGGTAGACGTAGAAGACCTGGCCCTCGATCCCGCCGACCGGCGGCCGGCGCAGCAGCCCGGGCAGGCCGGCCAGCCGCTGGTCGTAGGCCCGGGCCAGCTCGGCGCGGCGGGCGATGTCGGCGTCCAGCCGGCCGAGCTTGGCGAGCAGCACGGCGGCCTGCAGGTCGTCCATCTTGCTGTTGCAACCGGGCAGCGAGGTGCTGGTGTTGATCGCCGGGAAGTTGCCGATGGTGCGCCCGAACCGGCCGTGGTGGCGCAGCGCGTCGGCGGTCCGGGCGATCGCGTCGTCGTCGGTGAGGATCGCGCCGGCGTCGCCGATCGCGCCGAGGGTCTTGGTCGGGAAGAACGAGAGCACCCCGCCGGCCCCGAACCGGCCCGCGTGGCGGTCGCCGATCCGCATGCCGATCGCCTCCGCGCTGTCCTCCAGCACGGTCAGCCCGTGCCGGTCGGCGATCTCGCCGATCGCCGCCATGTCGGCGAGCCGGTGGAAGAGGTGGACCGGCACCACGAACCTGGTCCGCTCGGTGAGCACCGCCTCGAGCCCGGCCGGGTCGAGCGCGTAGCTCTCCGGGTCGATGTCGACGAAGACCGGGCGGCCACCGGCCAGCACCACCGAGCTGGCGCTGGCCACGAAGCTGAACGCCGGGACCACCACCTCGTCGCCCGGCCGCAGTCCGGCCGCGCGCAGCAACAGCACCAGCGCGTCGGTGCCGCTGTTGACGCCGATCACGTGCCGGACACCGGTGTACTCGGCCAGCGCGCGCTCGAAGCGCTCGACCTGGCGGCCGTGCGAGAACTTGCCGTCGTCCAACACCTCGGTGGCGTAGCGCTCGATCAGCGGCCAGAGTTCGGCGTAGCCGCGGGCCTGGCTGAAGAACGGCACCGGGCGGTGCGCGGCGGTCCGCCGCGGCGGACCGCCGTCGGCCGCGGTACCGGCTACGGGACTGGTGGTCGCGGGACGCTGCAACGCTCCCCCTCGGGAGGACGGGATCGGGCGGACGGGATCGGGAGGACGGGATCACCGACGGGGATCGGGATGATCCCGCGCCGGGGGCCCGAGGCTACGTCAACAACACTCGGCAATACCGTCAAAAGAGTGCTGATCGTTGATAATCCACCCTTTCGTGAAGGAACGCCCCAAAGCGAATTGACTTCTCGTCAGCTTGATCGGCAGGCTGTGGCCGGTCGGCGCGGGCGCCCGGCGCTGGCACGCGCCCCTCCCGTGCCACCGGTCCACCGGCAGGCTCCCGTCACTCCAACTCCCCATCCCTTCACGCCTGGAGGCGCTCCGCGATGCTCCGCACCCTGGTCGTCGGTCTCGGCCGCGCGGGCGCCGGGCTGCACATCCCCGTGCTGCTCAGGCTCCGGCGCGAGCCGGGCCGCAGACTCTTCGCGGACGGCCCGATCCTGGCCGTGGACCCGCGGCCGGCGGCGGTGCCCGGCGGACCGGAGGTCCGACTGGTCGCCTCGCCGGCGGCGGCCCGACAACAGCTCGACCCGGCCCGCACGGTGGTCCACCTGTGCACACCACCCGAGGAACGAACCGCCCTGGTCCGCGAGTTGGTGGAGCTCGGGTTCCGCCGGCTGATCATCGAGAAGCCGCTCAGCGCCCACCACAGCGACCTCGCCGCGCTCGCCCGACTGGTCCGCACCGAGCGGCTGGCGGTCTCGGTGGTCGCTCCCTGGCTGGCCAGCACGCTGACCGAGCGGCTGGAGGGGCTGGTCGTCCAGGGCGAACTCGGACCACTGCGGCGGATCTCGGTGCGCCAGCACAAGCCGCGAATCCGCCGCTCGCTGCACACCCACGGCCACCCGACCGCCTTCGACATCGAGATCCCGCACTCGCTCGGGGTCGCGCTGCGCCTCGCCGGGGACGCCGAGGTGGTCCAGGCGGACTGCCAGGACCTGCGGGTCGGCGACCAGCTGCGCCCGGCGCTGGCCTCGGCCCGGCTGGTGCTGGCGCACCGCGGTGGAGTACGCACCGAGATCGTCTCCAACCTGGCCTCGCCGATCCGCGAGCGGCGGATCACGCTGCGCTTCCAACACGGCACGGCGACCGGCCACTACCCGGGCAGCGCGGACGACGAGTACGCCCACCTCCGGCTCTCCGGGCGGCGGCTGAGCTCCCACGAGGTCTTCCCCGACGACTCGCTCAGCCACTACCTGCGGCGCGCCTACGATCGATTCCTGGACGAACGGCCGCTTCCGCCCGCCGAGTTCGAGCAGCATGTCCGGGCGGTCGGGCTGCTCGCCGACGCCAAGCGGATCAGCCGGGCCACCGCCCGCTCCTCCCAACCGGTCGACCGCGAACTGGAGTTGACCCATGCCCGGTGAGCTGACGGCCGGCCCCGGGCTGGACGTGCAACGGATCTTCTACTGCGGAGTGGCCGACGAGGCCGCCCCCGGGATCGCCGACCAGATCGACGTCACCCTCGAACTCGGCTGGCGTGCCGTCGAGTTGCGCACGGTGGACGGCCTCGGAGTGGACCAGCTGAGCGGCCCGGAGTTCGCCCGGGCCGCCGCCCGGATCGCCGAGGCCGGACTGGCGGTACCGGTGGTGGCCTCCCGGATCGGCGGCTGGTCCCGCCCGGTCGACTGCGACTTCGCCGCCGAGCTGGCCGAGCTGGCGGTGCTGGCCGAGCGCTGCGCGGTGCTCGGCACCCGCTTCGTACGGATCATGTCCTACCCCAACGACGGCCGGCCGGACGACGGGTGGGAGCGGGAGGTGGTCCGCCGGATCGGCGCGCTGGCCGACCGGGCCGCCGACGCCGGCCTGGTGCTGCTGCACGAGAACTGCTCGGGCTGGGCCGGCCGGGACGCGACCCGGGCGCTGCGGCTGGTGGCGGCCGTCCGCGAGGACGCCTTCGGCCTGCTCTTCGACACCGGCAACGGCGCCGCGCACGGCTACCGCAGCTACCCGATGCTGCGCGAACTGGCCGGCCACGTCCGGCACGTGCACGTGAAGGACGCGGTCGGCGGGCCCGCGGCCCCCGAGTACCGGCTGCCCGGCGAGGGCGAGGCGCAGGTGACCGAGGTCTTGCGGCTGCTGGCCGAGGGCGGCTACCGGGGCGGCTGGTCGATCGAGCCGCACCTCGCGGTCCGCCCGCACGAGGGGCACCGGGACGGGCCGGCCGAGTGCCGGGCGGCCTTCCTCGCCAGCGGGCGCGCGCTGCGCGCGCTCGCCGAGCGGGTGGCGAGCGGGTCCGGCTGGCGCTCCGGCCCGGCCGGTCTGGAGCGGGTGCCGTGCTGATCCCGACCGGGCCGACCCCCACCGAGCTGATCCCGACCGGGCCGGCTCCCACCGAGCCGGCCGAGGCCGTGCTGACCCCGGCCGACCACCAGCTGCTGCTGGACCTGCTGCGACTGCCCACCGCCGGACCGCTGGAGAGCGGCGACCACTCGGCCCGGCTGGCCGAGGCGCAGCTCCGCTACGCCGACGCCGCCGCGGAGCTCGGCTTCGCCGTGCTGCGACACGGCCCCCCGCAGCGGCACTGGGTCGAGGCACCCGAGGTCCCGCTGCCGGTCCGCACGGCGGCGGCCGCCGACCCGGAGTTCCTGGCCCGCCAGCCGAGCCTGCTGCTGCGCCTCGGCGGCCCGGCGCCGCGCGAACGGACGGTGATGTTCAACGTCCACCTGGACACCGTCGCCGGGGTGCAGCCGGTCGGCCACCACCCCGGCCCGGACGGCGGCCGGTTCACCGGCCGGGGCGCGGTGGACGCCAAGGGCCCGGCGGTCGCGCTGCTGGCCGGCCTACGGGCCGCGCAGGCCGAGCGGCCCGGGCTGGCCGAGCGGATCCGCGTGCTGGTGCAGGCCGTGGCGGGCGAGGAGGGCGGCGCGCTGGGCACCTTCGGCACCCGTCCGCTGGTCGCCGCCGGACACTACGGCCGGCTCAACGTGTTCTGCGAGCCGACCGGCAACCGCGCGCTGCCGCGCTCCACGGCGGCGATGACCGCCCGGATCCGGGTGGCCGGCGAGGACGCCGTCGACGACCGCCCGGCGGCCGGCCACAACGCGACCGTGCTGCTCGGTTTCCTGGCCCAGCACCTGGCCGCGGCCGTCGACCCGGGCGCCGGGCAGCTCTGCGTGGCCGGGCTGCACACCGGCCGGCTGCACAACCGGGTCTACGGCCGGGGCGAGCTGCTGCTCAACCTGGCCTACCCCGACGCCGCCACCGCCGAGCGGCTGGCCACCGCCGTCCCGACCGCCCTCGCGGACGGGCTGCGCGCCTTCGCCGAGCGGTTCGCCGACGTCCCGCTGCTGGCCCGCACGGCGGCCGACGCCGAGCGGATCACCCGGCTGGACTGGCTCAAGCGCGGCCTGCCGGCGCTGACCCCGGACGGCAGCACCGGCGAGTGGCTCGCCCGGCTGCTGGCCACCGCCGGCGTGCCGGCCTGGCCCGCCGACCAGCCCGCCTTCACCTGCGACGCGATCTGGCTGGCCGACCGGCCGGGCACCGCCACCGTGGTGCTCGGGCCGGGCACGCTGGACGGCAACCACGCCCACGCGGAGGGCGAGTTCGTGACCGCCGCGGAGCTGGCCCGCTTCGCCCGGACGGTCGCCGACCTGCTCGCCGCCTTCGACGCCGACCCCTAGGGCCGGTCCCGCGGACCCGGAAGGATCCGCCGGACCGGCCCGAGCCCCCGCTGCCCCACCCGACCCCCGCCGAGGACTCCGCATGTCGCAGCTGACCCCCGCGCCCCCGCCGTCCGCCGCCGAGGAGGGCGACGGCGCCCGCGTCCCCGCCGCCCGGCCGGCCGGCGCCGCGCCCGCCGTGCTGGTGGCCCACGCCGAGCTGCTGCGCTTCACCGCCGCCGTCTTCGAACAACGCGGCGTGCCGGCCGCCCGGGCCGAGCTCGCCGCCGAGGCGCTCTGCTACGGCGACCTCACCGGCCTGACCTCGCACGGCCTGACCAACCTCACCCGGCTCTACCTCCCGCTCTTCGACCAGGGCCGGACCGACCCGGCCGCCGAGCCCGAGGTGCTGGCCGACCTGGGCGCCGCCGTGCTGCTGGACGCCCACCGCGCGCTGGGCCTGTGGGCCGCGCCGGAGGCGATGGACCTCGCGGTCGAGCGGGCCGGGCGGCACGGCGTCGGCCTGGTCTCGGTCCGCGGCGCGACCCACCTCGGCTGCGCGGGCTTCCACACCCTGCGGGCGGCGCGGCGCGGCCGGATCGGGCTGCTCGCCTCCAACTGCGGCCGGCAGCGGATCGCCCGCCCGCCGGGCGGCCGGGTGGCGATGCTCGGCACCAACCCGCTCAGCCTGGCCGCGCCGGCCGGACCGCACCACCCGTTCGTGCTGGACATGAGCACCACGGCGGTCCCCACCGGCCGGATCCGGGCCGCCGCCCGGGCCGGCCAGCGGATCCCGGCCGGCTGGCTGGCCGGCGAGGACGGGCGGCCGGTCACCGACCCGGCCGCCTTCGACCGCGGCGAGGCGCACCTGCTCTGGCTGGGCGGCAGCCCGGAGGGCGGCGCGTACAAGGGGTACGGGCTCGGGCTGGTGGTCGAGGTGCTCGGCGCGCTGCTGGCCGGCGCCGGGCTCGGCCCGGCCGCCGAGGCGCTGACCGGCGACGGCGGCCCGACCGGCCGGGACGACGACATCGGCTTCCTCGCGCTGGCCGTGGCCCCCGGCGCGTTGCGGCCGGCGGCGGAGTTCGACAAGGACGCCGGCGGGCTGTTCGGCAGTCTGCTGGACTGCCCGCCGGTCGAGCCCGGCCGGCCGGTCGGCTACCCGGGGCTGCTGGAGGGCGAGCTGGCCGAGCGACACCGGCGGCAGGGCGTGCCGCTGGCCCCGGCCCGCTACCGCGAGCTGACCGAGCTGGCCGCCACGACCGGCCTGACCGCACCCGCGCCGCTGGGGGCCGGGCGATGACCGCGGCAGGGGCACCGCGCCCGGTCGCGGTGATCGGACTGGGCGTCATCTCCCGGTTCTACCTGGCGGCCCTGGAGCAGGCTCCCGGGCTGCGGGCGGCCGCCGTCTGCGACCTGGAGGAGGCCGCGCTGGCCCCCGCCCGGGCGGCCGGTCTGCCTGCCCACCGGGACCACCGGGCACTGCTGGCGGCCCATCCCGAGCTGGCCGGGGTGATCGTCACCGTGCCCAACGACGCCCACTTCGCGCTCTGCCGCGACCTGCTGACGGCCGGCCTGCCGGTCTGCGTGGAGAAGCCGCTGGCGACCCGCTCGGCCGACGCCCGGGCGCTGGCGGCGCTGGCCGCCGAGCGGCGGGTGCCGCTGCTCACCGCGTTCCACCGGCGCTACAACGCCGAGGCGATCCGACTGGCCGCCGGCTGCCTGGGCCGCACGATCACCAAGGTCACCGTCCGCTACCTGGAGCGGATCGAGGAGCACGTCGGCCGGGACCGCTGGTACCTGGACCCGGCGCGCTGCGGCGGTGGCTGCGTGGCGGACAACGGGCCGAACGCCTTCGACCTGGTCCGGCTGCTGCTCGGCGAGGTCACCGTGGACGCCGCCCGGATCGACCGGGACACGACCGGGCTGGACCGGCAGGCCGTGATCGAACTGACCGCCACCACACCGACCGCCGCCGGCCCGGCGGCACGCGCCCGGGTCGAGCTGGACTGGTCCTACGACGGCGAGTGCAAGGACGTGGAAGTCGAGCTGGCCGACGGTACGGTCCACCGGGCCGACCTGCTGGCCGGCCACCACGGCTTCAAGGCCTCGCTCTGGCACGAGTACCGGGGCATCCTCGCCGCCTTCGAGACCGCCCTGGCCGACCCGGCCGCCCATCAGGACGGCGGGATCGCCGCCCTCGACCTGGTCGAGGCCAGCTACCGGCTCGACCACGACGCGTTGGAGGTCCGATGACCCTGCTGGCCGATCCCCGCCGCACCGAGGACGGCGCCAAGCGCGCCGTCCTCGGCGCGCTGGTCAAGGTGCTGATCCACCGCCGGGAGGAGCGCGGCATGGTGGTCGAGCCGTACGCCGGCCGCTGCGTGCGGGCCGGCGAGCTGCACGAGCTGGTCAGTACGGACGTGACGGACGGGACGCCGGGGACGAGGGTGAACCGGGTGGGCTTCCTGGGGTTCGCCGAGATCTCCCGCGCCGGCGTGATCGACCGCGGGGACACCGTCTGGATCGCCGGCCGGCCGGTCGGCACCGTGCTGGGCTTCGACGCCTGCCACTTCCCCAATCACTACAACATCCTGATCAGCACCGGTGAGCCGGTGACCGGGGCGGAGCTGGACCTGGCGCCGGAGGCCGAGGTCCGCTTCGCGCAGTCCCGGTAGCGAGCCGAATAGGGGGAGCGGCCACGGGGGGCCAGACCGCTCCCCCGACGGAGTTCCCACCACCTGGCGTCGTGTCAGGGGGGAAGCCACGACGCCCGGTCCCACAGCGGGGAACTCCGGATCCACGCACCGACGGATTCCTGCCAGATCCTCGGTACGACCACCATCCTGCCGTCCGCTCCCGTCCCGGGCACCCCGTACAAGGGCCCCTCACCCGGGGACCT
This sequence comes from Kitasatospora sp. NPDC052896, assembly GCF_044547075.1. NCBI lineage: Bacteria > Bacillati > Actinomycetota > Actinomycetes > Kitasatosporales > Streptomycetaceae > Kitasatospora > Kitasatospora sp. NPDC052896. The sequence continues at coordinate 691,345 of NZ_JBITZU010000001.1, forward strand.
TCGTCCCACCGGGTGAACGCGTTGCTCACGCCGTTGGGCCGTCCGGTGGATAAGCTGCCGTTCGGTACGAGCGCGCGGCGACGCATGGACGGCGGAGGAAGCAGGGCGGTTCGATGGCACAGGCAAGGAAGATCGGAATGTACCTGCTACTGATCTTCGTGGTGTACACGATCATCCACTCACCCGCACGCGCGGCGGAGCTGGTCCAGTCGGGTTTCGTCGGGATCTCCGACGCGGCCAAGGCGGTGGGGGCGTTCATGACCGGGCTGGTCAAGTAGTGCCGGCACCGCCGGGTTACCGTGTCCGGGTCCCGCACCCTCACCCCCGCTAGGAGCGCATCGTGATCCGGCACCTGGTCCTGTTCAAGCTCAACGACGGCATCGCCAAGGACGACGAGCGCGCCCTCGCCGCCGCCGAGGGCTTCGAGGGCCTCGACCAGCAGATCCCCGAGCTGCTGGAGTGGCAGACCGGCTGGAACATCAGCCCGCGGGAGGTCGCGTACGACTACGCGATCAACAGCCTGGTCGCCGACCAGGACGCGCTGCAGGCCTACGCCACCCATCCGGCCCACGTCGCGGCGGCGGCGCGGTGGCGGGAGATCGCCACCCTGGTGGTCGCCGACTTCGAGGTCTGATCCCCGCTCCGGCCCTCGATCGCATTCGCACGACCCAACGGCCCCCCGGCCTCCCGGTGGCTCCCCGCGAGCCCCGGGCGGTCCGGGGGGCCGTTCGCACTCCCCGACCGGCTGCCCGCCGGCCGGTCCTGCCCGGTTCACCCGCCCACCAACACGCCTCCATGGGGTGCTTGAACGAACAGCGCCCGGCTTGTGATGCTATGACCGATTTTGCCGGGCAGGACGAGGTGGTGAACCGAGGGAGGGGTGGTCCGTGCGGATCCAGGACGGCACACCGGACACCGGCACCGGTGGCCCCGGCGAGCAGCACGAGCGCCCCGAGGAGCCCCCGGCCCACGACGACACCCCGGGCGGCCGGCCACTCGACGTCCGCACCCTCACCCGAGTGCTCTTCGAGCGCCTCACCGAGCTGCCGGCCGACGCCCCCGAACGCGAGCAGGTCCGGGCCGCCCTGATCGAGGTCAACATCCCGCTGGTGCGCTACGCGGCCACCCGGTTCCGCAGCCGCAACGAGCCGATGGAGGACGTGGTCCAGGTCGGCACGATCGGCCTGATCAACGCGATCGACCGGTTCGACCCGAGCCGCGGCGTGCAGTTCCCGACCTACGCGCTGCCGACCATCCTCGGCGAGATCAAGCGCTACTTCCGCGACAACGTCCGCACCATGCACGTGCCGCGCCGGCTGCAGGAGCTCTGGGTACAGGTCAGCGGCGCGATGGAGGAGCTGACGGTGACCCACGGACGGACCCCCAAGGTGCCCGAGATCGCCGCCAACCTGCGGATCCCGGAGGAGGACGTCCGGGCCTGCCTGGACGCCGGGCGGGCCTACAACGCGGCCTCGCTGGAGGCGGCCCAGGAGCACGAGGGCGGCCTGGCCCTGCTGGACCGGCTGGGCTACGAGGACTCCGCGCTCACCGACGTCGAGCACCGGGACATGGTCCGCCACCTGCTGGTGCAGCTGCCCGAGCGGGAGCGCCGAATCGTGATGCTCCGGTTCTTCGCCAACCTGACGCAGTCGCAGATCAGCAACGAACTGGGGATGTCCCAGATGCACGTCTCGCGGCTGCTCGCGCGGATCCTGACCCGGCTGCGGACCGGCAACTCCTGGGAGGAGTGAGGGGAGCCGGCGGGTCGCTCGGCGTCACCGCCGAGTGACATCTTGCGACGTTCGGGTTTGCCGGGGACCGTGATCCGGTAAGCAAGCGGTTGGGGGGCGCCGCGTGCGGTCGGCGTGCACCGGGGAACCACCGAGCGGCGGCTCCCGTTGGACCAGTCACAAGGGGGTGGGTGCATGTCCGCAGAGCTGGGCAGCACGGAGATCCACGGCAGTACGGCGGTCGCCGAGCACACTGTCTCCGAACACGCCATCCCCGAGCCCGCCGTCCCCGAGCCCGCCGTCCCCGAGCCCGCCGTCCCCGAGCCCGCCGCGGGCCCGATCCCCCGTCAGCAGTCCCCGCTCGGCCCGGGCCTGGACACCCGCACGCTCTCCCGCTCGCTCTTCCGGCGGCTCGCCACCCTGCCCGCGGGCAGCGCCGAGCACACCTACGTCCGGGACACCCTGATCGAGCTCAACCTGCCGCTGGTCCGCTACGCCTCGGCGCGCTTCCGCAGCCGCAACGAGCCGATGGAGGACATCGTCCAGGTCGGCACGATCGGCCTGATCAAGGCGATCGACCGGTTCGACCCGGAGCGCGGGGTGGAGTTCCCGACCTTCGCGATGCCCACCGTGGTCGGCGAGATCAAGCGCTTCTTCCGGGACACCAGCTGGTCGGTCCGGGTGCCGAGGCGGCTGCAGGAGCTGCGGCTGGCGCTCACCAAGGCCGGTGACGAGCTGTCCCAGCGGCTGGACCGCTCACCGACCGTCGCCGAGCTGGCCGCCTGCCTGGGCGTCAGTGAGGAGGACGTGGTGGAGGGCCTGGCGGTGGGCAACGCCTACACCGCGAGCTCGCTGGACTCCGCCCCCGGGGAGGAGGACGGCGAGGGCCCGCTGGCCGAGCGGCTCGGCTACGAGGACCTCGCCCTGGAGGGCGTCGAGTACCGGGAGTCGCTCAAGCCGCTGCTGGCCAAGCTGCCGCCGCGGGAGCGCCGGATCATCATGCTGCGCTTCTTCGGCAACCTGACGCAGTCGCAGATCGGCGACGAGATCGGGATCTCCCAGATGCACGTCTCCCGGCTGCTCACCAAGACCCTCACCCAGCTCCGCGAGGGCCTGATCAGCGAGGGCTGACCGACCCGTCAGCCCTCCACCAGCAGGTTCTTGCGCAGGCCGGAGAGCACGGTGTCGTCCAGCCCCAGGCCGGCCTGCCAGAACGCGTCGAAACTCGGCCAGCCGGCCTCGACCTCGGCGAAGGCCGCGTCCAGGTACGCCAGGTCGGCGCGGAACAGCGGGAGCAGCAGGCTGGGGTCGCTCATCAGGCCACGGGTGCCGAAGCTGTCCACGATCCGCTCGATGATCGCCGCCGAGCGGATGTTGGTCAGCAGGTAGTCCTCGATCACGGCCTCCCGGTCCACGCCGAGCGCGGTCAGCAGGAGGGCCGCCGTCCAGCCGGTGCGGTCCTTGCCCGCGGTGCAGTGGAAGAGCACCGGCGGGCCGTCCGGGGCGGCCAGCAGGCGCAGCACGGCGGCGAACCGCTCGCGGGCGACCGGGTCGGTGACGAACCAGCGGTACAGCCCCGTCATGATCGCGGCGGCCTTGCCGTCGCCGAGCAGCTGGTGCTGCCGGACCGGATCGCGATCGGCCAGCGCGTCGCGCAGCGCGACGTAGATGTCGAAGTCGGCGGCGAAGATCGGCAGGTGGTGCAGGGTGATGCCGTCCGGGTCGGGGGAGTCCAGGCGCACCGGCTCGGCGCTGAGCTCCACGGCCGAGACGTCGGCGACCGGCAGGCCGGGCACCCGGTCCGGGCCGGCCTCGCGCACCTCGTCCAGGCTGCGCAGGTCGACCACGTGCCGCAGGCCGAGGCCGAGCAGCAGCTCCAGGTCCGCCTCGGTGAGCCGGTTGAGGCCGTCGCTGCGCAGGGCCACCCCGCCGCGCAGCACCCGACCGTCGGCCGTCCGGTACCCGCCGAGGTCGCGGGCGTTGACGGCACCGGCCAGGCCCAGGCTGCGGGCGGCCAGCTCGGCGGCGGCCATGGGCGGCTGCTCGGTCACGATGGTTCCTCCTGAAGGAGAGCGGGGATCCGGAGTGCGGGACCCAGACAAGCGTACGAAGGAGCCCGGCCGGCCCGGCGGGCGCACTCGGCCGGCCGCTGGTCACAGGCGTCCCAGGAGGCGCGTTCTGGCTGGCCAGACGGGTTTCATGAGAAAAACTTGACATGTGCTAGCAACGTTGTGCTTCCTTAAGTCTTCCTTAACGCATAGCCGGTGCCCAACATGGCGCCAGGGTGAACGTCTATGACAGATTCGCTGCACTCTCACCCATTCGGCCGCGTCGGCGGCGGCTCCTGCCCCAGGATGGTCCAACAGTGACCCACGCGTTCTTTCCGTGTGAGGCACGGGGGTTCAAGCACATCCGGGGTGGACGCGGGGGCGGTCCGTCCCTGCTCAGGAGGGGAACACCGAACTATGGGTCGAGCGACCCGACGGGCTGCCGCCTGCGCGGCTGCCGGTCTGCTGGCTGCCGGACTGCAGACCGCCACGGCGCACGCCGCCACACAGAACCGAATCGACCTCACCGTCCTCGTGGTGGACGACGGCGGCCCTGCCACCGCCGCCATCACCGCGGAGCTGCAGAGTGAGGGCACGCCCTACACCGTGGTGAAGCTGTCGGACCCGAAGCGGCCGACCATCAACGCCGCGTTCCTCAGCGACACCGTCAACGGCACACCCCGCGCCAAGTTCCAGGGTGTCGTCCTGCCGAACGAGAACCCCTTCGGGACCGGCTCCGCCGAGATGTCCGCACTCGCCTCCTACGAGGCGCAGTTCGGGATCCGACAGATCGACGCGTACACCTACGCGCAGCCGGACGTTGGTCTGAACTACGCTCAGAACCCTGGCTACATCGGTACGTTGGACGGCATGCAGGGCGGCGTCACCAGCGCCGGCCTGAGCGGTCCGTTCAACTACCTCAAGGGCAACGTCCCGTTCGAGAACATCGACCCCAACGTCAGCGAGAGCTACGGCTACTTGGCGACCCCGCTGGGCAACCTGCCGGCCGGCTCCTCGTTCACGCCGCTGGTGGACATGCCGATCCCGGGCACCAGCAGCCGCGGCTCGCTGGTCGGCGAGTACGACCACGACAGCCGGCAGGAACTGGTCGTCACCTTCGTCTACAACCAGTACCAGCAGCAGTACCGGCTGCTGGCCCGCGGGTTCGTGGACTGGCTGACCCAGGGCGTGCACCTCGGCTACGACCAGAACTACTTCGAGGTCCACGTCGACGACCTGTTCCTCTCCGACGACCGCTGGAACAGCACGCTCAAGTGCACGCCGGGCGACGTCACCTGCCCGCCGGACGACAACACGGACAACAACCCGATCCGGATGACGCCGGCCGACGAGCAGTACCTGACGCAGTGGGAGAAGCAGAACAACTTCAAGCTCACCTTCCTCTTCAACGGCGGCGGCAGCGAGGACTGGAAGTCCGACAACAACACCACCACCGACCCGCTGGTGAGCGCGTTCGTGGCGGACCAGAGCAACTACAACTTCATCAACCACACCTACGACCACCCGTTCATCGGCTGCGTCCAGAACACCACCGTGGTGCCCTGGACCTGCGAGACCGACGCCAGCGGCAACGACGTCTGGGTGGACGAGTCGACCATCCAGACCGAGATCCAGGAGAACACCGCCTGGGCCCAGAAGGCCGGTCTGAAGACCGACCCGACCGAGCTGGTCACCGGTGAGCACTCCGGCCTGGTCACCCTGCCGCAGCAGCCCACCGACAACCCCAACCTGGCGCCCGCGTTGGCCGCCGCCGGGGTCAAGTGGACCGGCAGCGACGCCTCCCGCGAGCCCAACCAGCGGGCCGTCGGCAGCTCCACGCTGACCGTGCCGCGCTACCCGATGAACGTCTTCTACAACGTGGCCACGCCGCAGGAGGAGACGGACGAGTACAACTGGATCTACACCAGCAAGGCGGACGGCGGCAGCGGCCTCTGCGAGACCTCGGGCAACTCCACCTGCCTGCCGGCCGCGCTGGACGAGAACACCGGCTACACCTCGTACATCGTCCCGCTGGAGACCCGGATCGACCTCGGGCAGGCGCTCGACAACGACCCGCGCCCGCACTTCATCCACCAGTCCAACTTCGCCGAGGGTCGGATCGCCTACCCGGTGCTGCAGAGCATCCTCGACACCTACAACGGGCTGTACAGCGCCAACGCGCCACTGCAGAACCTGACCGAGGCGAACATCGGCGGCGAGCTGCAGAAGCGCACCGCCTGGGACAACGCGGTGGCGGCCGGCCAGGTCACCGCCTACCGGATCGGCAACACCGTAACGGTCAGTGCCCCCAAGGGGGTTCAGGTCGAGGCCACGATGCCGAACGGCACCACGCAGACCCAGCTGCTCGGTCACAGCGCGTTCGGCAGTCCGTACGCGGGCAGCCTCACCGGCTGGGTGACCCCCGGCACCTTCCAGAGCGCGGTGACACTGCAGCTTCAGTCCGCCGCCGCCCCGGTGGCGGGCACCAGCAACGCGAACGTCGTGAAGGCCGCCGCCGCCAAGGTCGCCCCGGTCGCTCCCAAGGGCACCGTGCCCGCGGGCGTGGCCAAGGCCGTCCCGGCCGGCCCGAGTGACACCACCCGCACCAAGGGCAGCAAGTCGCTCGTCCCGAGCGACACCCAGCAGTAGGCATCACCAGTGCGTCGGTGGAGGCTCTACCGGGCCTCCACCGACGCGCCGCGCCCGAACCGACCGGGCGCCCGAGAGGGGGAGGGGAAGGCAGGATGCACGTCACCCTGCTCACCGAGGGGACCTATCCGCACGCGCACGGCGGGGTCAGCGTCTGGTGCGACCAGCTCGTCCAGGGCATGCCCGACGTCGATTTCGACATCATCGCGGTGACCGGAACCGGCAGCGAGAAGCTGGCCTGGGAGCTGCCGGCGAACGTCCGCACCGTGACCACCGCTCCGCTCTGGGGCCCGGCCGAGGACCGCAAGCCGCCGCGTGGCAAGGTCCTGCGCCGTTTCCTCGACGCGTACGAACGCTTCCTGCACTCCCTCCTCGACCCGGTCTACGCCTCGCACTTCGGCCCCGAGCTGTACGGCTTCGCCGACTTCGCCCGGCGGGGGCTGCTCAGCCCGGCCCTGCGCAGTGAGCCCGCCCTGCGCACCCTGCAACAGGTCTGGACCCGCGACTACCTGCCGACCGCCGCCGCCCGGCCGACCCTGCACGACGCGCTGCACGCCACCGACCTGCTGGAGCACGCGCTGCGCCCGCTGGCCGTCCAGCCGCCCACGGACGGGGTGGCGCACGCGGTGAGCGGCGGCCTCGCGGCGCTGCCGGGCCTGATCGCCTCGCAGCAGCACGCCGTACCGTTCCTGCTCACCGAGCACGGCATCTACCTGAGGGAACGTTACCTCGGCTACCGCACCGGCCCCTACCGCTGGCCGGTCAAGGCGCTGGTGCTCGGCTTCTACCGGATGCTGGCCGAGGAGAGCTACGCCCAGGCCGCGCTGGTCACCCCCGGCAACCGGTACAACCGGCGCTGGGAGGAGCGCGGCGGCACCCCCAGCGCCAACATCCGCACCGTCTACAACGGCGTGGACCCGGACCTCTTCCCGGCCGCCGGGCCGGAGCCGCGGACGCCCACCCTCAGCTGGGCCGGCCGGGTCGACCCGATCAAGGGCCTGGAGACCCTGATCCAGGCGTTCGCCCTGGTCAGAGCCGAGCTGCCGGAGGCCAGACTGAGACTCTTCGGCGGCACCGCGCGCGGCGCCGAGGGCTACCGGGACGGCTGCGTGCAGCTGGCCCAGGAGTTGGGCCTGGGTGACTCGGTGGTCTTCGAGGGCCGGGTCGAGGAGATCAAGGACGCCTACGCGGCCGGCAGCATCGTCATGCTCAGCAGCATCAGCGAGGGGTTCCCGTTCACCCTGATCGAGGCGATGTCCTCGGGGCGGGCGACGGTCTCCACCGACGTCGGCGGGGTCCGCGAGGCGGTCGGCGACACCGGTCTGGTGGTGCCGCCGCGCGAGCCGGAGCCGATGGCCCGGGCCGCGCTGGAGCTGCTGCGCGATCCCGAGCGACGGGCCCGGATGGGCGAGCAGGCCCGGCTGCGGGTGATCGAGCAGTTCACCCTGCGACAGACCATCGACGGCTTCCGCTCGATCTACACCGAGCTGCTGGGCGAGCGGCGCTGGCGGCCCGGCCAGGTGGTCGCGGCGGAACCGGCCGCCCCGGCGTCGCCGCCGACCGGCGAACTGGTCCCGGCCGGCGTGGGCGCCGCGACCGGGTCCGGCGAGCAGTCCGCGGACGACTACGGCTGGTGGGAACGGGAGGCCAGGTGAGCGGGCCACTGCGGCTCGTCCCGGACGAGGGCACGCCGGGCTGGGCGGAGGAGACCATGCGGCTGCGCGAGCTGCCGCGGCGCCGCCGTCCGGGGGCACCGTCCCCGGCCGAGGACGCCCCCGAGCTCTCCCCCGACCCGATCGACGAGCTCGCCGAGCGGCTGGCCGACGTCTGCGCCGACGCGGTGCACCCGTACGAGATCGCCGCGTTCCTGGAGTCGGACGGCCTCACCGACGAGCAGGCGGCGCTCAACTACGGGCGGCCGGACTCGTTCGCGCTGGCCGAGGAGCTGTTCGCCAAGGTCGCCCGGCGCTACCCGGCACCGGTGATCGTCACCGGTGCCGACCCGTGGCGGGCCGACCCCTGGCGCTGCGTGCTGCGCGGGCTGGTCTTCGCGCTGCCCGGGCTCGGCTACCTGCTCGCCTCCGGCTTCTTCGCCGCGCACCGGCTGCGCTTCGGGCTGCCCTCCGGGCTGGCCGCGATGGCGGCCGCCACCCTGGTCAGCTGGGCCTGGAACCAGGGGCTGGCGCACCGCTCGTACGGCTGGCTTAGCCGGACGAACCGGCGCGCGGCGGGCCGGGCGCTGGCGCTCGGCGCGCCCGCCGGGGCGCTGCTGGCCGCCGCCACCGGGTACCTGGTGGGCGGACCGCTGGCCGCACTCTGGTTCATCGCCGGGCAGTCGCTCTACCTCGCCGCGGCCACCGTGCTGCTGGTGCTGGGCCAGGAGAAGCTGCTGCTGGCCGCGCTCACCCCGTCGGTGGTCGGGACCGGGCTGGTACTGGGGGTACGGCTGCCGGGTACCGCCCGGAGCGCGATCCTGCTGGCCACCCTGGCCTGCGCGGTCGGCCTGGCGGTCTGGCAGCTGGTGCGCTGCCTGCGCACCGAGCCGACCGCCGGCGGCAGTCGTCCGCCACGGCACGAGACCCTGGGCGCCGGCCTGTTCGGACTCTCGGTCGGCACCCTCACCCTGTTCGCGGGGCTGGGCGCGAGCCTCCAGCACGGCCTGCGGCCGGGCACCACCGGCCACCCGGGCAGCACCGGCCCGGTGCTGGTCGCGCTCACCCTCAGCCTCGGACTCGCCGAGTGGCTGCTCTACCGGTACCGCAGCCTGGCCACCGCCGCGCTGCGCACCAGTCTCAGCCCCGGCCACTTCCGCCGCCGGACCGGCCTGGTGCTGGCCGGCTGCCTGGGTGGCTACCTGGCCGTGGTCGGCCTGCTCGACCTGGCCGCCACCCTGCTCTGGCCACACACCCCCTCGAACTCCTCTCCGACCGGACCGCTGACGGCCGTCGACCTGCTGCTGCTCGCCGCCACGCTGTGGACGGCACTGCTGCTGCAGGCGCTCGGCCTGGTCTGGCGCACCACCGGGCTCTGCGCGGCCGCGGCCGTCGCCGAGTCCACCGCCCTGCTCTCCGGGGCCGATCCGTTGTGGGTCCAGCTGTACGGCTGCGGAGCAGCCGCCGTACTGCTGGTCCTGCTGGCCACGGTCGTCCTCGGTCGCACCACCACGCATCGCTGACGTTCCGTCAGTTCACCACAGAGATTGGGCATCCGACACAGATGAGCACTGTCGCAGTCACCGGAGCCGAGGGTTTCATCGGCTCCCACCTGGTCGAGCGACTGGTCGCGCACGGTCACCGGGTCCGCGCCATGGTCCAGTACAACTCCTTCTCCTCCTTCGGCTGGCTGGAGACCCTGGAGCAGGAGACGCTGGACTCGGTGGAGATCGTGCTGGGCGACGTCCGCGACCCGGGCTCGGTGAACGGGCTGGTCAAGGGCGTCGAGGCGGTCTACCACCTGGCCGCGCTGATCGCCATCCCGTACTCCTACCAGGCACCGCACTCGTACATCGAGACCAACGTCACCGGCACGCTGAACGTGCTGGAGGCGGTGCGCCACCTGGACATCCCCCGGCTGGTGCACACCTCGACCAGCGAGACCTACGGCACCGCGCAGACCGTCCCGATCACCGAGGACCACCCGATCAACACCCAGTCCCCGTACGCCGCTTCGAAGGCGGGCGGGGACCGGCTGGCGGACAGCTACCACGCCAGCTTCGACACCCCGGTGGTCACCCTGCGCCCGTTCAACACCTTCGGGCCGCGCCAGTCGATGCGCGCCGTGATCCCCACCGTGATCGCCCAACTCGCCGCCGGCGAGCGGGAGATCACCCTGGGCGACCTGCGGCCCACGCGCGACTTCATGTTCGTCAAGGACACCGCCGCCGCGTTCCACACGGTCGGCACCGCGCCGGCCGAGACCGTGGTCGGCCGCACCTTCAACGCCGGCACCGGCGGCGAGATCTCGATCGGCGACCTGGTCGCCCTGGTCGGCAAGCTGATGGGCGTCGAGATCACCGTCCGGGAGGACGAGCAGCGCATCCGGCCCACCAACTCCGAGGTGATGCGCCTGGTCGCGGACGCCACCCGGCTGCGCACGGCGACCGGCTGGGCCCCGGCCTTCTCGCTGGAGCAGGGCCTGGAGCAGACCATCGAGTTCTTCCGCGACCCGGCCAACCTGGCCCGCTACAAGACCGACATCTACAACGTCTGATCCCGTCCGCATCCGCATCTCTACCGTGGGGGAACCACCATGCATGCAGTGATCCTCGCCGGGGGCAAAGGTGTCCGGCTCCGCCCCTACACCACCGCACTGCCCAAACCGCTGGTGCCGATCGGGGACCAGCACGCCATCCTGGAGATCGTGATGCGTCAGCTGGCCGCCGCCGGCTTCCAGACGGTCACGCTCGCCATCGGCCACCTCGGCCACATCATCCGCGCGTACGTCGGCAACGGTTCGCAGTGGGGGCTGCGCGTCGGCTACGCGGTCGAGGACACGCCGCTCGGCACCATGGGCCCGCTGCTCACGATGCTCGACAGACTGCCGGAGAACTTCCTGGTGATGAACGGTGACATCCTCACCGATCTGGACTTCGCGGGTGTGCTCAAGCACCACGAGGCCTCCGACGCGCCGCTCACCATCGCCACCTACGCCCGCCAGGTGAAGATCGACTTCGGCGTGCTGACCACCGAGGACGGCAGCATCACCGCCTTCCGCGAGAAGCCCAGCATGGACTACCGGGTCTCGATGGGCGTCTACGGCGTGTCGCGCGCCGCGCTGACCACGTACTCGCCCGGACTCCCGCTCGGCTTCGACGAGTTGGTGCTCGACCTGCTGGCCGCGAAGACGCCGCCGGCCGCCTACGAGTTCGGCGGCTACTGGCTGGACATCGGCCGGCCGGACGACTACGACCGGGCCAACGCCGAGTTCGCGCAACGCCGTTCGTTGCTGCTCCGGGACGACCGGGCGGCCACCGAGCTGCTGCACACGCTGCCGGGCGGCGAGGCGGAGAGTACGGTCTCCAGCGACGGGCGGGCCGCATGAGGTTCCTGCTGCTCGGCGCCGACGGCTTCCTCGGCCGGCACGTCGCCACCGCCCTGCGGGCGCTGCCGAACGGCGAGTTGGTCACCGGCGGCCGCCGGACCGGCCACAGCCTGCGGCTCGACCTGGCCACCGCCCAGGTCCCCCAGGTCGCCACCGCGCTGGCCGCGCTCGCCCCGGACGTCCTGGTGAACTGCGCCGGCGCGGTCTCCGGCAGCGCGCTGCACCAGGCCGAGGTCAACGCGCGCGGCCCCGCGGTACTCGTCGAGGCGCTCCAACTCGCCTGTCCCAAGGCGCGGTTCGTGCACCTCGGATCGGCCGGCGAGTACGGCGCGGTGGAGCCCGGGGTGGCCCTCGGCGAGGACGCGGTGCCCCGCCCGGTCGGGATCTACGGCGCGACCAAGCTGGCCGGCAGCCTCGCGGTGGCCGGCGGCGAACTGGACGCGGTGGTGCTGCGGGTCTTCAACCCGGTCGGCCCGGGCTCCCCCGCCGCCTCGCTGCCCGGCCGGCTGGCGACCGAACTGGCCGCCCGCCCGGGCGGGGTGGTCACCGTCGGCGACCTCTCGGCGTACCGAGACTTCGTGGACGCCCGGGACGTCGCCCGCGCGGTCGCGCTGGCCGCCACCGCCCTCGGTGAACTGCCACGGATCCTCAACATCGCCAGCGGGCAGGCCCAGCCGGTCCGGGCGATCGCCGAAGGGCTGGTGGCGGCGGCCGGGTTCACCGGCCGGATCGAGGAGAGCGGCAGCGGCTCGGAGCGTTCGGCCGCGGTCTCCTGGCAACAGGCCGACATCACGGCGGCCGGCAAGGCGCTCGGGTGGCAGCCCGAGATCCCGCTGGACCGGACCCTGCGCGACCTGTGGCAGGCTTGCGCCCGATGACGGTCTCCGCGCCCCGCCTGCTGGTGCCGCTGTACGTCCACCCCGCGGTGGACCCGGCGGCCTGGCAGGCGGTGGCCGCGGCCGGCCCGGCCCTCGTCCGCGCGGTCGTGCTCAACGTCGCGGACGGGCCGGGCCCGGCGCCCGACCCCGCCTTCACGGCGGCCGCGGCCGCGCTGCGCGCCGCGGGCGTCACGCTGCTCGGCTACGTGGACACCCGCTACGGACGCCGGCCGCACGGCGAGGTGGTGGCCGAAGTTCTGACGCACCGTCAGTGGTACGACGTCTCCGGCGTCTACTTCGACCAGGCGGCCGGTCACCCGGCCGCCCTGCCGCACTACCGTCGACTGGCCACCGCGGCCCGCGCGGCGGGCTGCGGCACGGTCGTGCTCGGCCACGGCACGCACCCCGAACCCGACTTCGCCGAGCCCGGGTTGGCCGACCTGCTGGTCACCTTCGAGGGCAGCTGGGCGGAGTACGAAGCACTGGCGCTGCCGTGGTGGACCGGGCACCATTCGGCCGACCGGTTCTGCCACCTGGTGTACTCGGTGCCGGACCGGCTGGCCCGGGCGGCGGCGGCACTGATCGCGACCCGGCGGGCCGGCGCGGGGTGCGCGGTGCCGGGCGGCGGCGCCAACCCGTGGTCCGCGCTGCCACACGGGATCGTGCCGGCCGACGCCACTCCCACCCTGATCCGCTGACCACCTGGAGTCCGCCGTGACGACCCGCCGTACCCCCGTACTGCTGGCCGCCCTGGGCCTGTCCGTCACCCTGTTCGTCAGCGCGTGCGGCAGCGACGGCGGCGGGGACGACGGGGACGGCGGGCAGTCGGCCACGCCCTCCGCGGGCGGCGGGACCTCCGCGCCGGCGCCCGCGCCGAGCGGGTCGGCCCCGGCCTCGCCGTCGGGGTCACCGTCCGGGTCGCCTGCTCCGTCCCCCTCGGCCTCCGCCTCCGCCTCCGGCCAGTACTGGCACCCCACTCCCGGGGAGGCCTGGCAGTGGCAACTCAGCGGCACCGTGGACCAGTCCGTCGACGTGCCGGTCTACGACATCGACGGCTTCGAGAACGACGCCTCGGTGGTCGCCTCGCTGCACGCCAAGGGCCGCAAGGTGATCTGCTACATCAACGCCGGTTCCTGGGAGGACTTCCGGCCCGACGCCCCGGCCTTCCCGCAGTCGGTGCGTGGCGACGGCGACGGCTGGAAGGGCGAGAAGTGGTTCGACATCCGGCAGATCAACGTGCTGGAGCCGCTGATGGCCCAGCGCATGGACATGTGCAAGGCGAAGGGCTTCGACGCGGTCGAACCCGACCTGCTGGACGGCTACGAGAACGACACCGGCTTCCCGCTCACCGCGGACGAGCAGCTCACCTACAACAAGATGATCGCCAACCTGGCCCACCAGCGGGGCCTCGGCGTCGCGTTGAAGAACGACGTCGACCAAGTCGCGCAGCTGGTCGACTACTTCGACTTCTCGATCGACGAACAGTGCGCCGAGTACCAGGAGTGCGACGAACTCACGCCCTTCATCAAGCAGGGCAAGGCGGTGCTGCACGTCGAGTACAACGTGCCCAACTCGCAGTACTGCGCGCAGAGCGACCAGCTCGGGTTCAGCTCGATGGAGAAGCACCTGAGCCTGGACGCCTGGCGGCAGCCCTGCTGACCGGCAGGTCGGAGCGGGACCCGGGCCCTGGTGGCCCGGCCCCTCCCCGAACGGAAACGGTGCTGACGGTCTGCTAGCTGAGCGCGAGCCAGACCACCGCGACGACCACCGCGACCACCGCCACCACCGAGACGGTGATCACGCCGGTCCGGGCGCCACCGCCGCCACTGCGGTGCACGGACACACTGCCGGGGGCCTGCGCCTGCTGCTGCGCCGGGGTCTCGACGAAGGCGCGGAACATCTGCGTGCTGCCGGCGTTGTCTTCATAGTTCTCAGCCATGCGAGGGACTCTAACGAATCCCCCACCGCCCAGGACAGCCCGGACCCGCCGCGAAGTGCCCCCTGAACGCCCCCGCGCACCCCGGCTGACCTGCTCCGCACCCACACCGATCGGCGCCGCCTCACCCGTTCGGCGGACATCGGCCGGAATCCGGAATGGGGCCGGCACGGCGCTGGTTGTCGCAGGACATGACCGATATTCCCGCGCACACCCCGAGCCGGGTCACCCTCGGCACCTCCGACCTCGCCGTGTTCCCGCTCTCGCTGGGCGGCAACGTCTTCGGCTGGACGGCCGACCGGGACGACTCCTTCGCCGTACTGGACGCCTACGCCGCCGCCGGCGGCAACTTCGTCGACACCGCCGACATGTACTCCGCCTGGGCCCCCGGCCACCAGGGCGGCGAGTCGGAGACCATCATCGGCGAGTGGCTGCGCTCCCGCGGCGACCACGACCGGATCGTGGTCGCCACCAAGCTCGGCATGCTCCCGAGCTCGCCGGGCCTGAGCGCCGGCAACATCCGCTCCTGCGCCGAGGCCTCGCTGCGCCGGCTCGGCGTCGAGCGGATCGACCTGCTCTACACCCACCGCGACGACCCGGAGGTGCCGGTCGAGGAGATCATCGGCACGCTGGACGAGCTGGTCCGGGAGGGCAAGGTCCGGGAGATCGCCGCCTCCAACATCTCCCCGGAGCGGCTGGCCGCCTCGCTGGACTTCTCCGCGCGCGAGGGGCTGGCCCGGTACGTCGCCGTGCAGCCGCACTACAACCTGGTCTCGCGCGACACCTACGAGGGCGAGCTGGCCAAGGTGACGGCCGAGTACGGGCTCTCCGCCGTGCCGTACTTCGCGCTGGCCTCGGGCTTCCTGACCGGCAAGTACCGGCCGGGCGGCACGGCGGTGGACAGCGCCCGGGCCGAGGGCGCGGCCCGCTACCTGGCCGAGCCGCGCGGTCCCCGGGTGCTGGAGGCGCTGGACACGGTGGCCGCCGCACACGGGGTCGAGGTCGCGAGCGTGGCGCTGGCCTGGCTGGCGGCCCAGCCGACGGTCGCCGCGCCGATCGCCAGCGCGCGCGTCCCCGAGCAGCTGCCCGCCCTGCTGGCCGGCGTCACCCTCCGGCTCGCCCCGGACCAGCTCGAGCTGCTGGACACCGCATCGGCCTGAGTCAGTGCGGCGGCCGTCGCCGTCCACAGGCTGTGGACGGCGACGGCCGCCGCGCTACGGGCGACCCAGGTGGGTGGGGAGGAAGCCCTCCCTGAGGTTCGCGATCCGTACCGCGCTGCCCGGGTGCGGGGCCTCCACGTACCGGTGGCCACCGAGGTAGATGGCGACGTGGTGGATCCCCGAGGCCCGCCCGTTGCGCGACCAGAAGAGCAGGTCACCGCGGCGCAGCCGGTCGGCGCGGACCGGGGTGGTGGCCGCGTACTGGTCGTCGGCCACCCGCGGCAGGGCGATGCCGGCGCGCTGGTAGGCCTGCCGCACCAGCCCGGAGCAGTCGTAGCCGGACGGCCCGTCGCCGCCCCAGACGTACGGCTTGCCGAGCTGGGCCAGCGCGTACCCGATCGCCCGCTCGACGCCGGTGCCGGCGGGCCGCCCCGAGGTCCGGCTCAGGTACACGCCCTTGAACCGGGTGTACCGCCACTCCCCCACCTCGTTGCGGAACCAGTACCGCGAGCCGTCCCAGCCCGGCCGGCTGGGCGCCACCTCCGCGTGCGCGGCGCCCGCCGGGAGGCCGAGGCCGACCGCCCCGACGCTCGCCAGCACGACGGCGGCCAGCCAGGTACCGCGCACCGCCGGCGCCACCCGCCGCACCGGCGCCGAGCCGGCCCGGCCGGTCGACCGCGCCCGCCGCACCCGGGCCGCGCAGTGCGGGCAACCGCAGCCGCGCACCGCCGGCCCGTCCTCCCCGCGCGACTCCTCGAAGCGGATCACCCCCACGTCCCCTCCCCCCGGGCCGCGCCGGCCCGGACGACCGGCGCGGGCGCGGGGAGCTGGGCGGTGCCCGGCACCCCCGCCGGGGCGACGAACGCGACCAGCAGCTGCTTCATCAGCGCGCCGCGCGCGGACTCGTCCAGCTCCTGCGCGGTGGCCCGTTCCAGCCGCCGGACGGCCAGCACCGCCGCCTCCACCGCGTCGTCCACCAGCACCGTGCGCAGGCCGGCGTCCAGGTCGGCGAGCCGGCGCCGGCGCATCGACTCGGCCACCTCGGGCGCGTACTCCAGGCTCAGCGGCTGCACCGAGTACACCTCCAGCCCGGCTGGCGCGGTCTCCGCGGCCAGCGCGCGGGTCAGCTCGTCGGCGAACCACTGGCCGTCCCGCAGTGCCGGCCCCGGGACGCCGTCGCCGTCGCCGTCGCACGGCAGCGTGCTCGCGGTCCGGCTGAGCACGGCGTGGATCTGCTCGCGCAGGTAGTCCTCGTGATCGGCGACGGCCAGCAGGGCCCGCACGGTGTCCTTGATCCGCCAGACCACCAGCAGCCGGACCAGCAACGGCATGCCCATCCGGTCGGTGACCGGCACCGGCTCGCTGCTCCAGTGCCGCAGCCGGACGTCCACCACCCGGCGGCGGAGCAGCGGGTTGACCCAGAGCAGGCCGGTCCGGCGGACCGTGCCGTGGTAGCGGCCCCAGCCGGTGAGCACCCGGGTCTCGCCTCCACCGTTGGCGATCAGGCCGGCGAGCGAGAGCAGGCAGAGCAGGCCGGCCGCGGTCATGGTGACCAGCGCGACCACGGTGACCACGGGCCCGCCCGCCTCCCGGGCGGCGACCGAGCGCAGGTCGGGCAGCCCGTCGCCGAGCCGCGGCAGCAGCCCGACCCAGGCCAGCGCGGTGGCGACGGAGAGCGCTGTCAGCAGCGCCACCAGCAGCGCGGTCCAGCCCGGTGCGGCGAGCGCCGCGCTCTCCCGCAGGCCGGGCTCCAACCGGGGCGGACGGCGGGTGGCGAGTCCGCGCCCGCTGTCCACAGGCTGTGGACGGTACTGGTCCTTTTGCGTCCCGGTGGCACCGCCGCCGACCGCGGCGGGGTCCGGCTGCGCCAGGGCGAGCTGGGTCGCCCCGACCGGCGGCATCAGCCCGGCCGGTGTCCGGGTGGGGTCGGCGGCGGGGTGCGACGAGGAATCGCGATTGACGTCCATGCAGGATCCTCAGGGTCGATGTGACGCGCAACTCCGGCCCGGGTCTGACGGGCGATGCAGAGTCAGACTAAGGAGATAAGCGGGCAAATGCGACATTCATCCCATGGCGTGTCGACTCGTTCTGACGCACCGTCGCACCCGGCCCCTCCGCGCACCGACGATGTGCCAGGGCAGCTACGGCCTCGCCGCGGTCCGCTCAGCGCCGACCGCGATCGGCACAGCGCGTGAGGACCCGACGGGTCACCAGCAGCGCGCCGGTGAGGGTCAGCAGCACCGCGCAGCTCAGCGTGCGCCAGCCGCCGAAGGGACTGCGGCGGGACATGACCAGCTTTGTGGGTGGCGCCGCCAGCGGCCGGCCCGGGGAACCGGTCGCGACCTCGGAGGCGCCGGCCGCGGGAGGAGTCGGCCCGGCCGATTCCAGGGGCGCGTCGGAAGGCCCCACCAGCTGCCACGGCCACCCGAGAAACCACGGCAGGACCGTGGCGCTCGGAGACGGGCTCAGGCTCGGAGCAGGGCTCACACTCGGGGAGGACGGGCTCAGGCTCGGAGCAGGGCTCACACTCGGGGGCGGACCCATGGTCGGATCGGCGCCCAGGCTCGAGGGCGGACCCACGGTCGGATCAGCGCCCAGGCTCGAGGGCAGACCCACGGTCGGATCAGCGCCCAGGCTCGAGGGCGGACCCACGGTCGGATCAGCGCCCAGGCTCGGGGACGGACCCACGCTCAGCGAGGGCGAGGGCGAGGGGAGGGGCGCAGCCGACGCGCTGGGCGACGGCGAAGGACCGGGAGCGCTGGTGGGGGACGCACCCACCTCCGCCTCCACCCGTACCGGCACCCCGTCCCCCGCCGTCGCGTTGCCCGCCCGGTCCGTCGCCGTCGCCGTCAGCACCTGCTCGCCCACCGGCAGATCGCGCAGCACGTAGCAGCCCCAGCTCCCGTCCACCGCCGCCACCGCGCTGCACACCACCCCGGCCCGCCCGGACACCGCCACCGTCACCGTCGCGCCCGGCTCGGCCGTCCCCGCCAGCCGTGCCCGGACCGCCGCCAGCTCGGCCCCGGCCGGCGGCGAGGTGATCAGCGGCTTGGCCGGCGGCACGGTGTCGACGATCAGCGTGACCGCTTCCCCGCTGGTCCGGTTGCCCGCCGGGTCCTGCGCCACGGCGGTGAGCACGTGCCTCCCCTCCGCCAGGTCCTCCACCGGCAGGCAGGACCAGGACCGGTCGGCCCGCACCCTCGTCCGGCAGACCTCCGTCCCGTTCCCGTCGACCACCGCCACCGTGGTCCCCGGCCCGGCCGTCCCGGTCATCAGCAGGTCGGGATCGTTGCTGTACTCCGGCACGGTGAGCACCGGCACCGGCGGCGGCGTGGTGCTGACCGCGAACCGCAGCGGCTCGCTGTGCAGCATCACGCCCCCGCCGGTGGTCTCGGCCGCGACGACCGTGTGCGCGCCCTGCGCCAGCGCCGCGCCCGGCCGGCAGGACCAGCCGCCGTTCCCGTCCACGGTGGCCTGGCAGAGCGCCACCGCACCCTCCTGCACCTCGACGGTGGCCCCGGCCACCGCGCCGCCGCCGTGGAACTGCGGCCGGACGTCGCCCACCACCGCCCCGCCGACCGGGCTGGTGATCTCCGGCCTGGGCGCCCCCACGGCCAGCCGGACGGTCTGGTCCTCGACCTCCCCCGAATCCGCGAACCCGCCCGCCGAGACCAGTTGGGCCGGGTCGCGGGCGATCCGCAGCCGGGCCCAGGTGTCGCCGGCCGAGACGCTCGGCGGCACGGTCCACTCCAGGGTGGCGCTGGTCGTGCCGGGAGCGATGTCGACCTGCGCCCGTTCGGAGGCGTCGAAGCGGCCGTTGCGGTCGAAGTCGATCCAGCCGGCCAGGGTGGCGCCGTCCTGCCCGGGGCTGACCGGCACGGTCACGTCGTAGTACCCGCCGATCGCCGCCACGCTCGGGAAGTCGATGGTGGCGTCGTCGCTTGGGTGCGCGGTGCGGCCGGGCTGGACCTCCGGCGGCACGGGCGTCGGGCCGGTGCCGCCGACCGGCCCGGTGACGTGGACCCGGCCGTCGGCCGGGAGGCGGATCCGGCCCGGCGTGGTGCCCGCCGCGTCGGCGCCGAGGAAGAGGTCGGAGACCAGGTGCGAGGCGTTGCCGTAGCCCTCCGGCGCGCTGCCGACCGTCTCGTCCAGGGTCACGGTGAACGCCTGGCGCAGCTGGACGGGCTTGGCGCTGCCGTCGCCGGTCGCGGTGCTGCGCTGTTCGATCCGGAAGGTCGCGGTGTCGAAGGTGCCGTCCAGCTCCAGGCTGCCGGCCGGATCGGCGGTGGCGTCGCCGCTGCCGTCGCCGCCGGCCGGGGCGAGCGCCCCGCCGTCGACCGTCCAACCGGACCAGGGCGACCGGGCGGTGAGCGCCGGGCCGACCGGGGTGCCGCCGATCACGCTGAGCCGCACCGCGGTGCTGGTGCCGCCGGGTCCGGCGACCGCCCCGGCCAGGCCGCTGGCGTGCAGCCGGGGATTGCGGACCGGGCGGGAGAAGGTGAGCTGGAGGGTGCCCATCGTGCGCCAGGCGCCGTCGGCGTGCGGGCGGTCCGGGGTGATCTCGAAGGTCTGCGCGGGCGCACCGGGGCGGACGCCGTCGGCGTAGGCGGGGGCGCGCCTGGTGCCGACACCGGTGGCGCCGTCCAGGGTTCCGGCCGCCGCGCGCACGCTCACCCCCGGCTCCGCCTGGAAGTCGAGATCGGCGGTGAGGCCCGAGCGCAGCACCGCTCGGTGGTCCTTCGACCAGCCGTCGGGGGTCTGCTGGGCCGAGGAGACCGCCGGCAGCCAGCCGATGGTGAGTCCGACGGCCAGGGCCAGTGCGACCACCGACGGTCGCCGGCCTCCCCGGAAAGCTCGCGCGACCATGCGACCGCCCCTCCTGTGCACACGATGTGACAAGAAGGAATCACGATCTAACCTTTGGTAACCGTCGACACCCGTGCCCGCCGGGGTCGATTCACCCGGACAACCCAGCCGGACAACCAGCCGGAGGATCCCCGGAAACGCCGAAGGCCCCCTCCGAGGAGGGGGCCTTCACGTTGGTGCGCTCAGCAGGATTCGAACCTGCAACCTCTTGATCCGTAGTCAAGTGCTCTATCCGTTGAGCTATGAGCGCCCTCGGAGCGATCGGAACCACTCCGCGGTGCTGCCCGGCAAGCCTACCCGACAACGGGCTGTCCACCTGGCGTTTCGCAAGGGACGAGGCCCCGGCCGGAGCCTGGGGCCTCGTTCGTCGCGGTGCGCTCAGCAGGATTCGAACCTGCAACCTCTTGATCCGTAGTCAAGTGCTCTATCCGTTGAGCTATGAGCGCTCGCCCCGGTGATCTGCACCCTCGGGGCGTTGCGGGGACAACATTACATGACCGTCGACCTGGGGTGAAATCCATTGCTTCCGGGCGCCCCGGCCGGGCCGGGCCGCCCCCGGGAACGGGAAGAGCCCCGCCGATCGAAGATCGGCGGGGCTCCCGTGGAGCGGAGGCTCGGGGATTTGAACCCCGGATGGGCTTTAAGACCCAAACCGCATTAGCAGTGCGGCGCCATAGACCGGACTAGGCGAAGCCTCCATTCACTCGGACCGCTCCACCGGGGTGGTGCGTTCCTTGTGCATGTGATGATGCCACAGCCAGGGGGCTCGGCACCAACCGCTGCTTACGTTACTAGGCGGGTCGTCCTCTCGGCAAAAACAATGGGATACTCCAACCCCCGGAGCAGCCCGGTCCGCCGTACACCGCAGTACGCGAGCCGCACGTAGCAAGAGTCGTGAGGAGACCTGTCGACGTGAGCAGCAGGCCGATCCGAGGCGCTGCTCGCCTCGCCGCGATACTCGACGCCCTCCCCGACGCGTTGCTGCTGGTCAACAGCAACGGCACGGTGGTCGACGCGAACGACGCCGCCGTTCGCAGCCTGCAGACCCCGGGGACGTCGCTGGTCGGGATGGGTGTCCTGGACCTGCTGCCGGAGTTCGACCCGAGCCGGATCCCGGGCTCGATGCGGCCGGCCCCGCGCGACGACGAGGGCACCGACCACCCGGTCCGGATGACCGCGCGGCGCACCGACGGCAGCACCTTCCCGGTCGAGGTCTCCGGCAACGACTTCGCCGACGAGGGCGCCAGCGAGGGCCGCGGCTACGCGCTGGCCCCGCTCGTCCCGTACGACCCGTACCGCGAGCGCGGCGGCCGGGGCGCGTCCAACGCCAACGACCTCCTGCTGCTGCTGGTCCGCGACCTGACCAGCCGGTTGGGCGTCGAGGCGGAGCTGCGCCGGCAGCACAAGCAGACCGAGATGATCCTGCGGGCGGCGGCCGAGGGCGTGCTCGGGGTGGACCTCGAAGGCCGCGTGGTGCTGGTCAACCCGGCCGCCGCGCACATCCTGGACTTCCGCGCCAGCGAGCTGGGCGGCCGCGAGCTGCACCCGCTGGTGCAGCACTCCCGGGCCGACGGCACGCCGCTGGCCGCCGAGGAGTCCGCGCTGCTCGACACGCTGACCTCCGGTCGCAAGCACCGGGTCCGCGGGGCGGTGCTCTGGCGCAAGGACGGCCGCCCGGTCACGGTGGACCTGACCACCGCCCCGGTCCGCGACGGCGACCAGCTGGTCGGCGCGGTGATGACCTTCACCGACCGGACCCGCGAGCTCGCGCTGGCCGCCCGCAACGAGCACCTCACGGCGGTGCTGGAGAGCGAGGTCAGCGGGGCGCTGGCCGCGCTGCGCCGGCGGATCGACACGCTGGCCGCCGACCCGGCCGGGCAGCTCTGGCCGGAGGCGAACTGGACGCTGCGGGCGCTCGCGGACGAGTGCCGCAGGTTCGGCCTGCTGATCGACGGGGTGCTGGAGCACCAGCACTTCGAGGGTCGCGCCGAGGGCGGCGGTCCGGCTGCCGAGGGGCGCGCCGCCGGGGAGGACGCGCCGGCGGGCGGCAAGGGGGACGTCCCGGCGAGCGGCAAGGGCCGCGCGGAGCGCCGGAAGGGCTCGGAGCCGCGCGAGGGTGCCGACGGACTGGCCCGCCGAGTGACCTCGCTGGACAAGCTCGTGGACCGCGCGGTGGAGATCGGCGGCCAGCTGGTCGGCGCGGGCCGACTGCGCTTCTCGGTGCACGCCGCCGCCGTCGAGGTCACCGCCGATCTCGACCGGCTGGCCCAGGCTTTGGCGTACCTGGTCGCGGACGTCAGCGGCACGGCGCTCTCCTCCGGCGGGCGCGCCGGGCAGCAGCCCGGGCAGCCGCCGATGGTGGTGCTGGCCGCGGCGCAGCGTGGTGAGGTGGCCCGGATCGAGGTGCGCGGCCCGGGCAAGGGCGGCAGCCGGGTGCACCTGCCGATGGCGCGCGGGCTGGTGGAACGGCACGGTGGAGTGCTCCAGCGGCACGAACTGCCCAACCACGCGGGCACCACGTACGTCGTCGAGCTGCCGCTCGATCCGGCCGCCGCGCGCGCCGCGGCCGACCGGGCGGCCACCGACGGGCGGCAGGTGCCGCGGGAGACGGACACCGCCGTGATCCCGGACCTGCCGGGCATGCCGGAGCCGATCTCGGTCCGTGGTGAGGAGCCCGGTCCGGCGACGGAGGACGAGCCCGGCGCGGAACGGGCGGGGAGCGGTACCGGCTCCGGCGGCGGCAAGGGCCCGCTCGCGCTGGGCCCCGGCAAACCGAGCGCCGCCGAACCCCGGCCGCGGATCCCGGGGCAGGCCGGCCCGAGCACCAAGAACGCGACGGGCCCGGCCGCCGAGCCGCAGCCCACGCGCCGGCGCCGCGCGCTGCCCGGGGGCGGGCAGCCGGCCGACGGCGGCACGGGCGAGCCGGCGCCGCCGGTCCCCGGCCTGCCCGAGCCCGGGCTGCCGGTCTACCCCGGCCTGGAGCACGCGCTGCCGGCGGTGCCGGCGGAGCTGCCCGCACCCGCCGCTCCGGCCGAGCAGCCGCCGACCGGTCGCCGCCGCCGACTCGGCATCCCGGGCGGGTCGACCGGGGGCGACCCGCAGCAGGCGGCCAACGGCCCCGCCGCGCTGGAACCCGCCCGGCCCGCCCAGTCGCCCGGCACTCCCGGCACGGCCCTGGCGCTCACCGACTCGGCGAGTCCGGCGGCCCCCGCGCTGCCGCCGATGCCGCCCGCGCCGCCGGCCGTTCCGGCGGACCAGGCCGCCGCGGCGCAGCAGGTGCCGGTGGGCACCGGGCTGGGCGAGCTGACCCCGCCACGGCCGTCCGGCTTCGCCGGCGCCTTCCCCAACGCGTTCCCGGCCGTCGTCGCCGCGGAGCCCGCCGAACCGCGGACCGCGCCGCGTCCGTTGGCCGAACTCCCCGCGGCCACCGGCCCGGAGACCGGCGGGCCGATCGCCCTGCCCGGCGGCGCCAACGCCACCGAGGGCCGACTGCCCCGGCTCACCGGCGAGGACGACCCGGCCACCCCGGCACCGCGGGTGCCGGAGTACCCCGAGTACCCGGACTACCCGACCGTGGTGAACCCGGCCGCCGACGGCCGCCCGCGCCGGCTGCTGGTCTGGCCGGAGCCCGACCCCTCCACCAAGCAGGCGCTCCAGGACCGCGGCTACCGCCCGGTGATAGTGCGCTCGCGCGAGGAGGTCGACGCCCAGGTGTCGGGATTCCCGGCGGCCCTCTTCGTCGACCCGCTGACCGGCCCGATCACCCGTACCGCGCTGCAGTCGCTGCGCACCGCCGCGCTCAACAGCCGGGTCCCGGTCCTGGTCACCGCCGGCCTCGGCCAGGCCACCCGGGACGCCGCGTACGGTGCCGACCCGGCCGTGCTGCTCCGCGCGCTGGCCCCCAAGGACAGCGAGAACCACGCGGCCCGGGTGCTGCTGGTGGAGTCGGATCCCGACATCGCGGCGGCACTGATCACCAGCCTGGAACGGCGCGGGATGCACGTGGAGCACGCCGTCTCGGAGAACGACGCGGTGTCGAAGGCCAGTAGCGTGCAGCCGAACCTCGTGGTGATGGACCTGCTCCAGATCCGGCGCAGGCGGCTGGGCCTGCTCGACTGGCTGCGCGCCAACGACCGGCTGCACCGCACGCCGTTGGTGGTGTACACCTCGGTGGACCTGGATCCGGCGGAGCTGCCGAGGCTGCGGACCGGCGAGACGGTGCTGTTCCTGGCGGAGCGGTCGACCAGCGCGGACGTGCAGTCGCGGATCGTCGATCTGCTGGGCCGGATAGGGACGTTGGGAGAGGTCAGCTCCGCCCAGTAGTTCGCCCTTGGCGCTCGACGCCATCCGTCCGCACCCGGCCCGGCCGTCAGCACCATCCCCGGGCCGAGGACGTCGAACTGCCCTAGACTCCCCCGCCATGAGCATCGCAACCGCCGCAATTGCCAGGGACCTCGCGCCGAGCGGCGGGCTGCGGGCCGCCATCAACCTGGGCAACCCGGTACTGGCCCAGGGAACACCGGCCGCGCCGACCGGCATCACGGTCGACATCGCGCGTGAGGTCGGCGCGCGGCTGGACGTCCCGGTGGAACTGGTCTGCTTCGACGCGGCGCGCAAGTCGTACGAGGCGATGGCGACGGGCCGGGCCGACATCTGCTTCCTGGCCGTCGAACCCGCGCGTGAGGGCGAGGTCGCCTTCACGCCGCCGTACGTCGTGATCGAGGGTGTGTTCGCCGTACCCCACGAGTCGGCTCTCACCACGACCGCCGACGTCGACCGTGCCGGTGTGCGGATCGGTGTGAAGCGCGGATCCGCCTACGACCTCTTCCTCTCCCGCACCCTTCAGCACGCGAGCGTCGTGCGCGGGGAGGAGGGAGTCGACGAGTTCCGCGCTCAGGGCCTGGAGGTCGCGGCCGGGATCCGGCAGCCGATGACCGAGTTCGTCGCGGCGCATCCCGAACTCCGGCTGATCGAGGGTCGGTTCATGCAGATCCGGCAGGCGGTGGGCACGACCAGGGCCCGGCGGCCCGAGACCGTCCGGTTCCTCCGGGACCTGGTCGAGGAGCTCAAGGCCGGCGGATTCGTCGCCGAGGCGCTCCGACGCGCGAACCAGTCCGCCGACCTGGTCGCCCCACCGGCGTAGGCGCGGAGCCACGCGTCCCCGCCGCCGGTGCCGGCGGGCGGGGAGCCGGAGCCGCGCCGACACCACCGAACACCGGAAACCGCACAGGCGTCAGCCCTTGCCGAGGACGGTGACCGCCAGGCGGCCGCCCGCGTAGTCGGCGCGGATCACCTTCTTGTCGAACTTGCCGACCGAGGTCTTCGGCACCGCCTCGACCAGCGACCAGCGCTCCGGGAGCTGCCAGGACGCCACCCGGTCGGCGAGGAAGGCACGCAGGCCCGGCAGGTCCACGCTCGCCCCGGCGCGCAACACCACGGTGGCCAGCGGACGTTCGCCCCACTTCTCGTCGGGGACGGCGACCACGGCGGCCTCCGCGACCTCCGGGTGCGCCATCAGCGCGTTCTCCAGCTCGACTGATCACGTCAACGGTACTCACCACTCGGACGACCCACCGCCGGGGGAAGCCATACCGGTCAGAGCTTGATCACGTCGTACTCCCCGTTCGCGTACCGCTGCCTGATCACCTTCTTGTCAAACTTGCCCACGGAAGTCTTCGGCACTGACGGAATCAACGCCCAACGCTCGGGAAGCTGCCAGCGGACAACGCTCTTCGCGAGGAAGTCACGCAGCTCGGCGAAGGCCACAGACGCACCCTCGCGGAGCACCACCGTGGCCAACGGCCGCTCGCCCCACTGCTCGTCCGGCACGCCTACGACGGCGGCCTCGGCCACCTCCGGGTGAGCCATCAGACAGCCCTCCAGCTCGACCGAGGAGATCCACTCGCCACCGGACTTGATGACGTCCTTGGCCCGGTCGGTGAGGGTCAGGAAACCGTCCGGGGTGATGGTGCCGACATCACCGGTGCGCAGCCAGCCGTCCTCGCTGAACTTGTCCTCCGGGCGCTCCGGGTGCTGCCCCGCGCCGCCGTAGTAGGCACTCGCGATCCACGGGCCGCGCACCTCCAACTCGCCTGCGGAGACGCCGTCGTGGGGCATCCGCTGGCCGTCGGGGCCGGTCAGCCGGGCCTCCACCGAGGCGGGGAAGACGCCCTGGGTGACCCGGTAGCGCCACTCCTCGTCCGCCGTGAGGCCGGCCGGCGGGAGCCCGAAGGTGCCGAGCGGGGAGGTCTCGGTCATCCCCCAGGCGTGCACCACGCGGATCCCGTGCCGCTCCTCGAAGCCGCGCATCAGGGCCGGCGGGCAGGCCGACCCGCCGATCACGACCATCCGCAACGACGAGGTGTCGTAAGGGGTTTCGCGGCTCGTCGGGTGGTCCAGCTCGTCCAGCAGGCCGTTCCAGATGGTCGGCACGGCGGCGCTGAGGGTCGGCCGGACCCGGTCGATCATCGCGGCCAGCGGCTGCGGCTGGAGGAACCGGTCCGGCATCAGCAGGTCGGCGCCGGACATGAACGCGGCGTGCGGAACCCCCCAGGCCCCGACGTGGAACATCGGCACCACCGGCAGCGCGGTGTCCTGCGGGGTGAGCCCGAAGGTGGCCGCGGAGTTCACCTGCAGACAGTGCAGGTAGATCGAACGGTGGCTGTACACCACGCCCTTGGGGTCACCGGTGGTCCCGGAGGTGTAGCAGATCATCGCCGCGCGACGCTCGTCGATCTCCTCCTGCCACGGGTACGTGGTGGGCCGGTCCGCGATCAACTCCTCGTAGTCGTGCACGGATCCGGCGAACCCGGCCAGCAGCGAACGGTCACCGGGACCGCTCACCACGATGTGCCGGAGGGTCGGCGCGAGCTGCGGCAGCACCCCGGCCAGCAGCGGCAGCACACTGCCGTTCACCAGGATCGCCCGGTCGGCCGCGTGGTTGATGATGTAGGCGAGTTGAGCCGCCGGCAGTCGCAGGTTGAGCGTGTGCAGCACCGAACCCATCGCCGGCACCGCGAGGTAGGCCTCCAGGTGGTCGGCGTTGTTCCACATCAGCGTGCCGACCACGCTCTCCCCGGTCACGCCGAGCTCGTCGCGCAGCGCGTGCGCGAGCCGGGCGGCGCGGGCGCCGATCTCCGCGAAGCTGCGCTCCTCGGGGCCGTGCTCGGTCCAGGTGGTCACGGTCGCGCGACCGTGGACGGTCGAGCCGTGAGTCAGGATCCGGGCGACGGTGAGCGGTACGTCCTGCATGGTGCTGAACACGCGGGTCCTCCTTGACCGGGCTGCCTGCCGTGCTACCGGCGGGTAGCGGTACGGCGTCGCTCGATTCTGGCGCTCCGACCTGGGCGGTGTCAGCAGCTTCGGGCCAGGTGAGACGAGCGGCTCAGTGCGACCGGAGCTGGTCGGCCTCCGGGAGCCAGTCGCGGTCCGGCCGGTACTCCAGCCAGCGGTGCCGCCGCCCGGCCTCGGCGAAGCCGCGCAGCAGGGCGGCGATCCCCGGGTGCGCCTGCCGCCGCGGCCAGACCAGCGACCACGCGTAGAGCGGCACCGGCTCCACCAGCGGGACGGCCCGCAGCCCGGCCCCCGCCGCGCCGTCCGGCAGCGGGACCTCGGCCGGGAGGAGCGAGAAGCCGTCCGGGGTCGCCCGCAGCCGGGCCAGCAGGTGTTCGACGCCGAGGTTGGCCTCCCCGGACTCCACCGCCACCTCGAAGCGCTCGGCGAACCGCCGCAGGAAGTCGAGCCGCTCGACGTTCGCCGGGCAGAGCAGCCGGCTGCCCCGCAGATCGGCCGGGCGCAGCTGGTCGGCGCCGGCCAGCGGGTGCTCCGCGCCGAGGATCGCGTCCACCGGCTCCAGCCGGACCAGCCGGTGCGCCAGCGCCTCGTCCCGGCCGTCCGACAGCGCGTGGTGGCGGCCGAACCCGGCGTCGGCCTCGCCGCGCAGCATCGCCCCGGCCGCAGAGGGCAGATCGCGCCCCGATCCGACCTCGACGGCCGACTCGGCCATCCCGCCCATTCCCTGCCGGACCGTTCGCAGCGGCCCGAACAGGTGCCCCCAGACGTCCAGCCGGAGCGGCCTGGCCCGCGCCCCGACCGCCGCCAGTGCGTCCTCCCCGGCGGCCAGCAGGGCCCGCGCCGGACCGAGGAACCGCTCGCCCGCCGCGGTCAGCCGGACCGGGCCGGCGCCACGCTCGAACAGTCGCTCGCCCAGCCGCTGCTCCAGCCGGGCCACCCGCTTCGAGAGCGCCTGCTGAGTGATCGCCAACCCGGCCGCGGCGCGCCCGAAGTGCCGGTGCTCGGCGGTCGCGGCGAAGGCCCGCACCTGGGCGAGATCGAGATCCACGACCGCCATCCTCACCGACAACCGCCGGTTGTCAAGGCGGTCCGGTGGTTGTTGGACCGCCCCCGGCCGCGGGCGGTTGGCTGGAGGCAACCGAACGGAGCCAAGGGAGCGAGCGATGAAGGCGTTCACAGCGACCGGCCGGACCGGCCGGACCGGGGAGTCGGTGCGACTGGCCGAGGTCGAGGAGCCGGCGCAGCGGCCGGACCAGGCGCTGGTCAAGGTCGAGGCGTACTCGGTGAACCGCGGCGAGACCTTCCAACTGGAGCGGCCGGCCGCCGGCTGGCGGCCCGGCAAGGACGTCGCCGGCCTGGTGGTGCAGGCCGCGCCGGACGGCTCCGGACCGGCGGTGGGCGCCCGGGTGGTGGGTCACCCGGCGTCCGGCGGGTGGGCCGAGTACGTCGCGGTGCCGACCGACGCGCTGGCCGCGCTGCCCGACACCGTGGACACCGTCCGGGCCGCCGCGCTGCCGCTGGCCGGCCTGACCGCGCTGCGCCTGCTGCGCGCCGCCGGCCCGCTGACCGGTCGCCGGGTGCTGCTCACCGGCGCGTCCGGCGGGGTGGGCCACTACCTCACCGAACTCGCCGCCGCGGCCGGGGCCGAGCTGACCGCCGTGACCGCCTCGGCCGAGCGCGGGGCCCGGCTGGCCGAGCTGGGGGCCGCCGCGGTGGTGCGCGACGTCGCCGAGGCGGCCGGGCCGTTCGACGTGGTGCTGGAGTCCACCGGCGGGCGGGCGCTCCCGCTCGCGCTGGCCCGGCTGGCGCCGCGCGGGCTGCTGCTCTGGTTCGGCCAGGCCGGCCGGCAGCCGGCCACCCTGGACTTCTTCGACTTCTTCGCCGGCCCGGTGAGCGCCACCCTGCGGCACTTCAGCTACGCGGACGTGGACCAGCCGGACGGGCCCGACCTGGCCACCCTGGTCCGGCTGGTCGCGGAGGGCCGGCTGCACCCGGAGATCGGCACGGTCCGCGGCTGGCGGCACACCGCCGAGGTCCTGGACGACCTGCGGGACCGTCGGGTGCGCGGCAACGCCGTGCTGACCGTCGGCTAGTCGACCCATCCACCGTCGCACGTCTTCGAGAGGACCGATCACCATGCTGGACCCACGGACCGTGGTCACCCGTTACGTCACCGCCGTCGCCGAGGGCGACCTGGCGACCATCACCGAGAGCTTCGCCGAGGACGCCACCTGGGAGTACCCGGGCGACCTCCCCTTCAGCCGGGTGTGGACCGGCCGGGACGCCATCGTCAACGACTTCCTGGGCGCGGCCGGTGCCCTGTTCGCGCCCGGCGGCGCGCCGGTGGTGACGCTGCGGAGCGTGCTGGCCGACGGCGAGCGGGTGGTGGCCGAGTGGACCGCCCGCGGCACGGCGGCCAACGGGCGGACCTACGACAACCGGTGCCTGGGCGTCTTCACCGTGCGCGAGGGGCGGATCGTCGCGGTCCGGGAGTACCTGGACACCCTGCACGCCGCGCGCACCCTGTTCGCCGCCGGCTGAGCCCTCCCGCGCCCTCAGGGGGCCACCACGGTGTCCAGTTGGTCGCCGTCCACGGTGAGCGTCACTCCGCCGTAGGTCTCGTCGGCGCTGCCGTGGTACTGGTGCATCCGCTGGTGGGCGGTCCACTGGCCGTCGCCGAGCACCCCGCCGCCGTCGGTCACCGCCCGGCCGTCCCAGCGGGCGTACCAGACGGCGTCCGGCAGCGGCTGGACACCGGTCCGCTGGGCCGTGGCCAGGTCGCAGATCCCGGAGTCGACGCTGGAGTAGTAGCCGGACCAGTAGCCCGCGTCGTGCAGGCCCGCGGTCCAGCCCACGGTGAAGTCGACGACGGCCCGCGAGCAGGCCGCGTCACCGGAGGCGTAGGACTCCATGTCGAGGTAGACCGGGGTGCCCTGGCCGAGGCCGAGCGCCTGCGCGCCGAGCACCGCCTCGGCGGCCTCCTCGCGGCCCTGCTCCACCGCGTGCGCGGGGTCGATCCGCTGCGGCTTGCCGGGCACGTCAGCGCACGGTGCCTGCCGGCCGACGTGGGTCGGGATCAGCCGCCAGCCCTGGGCGCGGACCTGGCTGACCCAGGCGGCGGTCAGCAGCGGTTGGTCGCAGCCGCGCTGCCGGCCGCTGATGTAGATGCCGACCGCACCGTAAGGGGAGGTGCCGTGCCAGGCCTTCATGGCGGCCAGCGGCGGCGCGCTGCAGGCGTCGAAGCCGGCGCCCGTGTAGACGGAGTACGGGAGGTAGTCCGTGCCGTGGCGGTCGCGACCGGCGCCGTCGGGCTGGTGCGGCCGGTGCTTCGGATCGTGCCCCGGGGCGGGGCCCGGGTGGTGTCCCGATGCGGACTTCGGGTCGTGTTTCGATGCGGCGCCCGAGCGGGCGGGGGCGAGCGGGGCGTTTCCGGCGGCCGTTCCCGTGGTCGCGAACAGCAGCGTCAGGGCGGCTGCGGAGAGCAGCACCGGGCGGAGGTAGCGGACCATCGGGCTATCCTGACGATCTGTCGAGCACACTGGTGGCCGGACGCGCCGGGCCGGCTCGCCGCTCACCCCTCCGGGGGACCGGCTCACCCGACCAGGGGTGCCACCCGCCGTCCGCGGCCATGCCGGTGGGCGGCGCCGTTGCCGACACCGCCCACGGACCCGGAGTGCGGTGACCCTTTCCGCCGCCGGGCCGGCCTTCCAGGGTGGCGCGCTACCGCCCCGTCAGGCCGGAACCGACCTCAGCCGCCGATCGGAGCGAACTGGATCTGCACGTTCTTGTCGCCCTGGCCCGACAGCACCATGCCGGAGTTGTCCTTCACCCCGAGGGTGTTGTTCTGGTTCGAGGCGCCGTCGCCGGTGGCGGTCTGCTGCGTCCAGTTGTTGTTGCCGTCGATGGTGCCGAAGACGTTGCCACTGCCCACGGTCGAGACGACGCTGCTGTTGGAACCGTTGTCGGCACCCGCGCCGTCGTTGGCGAAGGCGGAGGCGGAGCCGGCACCGGCGAGGAGCAGACCCGCGGCGAGCGGAGCGGCGGCGAGAGCGACGGCCACGCGGGCCGAGCGGAAGCGTGCCATGGGATCCTCCAAGGAGCTTGGACCAATGAATTGCCAAGACTGGTGCGGGAGTTCACGGCCAGATGAACCCCTGCGGGCTGCGACGCCGAAGAACAGACTTGCTCAGCAAATCGAGAACCCGCCAGTGCTCCGGGTCCGTTTCCCTCGAACGCGTGACTTCCGGGCGCTAAACCAGGAACACCGGAAAGCCGATACGCATCGGTCACCGCACCGCTCCGACCAGCGTCCAAGGCCGCTTCCGCTCCGACCGGACGCCCTGGTCACGAGGTCCGGAACGGCTCAGAACAGCTTGCCGGGATTGAGGATTCCCAGCGGGTCGAACAATCCTTTCATCTGCTTTTGCAGCTCCAGACCGACCGGTCCCAACTCGCGGGCCAGCCAGTCCCGTTTGAGCAGACCGACGCCGTGCTCCCCGGTGATCGTGCCGCCCAGTTCCAGGCCCAGCGCCATGATCGCCTCGAAGGACTCCGCGGCCCGGGCCACCTGGTCCGGATCGGCCGCGTCGAAGGCCACGATCGGGTGCGTGTTGCCGTCGCCCGCGTGGCAGACCATGCCGATGGTCAGCCCGCAGCGCTCGGCGATCGCGGCCACTCCGGTCATCATCTCCGCCATCCGGGAGCGCGGCACCGCCACGTCGTCGACCATCGTGGTGCCCAGCGTGTCCAACGCGGTCAGCGCCAACCGCCGTGCCGCCAGCAGGAGTTCGGACTCCGCCTGATCCTCGGCCGGGACCACCTCGGTGGCCCCGGCGGACCGGCACAGCTCGCCCACCTCGGCCAACTCGCGCAGCCGCTCCGGCCCGTCGAAGGCCACCAGCAGCAGCGCCTGGGTCGACTCCGGCAGGCCCATCCGGGCCATCCGGTTCACCGCCCGCACGCTCACCGCGTCCATCAGCTCCATCAGCGACGGCACGAACCCCGCCTCGCTCACCGCGCAGACCGCCGCGCAGGCGCTGTCGGTGTCGGCGAACTCGGCCACCAGCGCCAACTGCGGCGCGGGGGCCGGCCGCAGCGCCAGCACCGCGCGGACCACCACCCCGAGGGTGCCCTCGGACCCGACGAAGAGCCGGGTCAGGTCGTAGCCGGCCACCCCCTTGGCGGTCCGCCGGCCGGTCCGCAGCAGCCGGCCGTCGGCCAGCACGACGTCCAGGCCGAGCACGTACTCGCTGGTCACGCCGTACTTGACGCAGCACAGGCCGCCCGCACCGGTGCCGATGTTGCCGCCGATCGTGCAGGACTCCCAGCTCGACGGGTCCGGCGGGTAGGCCAGCCCGTGCTCGGCGGCCGCCCGGGACAGCTCGGCGTTGACCACGCCGGGCTCGACCACCGCGATCCGGTTGACCACGTCCAGCTCCAGGATCCGGTCCATCCGCACCAGCGACAGCACGATGCAGCCGTCCACCGCGTTGGCCGCGCCCGACAGCCCGGTCCGGGCGCCCTGCGGCACCACCGGGACCCGCAGCTCGGTCGCGGTCCGCAGCACGTGCTGCACCTCCTCGACGGTGGACGGGAAGACCACCACCGCCGGCGCACCCGCCGCGCAGAACCCCGCCATGTCGTGCCGGTAGCTCGCGGTGACCTCCGGGTCGACGGTCACCGCCGACTCCGGCAGCCCCTTGAGCAGCCGCTCGGTCAGCTCGTCCACGCCCGCCTCCTCAGCTCCGGGGGCGGGCCTGGCGCCCGCCCCCGCCCTGCACTCTGCCGCGTGAGCGGCCCGGGCGACAGACGACCGCGCCGCGACCGCCGCCGGTCGCCGCCGGCCGCGGCACCGCCGTCGCCCCGGTCGCACCGGGCCGGCCCGTCACCGTGATCGTCCGTCCCACGACCCCGGGCGCACCCGCCCGCGCGAACGCGACCGTCCCCGGCCGGAGCGTTCCGGTCGGGGACGGTCGCGTTCGTACCCGGTGCTCATCCGCACCGGTGTGTGACTGGTACTCAGTTGCCGCGCCGGGCACGGCGCTTTAGACCGAACAGCACCGCGCCGCCGGCGGCGAGCAGGGCGGCGGCACCGGCGAACAGGGTGCCGCTGTTGCCGCCGCCACCGGTGAAGGCCAGCGAGGCGTCGCTGGTGGCGGGGGTCGGTGCGGCGGCCGGCGCGGAGGCCGGGGCGGCGCTGGCGCTCGCGACGGGCGCGGGGGCGGCGGGGACCGGGGCGACGGCCGGCGCCGCCGGGGCGGAGGTGTGCGCCGCCGGAGCCGGGGCCGCCTTGTGGACGGGGGTCGGCGCGGTGGTCGGCTGGTGGCTGGGGGCGGGCTGGCTGGGGGCGGGCTGGCTGGGGGTGGGCTGCGCGGTGGGCAGCTGGCCCATCAGGTCGAGCTCGTTGCTGGTCAGGCCGGCCTGGCCGTCCGCGGCGCCCTCCGTGCCCACCAGGAAGTAGTTCTTGACCTGCTCGGCGACGGTGGTGGGCGTGGTGATCCGCAGGTCGTAGCTGACCGACTGCCCGTCCGCCAGCGGGCTGTCGAGCGCGGCGGAGTCGACGAACACGGTCGGGTCGCAGCCGGGCCGCGTCGGGAGGTCGACCACGCCACCGCCGTGCACCCACTGGACGACGGTGTTGCCCTGGTTCATGACGCCGAGCGTGGTGAAGAAGGACGGGACGAGCGTCACGTGCTGGTACCCGGCACCGGTGTGGTTGGTCGCGGTGACCTGGACCTCGAAGGAGGTCCGACCCGCCGAGCTGGTCGTCCCGACCAGGCTCGTGGCGAGCGTGGGCGAGCCGTGGTGGGCCGGGCCACCGGCGACCGGGGTCTCCCCGGGCAGCGTCACCGAACCGTGCGTGCACGGGGTCACGGGGTGGCTGTCGGCCCACGCGGGGACGGTGGCCGCGCCGGTCGCGGCGAGCAGCAGGGCGGCGACGGCGGCGGTCTTCTTCGCGGCCGCGGACAGGGCAGGGCGCTGGATGGTCATGATGGTCCCCCAAGGACATCGACGTGGTGCTGGTGTGGTGTCGCGTCCCCTGACCGTTTCCCCGGCTCAGTCCGTCGCGC
The DNA here is from genome assembly GCF_044547075.1 of Kitasatospora sp. NPDC052896. Taxonomy (NCBI): domain Bacteria; kingdom Bacillati; phylum Actinomycetota; class Actinomycetes; order Kitasatosporales; family Streptomycetaceae; genus Kitasatospora; species Kitasatospora sp. NPDC052896. The sequence goes on from NZ_JBITZU010000001.1 coordinate 726,015, forward strand.
AGGGAAAATTCTTCCAACCGATCATCCGCAAGTCGTATGCCTACTGTCACGGCCGCGTCACGAGCGTTTCCGCCCCCGCGACGGGCCGCGACGGGACGGTCAGGCGGCCCGGAGGGCCGGACCGGAGGCGACCCGGGCGTTGGTGGCGCGGTAGGCCCGCAGCCGGATGGTGACCAGGCGGGCCACGGCCTCGCCGAGGGCCATCAGCACGAAGGCCGCGACCCAGGCCTGCGAGCTGGTGATGTGCTGGTCGATGCTGAAGTTGGTGACGGTCTTGCCGAAGCCGGTGTGCTGCTCGGCCAGGACGAACGCGATCCGCGCGCCGATGCCTCCGACCCACAGCACCGCGGCCAGCGCCCCGGCCTTGGCGAAGGCCCCCTCGGCGGTGACCCACACCCGGGTGACCAGCCCGCACAGCACGCCGAGGCTGATGCCGGCGGCGGCCAGCACGACCTCGAGGCCGAGGTCGCCGCCCGCGGTGGGGATGGAACGCAGGTAGTAGAACGCGGTACCGGCGACCAGCACGACCGGGAGGACCAGGCTCACCAGGTCGAGCCGCCCGCCCTTCATCTGCCGAACGACCAGAAGGACCAGCACCAGCTGCACGCAGTACTCAGTAGTGGACATGCCCCCACTCTCCCGCCGCACCCCCGCCCGGGGCGTCAGCCCGCGGGTTGGCCCCCGGGTGGACCCGTCCCTCCACCCCGGGGTTGACCCACCCACCACCGGGTTGACCGGACGCGGCACGGGCGGGCACCGGCATGCCGCCGACGCCCGCCCGCCCGACCCTTTCAGTGGACGCGACCCACCGCGGCCTCGGTGAACCACAGCCCGACCGCCATGCAGGCCAGCAGCACCGCCATCACCTGGACCTGCGTCGCCCTGGACAGCTCGTTTCCGCGGTTCCGGCCGTTCACCGCCATGTCCGCGACCTTCGTCCGCATCTCCCGCCGCCGCCCCACCAGACTCAGCGAAACGCCCAGGACCACCGAGGCGTACAACGGCAGCAACTCACCCGGCCCCATGTGCTTCACGAGCCCCGACGCGGCGGCGAAGAGGGCCCCGGCGACCGGGCCGAGAGACACCCGGATCCGGTAGCCCCGATTCGGCATCAACGGAACGAGAGTGATCAGGTAGACGACCGTCACAGCGACGGAGACGAGCCACCAGATCGACTCGGAGATGTGCGGAGGCTGCATTCTCTTTCCTTGCCCGGCTGGGGTCCGATGGCAGACCCCGGCACTTCGTTCATTACTGATCGGTGATTTTCCCGCGTCGGGAGAAGAACTCCCCGTGCGACGGCCGCGCTTCCTCGGGAGCTTCTCCCGCACCACCCGTGCTACCAGGTGAACAGACCCACGATGCTGGATACCGCCTCATGGGCCTTCGTTATCGACTTCGTCGCCACCGAGGTGATTCCGGACGATGCGATCACCTTGTTCATGCCGGACATGACTCCGCCCAGCGCCATTCCGGCAACACTACCGACGAACTCCTCACTGGTAAAGCCATACCCAAGACCGTACAGCCCGGTACTGATCACCCCGGTGACGAGAGAGGCGCCGCCCAGAAGGGGTGTGGCGACGAGGTCCACTCCCGGGATGAAGCCCGTGACGAACGCCCCGACCCCCAGGACGGTGCTCACCCGACCGAGGCGCTGGGCCCACTCCTGGGCGGTCCCCTTCCAGTCGGCGGGTGGCGCCGGAGCGCCGCCGGAGTTCGGGCCCGAAACATCGGTGTTCGACGCGGGGATGTCGACCCGGTCGTTCTTCGGGTCGTTCGCCGGGTTCTGCCCGGTCCTGGCGTTCTCCCTGGCCTGCTCCGCCGCCCTGGCCGCCGCTTCCGCCTGCTCCCGCTGGCTCTGCTGAACGGCGATGTCCCGGGCCTGACGGGCGGCCTGATCAGCCGCGGCGGCGTCCTTGCCGGCCGCCACCGCTGACGCGCGGGCCCCGACCGCGGCGGTATGGGCGCCGGAGGCCGAGGCGTTGGCCTGCTGGGCGGAGACGGCCGCCTGGTTGACGGCGTAGTTGGCCTGCCGCACCGCGGTCCTGGCGGTGCTGGCGGCGGCGCCGGCCTGCTCGGCGGAGGTGGTGGCCCGGGCGGCCGAGTCACTCGCCTCGGCGGCTCGGTCGCGGGCCTGCTGGGCGTAGCCGTTGGCCTGGTCGGCCGAGGTGCGGGCCTGGTCGGCCCAGCCGGCGGCTTCCTGGGCGGCGCCCCGGGCGTTGGCGGCCGCCTCGCCCGCCTCGGCGGCGCTCTGGTGGGCCTGGGCCGCCACTCCCGCGGCACCGGCGATGGCGGCGCGGATGGCCGCGACGTGGGTGGCGGTGTCCTGGTCCTGCTGGGCGGCCTTGTACCGGACCCGGGTGACGAAGTCGTGCTGCATCGAGACCGGTCCGGCCATCGCGGCCTGGGCGGCCGCCCGCAGATTCGGACCGGCGTCGTTGAGCAGGCTCAGCGTGGCGACCCGGTCGTCCTCGGCCAGGGCGGTTCGGTAGCCGGTCGTCAGGAAGTCACGCAGCGCCTTGACACTGCCGTCGTTCATGGCGGCGTTCGCGGCGGCCTTGACGGCCTTGCCCGCACCGTTGAGCAGCTTGAGGGTCTGGACCCGGTAGTCGTCGGCCTGGACGTCGTAGGCGCCGTCGGTGAGGAAGGCCGTCACCTTGGCGGGATCGTCGCCGTCCAGCACGCCCCGGGCCGCCTCGGCGAGGACCGGGCTGCCGATCTGGGCGAGGTGGAGCACCTTCTCCCGATCGTCCTGCTGCAGGGCCTTGACCTGGTCGGTCCGCACCCAGGCGACGACGGTGTCGTCGTTGCCGACGACCGCGTCCCGGGCCGCCTGGCGGGTCCAGGCGCCGGTGGAGCCGAGCAGGTTCACCGCGGCCTTGCGGCCCAACCGCGCGACCTCGGCGGTGTCACCAGAGGCCGCGGCCCGCTCGAGGAGGTCCTGGGTCGTCTGGTCCAGCTCGGCGGCCTGGGTCTGAACGCGGTTCAGCTGGTCCTGGTCGTCCTGATCGGCCACCGCGATGGCGGTCGCCTCCTGGACGGCGAGCTTCTGGTCGGCCTCCAGCCGGGCCTGCTCGCTGTCCTCGGTGAGCTTGGCCACGTTCTGGGCCTGTGCCACCGCGGCCGAGGCGGCCTGCGCGGCCTGGCTCGCCGCGTTGGCGTGCGCGGTCGCCTGGTTCGCGAAGTCCTGGGCCTGGCCCGCGTGCTCGACGGCGTCGTCCGCCGCCCCGGCCGCGGCCTCCGCGTGATCGGCGGCACTGCTGGCGCTGCCCTGCGCGTCACGGGCGGCCGCCGCGGCGGCGCTCGCCAGCGAGTTGGCCTGCCCTGCGGCCGCGCCGGCCGTCGACGCCGCGCCGCGCGCCCGGTCGGCGGCCTCCGCGGCCTTGCGGGACTGCGCGGCCGACACACCGGCGCTGCGCCCGGCGGCCGCCGCTGCCTCGGCCGCCGCTGCCGCGTCCTGGCCGGCCTGGGCGGCAGCGCCGGCCGAACGGCCGGCCTCGGCGCTGGCATCGGCGGCGTGCGAGGCCGCCTCGGCCGCGGTACGGGCACCGGCCGCGGCGTCACGTGCCTTCTGGGCGGCCTTGCGCGCGGCATCGGCCTGGCTCGCGTTGGCGGACGCCGAGGTGGCGGCCTGGTAGGCACGCGAGGCGGCCTGCCCCGCCGCGGCCGCGGCCGATGCCGCGGCGGAGGCGGCCGCGGAGGCCGCCCTGGCGGCGGAGACCGCGGTGCTGGAGGCCTGGATCGCCGTCCGCGCCGCCGATGCCGCGGCGTCGGCCGCCTCAGCGGCGCGCCCGGCGGCCCGGCCGGCCTGCTGCGAGTCCTGCCTGGCCGCCTCGGTCTCCTTCGCCGCCCGTTGCGCCGCCTCCTTGGCCAGGCGGGCCGCGTCACTCGCTGCGGCGGAGGCGTCCTTGGCCGCGTCGGTCTCGGCCTTGGCCTGCTGACCGGCCTCGTTGGCCATCAGGACCAGCTGGTCGACCGTCAGCGTCTCCTGGTCACGGGCCCGGGCCGTTTCCAGACCACTGGTCAGGAACCGGGAGATGTCCGCCGCCGTGCCCGACATCGCCTGCTGCGCGGCCTTCTTCACCTCCGGCCCGCCGGTCCGCATGAGCTTGAAGACCCTGACCCGGTCGTCCTCCTCCCGGGCGGCCTGCACCCCGGTGGTGAGGAAGGCGTCCAGGGCCTTGTCGCTGCCGTCGTTCAGCGCCTGCTGGCCGGCCTCGCGCACCGCCCGGTCGGCGTTGTTCATCAGCCGGAGCACCGCGACCCGGCGGTCGTCGCCGAGCGGCTGCGCGAACCCGGAGGTGACGAAGGTGTGCAGCTCCTCGTCGGACCCGCTCAGCGCCCTCTGGGCCGCCTCCCGTACCCCCTTGCCCGCCAGCGGGAGCATCCGCAGCACCGCGAAGCGCTCGTCCTCCGCCTGAGCCTGCTTCAGTCCGTCCGTGAGGAAGGCGGTGATCTCCTGGTCACTGCCGCTCAGGGCGTCGGCGGCCGCGCTCTTGGCGGTCGGACCGCCGAGCTGCCATGCGTCGAGCACCTGGACGCGCGCGTCCGCGGGCAGTGCGCGGCCCTGACCCACCGGCTCGGCGGACACCGCCGAGGTGCCCAGCACGGTCACAGCCATCGTCAGTGCCGTGGTCGCCAGGAGTACCGCGCGTGGTCGTCGTCGCACGCGCGGTGCGCTCGATGTCTTCATGCCCCTACTTCGCTTCCCCGAGGGTTCATCTGCGTGGCGGCCGCGGCTCTCGGCGACCACCGGCGTGATCTTTGCACAGGAAAAGAGAAGGTAATGAAACGGTAAATTGCTTGACCGGGATGGGCTCCGCTCTCATTCAGGTAACTGCTGATCACACATGATGGGAGAAAGCAGTCCTGACGTTGCGTCATGTCTCCCGAGAGCAACCCGGGGCGACCACGAGACATGGATCACAGACAAAGGCCACCACCGGAGCCGGGGGTCGAATGGGCTTCGGCCGAATCCGGCCAGCCACGCCGACCCGGCCGACACCCCCATGGCTTTGCCAATGATTTGCAAACTCATGGGGCATGTCATACGTTTGCGCCCGCGCCGGATCACGGCCGGATGTCCCCGTCCCGTCACAGGGTCAGGGCTCGCCGACCGGACGCGGGTCAGCGGACGGCGCCGCCCGTGCGGCTGCGATGTGACGGCCCCTTGCCCTGCCGGGATCCGAGCGCCGGGTCGCCCGGACCCGTGGCGCCGCGCGCCGCGGCGGGCCCGGACCCGTCGCCCACCGCGGCGCCCGCGCACGACCTCTCACGACAGGCACCTCACCCCACCAGGAGCAGCACTCCCATGACACCGTTCTCCCGGAACGTGGTGGCAGCCGTTGCCGCCGGCGCCGTCCTCCTCACCGCCGGCGCCGGTATCGCCCTGGCCGCCGACAGCTCGACCGACACCAGGGCGACCGCGGCCACGTCCGCCACGCCGCCCCCGGCGGTCGAGGACTTCAGCTACCCGGGCGCCGACAGGATCCTCGCCGAGAAGGGCATCAAGCTGATCAGCGGTGACGGGCACATCACCCTCGCCGAATGCGGCGCCGCGCCCGGCCAGTTGGAGGTCTGGTCCCGCAGCAGGCCCAAGTTCTGCTTCCAGGTCACCGGGAAGGGGGGCTACCTGGCCCTGGAAGTCCCCAAGGTCTACGGCTTCATGGGCAACAGCTACGACACCCAGATCGACATGACCGTGGCCAACGAGAAGAAGTCCTTCGACATCGAGAAGGACGCCTGGGTCCAGGTCGGCGAAGCCGCCGACCCCAAGGAGCGTGACCACACCCTGGTGGAGATCCGCTCCTCCAAGTAGCGGCGGCACCAACACCGGTGTCATCCGGAGCTCGGGCACCTTCTGGTCCTCGGGCGCGCACCCGAGGCTCCGGGACGACGGCGCCCACGTCACCTACCGGAAGGGCGGCGGCGAGGGCATCGACGGCGCCATCCGGAACACCGACACCTTCGCCCGACCGACACGTATTCAGAAAGCCAGGACCTGCTCATGCGCCTGACCCGTCCGCGTAGCACCGCGGCGACCGCCCTGTTCCTCGCCGCCCTGGGCGGCAGCGCCCTCACCGTGGGCGGCGCCGCGCCCGCCGGCGCCGTCGCCGGTGGTGCGGCGGCCGGCGGCGACCAGCCGTTCACCGTCAAGCTCGACATCGGCGGCAAGCGCTCCTGCACGGGGGCGCTGGTGGAGGCCCGCTGGGTGGCCACCGCGGCGAGCTGCTTCGCCGACGACCCCCAGCAGGGGGCGAAGATCGGCGCCGGCGCGCCGGCGCTGAGGACCACGGCCACCGTCGGCCGCACCGACATCACCCGAGGGGACGGTCATCTGGTGGACGTCGCCGAGCTGGTGCCGCGCGAGGACCGCGACCTGGTGCTGGCCCGGCTGGCCCAGCCGGTCTTCGACGTCGCGCCGGTCGCGCTCGCCACCACCGCGCCCGCCAAGGGCGACGTGCTCAGGGCCGCCGGCTACGGCCGCACCAAGGACGCCTGGGTGCCCGACGTCGCGCACAACGCCGCCTTCACCGTGGACACGGTCGGGGACGGCACGCTCGACGTCTCCCCCGCGGCGGCCGGCGCGGCGATCTGCAAGGGCGACACCGGCGGCCCGGCCTACCGGGAGCGGACCGGCGGCTTCGAGCTGGCCGCGCTCAACAGCCGTTCCTGGCAGGGTGGTTGCCTCGGCGAGAGCGAGACCCGGACCAGCGCGGTGGAGACCCGGGTGGACGACATCAGCCAGTGGATCCAGCAGAAGGTCGGGCACCGCTCGGCCGCCGCGAACGAGGTGGGCGGCAGCGACCGGGTGCGCTGGGCCGACTGGGACGGCGACGGCAAGGCCGACTACCTCACCGTCGGGGACGACGGCGCGGTCTCGGTCTACCTCAACCGCGGCGGCGACGGCCACGGCGGCTGGCAGGAACTCGGCCAGATCGCGCGGGGCGTGACCACCGACCGCAGCCGCGTCCGGTTCGCCGACTTCGACGGAGACGGGAAGGCCGACTACCTGGTGATCAACCAGGACGGCTCGGTGACGGCCTACCTCAACCGCGGCGGCGACGGCAACGGCGGCTGGCAGGTGCTGAACAAGGTGGCGGCCGGGATGACCACCGACCAGAGCAAGGTCCGCTTCGCGGACTGGGACGGCGACGGCAAGGCCGACTACCTCACCATCACCGACACCGGCACGGTCTCCGCCTTCCTCAACCGCGGCGGCGACGGCCACGGCGGCTGGCAGGAACTCGGCCAGATCGCGCGGGGCGTGACCGGCGACCGCACCCGGCTGCGCTTCGCCGACCTGGACGGCGACGGCCGGGCCGACTACCTGGTGGTCAATCCGGACGGCGCCGTCACCGCCTACCTCAACCGCGGCGGCGACGACCACGGGGACTACCAGCTGATCAGCCGGGTCGCCAACGGGCTGACCACCGACCACGACCGGGTGCAGTTCGCCGACTTCACCGGCGACGGGCACGCCGACTACGTGCTCGCCAACCCGGACCGCAGCGTCACCGTGTACGCCTGGAACGGCGGTGACGGCAACGGCGGTTGGAGCGACCTCGGCAAGGTCGCCAGCGGCGCCTGAGCCGTCAGCACCGGGCGGGCCCGCGGTCCACGACCGCGGGCCCGCCGTGTTCGGCGGCGAGGTGGTGGGGGCGGGCCGTCCCGGGGGCGGTGAGGCCTGCCGGAATCAGAAGTCCTCGGTGCTCGCGTCGATCGGGCCGGATCCCGCGTCGGGCCCCAGGTAGCTGAGCAGGTGTCGCGAAGTCGGGGAGAGATCGGCGCGCCAGGCGCACCGCGGCGGTATGTAGAGCACCTCGCCGGCCCGCAGCCGGCACTGCAGCGCCACCGGCGCGGCGGGCCCGGCCCCGGAGACGTACCACTCACCGACCCCGACGGTCTGGTGCACCATCACGTGCGAGTCGACCGGCGCGTAGCGCACCGAGTCGCCCGCGACGGTGCCGCGCACGGTACGCACGGCATAGCCGGTGAGCCGGCCCAAGCAGACTGCCAGCAGGTCCAGTTGGTCCGCGCTGGCGGCGGGCCGGTACGCGGGGTGCTCGTGCTCGGGCCAGAAGACGCCCGGTGAGCGGTCGTGGTGAACGGCCAGGAAGAGGGCCAGTTCCCGATGGTGGAGCTCCGCCGCCTCGGCGGCCGTATGCTGCGTGTCCGGCATGTCGAGCTTCCCCCGTGTCGTCCCCCCGCCCGACCTCGCCCGGGTCGGCCGGGACGCCCAGAACTGTTGACCGGGTCATGGGGGGTACGGGAACCATGCCACACCACGCGGACCGACGGTAGTCACGTGTTCACGTTACCGGGGCCGTCCGCCGGCAGCGGATCGTCACCGTCCAGCAGACCGCCGACCGCCGCCGCGACCCCGGCCTGGAACCGGCTGGTGGCGTTCAACTGCTCCATGATGTCCGCGATGTGACGCCGTGCGGTGCGCAGTGACATGCCCAGCCGACGGGCGATGGTCTCGTCCTTCAGGCCGGCCGCCAGCAGCCGGATGATCGTCTCGTGGATCTCCCGGGAGACCTGCCCGAGCCCCTGGCTCGCCGCGTCCGCGAACGGCGTGGCGCGTTCCCAGGTCTGCTCGAAGATCTCGCACAGGTAGCCGACGGTGGACGGCTCGCTGATCACCACCGCACCCCACGAGCCGTCCTGCACCGGGATGAAGGCCCGCTCACGGTCGAAGACGATGAGCCGGCCGAAGAGCTCGTGCGCCGTCCGGTACTGGGCGCCGAGCACGGAGGCGGCGGCCACGTAGGCCTGGCTCGGGACGTTGAACCGGGCGGTGTGGTGGTACAGGGTACGGATCCGGATGCCGCGCTCCAGCATCTCGCGGTCCCGGTCGATCGCCTCCTGCATCGCCGCGGGGACCCGGGAGCCACCACCGGGCTGGCAGGAGAGCATCTCCTCGGCGCAGTTGGCCGCCGCGCGGGTCAGCGCCGCGCGCACGTCCTGCAGGTTGTCCAGCACCTCGAGACCGCCCGAGCTGGGCGACGAGGAGCGGTGGTACGCCTGGGTGTAGCGAACCAGCGCCTCACGGATCCCGACCAGCCGCTGCCGCTCCTCGCGGATCCGCTCCTCGATCGGCGCGGCGAGCTGGGCGGTGGCCGTCTCCGGCGCCACCGCGTAACCCACCGCCGGATCCTCGGGGGTAGTGTGCACGAGCCGGGCGGAGATCAACCGGCCGATCGAGTCCGTCGCCTCCTGAACGGCCAGCGCCGTCCCCTTGGCGACCGCCTCCGGGTCCACCGACCGGTGCTTGCCGATCCAGGCGTAGACGTCCAGGTCGATCTCCTGCAAGTGGGCGGCAGGGGAGAAAGTGCTGTTTGCCTGCACTTTGTCCACTTCTGCCCACCTGTCATTTTGGTGTTTGGCACTTTGGTGAAGCGTTTGACCCATGGCAGTCAGGATAGGCAGCGAGCGACGCTTCACAGGTGACCGAACGAGCCCCTGCCCCTGGGGCTCCGGAACCCACCTGGAGAATCCCATGCAGCGACTCACCTTGCTCAAGCGGATCGTCAACACCACGGCGGTCGCCGCCGTGCTGGTCATCGGGGCCGCTCCGGCCGTCACCGCCGCCGCGGCCACCCCCCACCCGACGCAGCGGACGTCGGTGCTGGCCGCCGCGGACCGGGGCGGCAGGTTCAACTGCCCCCGCCACTTCAGGTGCGACGACAGCTCCTGGGGCGGCTGAGCCGGCGGTCGCGCCATCCGGTCGCACCGCCCGCCTCCGGCGCACCGCTCACCTCGTGGACCGAGTAGACCGAGAGGCCACCATGTCGTTCGAGACCCCGCCCCCGCCGGCGTTCAGCCCCCGCGAACGGGAGATCCTCACCCATCTGGCGGAGGGCGCGACCTACCAGGTCATCGCGCACCGGCTGGGGATCAGCCCGCACACCGTCGACACCTACGCTCGCCGGCTGCGCGACAAGAGCGGAGCCGCCAACCGCGTCCAGCTGGCGCTCCTGGCGGTCCGGCTGGGGTGCGCGGTGCCGCCCCACCCGTTCGCTCCCCGCGACGCCCGTCCACCACACAGAGCAGAGGGAGACCACGATGGACGCTTCGAGCACCAGACGCCCGCCCCCGAGGCACGGCGGTGGAGCGGTGGGCGGGACGCCGCAGGGGGCGTCGGCGGCTGAGCCGGACGCCCCGGCCGGCGCTCCCTGCTCGGTCACCCTCGACGAGCGGCAGCGCAAGCTCATCTCGCTGCTGATGGCCGGCCACACGGACTCCAGCGCGGCCCACCGGCTGGGCATCAGCCCGCGGACCGTGACCAACATCCTGCGCTCGCTGATGGACCGGCTCGGCGTGGACAACCGGTTCCAGCTCGGCGTGGCCCTGGGCGCCCACCTGCGGCTCACCGCCCCGAAGACCCACCTGCGGCCGGGCACCGGACACCGCGGCACCGTGCACCAGGGCTCGCGGGCCTTCGACCGCGCCACTTGAGTGTCCGTCAGAGTTCCTGTCAGACCGCGATGCTTCGGAGTTCGGACCAACGCGGAACCCCTCCCGGGTGGCCGCGTCGAGCGCTCAGGACCGCGCCCGGGGCAACGGCCGACTGCGCAGAAGTCCGCTGCCCCGGCCTCCGGCCCCGACAAGGAGACCGGAGATGCCTCAAGCATGCACCACGGCAACTCCCGTCCGCAGCAGCACCGCAGAGCCCGCGGAAACACCGACAATCCCAGCACTGTCACCTGCTCACGGGACCGGGCACGTCCCGCTCCGCGTCCTGCCGCGTCCTGCCGCGTCCGGACGCGCGGGAGGCCGTTCGGACCGCACGGTGCCGGGCCGACTCGGTGCGACGCGCCAAGAGCCTTGTCAGCCAACGGGTTTGGGATTCGGCGGGGCGACCGGTGGGATCAGGTGGGCCCGGGCTTCGGCACCGGCGCCCGGCCGGCCGCCGCTGTCCGGTCCGCCGCGATGCCCGGGATCCGTGCCGAACCGTCGCGGCACTTCGGGGGCCCGCCGCGAGGGCCGGGTGCTCCAGCGGCCCCCTCGGGCCGAGGGTGCTCAGGCAACACGACGCAACTTCTTCGCGTTAAGCTGTACCCATGAGTGCCCGAGCAGCCGCACGCCCCGGCGGGCGCAGCGCCCGCGTCCAGCAGTCCGTACACCAGGCCGTCCGAGATCTCGAGGCGGAGCTGGGCCGGGACGCGCTCACCGTGCCCCTGATCGCCGCCCGCGCGGGGGTCACGCCGTCCACCGTCTACCGGCGCTGGGGAGATCTGCGGGAACTGCTGTCCGACGTGGCCGTCGAGCGGCTGCGACCCGATACCGCGCCGGCCGACCACGGCAGCCTGCGGGCGGACCTGGCGGCCTGGGCGGAGCAGTTCGCCGAGGAGATGTCCTCACCGGCGGGCCGTACCTACATCCGGGACGCCCTGCTGGGCGACCCGGAACAGGGCAACGCGGCCCGCTGCTCCGACTACGCCGCCGAGCAGTTGAAGGACATCGGCGTGCGCGCCGCCGGACGCGGTGAGGCCGTGCCCGACGTGGAGACCCTGCTGGACGTCGTCGTCTCCCCCCTGATGTACCGCATCCTGTTCCGCCCTTCGGACCTGTCCGCGACTTACACCGACCACCTCGTGGAGGCGGCGCTCGGCCGGACTCCCACCATCCCTCGCACTAAAAGCTAAGAAGTTGCGTTTCGGGGGCCGGGGACTGCTACTCTCTCCTTAAAGCAAAGTGTTTGCCTTAAGGCTCAGAGGTGCTCATGCCCAGCGTCACAGCCCCGTCGTCCCGTCTCCGCCACCTCCCCGTGTTGGGCCGCCGCAGCGCCTTCACCCTCCACGCCTCCGTCCTCGTCGGCCTGCTGGCCGCCTCCAGCGCGCCGACCCCGCTCTACGCCCTCTACCAGGCCGCGTGGCACTTCTCGGCCATGACGGTCACCGTCGTGTTCAGCGCCTACGCACTCGCCCTGCTGGTGGCACTGCTCGCCGCGGGAACGCTCTCGGACCACCTGGGCCGACGCCCCGTACTCGTCGGCGCGCTGCTCGCGGAAGCCGCCGCGATGGCCCTCTTCGCCACCGCCCAGGGAGTGCCGACGCTGATCGCCGCCCGGATCCTGCAGGGCCTGGCCACCGGCGTGGCCACCAGCGCCGCCGGAGCCGCCCTGCTCGACTTCGAGGACCCCGACCGGCCGGGCCGGGCGACGCTCGCCAACAGCACCACCCCGGTGGCCGGCATGGCGGCCGGCGTCCTGGTCTCCACCGCCCTCACCCAGTACGCCCCCGCCCCCACCCGCACCGTCTACCTCCTGCTGCTCGTGCTGTTCGCCGTACAGACCGCCGCGGTCCTCCTCACCACCGAGACCGCGCACCCCCACCCCGGCGCATGGCACTCGCTGCGCCCCGGCGTCAGCATCGCGCCCGCCTCCCGCCCGGCCATGACGCTCGTCGCGCCCGGCATCATCGCCGCCTGGGCGCTGGGCGGCTTCTACTCCTCCCTCGGCCCCTCACTCGCCCGGCTCATCGCCCCGCACGCCGCACGGGCCACCGGCGGCCTGGTCTTCTTCACCCTGACCGCCACGGCCGGCCTGGCCGTCCACGCCGCACGGCCGCTGGCCGCCCGCACCGTGAGCCTCGCGGGCACCGCGGCCCTGATCCCGGGGGCCCTGCTGACCCTGAGCGGACCGCACCTGCACAGCCTCCTCGCCCTGTTCGCCGGCACCGCCCTGGCGGGCGCGGGCTTCGGAGCCGTCGGCCAGGGCGCCCTGCGCCTGCTGCTGCCCCCGGCCGCACCCGGCGAACGCGCCGGAACGCTCGCCGCGTACTACGTGCTCAGCTACCTCGCCATGAGCGTCCCCGCGGTCCTCGCCGGCCTGCTGACCAATCTGTACGGCCTCCAGACCGCCGTGTCGCTGTACGCCGTGACGGTGGTCCTGCTGACCCTGATCGGCCTGACCAGGCTCGCCCGCACCACGCGGCGACCCGCCACCGCCTGACGCCACCCCCGCCCGCACCCCCTTCGGAAAGGACCCACCGATGAACACCGGCACGCCCCGCCAGACCGCACCCGCCATCGCCACTCCGGCATGGAACCTCGGCGACATCGCCGTACGCCGCGTCGACGAGATCGAACTGCCACCGCAGACCGGGCCATGGCTGCTGCCCCAGGCCACCAAGGAGGTGCTGGACGAAGCGTCCTGGCTGCGCCCCGACTTCGCCGACGCCGACGTGCCCCGCCTGGCGAGCCACAGCTTCGCGGTGGAGGCGGGCGGCCTGCGGATCGTCGTCGACACCGGCATCGGCAACGCCAAGACCCGCGCCAACCCGGCCTGGCACGGTCTCGACACCGACTTCCTGGAGCGCCTGACGGCGGCGGGCTTCCCGCCCGAGTCCGTGGACCTGGTGATCACCACCCACCTGCACACCGACCACGTCGGCTGGAACACCCGCCTCGTCGACGACGAGTGGGCTCCGACGTTCCCCAACGCCCGCTACCTCACCAGCCGCACCGAATGGGACCACTGGGCCGCCACCGAGTTGGACGAGGCCCGCAGCCAGATGTTCCGCGACTCCGTCCACCCCGTTCGCGACAACGGACAGTACGACCTCGTCGACGTGCCCGAGCACGGGCGCGAAGTGGCCCCGGGCATCCTTCTGGTCCCGGCACCGGGCCACACCCCGGGGCAGGTCGCCGTGGAACTGCGCGGCAGCGAACGCCGGGCGCTGATCACCGGCGACAGCATCCACCACCCCGTGCAGCTGTCCCATCCCCACGTGACCAGCTGCGTCGACATCGACCCCGCCCAGGCGCTCCGCACCCGGAGCCACCTGCTCGACGACCTCGCCGACACCGACGCCCTGCTCCTGGGCACCCACTTCCCGCGGCCCACCGCCGGCACCGTCCGCCGGGAGAACGGACGCTACCGCCTGCTCGCCGAACACGGCACCGAGGTTCCGCCCACCTCGGCCTGAAGGCCGTCCCCCGCCCCCACCGGCACGAGCCGTCGCGGGAACCCGCGGCGGGGCACCACGTGACTCACCCCCACAGCACGACGGAGCGTCGCCGTCGGGTGGGGTCCGTCCGCCGGCATCGCGGTGGGGTGGGGTGGCGTGTCCGAGCCCCTACTCGTTGTCGATGCGCCATCAGTCACGAAGTGGGAACACCCCTCCCCTCGCCCGCTCAGCAGCGAGCAGCCGCCCCTGGCAATCACCGGCCTGCTTGCCGGGATCGACCCAAGGCACCCCGTGCAGGCGCTGTGAGCAGTAGCCCTCCGGTCCAGCGGGTCCAGCGCCCGGAGCGTACCCATTTTCCTGCTGACTGCTCGTCATCTACAATCGGGCAGCTTCGCGGCCCCCGGAGGTTCCGGGTACGCCCTTGGGTGTCCGGTCGAGGAGGGGACCACCCGCGGCCCGAGCACGATCACCACGGCGGAGCCGCACCCGTGCGCAGGCCCCGGCCCCCTCCGAGGAGGGCCGGGGTTTGGGGCGGAGCCCCATGGCTCGGCATGCTGCGACTCAACCCGGACGTCACCGACTTCCTCCAGCAGCACGCGAGGTGAGGCCGCACTGACATCGTCGCCGCAGACGCCCGCGCCGACGCCACGATCACGAATCGACACGCCACCGCCGACAACTTGCGCTCCGAGGGCGCAACTGCGTCCACGACGTCCCCAGACACCGCCGGGGAACTACGCCGAGCGAGTCAGCCGGGCACGGTGCTCGGCCTCGCGCGATGGAGCCACTGGCCACCCTGGCCTACCTGGGGAACAGCGAGTCCCCGGTCACGGTGCGGGTGGTGCCGTCGGCGAGGGTGAGGGTCACCGAGTCGGGCACGCCACCGTTGTCGTGGTCAGAGCCGGGCCACCAGGCGATCCAGCGGCCGTTGTCCAGGGTGACCTCGAAGGTTCGCCCGGCGTCCTTCATGGTGACCGCCTTGACGTCGGCCCCGACGAGACCCTCGGCGTAGTTGAACGTGGCCGAGCCGCTGCCGTGGGAGCCACCCGTGTCGTAGGTGATCACATCGTGCGCGACGGGCTTCACAGCACCGATCGACATCGACAGACCGCTGTTCTTCGAGGCGACGTAGCAGAGCATGACGGTGCCGCCGCGGGCGACCACCATGGAGGTGACCTTGCCGCGGAGGTCCGCGTTGGTGATCGTGACGGGCCCGCCGGCGTCCGGCATCCCGTTCAAGCACCACTTCAGGGTGGTGGCGCCCGGGCCCGTCGAGGTGTCCACGGGGGTGGGGTTGCTGGTCCAGCTGGAGAGCTCGGCGGAGCTCAGCGGCCCGCTGTTCGCCCGATCGTGCAGTGTCACGCCCACCACGGCCGCGCCCGCGGCGAGGGCGCCAGCGAGCGTGAAGGCCAGCCGCCGCTGGAAGCGCGGCCTGGTGGGCGAGGTGGCGGGGGTGTCGAGGTCGATCCGGCGCATCAGGCGCTCCCGATGTAGGGCATGGCGTCCTGGCGGGAGGTCGCGCTCGGCCGGCAGGGGCAGTTGCCCGAGCGGTTCGGCGCGCTCGACCGGATCCGGCCGCTGGTCGGCGTTCACTGGTGTGCCTCCTTGGGGGACAGGGCCGCGGTCGCGGGCCCACTCTTCATCTGGTGCGGGGCGCGGCCGAGTTCCCCTTTTTTCTGGGGGGCTCGGCGGGCGGCCGCCTCGGTGAGGCGGTGCAGCTTGGCCCGGGCGCGTGAGAGCCGTGAGCGGACGGTGCCCACCGGTACGCCGAGGGCCTCGGCGGCCTCCTGGTAGTCCAGGCCGGCCCACACGCACAGGGCCAGCACCTCGCGGTCCGGGCGCCGCAGCCGCGCCAACGCGTCCTGCAGGGCGGCGATCCGCGCCGCGTCGTCGATCCGCCCGGCCGCCTCCTCCGCGAAGTCGGGGACGCCCTCGGGCACGGGCGGCAGTTGGGCCATCACGTGCCGGTGTCGCCGGGCGGCCCGGCGCTGGTTGCTGACCAGGTTGGTGGCGATGCCCAGCAGCCAGGGCCGCAGTGACCCGCCCTCGGCGTTGACGCGACCGTGCTGACGCCATGCTTCCAGGAACGTCAGCGACATCACGTCCTCCGCTGTCGACCAGTCCCCGGTGAGCCGGTACGCATGGTTGTACACCGCGTGCGCGTACCCGTCGAAGAGCTGCCCGAACGCGTCCCGGTCACCGGCCCGCACCCGAGTTCGCATGTCTGGATCTGAATAGTCCACGCCCACTATCTGGTGCGACGACTCAAACCAGTTCCCATGACCCACATCACATGGCCCTGGCGCTCGCCGTCTGCCCGGTCGCTCGTGTGGTCTGTTCTTCGTCGTGCGGCGGGGCGAGCCGGCCGCCGCCGGAGCGGGGCGAAGGTGATCCGCTCGCTGCCCCGGCCCCGGGACATCTGCCCCGAGTCGAAGGTCACCAACGAACTCGCCGACAAGAAGTCCCTGCGGCTGCACCCGATCGTCATCGGCGGTGGACGAGTGCCAGAAATGGTTCGAACACCCGGTGTACGGGCGGGAGTTGGAGGAGATCTGCACTGACCTGGTCAAGCGCGGCCCGGCGACCGGCATCGTGATCCTCCTGGCCACCCAGCGCCCGGACGCCAAGTCGCTCCCGACCGGGATCAGCGCCAACGCCTCCGTCCGGCTGTGCCTGAAGGTCATGGGCCAGCTGGAGAACGACATGGTGCTCGGCACCAGCTCCTACAGAACGGCATCCGCGCAACGACCTTCGCGTGGGCCGACAAGGGCATCGCCCACTTCGTCGGCGAGGGTGCGGACGCCCGGATCGTACGGGCGGTGAACATCGACGCACCCACGGCCGAGACCATCGCCACCCGAGCCCGCGCAGTGCGGGAGAAGGCCGGGCTGCTCACCGGCCACGCCGCCGGCAAGGACAACGACGCGCAGCCGGGCCCGTCCTACGACCTGCTCGCCGACATCCTCGCGGTCGCCCCGGCCACCGAGGCCAAGGTGTGGTCGGAGACCGTCGTCGCCCGGCTGACGGAGCTACGGCCGGAGGTCTACGACGCCTGGGCCCCCGACCAGTTGAGCGCATCCGTGCGGCCCTACGGCATCAGCACCGGCCAGGTCTGGGGCCCCGGCCGACCACATGCGCGCCGACCTGGTCATCGACGCGCTGCACGCGGCCGGACGCACCCGCGGCAGCCTGGCCGAGGCCATTCCGCACACCGACCACGGCGGTCCTCTGCCCGTGGCGATCCGCGTCGCTGAAATTCACCCGGGGGGAGCTGCACGCTTGGCGCCGCGGTGGGCCGGCTCGACGAGTTACCAGTCGCCGGCCGGCCCGACCGGGCGGTCAGGGCTCACCCTCGCGGGCGGATCACACTGAGGCGCAGATCGCGTAGACCGTGACAGTGCCGCCTGCGGACACGGCCACGCCGCTCACGTACCAACCGTCATAAAGCGGGGTGGGGCCCTCCGCGGTGAGCGGGAGGGCGACGGTGACGCCGTTGGTCGTGTAGCCCCCGCCGAGGACCCGCTTGCCTGGCGAGCACTGTGCGACGGCCGCGAACGAGCCGACGAGGGGAACGCCCGTCATAGCGGTCCGCACCTCGTAGCCGATCGAGACGGTGCCGTCCCCTTCCGAGCCGCCGCCGTGGTTGTGCCCGCCGTAGCGACCATCACTCGAGGAGTAGTCCTCCACGTACTCCGTGTAGTCGCGGTGGGAGGACGCGTGCGCCTTGTGGTGGTGGTCCGTCGCCGCGGCGGCGCTGCCGATGCCGCAGGCGGACATGGCCAGAGCGGCCGTCAGGATCGCTGTGAAACGCCTGGTCTGTCTCAAAGTGATGCTCCTTCATCTGACTCCAGAGAGGCCGGGATCCGACCCGCCCTAACATTCCCTGGGCGCCATCCTCCCTAATACGACTGAAGGTATTTATGACCGGAACAGCCCATCCGAGAATGCACCGGTACCGCTCGACATCGACGACGAGGCAGTTAAAAGCTCGCCGAAATTCCCCAGTTCAGGCCCAGGAGCAAACCGGGCCGCCCACCCTGGTTCCCCAATGCGCCCCGACACCCGCGCTCATGACTGCACGTCAGTCCAGAGGGTCGCGGTTCCGACACCTTGGACAGCACCTGTTGCGAAGCCGTGCGGGGCCAGAGGACACTCTGCAGCCACTTCAGGCCATCGGGGCCCGGCAAGGCAATCAGGTGTATCCGATTCACTCGAAGCGGTCAACTTTCGGGCCCGCTTATTCACGATGAGCCCATGGGACAGATAGGCAGGTAATCAGGCTTCCCAACAATCATGGGAGTAAGTATGCGATCTCGCATCACTGGTCTGGCTGTGTCCGGACTGGCGTCTTTCGCTCTGGCCGCAGGCGCTGCGAATACGGCTCAAGCCGCACCCGCGCCCGAACTGGGCGCAACAACCAATACTGTGGAGGGCCTGGGCGGTTCCTGGCTCGACGGCTTCCCACAGGCCGCCGTGCCGGACGCGGAAGCCCAGGGCGACGTGGTCTCGGCCGACCAGTACAGCTCCCACCCGAGCCGGCTTCCCCGTCCCGCACAGCGGCCGGACGACCGCCGTGAGGTATCCGGCGACACTTCACCGCTGCAAGCCGGTGCCCGGGACACATCGGTTCCCGAGATCGGTGCGGGCGGCCAGACGGCCGGGGCTCCGGACGCGGGCTCGCTCGCGAAGACAGATTCGGTGGCCGCCAGCCCGAACATGCCGGGTAGCGGCGCCACAGCTGCCCCGGAGTCAACTGCGGGAGCGGTGGGCCCTGGCGGACAGCCGGAGCGGCCCACAGCGCCCGAGTCGAAGGCCCCGGCGAATGGTGCCAGCGACGGGCCCGGGGCCAGTGACCACGGCGGCCAGCTCGACGAGCGTGACCACATCGGAATGCCGAGCGAACCCCACCACGACGACCACGGCGGCCAACTCGACGAGCGTGACCACATCGGAATGCCGAGCGAACCCCACCACGACGATCACGGCGGCCAGCCGGATGAGCGTGACCACATCGGAATGCCGAGTGGACCCCACCACGACGATCACGGCGGCCAGCCGGATGAGTGGCAACACAGTTACCACTTTGTGTGGCACCACGACGGCCCCCCGGGTAGCCACGCCAGCGAGCCCGGAAGCGGCCAGGGTCAGACCAACGCAGGTCAGCAGGTGGTGGTGAAGCCGGTACAGGACGCACATGTCCAGGTTGAGATCAACGTCGAGAAGCAACAGCAGGGAGTACCCGATCACACTGCGGCACATGGCTCGAAGTCGCCGCAGGGTCCTCACGGGGGGCATGAGACGAGTGCGGCAAGGCCATCCTCCGATCACGTCGGCGGAGGTGAGTGGAGACATCCGCACGGCGGCGTCCACACGGGCGGTGGTGGCATGGCCGCACGCACGCCCTCCTCACCGGGTACGGGTCACGGGCTCGACGGCGCCTTCACCCGAAGTGGCGGGAAGAGCGACCACGTGAAGGACCCGGGGGATGTCGCGCAATCACCCGCCGACACCCACACGGTCGCGAGCGGTTTCAGCGCCTCCGGGATCGACCTGGCCAACGGCACGGCCCTGCTCCTGGGCGGAGTCACCCTCGGTGCTATCGCGCTACGCCGCAGATCGGTGGCGCAGAGCGCGAACTGATCACGCGCCCAGCCTCCGGCTTCGCGCTGTTCGCTGGCCACCGCAGGCGTCAGCCCACGAAGCTCCCCCAGGTGCCCACCCCGACAATGCCGGAACAGCAGCCCCCTCCCCGAACTTCAGGGCACAGGGAAGGGGGCTGCGTCCCACGGTGCCCGTCTGCCCGGCCCCAGCGGCCGGCACCGTCGTCAGCCGCACCGCCCGTTCCCTCACCGATCTCGGCGACCACGCAGGCACCCAGCGGCAGCACAGGGCCGCGCTGATCCGCTGGGATCCGGGAGGTACAAGCGGGCCCACGCCCTCACCTATGCCGACCTTGGCGACACCCATGGCGTTGCACGGCTACCTGAGCACTAGGCCCAGCGTCTCCCTCGATTCCTGGAAAGGCTGAGCGGGACGAACCCTCGCCACATTCGGCGGAGCGCGTCCACAGCCCGTTGCGACGCCGGCTGGGAGCTGCCGGTCTGAGATTTCCGCTCAACCGTGCCAGATCCGTGCCAGAAGAGACGGACAACCCCGGTCAACAACGGTCAGTGGCGGATCACGGCCGAGCCCGGAAAAGCAGGCGGCCCCTGACCGTTCTAGCTGGTCAGGGGCCGTTCTCTGGCGGAGAGCGTGGGATTCGAACCCACGGTACGGGGTCACCGCACGACAGTTTTCAAGAACGAAGCCGCCCACGCACTCAAAGCGGCCCTGACCTCAGGAAACGGTCAGAACCGAGCCCCAGCTAGTCACCCCGGCCCCGAGCTGGCCCCGGCCCACCTCACGGCTGCCCTGCAGACCTACGTTGACCACTGGGGGACGCCCGCGCTCTACCCCTGCTTTACAAGAATTGCTATCTGACGACCCGTCTGGCCTGGGCGTCTGCGACGTGGCGCGGCTACTGGACGCTTGCCTCGTAGGCGCCGTGGGTTCGTCACGCACCACTCGATCTGGCACGGATATGGCACGCTCAGATCGGCCGGAAGTGCTCTGGCAGCACCCCGGGCGGCAGTGCCCGGGTGAGCAGTACGTAGGCCATGCCGTCCGGCGTGTCAGCCTTCCAGTTCTCCCACTGATCAAGCTCGTGCGACAGGAACCGCCGCAACAGTTGGCGGAGCTGCTCCCACTCGGTCTCGCTCAACGGCCCGTCTGCCGCTGCCTCGTGCCCCATACCCGAACCGTATCGCGCCGGCACAACGGAGTCAGGTGGCTTCTTCGTCCCGAAGCCGCTCAGGGACGCACCCGATATCGGGGGCGAGCGCCGCTGACCTACACAGACAGTCCCCGAGCGTCTGTGGTTATCCGCCGAAGTGCAGGGCCGTTGTAGCGCAGTTAGACTGAGCTTGCTCCGCTTTGACGGACACCGTGGTTGTGGTGGTCAGGCCGCCAGGGTGGTCTCGTACTCGGCGGGACTGCGGTAGCCGAGACTGCTGTGCAGCCTGCGTATGTTGTACCAGCCTTCGATCCACTCGAAGATCGCGGTGCGGGTGCTTGCCCGGGTCGACAAGGGCCTGTCCTCGAACAGCTCCCGCTTCAACGTTGCGAAGAAGGACTCGGCGAGCGCGTTGTCCCAACACTGGCCGGTCCGACCGACCGACAGCCGGACATCCAACTCATCTGCAAGATCTGCGAGTTCGCGGCTGGTGTATTGACAGCCGCGATCCGAGCGAAAGATCACCGGGCCGTCGGGCCGACGGTTGCGGCAGGCGGCCCGCATTGCCTCGGCGACGAGTTCGGTCCGAAGGTGGTCGGCGGTGGCCCAGCCGACGACGCGCCGCGAGGCGATGTCGATGACGGTGGCCAGGTAGAGCCAGCCCTCCGCGGTCGGGATGTAGGTGATGTCACCGCACCAGCGCGTATCCACGGCCTGCGGATCGGGCTGGAAGTCCCGCAGGACCAGGTCCGGCCGCAGGCCGGCGTGCGGGTCCGCGACCGTGGTGCGCCGGGCCCGCCTGCGGTGCCGGCCCTGGAGGCCGGCCTGGCGCATGAGCCGTGCGACCCGTCGGCGTCCGCACCGCTCGCCGTTCTACTGGAGCGCGGCATGGATGCGCGGTGCCCCGTAGCTGCCCTGCGAGGTCCCGTGGACCTCGGCGATCTTCCCGGTCAGGTCCGCGTCGCGCACCGCACGGGGTCCCGGGGCGGCGGTGCGGCGGGCGTAGAAGGCGGCACGGGAGACCTGCAGCAGTTCACAAGCGCGCTTGACGTTGTGGCCGCCCTGCTTCTCCGCCTCGATGAACGGGTGCACCGTCACCGGGTCTCCTTCGCGAAGAAAGCCGTGGCACGGCGGAGGATGTCCACATCCTCCCGAAGGCGCCGGTTCTCCTGCCGCAGCCGGGCCAACTCCTCGCGTTCGCGACTGGTCAGGCCCTCCCGTTCACCCGCATCAACCTCGGCCAGCCTGACCCAGTCGCGCACCGCGGTCTCGGTCAGCTCGAAGTCCTTGGCCACCTGGCCGACCGAGCGATCCCCGCGCCGACACAGCTCGACGATCTCGGCCTTGAACTCCGGCGTGAACGAGCGGCGAGGACGCGGCTTCTTCTTCCCCATGCTCTCCATGATGGACATCATCCTTCTGGGGCCGAAGCCCCGGATCTCAGGTGTCCGTCAAAGTGAAGCAAGCCCAGACACTCAGGCCTGGGCGGCCTGATCTGCGGCCGATGCGATGTCGGCCCATGAGTCAACTACGGGCACCCCGGCTTCGAGCATCTTCGTGATAACCAAGTGGGACAACTCTTCATCGCAGATCAGCTGAGCCATCGGCGGGTCACCCTTCTGCATCGGCATGTAGGCCCCGCTGCTGAGCTTCCACAACACGAACTTATCGCGCTCGGTCGTCCACATGGCTTCGTGTCCGCTGAGGTCGGACTTCGGCATGGTGCACCTCTTGGACGACGCTACCGCGCGATGGTGGCAACCATCGCGCAATTACCGCTGGCCAACCGCCTCCGGAGGACGGCAGGCGCCCACCTGGGCTGGCCTGGCCGCATGCCACCTGGGCTGCCTGCCATCAGTTGGGCCGTGGGTCCCCGCTCTTCCCCTTGGCTCGCTGCTCAGTCGGGCACGGATGGGGCACGACGGCAAGAGCCCGTAGAGTCCCGGCATGGAACTCCTTAGCGGACCACCGTCACTCTGGCACGTCGTGCTGCCGAGTGGGGCCGTGATCGAGCTGTGGGCAGACGGCTACAGCTCCGAAGCAGGCGAGTACGTATTCAGTACGCTCGTTCGAGCAACCCTCGGGGAACAGAGCGAGCTGGATGTAGTCGGCCAGACGCCAGCTGACCGGGCCCGCGTACTCGCGGCTGTCGCCCGTCTGCCGCGCGGAGAGGTCGCCTCCTTGCACACAGCCTCAGTGCGGGCACGCGAATCTCGCTGCGTCTGCACGGGCTTGTGAGGTGACCACGCGGGCGGTGGAGCGGTTTTGGCCGGCGTCCTGCCTGGTCAGCGACCGGCGCCTGCGGGCGCGCTTCGCTCGGTTCTCCGCCGTAGGGTCAGCCGGGCAGGACGGTCAGCCACGTGATGAAGGAGCGCGGAAAGGACCGTCAAGGCCCGGGTCCGGCGGCAGCCGGACTTTCGCGATCGGCGCAGTACAGGTCAACCTGTTGCCCTCGCGCAGCCGACAACGGCGGCCGACCCGGGCGGCGGTAGCGGCACGGACAGCCAGTCCGCCGGAGGCCCACAGACGGCCCGGCCTCTACTCCCCTGACGGCGGGGTCCAGTTCATTCCGTCCTTCTCCAGCGACGTCAGGATCCACTCCCGGCCAGCTGGCCCGGCAACCTTCCAGGTCCACTCCATGGGGCGACGCCGGTCGCGCCAGTGCCACCAACGACGCGTCCGGAAGGGAACGACTGGCATGTTGTGGCACAGATCGGCGAGCCACGCGATGCACGCGACAAAGTCGTCGTCGGGCCACCCGGTCAACGGCTTGCGTCGTCGCGCCATGGCCCGGATCTCAAGCATCGCCAAGCCGCGAAGGTGCCTGCCTGCTGTCCAGTCATCGACCTTGTGCTTGCCGCTCACGGCCCGTCTCCCTGGTTCCGGTACTCCCTGCGGCACGGTACCGCGCGGGCGGTGCAGCGGTTTTGGCCGTGTCCTGCCTAGCCTCATCCCCCGCGGGCCCACCGGCCGCCGCCGGGAGCGGGGCGAAGACAGGAGCGACGGCGAGCGGCCGGGCGGGGCCGCGCCGCGCGGATGCGCGGCGCCTTGAACACGTGGGGAAGGTCTCAACACGTAGGCCACACGTTGCAGGACTCACGTGGGCGATTGTTCTTCTCCTGGCAGGACCGGACCAGAGTGTGACGGCGTCGCTTTGGTCTTCACAGCCGTACCGCTCTCGCTTCGAGGAGGGGGAAGCAGGAGGTCCCGCTCCGGGTGCTGTTCGCCTGTGACGGTCCCCCGCACGCCGAGGTCTGGCCGAGCTGCTTCGTGGAACTCGTTGATCGCACGGAACACGGCCCGGTTCCGGTCGCGCCACCTGTCCAGGGTGCCCTGGACCTTGCCGCTGGCCTGCCAGTCGACTTCGAGCGATACCACGTTGAGCCGGTGGGCCGCTTCTACAACCTCGTCACCGCCGAGCAGCATGATCCGCTCGAAGGCCCGCGCTCCCATCCAGCGTCCAACAGCTCCCGGCGCAGGTCTTCTTCGTTCTTGCTGCTGGGGTGGATGCCCTCCCTGCGCTCGTACAGCCGCACGGCGAGGAAGACGCTCGACCTGATCTTGTCGATGTAGCCCTCGTAAGCGTGGAGCTTCTTGTCGTCCCACCGGGTCAGCAGCTCGTGTTGCTTGCGCATCCGCTCCATCGAGTGGTTGGTGAAGTGTGACGTCAACGCCCCCAGCAGCACGGCACCGATCGTCACCAGTTGCTCGGCGGCCCCCAACTCGACTCCCAGGACATGAAGTTATCTTGATGGCCTGAGGATAGAGGCTGGCCGGTCAGGTGTCCCGCAAACCTTTGCCCCCGCCGGCACCAAGGGGCTGCTGTTAGCCGGCGCCGACGTCGGCTGCGGCGCCGTACCGGCTCTGACAGTGAGTTGGGTGAACGGCTGGTTACCGAAAATCGAACACCGGTGATCAAAAAGCGTGTATGTTCGAGGAACTGTCGTCCCCATGGGGGCACGGGGCCCCAGGGGCAACACGGCAGCAAGGGGGATACATCTATGCGCATACGCCACTCCATCACCACCGTCAGTTCGCTGTCGCTGAT
This sequence comes from Kitasatospora sp. NPDC052896, assembly GCF_044547075.1. Classification (NCBI taxonomy): domain Bacteria; kingdom Bacillati; phylum Actinomycetota; class Actinomycetes; order Kitasatosporales; family Streptomycetaceae; genus Kitasatospora; species Kitasatospora sp. NPDC052896. The sequence goes on from NZ_JBITZU010000001.1 coordinate 750,754, forward strand.
GCTCGCGTTGGCCGGAACGGTGGGGGCTGCCAGCGCTCAGGCAGCGCAGCCAGCCAGTAACGGTGGTGCTGCTCAGGTCGCCGCTGTGGTTCAGCGGGCCACTGGCACCACGGGCATCGCCCACACGACCGCGGGCGCCGACGGCGCCCAGGCGCAGGTCGCAGGCTCCGGCGGGAACGTAGTCGTCACGGTGCCTTCCACCGCGGGCGGCAAGATCGCGGTGACCGCGCCGAACGGCACTGCTGTCACGCTGTCCATGCCGGCCACCAGCAATACCGCTGGTGTCACCACGAGTACCGGCACCACGGTCTACCCGGATGCCGCGCAGGGCGCTGACCTCGCGGTGCAGGCCACCACAGATGGTGGTGCCCGCGCGCTGGTCACGCTCAAGGACGCGAGTGCCGCCAACGAGCAGCGCTTCAACCTGGGTCTGCCGGCCGGCGTCCGGCTCGTAGCCGCCGGGGGTGGCTACGACTTGGTGCAGAGCGTCGGCGACGGCGGTTCTCTGGTGCTGGGTCACATCGACGCGCCGTGGGCGAAGGACGCCACCGGCAAGTCCCTGGCCACCACCTACCGCCTGGACGGCACCACGCTTGTCCAGACCGTCGAGACGGACAAGAACACTGCCTACCCGGTGGTAGCCGATCCGAAGTGGACCTGGGGTTACATCAGCGGGACCGTGTACTTCAACAAGCACGACACCGGTCACGTCGCGGCTGACTCCGCTTTCGTCGCGGTTGCCTTCGCGGCTGCCCCGCCGCCGTTCGACGTGTACGGAATTCTGAACTCTGCCAACATCTCACGGGTTGCCTGGAACGCTCAGAACGACAACAAGTGCGTGGAGGTCAAGGTCCCGACCTTCCAGGCGTACGAGTACTCTGGCGGGTACTGCAGCTAGCAGGTGGGGAGAGGCGAAGAGGCCATGGAAAGTTTCTCGCACACGATGGTTCCGCCAATTCTGGTCGCGGCGGTGGTCCTGGTCGCGGTCAAGTGGGTTCGGCGCTACAGGACCGGTCAGCCGCTGCCGTTGGTACCCGCATCGGCCGTCGCCCGGGCCGTGGCTCTCGTAGTGGCCGCCCTGGTGGTGGGCGCGGGAGCGGCCACCAGCCAGCCGTGGACGGCGATCGTGCCCGCCATCGCGCTCGGTGGGATTGCTGGTGCGGCGGTGGAGCGAGTGCACCGCGGTTCTCCGCGCTGAGGTGACTATGGGTGTGGCCCGGACAGCTGACTGTCCGGGCCACACCCATGCCCAAATGCACACGCGCTGGAACCCTGTACCTGGCCCAGCAAGTGGGTCCGGCGGACAGGATGGCAGGCTCGGGTGCGATGCCTACTTGGGCACTGGTGTGCCTGCGGCGCCAGCTGTACTGGAGGTGCTGGATGCCGGGCCTGCTCTCGACCCCGGTGCGTCAACTGCGGTGCTCCGAGGCCTGGGGTTGGGCGGCCTGGGTGACGGCTGTCGTCCATCGGTGCCTCGCCCTGATCACCGACTTCGCGCGTTCAACTGAGCGGCCACTGCCCTGATCTTCGTGAATTTTGGATCACGCCACGCCATGCCATGCTGCGAACGACGCTGCTCTTGCTTGAGGAATTGCTGGCGCGTTACGTCCGGCACGAGCCCGCTCAGGAGTTGATCGGGACCTCGTAGACAAGCTCGCAGAGCGAGGCGGGCACGACGATATCCGCCGTCTCCACCGGCCGGCCCTCTGTGCTGAAGTACGTGCGGCGGATGTGGGTGACGAGGGAGCCGCGCTGGATGCCGAGGAGGGAGGCCTCCTCGTCGGTCACATGGCGCGGCTCGGGCTGCTCCACGACATGGCTGACGGTGATGCCGATCTCGGCCATGCGGTTGACCACGCCCGCGCCAGCATGCGGGCCGCCCTCGGGGAGCAGGACAACCGTGCCGGCGGTCAGCGCGTACGGCTCCCAACTCGTTGACAGCTGAACCGGCTTGCCGTTGGCGAAGTACTCGTACGTGGTGCGGACGCAGAGGTCACCTTCGGCGATGCCAATGCGGGTGGCGATCTCCGCGGGGGCGGGAACCTTGGCCTCGGTGTGGCTCTCCCAGCTTCCTCGCTTGCCGAGCCCGGCCATGTCGGCCTGGAACGGCGACGCTCCGCGCTCTTCGCGCGCCTGTGAACGGACCAGGCGCAGGCGCTGCCGCGGCTCGGCGACGTAGGTACCCGAGCCAGCGCGACCTTCGAGGATGCCCTGAGAGATCAACAGTTCCTGTGCCCGGCGCACCACGTTGTCGCCGACGCTGAACTCCTGTGCGAGGTGAGAGCGGGACGGGAGACGGTCACCGGGTGCCCATTGGCCGCTCGCGATGCGCTGCTGAAGTGCATCGACGATGCGGAGGTAGGGAGGTTGCTCGCGCATGTGGAAAATCTAGTCCACCAGGTCTAATCTAGTTAACTAGCTTCGCCCTGAGTGATCCTGTGGCGACAGAGGGGTGTCGTGTGACCTCACCTGAAGCACGGGCTGGTCGCATCGCTGATGGACTCTCAGCCATGGGGTTCAGCCCTCGAGCGAGGGACCACGGCGACCACATCTGCGTGGAAACGGAGGTGCCGGGCTCGACGCCGATCGAGTCGTGGAGAGATGCCTTGGCGCTGTTGGAGTTGGCCGACCGGTTCGGGCACGTCAGCACCGCCTGGTGCGGCCAGATCCTGTGGGCCGCCGTCCGCAAAGATGCCCCCGCGACAGGCGATGCGGTCACCGACGGGGGGCACTGCCATCAGCTGTATGGGAGCTGATCAGCGTGTTCAACACTATCCGCCGTGCAACTGGTCTGAACAGGCCGCTGGCCGACGGGAGTTCCCGCCGAGTCCGGCCCCTCACGCAACTGCCCGCCTCCGAGACCGTCGGGGAGGAGTGAGAAGAGCATGACCGTTCGCTATCTGCAGGTGGCAGACGCCATCCGGCAGCGCATCGCCACGGAACGCATCCCGGCCGGCTCGCAACTGCCGTCGGAGCAGGACCTCGCCGCCGAGTACCGAGTCGGGAAGCCGACTCTGCGCCGGGCCTTGGAGGTCCTGCAGGACGAAGGCCTGGTCGAGAAGATCCACGGGCGGGGCAACTTCATCCGCCAGACGCTCCGGCGCATCACCTACGCCCGCAGTGTGGGAACGGCACCGGCAACGATCACCTATCCCGCGCTCTCCATCGAGGTCACCACCAACGAGGTGGGCGCACTGGGCGAACTCACCTCGCTGCTGCGGGTCCCGGAACGCACGCCGCTGACCGAGTTCGTTTATCTCAGCGAACAAGCCGGCCTTCCGCACAGCCTGGCCCGCGTGTACGTGCTGGGCGTTACTACCATCGAGCTGCCCGAAACGGCCAACTCGCCGTGGGGGGGAGGACATCCGGGATCAACTCATCGCCACCGGCACCGAGATCACGGACGTCGTCGAACACGTCACCACGCGGTTCCCGACCTGGAAGGAGATGGAGCTCCTTCACGTCACCGCCCGGACATCCCTGCTGGCGATTCAGCGCGTCTCCACTGACCGCGCCGGACATGTGGTGGAGGCCGCGCTCCTGGCCCTCCCAGGTGACCGTGCCGAGATCCGCTTCACCACACACGCGCCGTCCCGAACGGAGGTGGCCCGATGACGGATATCCGACCGCGGGAAGCGGCGAGCACGCGCTCCGCAGCGTCCTGGCTGCCGCATCGTCCGGCATCGGTGGGGGCGGCTCGAAAGCTGCTGCGCGGGTTCCTCGGCACCGATGAGGGCGGCGGGCGCTGCCTGGAAACCGGGCTGCTGGTCGTCTCGGAGCTGGTCAGCAATGCCGTCCAGCATGCGCGGGTCCCGCGCGATCGCCTGATCCAGGTCCGGTTCGAACTCACCTCGGGGGTTCTCCGGATCGAGGTGCACGACGCCAGCGATCACCCCCCGAAGGTCCGAACCCCGATGGGCGAGGACGAGTCCGGTCGGGGGCTGTGCCTCGTACGAGAAGTCGCCTCGGGGTGGGGCTTCGGCCCGCGCCTGGGGGTCGGCAAGGTCGTCTGGGCCCTGGTGGCCTCGGAAGGTGGGATCGGATCGTGAGTGCGAACCAGCCAGCGGAGGAAGCGCGCGGGGTGGTCGACATCCCCGTGGTCGTGGAGATCGAGGGCGTGACACCGCCGACCGTGTTCGGCCGACTGTCCGTCTCCATGGACGCGCTGTGGGCGTCCGTGAGGCACCTGCCGCTGGACGACTTCACGATGCTCGCCTATCAGCTGTTCCTGACCGGCCCGCAAGCGGTGGAGAACGTGATCAGGCTGCTGGAATCCGTCGGACCACTGTCCCTGGGGTTCACGCTCTCCGGTGAGACCCGCCAGCTCAAGATCTCCCGGGCCAACTCCACGGCACACCGGGATGGTCGCGCTCCCTGACGCCTTGTCCCGCAGGTCGTACTGCGGCTGGCTGGACGATCGTAGACCTGAGGAAGAGCAGTTCCTCCGGGCCGACACCGGACCGGAGAGTGACCGGGCCACCTCACGTCACAGCGACAGTCACCAAGCCAGTTCTTTGTAGTCCAGCCCGGATGTCCCCGTCAGGGGATGTCCGGGCACTTTCCTTTCCTGGCACGGTAGTTCCTCGCCCCGATCGTCTCCCTCGGTATCCGCCCGACGCCGGCCCCCGTACGGGCAGGCGAGGCCTGCTAGTTTGCCGCAAATCATGCTTTAAGGTGTCGACTTGACGACAGATTTCCTGTTGACCTGAGTGTTTTCTGAGTAAATACTGTGAACTCGTGCCGGCTGGTTGCCTGCCTGGCGCGTTTGGGTCAGACGACCGCCGCCCACGGGGGCCATTGCGGCGGCTTGGTCGACGTATCAGCGTGCAGGTGTCCGGGGGGCGCGTGATTCCGGGGCACCCGCATGCCCTGAACAGGGATTCTGCGTTTGAAAACGAACTCTCCCCCGTCCCGCCGCCGGGCACGGGGCGCTCTGTCACGACTACTGGGCACCACCGCTCTGCTCACCGCCACCGCGCTCCGGGCATCAGCCCTTCCTGCGCTGGCCAACGTTCCCTCCCCGGCCGGCCCCGGTGGCGGGTTCGACCCGGCGGCCGCGGCGCAGCTGCGTCAGGACCAGTGCCTGATGTCGTCCGTGCTGCGCCAGGGCGGCCCGGCGATGAAGCAGGTCGCCGCGACCGCGCTGGACGGCACCGCGGACCAGCTGCACGCCGCCGCGGACACCGACACCCGCTTTCACAGCACTCCACTGCACGACGCGTTCACGGCCGACAGTAAGGCCGTGTCGGCGAAGTCCGACGAGCTGAACCAGCGCCACTTCACCTGGGAGGCACCGCTGGCCAACCTCCCGGCACCGGAAGGCTTCGCGTCGCAGAACGACTTCCGCTGGGCACCTGGGTTCTCAGGGGACCCACACGGGGACTTCTTCGACCAGACGGGTCTGGGCCCCTGGTTGGGCAAGCGCATGTGGACCACGGAAGGTGGCCTCTACCAGGACCACACCCCGCAGGCCGACGACGCGTCGTCGAAGGCGGTCAAGAGCCAGGGCGCCGCGCTCTATCCCCAGTATCCGGACCCCACCCACGACCCGAACTACCTACGCGACGCCAACGAGTACAACGCCTGGCAGTCGCTGGCGGCTTCCTCCGGACTCTCGGCGGACGACACCCGCATCTTCCTGGAGAACGGCGGATTCCCGCGAAGTGCGCCGCAACCGGGCACGGCCGCCTTCCGCGTGGGGGTGGAGGACCTCAAAGCCCGCTTCGCGTCCTGTGACAGCACGAACCCGGACCACGTCGACCCGAACAAGGTCCTCAGCCAGGAGGTTCAGACGGCATCTGCCGAGTGGCAGACCGAGATCGCCTCCCAACAGACCCAGCGAGACGCGATCCTCGCCTCCAGCGCGAAGGCGACCGCCGCCCTGCAGGCCGGTTCGCAGGCACTGGGCGAAGCCATGGCACAGTCGTGGCTGGCCGACCACCTCGGCAGGTGGCAGGCGTACTGGCTGCCGGGTGGCAAGGGTGCTGCGGGCAATGGTCCGGTCGTCTTCCACCTGCACACCGCTTCGGGCAACTGCCTGGACGTGGACGGCAATAACGGCCAGCCGCACGACGGTACGACCGTCCAGGCCTGGGGATGCAACAGCACTGCGGCCCAGCAGTGGCGGCCGTCCCCGACAGGCGCGCTGGTCAACGGGGAGACGAACCTGTGCCTGGACGTGGACGGCACCCAGGGCCCGCAGCACGACGGCACCCGCGTGCAGGTCTGGGACTGCAACGGTTCCGCCTCCCAGCAGTGGCAGTTCGACACCACCAACGGCCTCACCCGCCTGTACAACGTCGGCTCGCAGCTCTGCCTGGACCTGCACACTCCCAACTGGGGCCAGGCCTCGCAGATGTGGGACTGCAACGGCACCGGCGCGCAGCAGTTCGACGCGCAGCAGGACAACACGGGGACGGGTACCGGCACGGACAACCCCTCCTACCCCAAGCAGTCGGACTTCGACGCGGTGAATAACGCGCTCGCCGCGGCGCAGCAGACGGCGAAGGCTCAGTGGCAGGTCACCCAGCAGCAGGCGGCCATCGCCCAGCAGGCGGCGCAGGACACCACCACCGCGCAGCAGCAGGCATGGGCGATCGCGGACGCCGCAGGTCAACCGCGCGGTCGCGGTCTACTGGCCGGCCAGCAGGAGGCCCAGGCCACCCTGGCCTCCGCCGCGGCGCTGACCGCCGTCTCGAAGGCCGCCGAGACCGCGTACGACGCCACCACCGCCTCGGGCTCGGACAGCCAGACCCTGCAAGCCCTCGCTCAGACCCAGACCCATGCGGCGCAGGCCGCCTTCCGCAGCACCGCGGCGCAGGCCGCCGCGGACCAGGCGAAGGCCGCTGCCGACGGCGCGGCGCTCCAGGCGAGGAACGCCGAACAGGCCAACCAGACGGCCCAGGCCGACCTGGTCACCGCCCAAGGCGCCGAACAGACGGCCAAGCAGGCCGCCGACACCGCCCATACCAAGCGCCAGGCGGCCGAAGCTGCCCAGGCCACTGCGGCGGATGCGAAGAACAAGGCCGCCGCCGCGCAGACGAAGGCCGCCGGCGACCGGGCCACCGCCCAGCAGAAGGACGCCGCGGCCACTGCTGCCGCGTCGGCGGCCTCGACCGCCGGAACAGCCGCAGCACAGAAGAAGGACGCCGCCCAGCAGGCCGACCAAGCCGCGCAGCAGGCCCGCGGCAAGGCCTGGGACGCCGAGCAGCAACACAACGTGCTGCAGGCCAAGGCCGACAGCGCGGACGCCTACGCAGCCGCCCAGGCCACAGGCACGGACGCCCAGGCCGCCAAGGACGCGGCCGGCGCCGCGGACAAGGACGCCTCCGACGCCGGCACCGCGGCCGACCAGGCTTCCGCAGCGGCCAAGGACGCCACGGCGGCGGCCCAGACCGCGGACGCGGAGGCGACCCGCGCACAGGGGGCCGCTGCCCAGGCGCAGTCCGCCGCGAGCGATGCCCAGGCCGCCAAGGCCACCGCTGACGCGGCGGTACGCGCTGACGAGTCTGCGGCAGCCGATGCCATGGCCGCCTCCGACCGGGCGTCCACCGACGCGGCGACCGCCCAGAAGGATGCCGCGACCGCCCAGGCCCAGGCCGACACCGCGCGACAGAACGCCATCCAGGCCTGGGCGCAGGCTGGTCAGGCGCAGACTACGGCAGCAACGGCGGCCGGGTATGCCCACTCCACCGCGCAGGCGGCCACGGCAGCCTCGTCGGCGGCCCAGCAGGTCGCCGCCCCGGCCAATGACGCCATCCAGCTCGGCGCGCCGTACCAGGACAGTGACTCCTCAGCAGGTTTGGCGGTGCTGACCGGGCAAGCGTCCAAGACCATCGCCGACCAGCAACAGGCCGTGGCACAGGCCAAGGCCCAGCAGGCGCAGCAGGCTGCGGACCAGGCCGCCTCGCTCGCCAACGCCGCCACCGGCGACGCCCAGGCCGCCGATCTGGCCGCGGCCAATGCCGCCGCCTCGGCCGCCCAGGCCCAGGCCTCCGCCAAGGACGCCCTGGCCTCCGCCGCCCACGCCGCACAAGCGGCGGCGGACGCCCAGGCCTCCCAGGCGCGGGCCATTCAGTACGACACTCAGGCAGCAGCCGATGCAGCCGCCTCCCAAGCAGCGGCCCAGGGCGCGGCCGGTGACGCCACCGACGCCCACAACTCGGCCGTCGCCGCCACCGACGACGCCGGCAAGGCGTGGGCCGCCGCCGGCAGCGCGCAGGCCGCTGCTGCCACTGCCCGTGAGGTCGCCGCCCAGGCTGACAAGGACGCCACCGCGGCGGCTGCGGCAGCCAAGGACGCCGAGGCCCAGGCCGCCGCGGCTCAGCAGTCCGCCGTCAACGCGGAGAAGCTCGCCGCCGCCGACCAGGAAGCCGCCGCCCGTACCGAAGCAGAGAAGGAGGCACTGGCTCAGCAGGCCGCCGCCAACACAGGCGGTGCCACCGGCCTGCCCGGGGTGTTCACCCAGCAGCAGGTCACCCCGATCGGCGATCCCACACCCGACAACGAGTGCAAGCTCACGACCCTCACCAGCTTCTGCGATGTCACCTTCACCCTCCGTTTCAGCGTGAAGGTCGACTTCTACATGCAGTTGCCCGAGCCGACCCAGAGCTCCGACATTCCGGGACCCGCCGCGTCCTACGACATCCTCTGGCTCGGCAGCCAGACCAGCGAGGTGGACCGGAAGTTCACCCAGCGATTCACCGCCGTGCAGATCGTGTGGCAGCTCAGCAAGGCCGTCATCGAAAGTGTGGCGCAGAGCCTCCAGAAGGACAGCGATGAGTGCAGCCGCAGCAACGGCACCTCACCCAGCTGCGTCACCGGCCTGAGCTTCCTTCCCCAGGGCCAAGTCGCCAAGGCCGCCGAAATGGCCCTCGACGTCGACAAGGCCGTTACCACCGGCGTCGACCTGGAGAAGGCCCTCGCCGCCGTCAAGATCGCCGACTTGCAAGGTCCGACACGTGAGGCACTTGAAGAGGAACTGACCGCGGCGGAGCAGGCCTTCGCCAGCTGCAGCGTGAACAGCTTCCCGAGCGATACCCAGGTCCTGCTCGCCGATGGCACGTACAAGGCGATCGGCGCCATCCGCACAGGCGACCAGGTACTGGCGACAGACCCGCAGACCGGCGCCTCACAGGCCGAACCGGTCACCGCCGCGTTCGCCCACAGCACCGAACGTCTGGTGGACATCACTCTCACCGATGGCGGCCAACTGACCAGCACCGCTGGGCACCGGGTGTACGTGGCGCAGCGCGGCTGGACCTACGTCTCGGACCTGCACGCCGGTGATCTGCTGCGCGCAGCGGACGGATCTCCGCACTCCATCAGCGGCCTCCGCAGCCGCGACAGTCTCGCGCCGCAGCAGGTCTACGACCTAACCGTCGACGGCCTGCACACCTTCTACGTGCGCACCGCCGGTGCCCGCCCACAGGACCTGCTGGTCCACAACTGCCTCGACCTGCTGGCTGACGAGGGCGTGAGCGGTGCCCACACCCTCACAGATCACGTCCTCAGCGACGACGATGCGCAGACAAGGGCGGATAAGCTCGGAACAGCGACCGCATGGACCGATAAGGCCACCGCTGTCCGGGCCGTGAACAAGGCGTTCCAGCAATGGGCCAAACGGGGCGGCAACGCGAAGAGGCTTGCGAACTGGCTGACGCAGCAAGCTCAACGACGTGGCGCCTTCGATCCTAGGATTGACCTCTTGCCGATCCAATGGGAGCTGCGAGACGAAGACCAGCTCGGCAAAGTGTTCACGAAGGGTGGTCCCAAGGGCGGCACCCCAACCGGCAAGACAGTGCTGATCTGGCTGAAGTACGTGAAGGGTCACACCGACAGGTACGTCGTCTACACGTCGTACCCGCAGTAAGGGGCAGCGATCACGATGAAGCCGCGAGACGACTTTGATGAGGACTTCGGACTCAGTGGGCTCACCAAGTACGTCCGCTCGCCGTGGGTCACCCGAAGCGAGACTGCGGTCCTCGACCTTGTCGGCGATCTGGCAGAGCGGTACGGAAGGGTCTATGCCGAGGAGGTACTGAGGGACATCCAGCGGCTGCTGGCAGCACCACTGCCGGACGAGGTGCTCAACTCCCTGTGGCTCGCCGCGACGGGGGCGCACTTCGACCCGGCGGGCGAAGGGCTCGACATCCGCACCTGGCTGAGCCGGATCGCGGAGGTCTGCATCGGCCGAATCCGGCAAGACGACCCGACTTTCGTCTCCACCGTGCTGGTCCCGGCACCGGAAACGGGACTTCGGGAGGCCATCCTGGAGGAGATCCGGGGGGCCGCACCTGCCCTGACCGAAAAGGCTGTCACCAGCACCTACCCAGCGCCCCTCCCGGATGTGGTGCCGGCGCTCCGAGCAGTCACCGAGATCGACCCCGACCTCGGCTTTCGCCTCTTCCTACGGGCCATGAAGGTGTACTTCGTGCCCATCAGCGAAGCCCGGTGGGAACGGTTCAACAAGCTCGGCGAGAGGTTCGGTTACAACGAATTCGTCGTGGATGACGGGAACCTCAACATCTGGTCGGACCTCGTGGACTGACCGCCACAAGGAAGCACCGGACTGTCGGAGCTAGTGCCGCCCTGATTGCCCAGCGGGTATCCCCAGGCCGGGAGTCGATTTGAGCAGCCCCGCCGAGATGATCCTCGGTGGGGCTGCTGCTGTCTTCGGATCAGCGATCAGCTGTGCGCTGGGTAGTGCCAACCCATGTCGGCCAGTTGGCGGCCACGGCTCTCCACGACGGCCATCCGCGCGTCGCGCTCGGCGGGGTCGGTGTGGGCGGCCTGGCTGGTCACCTGGCCGGGCCACTTGCGGTAGTAGAGGCCGGTCTCCGCGCTGAACCAGCCGCGCTGAGCGAGGAACAGGCCGCCACGCCGTTGGCCGACGTGCCGTACTCGCTGCGGCACGCGGGCATCTCGCTGTGGCTGGTGTCCGGGGTCGACCCGACCGAGGTGGCCCGCCGGGCCGGACATAGCGTGGCGGTGCTCTACCGGTTCTACGCCAAGGTGCTGGACGGCAAGCGGGACCAGGCCAACGAGAAGATCGAGCGGGCGCTGAACGAGGCCCTGGACCACCCGGGCAGCCCCTCGGAGTAGCCCGGATCTGGCCCCCGCCTGGCCCCGGAACGCTGATCGAGACCGGCACACGGGGGCACACAGCGGCACAGGAATCGAAAAGGGCGGGTATCGGCACGTAGCCGATACCCGCCCTGATCTGGGCTTTCCCCACCAGCGGAGAGCGTGGGATTCGAACCCACGGTACGGGGTCACCGCACGACAGTTTTCAAGACTGAAAACTCAAGGGAACCTGCTGGCCTCCTAGCCGTACTAGGGCAGCGATACCAGCCAGCACACACCCGCCGGTCCACAGCTGGTCCATGGGCCACTCCTTGCACTAGCCCACACGTGCACCCGCCCTCTATGTCTTCGCTCCACTGTCCAGTGGGCCAGCGGACAAAACCGGTGGGGTCCAGGGGCGACAGCACGGCGTACCCCAGCAAGTGGCTGAACGAAACCAGAACCGAGATCGCGAAGGCCACCCAGTCCACATGCGAGAAGCCCTGTACCTGGGGCAGCTCCTAGTCATGCTGAGCAAGAAGGTCGTGGGAAGGCCCCCAGATCGATTCGACATCACCCGGGAAGGCATAAGCCCACGTCGTAACAAACGCGCGTTGAACAAGTTCCTCCGAGAGGAAATCCAGATCTTCTCCGATCTGGGCGAAAATATTATGCCGATCATGGTTAGTATACGCGCGCTGAGCAACCGATGACTTGACCCGCTCCTGCATGAAAGAATCGAGATGGAGCGAAATTGTCAGCTTTCCAAGGAGATTCGGAACCGAGTCAAATCATTCCAGGATTCTGTCAATGACATGCGCCTCAGGTGACTCCTCGCCCGGAATATAGATCAGATCATCCGTCAGCAGATCGACGGCCTCATCTAGGTCCGAATCGGAGAGCTCGATCTTTCGCGCCTCAAAGCCTGATTCGCTGCGCTTATCTCCATCAAGCAGGGAAATGGCATGAAAGCGACGCACTGGGCTGGAATTATGGAATCGGGTGTGGTCCCGAGCAGGGGAAGCGCCGCCGAGCTTATGGATTTCAATTCCCGACCGGTCCAAGCCATGCTTCTGGCAGTACGCTCGAAGTGTCACATCACCCACGATCTCACCGAAACGGTCTTCGGTGAATACAGCCAAACGAGCGTTGATTTGCCCAGTGAGAGCCCGAAGTGAGGTGACATCCAGCTTCCCTTGCTTGATCTCGCCACGGTAGGCCACCCATACGGCCTCATTAGGAAGCGATGCAAGTGCATCATTGGAGTGTGTCGTAAAGATTACTTGACACGACTTCCTCTTAGCCACCTTGAGAAGGTATTCGACAAGTCGTCGCGTCGCTACAGGATGCAGCCCGTTCTCAATCTCTTCAATCAGGATCAGGGCATTGTCCGAACTTGCCTCAATCTGGGACACGATCCTGATTACACTCGCCTCACCAGCTCCGAAGTGAAACTCAGAGTACCCATCAACCCCTCCAGTGGGCTGGGAGGCAAAAATGGAGAGATCTTCACCTCGGGCAGCATTAATTCGCAGGTAGCTGGCTGCATCCTTACCAAGGATCGATTCAACAGCCTCAATTACAGGCCCTGTCAACTCCTCTTCCGAAAATCCCTGGAAGCTGCTGCCAATAAACTTGGCAAGCTCCTTCCGCTCGCTGGCCGGAAGGGTTCTGCTGACCCCGAACGTGAGAACCTCACGCTCGACTGCATCACGATTCCACTTAGCCTTGAGATAGCTGGCCGTGCGGCTGATGTTCGGGCTACTCTGATCGCGCTTGTCGAGGATTTCGTATTCAATTCGCCAATTCTTCATCGCCTCGTCATACTTGCCGCTCTTGGCAAAGAACTGCCTTGGCGGGACGGTGCGATGAATAAGGGCCGCCGCGCCCAGGATTGTAGTCTTCCCGGATCCGTTTGGCCCTACTAGCGCCGTAACCGGAAAATCAAATGTTACTTCCTGATTCGTGAATCCCCTGAGTTTCACGATCCTAATGAGCCTAAGGTATTTATCGTAGGCCTTCTTATTCACCCGGGCCGCGAGAGCCGCAATGTCGCTCTTGCGAATCTCACTCTTTGATGGAACAACCATATTCTGCCATCCAGAGGGTTGACGAGAGCTACAGCCTAGGGGACGTACGCCAGCATGTCTCAGGTTTGGCAAGATTGGCCTAGTCCGTTGCAGTTGGCCATTTTCAGTGCACATGCCAGCCAGCGAACGTCGCTGCCGTAAGGAACAGATGCAAGCGCCTCCATGGCATTCTTGGCACGTTACAGAACTCACGAAGGCAGCTGTTCTCCCCCCGACAGAGCAGGACCGGTCTGCGACAGCCCAGCTTCGCCGGTCGCGACACTGCCGCTTTCGCTCCGAGGCGGGGGAAGCAGAAGGTCCCGCTCTGGGTGCTGTTCGCCGGTGACGTTGCCCTGGACTCCGAGGTCTTGGCGGGCGGCGTCGTGGAACTCGTTGATGGCACGGAAGACTGCGCGGTTGCGGGCGCGCCACTCGTCCAGGGTGCCGTGGATCTTGCCGGTGGCCTGCCAGTCGACTTCGACGGCTGCGACGTTCAGCTGATGGGCTGCCTCTACGACGTGGTCGCCGCCGAGCAGCATGATTCGTTCGAAGGCACGGCCGCGTTGCCAGCTGGCGTCAGACAGTTCGGTGAACAAGTCGTGATCGCTCTTGCTGCTCGCGTGGACGCCCTCGCGATGCTCGTAGAGCTGGACGGCATGGAATATGCCGGCCCTGATCTTGTCTATGTAGCCCTCATAGGCGTTGAGCTTCTTGTCATCCCACCGCGTCAGCAGCTCGTGGTGCTTGCGCATCCGCTCCATCGAGTGGTTGGTGAGATGCGTGGTGAGCGCGCCGACCAGGACGGCGCCGATCGTCACGAGCTGGTCGACAGCCGCCAACCGGTCCCTCCAAGACATGAAGTTCTCTTGATGTCTTGGAGTCTATGAGCTGGGAAGGGCTCGTGTCCCTCCCAACGGGATTGATGGCAGGTTGAGTTGGATCATGCCCGCCCGGTGGGCGCCTGGCCGAGGTGCTGAACATGGGCGGGGCGGTGGATGCGCCAAGCTGCGGTGCCCAGGGACTCAGCGACATGATGTGACGCTATGACAGCTGTGACACGCCCTGATGCTTCAGCTCAGTTGGTGACGTGAGGCGGCCCGCTGTTCAGGGGTGGATCGGTACCTCGTAGACCAGCTCGCAGAGCGCTGCCGGGATGATGATGTCGGCTGTCTCGACTGCGAGGCCATCATCGGTGAAGTACGTGCGTCGGATGTGAGTGACGAAGGAGCCGCGCTGAACACCGAGAAGCGCTGCTTCCTCGTCGCTCGCGCGGCGAGGCTCCGGCTGCTCGGTTAGGCGGCTGACCGTGATGCCGATCTCCGCCATGCGGTTCACCACGCCGCGGCCGGCGAGCGGGCCGCCCTCGGGGAGCACGACGAGTGTGCCGGCCGTGAGGGCGTAGGGCTCCCAACTGGTGGACAGCTGGACGGGCTTGTCGTCGGCGAAGTACTCGTACGCCGTGCGGACGCAGAGGTCGTCCTTGGCGATGCCGAGGCGGGCCGCGATGTCCGCTGGCGCTGGCACCTTGGCGTCGGTGCGGCTCTCCCAGGTCCCCCGTCGACCGAGACTTGCCATATCGGCTTGGAAGGGCGAGCCGTTGCGTTCCTCGCGCGCCTGGGACCGGACCAGCCGTACCCGCTCCCGCGGCGCGGCGACGAAAGTGCCTGAGCCTGCACGCCCTTCCAGGGCGCCTTGGAGGATCAGAAGCGCCTCTGCGCGGCGGACCACGTTGTCACCTACGCCGAACTCCCTTGCGAGAACAGCCTGAGAGGGCAGGCGGTCCCCCGGTGACCATTCGCCACTGTCGATGCGGCGCTGTAGGGCGTCTGCGATGCGCAGGTACGGGGGTTGCTCACGCATATGGACAATTTAGTGCGCTGGGCCTAACCTCGTTAACGAGCTTCGCTCTGAGTGGCCAAGTACCTACGGAGGGTGTCTTGTGTCCTCGTGTGATCAGGCACGTGTCGATCACATCGCTGCTGGCCTCATGGCTCTCGGGCTTGATCCGGAAGTAACGGATCACGGCAATCGCGTCTGCATGGCAATGGAGGTGTCGGGCTCGGCTACGGCCGAGTCGTGGGGAGTTCTCGTGGCACTGCTAGGGACGGCCGACCAGTTCGGGCTTGTCAGCAGTGCCAGTCGCGGCCTGATCGCATGGGCCGCCGTCTACATGGAAGCGCCCGCGACGGACGATGCAGTCGCCGTCGCGGGGCAGTGCCGTCAGCTAAATGGGAGCTGATCAGCATGTTCGACCCTATCCGCCTGGCCGCTGCGCTGGCTAGGCGTCATGTCGCCGTCTCTGCGGCCTGTCACGACCCGGCTCAGCCGTGCTGCCGCTCCGCCGACGACAAGCGGAAGCGGTGAGCGGGCCATGGCCGTTCGGTATACGCGCGTGGCAGATGATCTCCGGCGCCGTATCGGCTCCGGTGTACTCGCTGCCGGCAGCAAACTGCCCCCGGAGAGGGAACTCGCCGCCACCTACGAAGTCGGCTTACCGACCCTGCGTCGGGCACTGGACGAGCTGCAGTCCGAAGGGCTGATCGAGAAGGTCCACGGCAACGGGAATTTCGTCCGCCGGCCGGTCCAACCGATCACATACCCCGGCGGGCACTACACACAGGCCGCGCCACTGGCCTGCTCAGCTCCGCTGCGGATCGAGGTCAGCGTGAGCGAGGTGAAAGCACATGGCGAGCTGCAGTCGTTGCTGCAGGTTCGAGCCAGGACGCCGCTGGTTGAGCGCGTCTACCTCTCTGAGCAGGCGGGCCTGCCGTGCAGCCTGGCGCGCGTGTACGTTCCGCGTGCGCTGGATGCGCCCCTTCCGGAAGCCCCGTGGTCACCGTGGGGTGACGACGTCCAAGCTCATCTGCTTGCGCGCGGCATTCAGTGCGTGACGACTGCCGAGCGCGTCACCACGCGCTTCCCGACTGCCGAAGAAGCCGAGGTGCTTCGCATCGGTGCCCGGATGCCCGTCCTGGCTATTGAGCGCACATCGACCGACTCCGCCGGCCACGTGGTGCTGGGCGCGCTCCTCGTGCTCCCTGGTGATCGTTCGGCCATCCGCTTCGCCAGGGGAGTTCTCTCCGGTACGGAGGGTGGCCGATGACACAGCTCTTGGCGCAGAGCGCGGAGAACGCACATAGCAGGGCGGCTTGGCTGCCGCATCGCACGGCGTCGGTTCCGGCAGCCCGGGACCTGCTGCGCAACTTCCTCGCAGCCCAGCGGGGCGGTGAACGCTGGTTGCATGCCGGGCTATTGGTGCTGTCGGAGCTGGTGTGCAACGCCGTTCAGCATGCCCGTGTCCCGCGAGATCGGCTGATCCAGGTCCGGTTCGAACTCGCTTCAGGGTTTCTCCGGATCGAGGTGCACGACGCGAGCACTCAAGTGCCGCAAATCCAAGCGGCGTTGGGCGAGGACGAATCGGGTCGGGGCCTGTGCCTGGTGCAGGGGCTCGCCTCGGAGTGGGGATACGGCCCGCGCCTGGGCGTGGGAAAACTTGTCTGGGCCCTGGTGGCCCCGGAGGGCGGGATCCGGTCATGAGCGAAAACCAGGCACCGGCGGATGCGAGCGCAGCGATCGATATCCCCGTCGTCGTGGAGATCGAGGGCGTGACACCGCCGACCGTGTTCGGCCGACTGTCCGTCTCCATGGACGCGCTGTGGGCGTCCATGAGGCACCTGCCGCTGGACGACTTCACGATGCTTGCCTACCAGCTGTTCCTGACCGGCCCGCATGCGGTGGAGAACGTGATCAGGCTGCTGGACTCCGGGGCGCTGTCCCTGGGGTTCACTCTCGCCGGGGAGACGCGGCGGCTGAAGATCTCACGCGCCAACCCACCGGAAGACCGGGGTGGTCGCGCCCACTGACCGGCCACGAACCGTGGGGTGGTCGCCCACGGATCGCCATAGCGAGGAAGAGCAGTCACTCCGGCCCTTCATCGGCCGGAGACCGACCGGGCCACCTCGCGGGGCAGCCATCACCCACCAGATCAGTGAAAGCCCGGACGTCCCGCTCAGGGACGTCCGGGCTTCTCTATGCCCAACGCCAAGTCAGCTACCGGCCGGGTAGCGCCAGCCAGAGGCAGTCAGAGAGCGGGCTCGGCTCTCCACGACGGCCATGCGCGCGTCGCGCTCGGCGGGGTCGGTGTGGGCGGCCTGGCTGGTCACCTGGCCGGGCCACTTGCGGTAGTAGAGGCCGGTCTCCACGCTGAACCAACCGCGGCTGACGGCGCTCAGCGCAAGCAGGAGGCCGGTGTCCTCCGAGGCCGGCAGGGCCATCCAGCCGCCGAGGGCGAGCAGCAGCTCGCGGCGGACGCAGAGGGTTGCCGGGTGCACCTGGGCCCGGAAGTCGTGCGCCTTCCAGTGGTCGAGCACGGCTCCGCGCTCGATCGGCCCCTCCTCCGGGTCCTGGCCGAACCCGACGGTGGAGCCGTCGGGCAGGAGGTCCAGCACCCGTGACGTCGTCCAGCCGATCGTGGGGTCGGCGGAGAGTGCGGCGACGTCCCGCGCCAAAGCCCCTGGGGCGAGCATGTCGTCGGCGTCCAGCACCTTGACGTACTCGCCGTCGGCCCGCGCCAGCGCGATCGTCCGGGCCATCCCCGCTCCGCCGGCCCGGCCCTGCCGGAAGCTGATGCGGTCGTCCTCGGGCAGGTGGGTGACGACCTCGTGGCTCAGGCCGTCCTCCTGGACGACCCAGCGCCAGTCCCAGCCCTCCGGGAGTTCCTGCTCGCTGATGGACTTGTAGGCGTCGGCGAGATGCAGGGCGGCCGGCGGGTGGACGGCGGTCACGATGATGATGCGCCGCTCCACGGCCCTCACCACCTTTCCAGTCGGGTGGTGAAGGTCAGTTCCGTGCGGTCACCAGGCAGCGTGACATCGGCGATATCGACCACGCGGCCGTCGGTGTCGTAGGAGGTCTTGCGGAGGATCACGACGGCCGTCCCGGGCGGGAGGTCCAGTTCCTCCGACTCCTCGGCCGTCGGAGGTCGGGCCGTGACACTCTCCACGACGCGGTCCACCTCGATGCCGACGGTGTGGAGCTGGTTCATGGTGCCGCCGGGCCACGGCTCCTTCGTCTCGTCCAGCAGCTCGGGGTTGCCGGCGATGACGTCCCGGACGAGGTAGGAGCGGGTCAGGTTGAAGGGGGCCGGCTCCGCGCGGTAGCGGGTGCGGTACGTCCGCTCCAGCAGGGCCGTCCCCTCGGGGACGTCGAAGGCCGTCGCCATGCCCGCATCCGCAGCGGTCTCGCGGTACTTGGCGGAGAAGACCAGGTCATCCAGTTGGAGCCCGGTGTCGCGCTCGGTGGCGCCGGTCTGCGCGCGGTGTTCCAGGGGCTCGCGCGCCCGGTCCTTCTCCCACTGGTGGCGGTCGTTCGAACGCTGGACCAGCTTGCGGGGACGGCGCACGAAGTTGCCGCGGCCGTGCTGCTTCTCGATCAGCCCCTCGGCCTGGAGGAGTGCGAGGGCCTGACGGACGGTCGGGAGGCTCTTCCCGTACTGGTCGACGAGGGTCGTCTCGGCGGGCAGACGGTCTCCGGGCTTGAGCTCACCTGCGCGGATGAGCCTGCGGAGGTCGTCCGCGATCCGCTCGTACACCTTCGCCATGGGTGATCACCGTCCTGGTCGTCTGGCGATCCCCAGCATACGAGTCCTCAAGAGGACTTGACGAGTTGAGGAGACCCACGTCATAGTTCTCGGCAAGCAACTCCTAAAGAGGACTTGAGGAGCTGATCTCTTGAGGAGTTGCCGAGGTCGGGCGCGCCCGTTCCTGGCCTTTCGCCGTTGCTCCCGAGGGGGGACCCGATGCAGCTCGCGATCGATGACGTGGTCCGTGACCGCAGCGACATGACGCTCGGCACGGTAGCCGGCATCGCCAACCAGGCAGGCGACACGCTGGTGGTGGTTCAGCTCTCCGACGGGGAGCTGCGCCGCATCAGCCCCGTGGACCTGGACGTGGTCGGCCGGTGCTCCAGGCCGGCATCCGCCGCCCGGAACCTGGTGACCGTGGCCGTGATGCTCGTTGCCGTCCTCGCCGCGGTCGTCGGGTGCGGGGCGGAGATGGGGACGGGCGGGGGCTGGCTACTGGCCGTCCTGACAGGTCTGGGAGCCGCCTCGGCCGTCATGGGCGCGTTTCAGCTCTGCCTGCGGATGACGGCCCCGCGGCGCATCCGGGTCTGACCGCTGCTCGATCGACATCCGGGGCGCGCACCCGCCTGCCAGCATGGCGCGCCCCGGGTCACCTTCATCCCATCTGGTGCGAGGAAGGGACCTCAGTGAACCACGAGGAGGACGACGCAGCCCGCGAGTTGTTCGCGCGCCTCGAAGCAGAGATGAACACCGACCCCGATGGTCGGGATGTGGCCGACGCCGCCCCGGTGGACGACGCGTCGGTGTACGAGAACGGGCCCGTGGTGCCGGTGGACGGACCGACACCCGCCGGGCCGGGCCTATTGGAGCGGATCCGCGCGGAGAAGCGCCGCCCGGTGCTCCCGGTCTGGCTCCGGAGCCGGACCGAACTACGCGACGCGGTGAACTGGTTGGCCGGGCACTACGCCCACACGACCGCGTTCCACGCTGTGCGCTTACCGAGCTACCTCGGCACGTTGACGGCTCGTGCCCCCCGGGGTGCCGCTCGCGCCTTACGGGAGTTCCGGCGCTGGACGCGGGATCTCGAAGGGGAACCGGTCCGGGCCTACGCGGTCGCTCGGGAGGACGCCGAGCTGTACCTGAAGCTGTCCCGGCTCCGGGACCGACGGGTGGTGGCCCGGGGTTGGCTCACCGCGATGGCATCGGCGTTCGGGGCTCTGTTGCTTCCCGCGCTGGTGCTGAAGGCGCCGGGGTGGGCCCTGATCAGCTTGGCCACCGCCGGAGTTCTTGCCCTCGGAGTGGCCGGATCGCCGGCCGACCAGCCGCTGATCCCCGGCGCCGTGGTGGCAGCGCGGATCCAGCGGCTGACCTCGGAAATGGTCGAACGGGCCCTGTCGGTCTTGGCCGTCAGCGGCATCACGCAGTACCTCTCCAAGGGCGGCCGGATCGAGTTCACCGCCCCTATCACCCGCGACGGCCCTGGCTGGCGCGCCGACGTCCAGCTCCCGCCTGGGGTGACGGTCGGCGAGGTGATGGACAAGCGCGACAAGCTCGCCTCGGGCCTGCGCCGTCCGCTTGGGTGCGTCTGGCCAGAACCGAAGGCGGACGAGCATCCCGGCATGATGGCGCTCTGGGTCGGCGACCAGGACATGAACAAAACCCGGCAACCCGCCTGGCCGCTGCTGGAGTTCGGACGCGTCGACCTGTTCCGGCCGACCGCCTTCGCCACCGACCAGCGCGGACGCTGGGTCGACGTCACCCTGATGTACATCGCCGCAGTGATCGGCGCGATCCCCCGGATGGGCAAGACCTTCCTGCTGCGTCTGCTCCTGCTGATCGCAGCCCTGGACCCGCGCGCCGAGCTCCACACCTACGACCTCAAAGGCACGGGTGACCTCGACCCGGTTGGCGAGAAGGTCTCCCACCGCCACCGGGCCGGCGAGGACGACGAGGACATCCGGTACGCCCTGGAGGACATGCGGGAGGTCCGGAAGGAGCTGCGGCGCCGGGCGAAGGTGATCCGCTCGCTGCCTCGGGACATCTGCCCGGAGTCGAAGGTCACCAGCGAACTCGCCGACAAGAAGTCCCTGCGGCTGCACCCGATCGTCATCGGCGTGGACGAGTGCCAGAAGTGGTTCGAACACCCAACTTACGGGCGCGAGTTGGAAGAGATCTGCACCGACCTGGTCAAGCGCGGCCCGGCGACCGGCATCGTGATCCTCCTGGCCACGCAGCGCCCGGACGCCAAGTCGCTGCCGACCGGGATCAGCGCCAACGCCTCCGTCCGGCTGTGCCTGAAGGTCATGGGGCAGCTGGAGAACGACATGGTCCTCGGCACCAGCTCCTACAAGAACGGCATCCGCGCAACGACCTTCGCGTGGGCCGACAAGGGCATCGCCTACTTCGTCGGCGAGGGTGCCGACGCCCGGATCGTGCGAGCGGTGAACATCGACGCACCCACGGCCGAGACCATCGCCACCCGAGCCCGCGCAGTGCGGGAGAAGGCCGGGCTGCTCACCGGCTACGCCGCCGGAAAGGACACCGACGCGCAGCCGGGCCCGTCCTATGACCTGCTCGCCGACATCCTCGCGGTCGTCCCGGCTACCGAGGCGAAGGTGTGGTCGGAGACTGTGATCGTCCGGCTGGCGGAGCTTCGGCCGGAAGTCTACGGCGCCTGGGCTCCCGACCAGTTGAGCGCATCCGTGCGGCCGTACGGCATCAGCACCGGCCAGGTCTGGGGCACCGCCGAGAACGGCAAGGGCGCCAACCGGCGCGGCATCACCCGCGCCGACATCGTCACCGCCACCACCGAGCGTGACAAGAAACGCAGCACGAGCTAGCCACGAACCGGCGCTAGGTCTAGCGCCGACCCCCGCTAGACCTAGCACCCCCGCTAGCGCGGCAACTGCGCCCCTGCCAGGCAACTAACGCCTAGCATCCTTCCGCCACGGCAGCCCGAAAGCACCCAGGAGCCAACCGTGTTGAACGCCCTGCTGACCGCTAGCCCCGGCCTCCTCTTCGTCACCATCTGCTACGCGCTGCTCTGCGCCACCAGCCCGTTCGGCACCTGCCGCAAGTGCCGCGGACTCGGCTTCCAGCTCGCCCACGACCGCCGCGGACGACCCACACGCGGCAAGCACTGCCGCCGCTGCGACGGCATCGGCACACGGATCCGCGTCGGCCGCCACCTCTACCACCTCGCCCGCCGCATCGGCAGCGGCGCCCGCTGATCCCCGCCCTCGTGAAGGGAGTTCCACCATGCTCGTCACGATCTCCACCGCCGTGATCTTCTTCCTCGGCACCGTGATCCTGCTCTGGGCCCGCCGCCTAGGCCTGTTCGCCGCCCTCATCGTGTGGCTGTCCGGCTTCACCGCCGCGGCGACCGTGGTCGCCGGACCCATCCACGCCCTCATGGCCGCCGTCGTCGCGGCCTTCCACTGATCCGAGAACGGAGGGCTCCGCCATGACCACCAACGGTCCCATCTGGTTCCACAGCCTGACCGACAGCGTCTTCGCACTCGGCGCCGCCGCCCGCGAGTACCGGGCCGCCAACGAGGCAGCGCGGTCCGCCACCTGGCACATCGAACCGGCCCGCCTGCTCCCCGTCGACGGGGCACTCAACGTGCCGGGCAAGGGACGTTTCTCGCCCCACTACAACGCGCTCTTCCGGCTCGAAGAGCTCTACCGGGCCGTGGAGAACCGCACCCGCGACCTCTACGAGAACGCCGCCCTCGCCTACGCCCACGGCACCGCGTCCGTCCTTCAGGCCCTGATCAGGGGCGAGCAGCCCCGGTTCGTCGAACTGGCCCGCCACAACCACCAGTACGTCCTCTCCGACACCCCACTGCCCGACCTCACGCCCGCGCTCGGCCGCTGGCCCGGAGTCCGCCGGCTCGCCGAACTCCGCAACCAGCTCAACGAACGCCAACAGGCTCATCGCACGCTCAACAGCCCCGAGGAGCAGCGCCACTTGTGGGACCACGAGGTGGCCGAGCTCTACGACACCGCCGAGCTGGCCGCCGGCCTCGCCGACTGCGCCTACGCGTACGGCGAGCGCGCCGAAGGCGCCATGAACTTCCTGATCCTCACCGCCCGCGCCAACCAGACCTCCGAGGAGGACCAGTGACGGACTGCCGCGACTTCCCGCGCCCCGAAGCCGCCTACGCCGATGCCCCGAGCATCCCCGCCGAAATCAGCTGGGTCGCCGACCAAGCAGCCCGCCGCCCGTTCGGCCAGACGCTGGGCCGTGAGTTCCTGCTCCGCAAGGCCGCCGTCGTGGACCGGATCGCCCTCAAGGAAACCGCCATGTACGGCCTGGACGACATCGAGGGCACCCTCCAGGTCGCCTCCGAGGCCGCGCTCCAACTCATCGAGTACGACGAGAAGCACAGCACCGACCGCGGCCACACCGGCCCCGGATCGATCCGGTTCTCCGACCCGATCATCGGCTCCGGCTACCGCGCCTACGTCCGCCAGGAATACCTGGCATGGCGCCGCACCGAGCGCTCGTAGCTTTGCCCGGGGCAGCGGTCGACTGCGCAGAAGCCCGCTGCCCCGGCCTCCAATCCCCGTGCAGGAAACAGGAGGTGCTCCAAGCATGCACCACGCCAGAACCCGTCCGCCGAGCCGCCCCAGCCGGGACACCACAGACAAGCTGAAACTCCGCCAGGTGCTCACTGAATTGGGCATGTCCCGCTCCGCGTTCTACCGCATGCGGGCTCGCGGCAAGGCCCCGAGGTGCATCAAGCTCCCCAACGGCCAACTCCGAGTGCGCCGCACCGACCTCGACACCTGGCTGACGGACCACGAGGACCGGCCGTGCTGACACACGAGTTCGTGCCGTACGAGACCCGCCACCGGCCCGGGCGAGCGAAGCCCTTCCAGGTCCGGTGGCGGGTGGGTCGGCAGCAGCACTCCAAGAGCTACCTGCTCAAGGCGCAGGCCGACGGGCGGCGGGCGGAGTTGATGGCCGCCGCCCGTCGGCGCGAGCAGTTCGACGAGGAGACCGGGCTCCCGGTCTCCGAGTTGGAGGCGCTGCGGAAGGACGCGGAGCCGACCTGGTTCGACCATGCGAGGAAGTACGCCGAGATGAAATGGCGAGAGTCGTCGGCGAAGGAGCGCAGCGCACGGGCGGACGGTCTGGCCACCCTCACCCCCGCTCTGGTCACCGATCACCGCGGGACACCATCACCGAAGGTCCTGCGGCGGGCCTTGTCCTGCTGGGCGTTCAACTTCTCCGAGCACCTCCCCGAGCCGCCGGAGCCCATCGCCGAGGCCCTCGTATGGATCGGGCAGAAATCGCTTCCGATCTCGCAGTTGGAGGACTCCGACACCATTCGGAACGCCCTGAAGGCCATATCGCTGAAGCTGGACGGGGGCCGGGCGGCGGACAACACCATCCGGCGGAAGTACGCGACCTTCAGCAACGCGCTCAACTACGGCATCGAGCAGCGCTATTTCACCGCGAACCCGCTGAAATTTGTGGACTGGACACCGCCAGAGATCGACAGTGAGATCGATTGGCGCTACGTGCCCAACCCACGCCAGTGCCGCGACCTCATCGAGGCGGCACGTGGTCTCTCCGCTCGTGGGCGCCACCTCGCCACGTTCTACGGATGCATCAACTGGGCTGCCACCCGGCCAGCGGAGGCGATGAACCTGCGGCTGCCGGATTTCGAGCTGCCGGGTACCGGGTGGGGGCTGATCGTGGCTCCGGGCAGCTCTCCGCGTGTCGGCTCACGCTGGACCGACGACGGCAAGTCATACGAGGAACGCGGGCTCAAGCGGCGAGCCCGCGGCGCCACCCGGGACATTCCCATCCCGCCGGTGTTCGTACGGATGGTCCGCGAGCACGTGGAGGAGTTCGGGCTCGGCGAGGACGGCCACCTCTTCCGGGCCGCCGAGGGCGGCCTCCTCACCACGAAGGAATACGCCGCGGTCTGGAAGGAAGCCCGAAAGCTGGTGCTCCCGCCCCAGCAGGTGGAGACCCCGCTCGCCGACGTGCCGTACTCGCTGCGGGCCGCGTGCGTGTCGGGCTGGATCACGGCCGGGGTCCCACCGGCCGAAGTGGCCCGCCGGGCCGGGCACAGCGTGGCCGTGCTCTACAAGTTCTACGCGAAGGTGCTCGACGGCCGGCGGGAGCAGGACAACGCCCTGATCGAGCGGTTCCTCACGGCGGAGTACGGCCCGGAGTAGCCCGTGGTCCTGGTCCACGGCTGGTCCACACGGACTGGCCGAAGCCGGCACACGGGGGCACACAGCGGCACAGGAATCGAAAAGGGCGGGTATCGGCACGTAGCCGATACCCGCCCTGATCTGGGCTTTCCCCACCAGCGGAGAGCGTGGGATTCGAACCCACGGTACGGGGTCACCGCACGACAGTTTTCAAGGGCGTTAGGGGATTCCATCGTTGCGCGGCGGCTGACCTGCTCTCAAGCGCTTCGAGAAGTCTCGGAGCGAGTCAAGCGTTCCACAGATATTCCACAGCCCGGCTCCCCTACTGTCCCGGGGCTGGCTGTCAGACGCGCTGAGGAGGCTCCACAACCATTGAATCTGAACCTAGGCTGGTCGGGAGCAGTGCCCGAGAGCAGAGGAGCAGACGACAGCATGGGCGGTAAGACCGAACAGGTCGAGCAGAGGATCCGGAGCTTGATCAGCTCTGGCGAGCTGACCGCCGGCGACAAGCTCCCCTCCGAGAGAACGCTGGCGGCGGACCTTTCGGCCGGCCGGACGACGGTCCGGCTCGTGCTCTCGAAGCTCGCTGCCGAGGGACTGATCGTCGCCCAGCACGGGAGCGGCTACTACGTGAGCGCCGGTGCGCCCTCAGCACGCCAGGTCGTGAGCGAGCCACAGAGAGAGCTGGAGCCGTGGCGCATTCACGGTGAGCGGACGGTGTACGACAACCAGTGGGTCAAGCTCACCCTGGTGGACGTCGAGCCGCCCGGTGTCGAGCGATTCGAGCACCACGTCGTCCGGCTCCAGCACGTCGCCATCACGGCCGTGGTGGATGAGCAGGACCGGGTACTGATGCTCTGGCGCTACCGGTTCGTCCCTGGGCGGTTCGGCTGGGAGCTTCCCGGGGGCAACGTGGACGCCGGGGAGGATGCCGCCACAGCGGCGGCCCGCGAGGTCGAGGAAGAGACCGGCTGGCGCCCAGGGACCATCGAACACGTGGTGACGTACCAACCGATGGTCGGGATGGTCGACTCACCACACGAGATCTTCGTAGCGCGGGGGGCAACTCTCGTCGGTGAGCCGACGGACGCCGAAGAGGCTGGCCGAATCGAGTGGATCCCGCTCTCCGAAGTGCCGCGACTCATGGCGGATGACCAGCTACTGGGCTCCGGCACGCTGGTCGCATTGCTCCACCTGTTGGCGTCCAACCAGCACCGCGTCACAAGCCCTCGGTAAGGCGCTCGATCCGCCTCCTGTGTCGAACTGACCCCGTCCGGTTCGCCAGGAGGCGGGCCTGTTGCAGATGCTCCCTGGCTTGGCCGAACTCCCCCCGGACCAGGTGGGCCTGTGCCAGGTCACACCGGAGCCCCGCCGTCGCCCGCGTGAACGCCGGGTCCATCCCTTCGAGCGCCCGGTACAGCTCCGCTACTGCTTCATCCTCGCCGAGGATGGCCAGTGCGTTGCCGCGCCAACGAGCCAGGTGGTTGGCGTTGAGGAAGATGCTCAGCATGTCCGGGTCCCGCATCTCGTTCCCGGACGGGAGCGCGGCATCGGCCTGATCGAGCGCACGGCGGCAGTCCTCCGCCAGCCCGGCCTTCGCGCACAGCTCCGCCTCAGCGGCGAAGAGCCAGGCAGCGAGCCGCGGCGACACCTTCGAGCCACCGATGCGCTGAGCTTCACGCACCAGGTCAACCGCCATCTCCGCGCGGCCAGCGTCCGAGAGCACATAGGCCTGTTCTGCCATCGCATGCGCCAGGTACATGGGCGCCTCTGCCTCGGTGGCGGCCCTCTTGCCCAGCTCATAGTGCCGCCAAGCTCGCTCAACGGCACCGACGTCCAGGGCCTGCCAAGCAGCCAGGGTGGCCGCTCCAGCCAGCGCCGTCGCCACTGGGCGTCGCGCGTCCGGAAGCACCGCGAAGGTCAGAGCGTCCTCCAGCGAGTCGAGGTGTGCCCGCATCTGGTCCACCAGCCCGGCCGCACCCATTTGCCGGTCGAAACTGCGGAGCAGCTCAGTCTGAGCCAGGAACGAATCCACCATGCTCAGACTGAGGGTGCGGGCTGAGTCGATCCGGCCCAGCAGGTCGTCGTATCCGTCGGCGATCAGCGAGCTGGCGGGGGTAGGCGAGCCGAACAGCTCGTCGTCGGTCTTGCCCAGTAAAGCCCGAAGAATCGCCGCGTATGGACCGGAGACCGAGCGTCGGCCGTTCTCCCACTCGGAGACGTAGACCTTAAGGCTGGCCGGGGATGCCACGTCGACCAGGTGCTTCCGGGCGTACTCGCAGATCTCGCGTACCAGTCGATCCTGGGACCACCTGCGTTCGGTCCTGGCCTGCCGTAGACGACTCGTCATCTGCCCACCTCTGCTGGAGCGTTGGCGTTCTGACCAGCATGCATCAACTCTGCGCAGCTCACAGGGGGTTAACAAAACCGGGTTAACCCTTGCTGGCTACCAACGCGCTGGCGTGAGGCGTTCCATGGACTCAGGGCCAGAACTGACGGCCTGACAGCAGAAGCTTGACACTGGTGCGCACCAGTTGCAGACTACTGGTGCGCACCAGTTAGGAGCCGCCGATTGAGGCAGCTCCTATGGCCCAGCCACCGCCCGTCACGAGCGGTGATCAAGAACTCCGTGTCCATAGGCCTTCTTTGGGCTGCCCGGACATGCACCACAGCTGAGGCGGATGACGCTGCAAGTCCGCAAAGGCCAGAGGACAGGGGCTTCGGCCCTGACTGGCGAGGTGGCCCGGTGACCGCGATCAACGGCCGGAGGGTGGGGGCAAGTTACGCCCCCCATGCAGTGAGTTTTCCCGATTGCTCGACCTAGAGGAGGTCCTGATGTGCCTGACAGTCCGCGAGTCCCATAGATCGCCTCACCGAGCTACCGGCTGGTGAGGCTTCCCGCACTGGTCGCTTACCAGCGATCACGGTCCCCGGCGTGTGTGGCCCTTGGTGGGCGCCTCGTACGTCGTGGTCCGTGGCTACTCGTGACGAGACGAGTGGTCCGGCCCTGATACGAGGCCGCCGCGTTCCGGCCAAGGATCGCGCGGCGGCCTCTGCGGGCCCACCAACCCGTGAGAGGTAGACCCGTGAAGTTGATTGTTGCAGGACAGAGGGCCGGTTCGGCCTTCGAGTTCGCTGAGTTGGCGCTCGGCGTGGACGGGCGGGAGTTCGACGCCCTGTTCGCCGGGGTGTGGGGTGAGTCGCCGGAGGAGTGGGCGGCCCGGACAGACGTGGCGCGGGAGGTGCTGGCGGAGCTGTGGGAGACGGACCCGGAGTCCGCTGCGGTGGCCGCGGAGTTGCTGCGCTCGGCTCCGGTGCCGATCCGCCGCATGGCGGGTGGCCGGCGGTCCGGGCGGGCGGGGGTGGCCGCGTGAGCGCTGAAACCCGTGAACAGGCCGCGCAGGCCGCTGCCGCTGCCGAGGTGGCCCGGCAGGCGGCTGCCGCTGCCGCCGAGGCGGCGCGGCTGGCTCGTGAGCGAGCCGGATCGCTCGGCGTGGTCCCGGTTGCCGTGACCGGACAGGTGGTGCTCACCGCGCTCACGGCCTACGCGGCCGTGCTCATCGCCCGCTCATCGCGGTGGGGGCGGTGGCCATGCTGAGGGCACCGATTGATGCGGAGCAGGTGCGGTCGGCGGAGCGGGCACTGAGTGTGGGGACGTGGGCGATCACGTTCGGCGCGGTGCTGTACAGCGTGCTCACGGTGACCCCGTTGATGTCCGGACACACCCCTGCGGGGTGGCGGTGGACGGCGCCGATTCTGCCGCTGGTGGTGGATGCGGCGGTGGTGATCGTGGTCCGCATGGACAGCACGCTCGCCCGGCTCGGCGGTGACGGTGGCCGATGGCCGGCCGTGCTGCGCTGGATGACCGGCGTCATGACCGTGCTGCTCAACGTGGGTCTGTCCGCCCTGAAGGGCGATCTGGTGGGGGTGGCTGTCCACTCGGTGGCGCCGCTGCTGCTGATCGTCACGGCGGAAACATCCCTGGCCTACCGGCGGGCGATCGCCGCCGCACTGGCCGCTCGTGAAGCCGCTGAGCGGGCCGAGCGGGCCGAGCGCGAGCAGCGCGCCGAGGAACAGCGTCGGCGGGCCCGGGAGGAGCGCATGGCCGAGTGGGACGCGGCCGAGCGGAGGGAGCGTGAGCGCCGTGAGCACGAAGCCCAACTCGCCTGCGAGCAGCGTGAGCATGAGGCACGGATGCTGCGTGAGGAGCGGGAGGAGAGGGCCCGGCGGGAGAGTGCCGAGCGGGCCGAGCGTGAGCGCCGTGAGCGGGAGGTGAGCGAGCGTGAGCGCCGTGAGCGCGAGGAACACCGCGGCCGTGAGTGGCGTGAGCGGGAGGCTGCCGAGCAGGCCCGTCGGGAGTTGTTGGCGGGTGGTCCCGCGGCCGAGCGTCTGCCCGAGGACCGGGCCCGCGCGATCGCCCAGGCCGCTTTCGCTGCGGGTCTGGCGCAGCGCACGGCGGTGGAGCTGACCGGCTGGTCGGCCGGCTGGATCGCGGCCCGCTACCAGGAGTGCAAGGCCGAGCAGGGCCAGCGCGTGCCGCTGCACGTCGTCAACGACGCCGAGCAGTCCGAGAACGAGAAGACCACTGAGCCTGAGGAGAGGGCATCGTGACGACCGAGATCCGTACCGATTCCACGCAGTTGGACGCGGTGGGGGCGGCGATGGCGCTGCTGTCCGCGCACCCCGAACTCTCCGCCGGTTGCGTCTCCTTCCGGCTGCTGGCCGTGCCCGGCCGGCTTGAGCGGGTCTGGGGGATGTACGTGGCCGTGCACCGGTCGCTGAGCGAGTTCGAGCGCTGGCGTGAGGTGCTGGACATCAACCCGGCCACGATCGACGCCGACGAGTACGGCGGTACCGCCTGGCTGGAGGGTTCCGGAAGCTTCGCCGGTGTCCCGGCCGAACTGGTCGGCTACTACGACCTGCCGGACGACGAGCCCGACGAGCGGTGAGCCGGCCGCGGTTCTGGGACCCGGACGGGTCCCGGCACGGCGGCATCCCCACCTACCCGTGGCGCATGGCCCCCGGACACCTGCTGACCAGGCGTCAGCTTCGGGCGCGGGGCCTGCGTCCCGGCGGACAGGACGTCGCCGCACAGATCCTCTGGCGCTCCCGCAAGACCAAGACCGGCCCCCGGGCCGCGTACCTGTACCGGCTCGACCTGGCCAAGCCCGTCCGACCGATGACCCCAGCCAGACGTGCGGCCCTGGCCGCCGCGAACAGGGCCCGCCGCACCTGCCCCGCCTGCGGGCGGGACGCCGGGTACGTGCTCCCGGCCCACCTGGGCACCTGCCTGCCCTGCGCCGACGGCACCGTCGTGGCCGCCCCCTCTCCCTCCCGAACACGAGATCAGGAGCAATCCTTCATGAGCGAGAGCACTGAGCCCGTCCCCACCGAACGGCGCTGCTGGTCGGCGAGTTGGCCGAAGTACACGCCCGTGGACATCACCCCGCCGGAGCTGCGGCCCTCCGCGCTGGCCCACCACGTGCCCAACTGGGCCGAGGCGGCGCCCACACCGGCCGACGTACACGACTGGGAGCAGCGCCAGGCCACCGCGCTCGTGCCGTTCGAGCGCGACGAGCGGGGCTGGCCGCTGCACCCCCTCGGCCGTACCGGCCGCACCGGCCGCACCGGCCGCAACCTCGGCCGATGGGGGGAGAACGCGGCCGCCGACCCGATCGTGGTCGCGGGCACCGGCGAGCAGCGGCACGTGCTGCTGATCACCCGCAGCGACATCGGCGTGGAGGCCATCCCGGGCGGCATGGTCGACCCGGGCGAGACCGCCCCGGCCGCACTCGTGCGCGAGCTGCGCGAGGAGACCGGCGTCGACCTCACCGACCACCGCCCCACGATCCTGGGCCGCGGCATCGTGGACGACTGGCGCCAGTCCGACCACGCGTGGGTGGCGAGCACCTCCGCCCTGTACGTCCTGCCCGCCACGGTGCCCGCTGTCGGCAGCGATGACGCCCTGGACGCCACCTGGTACCCGGCGGGCTCGATGGCCGCCCTGGAGAGCGCCATCGCCGCCGCCGGGCGCACCCTGTACGCCGCCCACCGGCCCCTGATCGCCCGCGCCCTCGCCCACCTCGCCCAGCAGTAACCCGACCTCAGGAGAGCCACGATGACCGACACCCAGTACTACACCGCCGAAATCCACGTCCGTACCACCGCCGGTGACCTGGTCACCTACTACCCCATCCACGGTCCCGGCCCGGCCGGCATCCCCGCCACGGAGATCCGCGCCGCCGCCGAGGCCGCCGCCCTGGCCCAGGAGCCCGGCGGCAAGGTCGAGGGCTCCCGGGTCAGCCGCAACTGAACGACGGCGCCCGCTCCACCCCGGGACGGCCGTCCAAGGCCGCCAAGCATCGACCGGCCGCCCCGGGCTCTACCTGCACATTTCTGCGAGGAGAGTCTCAGTGAACCACGAAGAGCACGAACCGAACGAGGACCTGTTCGCCCGCTTGGAGGCGGACATGGCCGCCGACGTTCCCGCCGACGCCGAGCCGGACGGCCCGACCGGTGGGGCGGCGGTGGTGGACCTGGACAAGGCCCGGACCGAGCGCCGCCCGGACACCGCCCCCGCCCCGGGCGACGACCCCGACGGCGGCCCGTCCGTCTACGTGGATGCCCCGGCGCCGAAGGGCGATGTACTGGCGGACCGGTGGGTGACGATGCGCGCGGCCCGCCGCCGCCCGATCATCCCCGCCTGGGCCAAGTCGAAGGCCGAACTGGTCACTGGTGCCCGGTGGTTGGGGGAGCACGTCGCCCACACGATCGGCTACCACGCCGTTCGTTCCCCGCTGTACGGCGCCCGGCTGGCTGTCCGGGCGCCGCGTGGCACGGCTCGTCTGGCGGGCGGGGTGTGCCGGTGGGTGACGGACGCCGAGGGGCGTCCGGTGCGGGCCGCCGCCGTCCGCCGGGAAGACGTGGCGCAGTACCTGGTTCTGTCCCGTCGGCGGGATGCGCGGGTGCGGGCCCGGGGCGCGCTGCTGTTCCTCGCCTCCGCGTTGGGCATCGCGTTCGTGGCGGTGCTGCTGGTCGCCACCCCCGGATGGACCCAACTCGCCGTGCTCACCGCACTCGCCATGGCGCTGGGCACGGCCGGTGGGCAGGCGGATGCGCCGTTGATCGACCGCGCGGTGGTCGCGACGAAGGTGCAGCGCTTGACCTCGGACATTGTGGTGCGTGCGCTCGGTGCGATGGGTATCGCCGAGATCAACAAGGCGATGGCCAAGGGGGGAAGCGGGATCACGTTCCCCGCTCCGATCACCCGGGACGGCCCGGGGTGGCGCGCGGACATCGACCTGCCGTACGGGGTGACGGCGGTGGACATCATGGAACGCCGGGACCGCCTGGCCTCGGGTCTGCGCAGGCCGATGGGTTGTGTGTGGCCGGAGCCCGCACACAGCGAGCACGCCGGACGGCTGGTGCTGTGGGTCGGCGATCAGGACATGTCGCAGACCCCGCCGGTGTCCGGGCCGCTGGTCAAGGGCGGTCAGTTCTCGCTGTTCAAGCCCGTGCCGTTCGGCACCGACCAGCGCGGCCGGCCGGTGGACATCTCGCTGATGTACGACAACGTGCTGATCGGGGCCATGCCGGGCATGGGGAAGACCTTCAGCCTGCGCCCGCTGCTGTTGGCCGCTGCCCTGGACGTGACGGCCGAGCTGCTGGTGTGGGAGCTGAAGGGCACCGGCGACCTGTCCCCGCTGGAGAAGGTGACCGCGGACTACGGGTCCGGCCCGGACGACCGGACCATCAAGGCCGCGCTGGAGTCGATTCGCTACGTCCACAAGGAGCTTGAACGCCGCGCCAAGGTCATCAGCTCCCTGCCCAAGCACGAGTGCCCCGAGAACAAGGTCACCGCCGCCCTCGCCGTACGCCGCGAACTAGGGCTGCACCCGCTCGTGATGGGCATCGACGAGTGCCAGGAACTCTTCTCCCACGCCGAGTTCGGCAAGGAAGCCGGGGAGCTGTGCACGGCCATCATCAAGCGCGGCCGGGCGCTTGGGGTGATCCTGCTGCTGGCCACCCAGCGCCCGGACCGCGAGTCCCTGCCCACCGCGATCAGTGCCAACGTCGGCACCCGGTTCTGCCTGCGCGTCATGGGCCAGACCGAGAACGACATGATCCTTGGCACCAGCGCCTACAAGAACGGCCTGCGCGCGACCACGTTCACCAAGCCCGACAAGGGCATTGGCTATCTGGTCGGCGCGGGCGACGAACCGCAGGTGGTCCGCACCTACCTGCTCGACAACCCGGCCGCCGACCGGATCTGCGACCGTGCCCGCGCGGCCCGCATCGCGGCCGGCACCCTGAGTGGCACCGCCGCCGGTCAGGCCCCGGAGCGGGAGAACAGCATGAGCAGCATCCTGGACGACCTGATCTCGATCTGGCCCCCGGCCGAGGCCAAGGTGTGGTCCGAAACGCTGGTCGCTGCCCTCGCCGCACTCAATGAGGAGCGGTACAGCGGATGGGAAGCCGAACAGCTCTCCTCCGCGCTCAAGCCGTACGGCGTCGGCGTGGTCCAGGTCGGGCGCCGCGTGGACGGCAAGGTCGTCAACCGCCGCGGCTTCGAGCGCAAGGACATCCAGGAAGCAATCACCAAGCGTGACGACAAGCGGCCCGCCTGACCCATCCCGGGGCCGCTAGCGCTAGTGGCACACCCCGCTAACGTTAGCGGCCCTGCTAGCGGCCAGAACCCCACTTGATCAGGTGGCTAGCGGATAGCGCCTGACCTCGCAAAAGCCCACGGAACCGTGTCAGGAGCCCCCTCGTGACCCTCCCCACCCTCGCTTTCGCCTGCCCGCTCGTCGTCACGTTGGGTTACGGCCTGCTGTGTGCGATCAGCCCGTTCGGCCGCTGCCGCAAGTGCAGCGGCCTCGGCCACCAGCCCCGCACCGGCCGCCTGATCCGCCGCCCGAAGACCTGTCGGCGCTGCGACGGCACCGGGCTGCGCCTGCGGATCGGCCGCCGCCTCCACCACCACGGCAACCGCGCCACCGAAGGTGCCCGCCGTCTGCGCGACGACGCCACCCACTGAACTCCGCTCCCAGGAAGGAGCCCGTCCCGTGCCCGTCACCATCGCCCTGCCCCTCCTCTTCGGCGCGATCACCGCCGCCCTGCTCTGGTTCAACCGCGTCAGCGCCGGATCCGCCCTGCTCGTCTTCCTGTGCGGCTTCGAGACCGCCGGCACCGGCCTGGCCGGGCCCGTCAACCAGCTGCTGACCTCCCTCGTGCACACCCTCGGCCACTGACCCAGCAGGGAGCCGACACCATGACGACCAACCCACCCGCGCCACCCGGGATCCGGCCGCTCGCCGCGGTCCACCTACGCGAAGCCCTCACCGCCGCCGCCGACGGCCAACCCGCCGCCGCCCTGGCCGCCCTCATGCACATCGATGCCGAGTCCTGGCAGGCCATCGAACACCGGCTCGGCCTGCTCGGCACCGACCTGCTGGACGCTCTCTCCCTTGCCACCCGCACCGGAGGTAGGACCCCGTGAGCACCACGCCCGACCTGATCACTGCCGCTGTCCTGTTCGGCCCCGAAACGGTCATCGCTGGAGCCATCGCCTGGACCTGGCGCGGCAGCCGTTCCGACTCCGCCGCCGTCTGCCAGGTCCTGGCCGACTCCGCCGCCGAACGCGCCGCCACCCAGGCCACCGACGGCGGCGGTACCCCGCCCGGCGACCGCGAACCCGCCCCCGAACCGGCACCTGCCCCGGTCATGCGCCTGGCCACCGTCACCGACCTGACCACCCGCCGTCGTGCCGCCTGACCCCGGGAGGACCCGCGTGGAGACAACCGCACGCACGACCAGCCTCCTGCCTGCGCGGCCCTGGAACGGGTTGAGGGTTCTCGACCTGTTCTGCTGCGCGGGCGGCGCCGGCATGGGCTACCACCTGGCCGGATTCGACGTCACCGGCGTGGACATCCAGCCTCAGCCCAACTACCCCTTCACCTTCGTCCAAGGCGACGCGCTGAAGTACGCCCAAGAGCACGCCCACCGCTTCGACCTGGTCCACGCCTCCCCGCCCTGCCAGTACTACGCGCGGGTCACCAGGTGGCGCGGCAACGCCGACAGCCACCCCAACCTGATCGCACCCACCCGAACCCTTCTCTCCACCACCGGCCGCCCCTGGGTCATCGAGAACGTCCCCGGCGCCCCGCTGCGAGCCGACTTCCTGCTGTGCGGCTCCATGTTCGGCCTGCGCGTGCGCCGACACCGACTGTTCGAAACGTCCTGGCATGCCGCCCAGCTCACCGCCCCATGCGACCACCGCGCGCTTCTGCCCTTCGCCCACAAGGACGAACGGGCCTTCGCCGACGCCATGGGCTGCACCTGGATGACCAACAAGGAAGGCCGCCAGGCCATCCCGCCGGCCTACACCGACCTCATCGGCCGCCAGGCAACCGTCGAACTCCTCGCCCACACCACACCCGCCGCTGCCTGACCGCCTACCCAACACAGGAGGCAAGCCCGTGCCCTACTGCGACGACTGCGCCAGCGAATACTGCCTCGGCCACGAGTACTGCACCGAGTGCGGCGAAGACATGTGCAACGAGTGCGGCGGCTGCGACTGCCCCGACAGCCAGTGCCCCGGCTACATCGCCCACTACCAGGGCAACTGACCGCCCCACAGCACCCCGCATAGCCCGAAGCGACCAGGCTCCCGCGAAGAACCCTGGCCGCTCCGGTTCCCCCGCTCGCATCGACCGAGACGAGGAACCACCAGCATGCACCCGATCACCCTGCCCGCGCACCACCGCACCACCCTGCTCGCCGCCGCCCTGCCCATCGCCGGATGGGCCGCCCACACCACCGTCTACCGCCGTCGCCTGAACCGGGCCCGCCGCGACCCCCTGACCGGCCTGCACACCCGCGAGGGCTTCCTCACCCAGGCCGAGCAGATCGCCACCCGCCCGAACGCCGTGGTGGTGTTCATCGACCTGGACCACTTCAAGCAGGCCAACGACCAGCACGGTCACCGCGCCGGGGACGCCGTCCTGTTCGCCACCGCCCACACCTTGGAGCGCTGGACCGGCCGCGCTGGAGTGGTCGCCCGGATCGGCGGGGACGAGTTCGCCGCCATCCTCACCCTGCCCCCGGACCGGCTGGCCGAGCGCCTGGACGCCCTGACCAGCGCGCTCCACCAGCCACTCACCTGGGAGGGGCAGCGGATCCCGCGTGGCGCGTCCATCGGCGCCGTCCGGCTCGCCGACCTGCCTGAACCCACCGTGAGCGCCGCACTCGGCGCTGCGGACACGGCGATGTACGCGGCCAAGCGTGGCCTTTCCGGCTGGCAACTCCACACTCCCGCCACCGACCTGACCACCAGCCCGCGCCGGTGGCGCCGCAACCGGCCCGCCGCGCGCTGAGCCCCCGAGCACGTGCGGGAGCGGCCGGCTCCCTAGCCCGGACCCCGGCCGCTCCCACTGCCCTGCACCGACATCGGAGACAGGAGACACCAGCATGACCCTTCCCCGCACCACCGCACAGCCCCCGCACCGTGGGCCCGCGCCCACCTGGCGGGCCGCCCGTGCGCATGCCCTGGCCGCCGCCGGCCGTGGCCTGCACACCTTCCCCCTCTCCCGGATCAAGCTCCCCGCCGTCCCCGGCGCCCACCGCGACCAGCCCGACCAGCGCTGCACCGGCGACTGCGGGCAGATCGGGCACGGCGTCCACGACGCCACCACCAACCTCGACCGCATCCGTGCCCTGTTCGCCGCCGCCCCCTGGGCCACCGGCTACGGCATCGCCTGCGGCCAGACCCCGCACCACCTGATCGGCGTGGACCTGGACCGCAAGAACGGCCTGGACGGCGTGGCCGCCCTGCAGGCGCTGGCCGAGCAGCACGGCTTCGTCGTCCCGGACACGGCTACCGTCGCCACCCCGTCCGGTGGGCTCCACCTGTGGCTCACCGCCCCCGCTGGGGTCCGGGTCGCCAACTCCGCATCCAAGCTGGGCCCCGGGATCGACGTGCGCGGTACCGGCGGCTACCTGGTCGGCCCCGGCTCGCTCGGCTCGGCCGGCCGCTACACGTTCGCGCTCGGCACCGACCCCGCGCGGATCGCCCCCGCCCCGGTCGGACTGTTGGCGTTGCTGGCGCCCCCTCCGGCCGAGCCGAAGCGCCGGGTGCAGGCGGTTCGGGGATCAAGCGGCCAGGGGCGGCTTGCGGCCCTTGAGGGGGTCGTTCTGGACGCTGGGGAGGGGGAGTTGAACAACCGTCTGTTCTGGGCCGCGTGCAAGGCGTTCGCCGCGGGCATCGACCCCTGCCGGGTGGAACAGGTCCTGTTGGATGCGGCTGTGGCCAAGGGGCACCCGGAGCGGGGCGCCGTGGCCACGATCGCCAGTGCTCGCCGCAACGCCGGACGCACCCGTTGAGCGCCCCGGAGGGCAAGGGGCCCTCGCAGGCGTCCCAGTTGGTTGCTCTCGCTCGGTCCCGCTACGACCTGGTGATGTCCGAGGACGGGCGCCCCTACGGTGTGCGGATCGGCGGCCCCGCGGTCGTGCTGCCCCTGCGGGGCAAGGCGGGGCTGCGCTCCCAGCTGGCGCGCCTGTTCACCGACGTCAACGACGGGCAGGTGCCTTCTCAGTCCGCGTTGGCGGACGCCATGACCGTGCTGGAGGGCATCGCCAGCGCTGTTGACCCGGTGCCGGTCCACCTGCGGGTGGCCGGCGGCCCCGGGCGCGTGGTGCTGGACCTGGGCACCGCCGACGGGCGGTGTGTGGTCGTCACCTCCGAGGGCTGGCAGGTCCAGGCCGCCTCCCCAGTGCTGTTCCGCCGCTCCGGGGCCATGTCCCCCATGCCCGAACCCGTCCGCAGTGACGACGGCCTGTCGCTGCTGCACGGGCTGCTGAACATGGACGACGACGCGTTCCACCAGCTCGTTGCCTGGCTGGTCGCGGCGTGGATCCCGCACATCCCCCACCCGGTCGTGACGTTCAAGGGCGAGCAGGGCACCGGCAAGTCCAACGCCGCACAGATGGTGGTCAACCTGGTTGACCCCTCCCCGGCGACGAAGCGCTCCCAGCCGCGGGATGTGAAGGCGTGGGCCACCCAGGCCTTCAACTCCTGGGCCCTGTGCCTGGACAACGTCTCCAACATCCAGCCCTGGCTGTCCGACACCCTGTGCAAGGCCGTGACCGGCGACGGCATCGTGGACCGAGCCCTGTACACCGACGACGACGTCGTCGTGCTCACCTTCCGACGAGTGCTGGCCATGACCACCATCGACGCCGGAGCACTCGCCGGAGACCTCGCCGAACGCATGCTCCTGCTCGACCTGCAGCTCATCGACGAAGAGAACCGCCGCAGCGAGGAGGAACTAGACACCGCGTTCCGCAAAGCTCGCCCGGCGATCATCGGTGCCCTGCTGGACCTACTCGCCAAGGTCCTGAAGGTCCTGCCCGGGCTCCGACTGGACCGGATGCCGCGCATGGCGGACTTCGCCCGTGTACTGGCCGCCGTAGACAAGATCCAGGGCTGGAACACCCTGCACTCGTACACGGTCGGTGCGGCGGACGTGAACGCGGACGCCCTGGACGGAGACCCGTTCGGCTCGGCCGTGGCCGCGTTCGCCGAGCAACAGGCGACCTGGACCGGCAGCGCCACGCGGCTGCTCGAACTCGTGCCCCCACCGGACGGGTTCCACCCGAAGTGGCCCAAGGACGCAACCCGGGTCAGCGGCCACCTGAAACGGATCGCCCCGATCCTGCGGTCGGTCGGGATCGGGTACGACGACACCCGCCGCGCCACCGACCGCAAGCGGACCAAGCTCATCACCCTCACCGTCATCAGAGACAGCGGGATTTCAGCGTCCGCAGCGTCCGCAGCGTCCGCAACCACCGCTGACCAGCCCACTCTTGCGGACGCTGACCCACCCGACAGCGTCCGCAACGACCCCCCACAGCGTCCGCACCCCCCGATTGCGGACGCTGCGGACGCTAATGCGGACGCTGAGCCCGCCACAGCGTCCGCACCCCACACCACCCCTGACCAGCACCGCAACCCCCATGCGGACGCTGCGGACGCTGCGGACGCTGTTTTGCAGCCAATCTCCGGACCGCACCCCCTCTGCACGGTCTGCCACACCCCGCTGAGCGCTGTGCTCGCCGCCGTCGGCGCCCGCAAACACCCCACCTGCTGACCCGGGAGGAGCAAGCACCATGCCCACGCAGGACCCGAAGCTCAAGCTTGGCGCCGTCCTCGAAGAGATCGACATGTCCCGCTCCGCCTTCTACCGCATGGTCGCCCGGGGCAAGGGACCGAAGATCATGAAGCTCCCCAACAACCAGATCCGGATCCGCCGGAGCGCCCTCGACGACTGGTGGGCCGCGCAGGAGCTGGACCCCGTCGCCTGACCTCGCCACATCCCCTCTCGGAGCCCCGGCCAACACCGGGGCTCCCTCCATTTCTGGAGCCCGATTGCTCACCTTCGAAGTACAGATCTACGGCCTGCGCGACCTCGGCCGCGGGCGGAAGCCCCATCAGCTCCGCTGGCGAGTAGGCCAGAAGCCGCATTCCAAGACGTTCGCCACGAACGCGCTCGCGGACGGCCGGCGGTCCGAGCTGATGACGGCTCAGCGCAAAGGCGAGCCGTTCGACGTGGACACCGGCTTGCCCGCTTCCGAGCTGCGGAAGCTCAACCAGGTGACGTGGTTCGCCCACGCCAAGCAGTACGCCGAGGCAAAGTGGCCGAGGTCATCGGCGAAGAACCGCGCCACACGTGCCGATGCACTCGCCACGATCACCGAGGTGCTGGTGACCGATCGCCGGGGGCAGCCGGATCGGCGGGTACTCCGCCGTGCGCTCTCCTGCTGGGCGTTCAACTTCTCGGAGCACCAGCCGGAACCGCCTGAGGAGATCACCACCGCGCTCGCCTGGATCACCACGAAATCCATCGAACTGGGCCGGCTGGAGGACTCCGAAACCGTCCGTATCGCCCTGGACGCCATCGCCCGGCTGCTGAACGGCAAGGTCGCGGCTGAGAACACCATCAACCGCAAGCGGATGGTGTTCAACAACGCGCTGCGGTACGCGGTGGAGCGCCGCCGCCTGCCCGGTAACCCGCTGCAATTCATCGACTGGACGCCACCGGAGACTGACGACGAAATCGACTTCCGGTGGGTGCCGAGCCCGCAACAGGGCCAGGCATTGCTGGAAGCCGCCGCGAAGGTCTCGGACCGGGGCCGGCACCTGAAAGCGTTCTACGGGTGCATCCTGTACGCCGCGACGCGCCCGGCCGAGGGGACGAACCTCCGCCTCGCTGACTGCGCCCTGCCGGAGACCGGGTGGGGTCAGCTGGTCCTCGGCAGCAGCTCTCCCCGGGTCGGTTCTCGGTGGACCGACGACGGGCAGTCGCACGAGGAGCGGAGTTTGAAGCGCCGGGCGCGGAAGGCCACCAGGGAGGTTCCGATCCCTCCGGTACTGGTTCAGCTGTTGCGCGAACACGTCGCTGAGTTCGGGACCGCACCGGATGGCCGGCTGTTCCGTGCGACCGAGGGCGGCCGGCTGCTGACCAAGGAAACCGCAGCCGTGTGGAAGGAGGCCCGCAAGCTCGCGCTGGCGCCGGAGGAGGTGACCACCGCGCTCGCCAGCGTGCCGTACTCGTGCAGGCACACCGCCGTGTCCGGCTGGCTGGCCGCTGGGGTCGACCAGACCGAGGTGGCCCGCCGAGCCGGACACAGCGTCGCCGTCCTCCTCCGGTTCTACGCGAAGATCATCAACGGTCGCCAGGAGCGCGCGAACACTCTGATTGAGCGATTCCTGGACGGCGAGGAACCGCCCGTGTAGACCCTCGATCCGTTCCACGGGTGTTCCACACGTACTGGGTCACCACGGCATTCAGGTGGGACAGCGTGGGACGGAATCGAAAAGGGCGGGTATCGGCATGTAGCCGATACCCGCCCTGATCTGGGCTTTCCCCACCAGCGGAGAGCGTGGGATTCGAACCCACGGTACGGGGTCACCGCACGACAGTTTTCAAGACTGTTCCCTTAGGCCGCTCGGGCAGCTCTCCAGGCGGAGGTCAGCCTAACGGGTCGGAGGGGGTGTGGGGCACCAGTTTGGGGGGTGGGGTCAGTTCTGGTCTCCGGTGCGGCTGCCGAGGGTGACCGTGGTGGTCATGGTCTGGCCGTTGCGGGTGTACTGGACCGGGACCTGGTCGCCCGGGGCGTGCGTCCAGATCTCGCTGACCAGGGCCGGACCGTTGTCGATCAGCACCCCGCCGAGCTTGGTGATCACGTCGCCGGGCTTGAGGCCGGCCTTGTCGGCCGGGCCGCCGGGGGTGACCGCCGGGGTGCCCTGGATGGCGGTGGGCGAGATCTGGGCGCCGTCGCCGTTGTACTGGTCGTTGCGCAGCACGCCGAGGACGGGGTAGACGGGGGTGCCGGTCTGGATCAGCATCTGGGCCACCCGCTTGGCCTGGTTGATCGGGATCGCGAAGCCCAGGCCGATGCTGCCGGCCTGGCCGGAGCCGTTGGAGTTCGACTGGATCGCCGAGTTGATGCCGATCACCTGGCCGCTCGCGTTGAGCAGCGGGCCGCCGGAGTTGCCCGGGTTGATCGAGGCGTCGGTCTGCAGCGCGTTCATGTACGAGGTCTGCACGCCGCTCTCGTCGCCGGAGGCGACCGGGCGGTTCTTGGCGCTGATGATGCCGGAGGTGACGGTGGACTCCAGGTCGTACGGCGCGCCGATGGCGATCGCGGCGTCGCCGACCGCGACCTGGTCGGAGTCGCCCAGCGGGAGCGGGACGAGCTTGCCGGCCGGCGGGTTGTCCAGCTTGATCACCGCGATGTCGTAGCCCTTGGCCTGGCCGACCACCGAGGCGGAGTACTCGGAGCCGTCGGAGAACTTGACGGTCAGCTTGCCGCCGCCCTGGGCCGGGGCCACCACGTGGTTGTTGGTGATGATGTGGCCCTGGGTGTCGAAGACGAACCCGGTGCCGGTGCCGGACTCCTGGCTGCCGTCGGCCTTGATGGTGACGGTGCTGGGCAGCGCCTTGGCGGCGATCCCGGCGATCGAGTCGGGGGCCCGGTTGAGCGCCTTGGTGTTGTCGCTGACGGTGGTCGTGGTGCTGCTGTGGCTGCTGCCGGAGCTGAACGGGCCGGACGAGTCGCCGTTGACCGCGGCGCCGACCACGCCGCCCAGCACGCCCGCGACCAGCGCGACGGCGGCGACCAGGGCGATCAGCCCGCCGCGCTTCTTCGGCGGCTGGCCGGGGGTGCCGTAGTCGCCCGGGTAGCCACCGGGGTAGCCGGGGCCGCCCGGCGCGCCGGGCTCGCCCGGGCCGGCGCCCCAGCCGCCGACCGGGTGACCGGCGCCGAACGGGTGGTGCTCGGCGTGCGCGGCGGCACCGGCCGGCGCACCGGGGGCGACCGGCGGCGTCGGCGCGGCGTACGGGTTGGCCGGCGGTTCGGCAAGGGTGGGGGCCGGCGGAGCGGCCGGCGGGGCGGGCAGCACCGGCGGCGGAGCGTCCAGGTACTTCGGCGCGGGAGCCGGAGCCGGGGCGGGCGCGGCGGCCGGCAGCTCCGTGGTCGGCTCGGCGTCGGCGGGGGCGGCAGGAGCGGGGGCAACAGGGGCGGCGGGCGCGGCGGGCGCCGGTGTGGGCTCCTCGCCGCTCAGCTTGGCGAACGCGAGGGTCGGCTGCGACTCACCTACCGACGGCGTGCCCCCCGGCTCACCGGTACCGCTGGAGAGCTGCTCCCCCTGCGGCCCGGTGGAGCCACTCTCGTGCTCGGTGCTCACGGACGACCTCCATAGCTGACAGGACCTTGGCCCATAGTTTTTCCTATGCCCGATCTGGTTGCCGTAAGGAGCTGCCTGAAGAACTGTTAAGAATCCTTAGGTCAACCCGACAGCACCAGCGCCCGGCCGGGCTCCCCCGACAGAAGTTCCGCGATCCGGGACGGCGCGCCTCCCCGCTTTGGCGTAATCCACACGCCGGGCTACCCTGACTGCCACATCTGACACGCGGGAGCTTGGACCCACCAGGCTGAGAGTGCGCTGGTCGACCGTACGCCATGGCGAGTGAGCCGGTGCGGGCGAGGGAGCGCTGACCGCCGGAACCTGTCCGGGTAATGCCGGCGTAGGGAGTCTGCCATGACGGCTGCGACGCCTTCCCCGTCCTCGACGCCACCCCCGTCCTCGGGCACGGCGACGCTGGATCGCCCCGACGGCGACGGGCCGGCCCGTGCCGAGGCCCCGTTGGTGCTGGACACCGCGCCGCCGCGCACCCTGGGCTTCCGCGACCAGTTCGCGCTCTGGGCGAACCTGGGCATCAGCCTGATCGGCTTCACCAGCGCCGCGACCGTGCTCGGCCAGCCGGGCAGCGAGCTGTCGTTCGCCGCCGCGACCACCGCGATCGTGGCCGGCACGGTGATCGGCACCGCGATGCTCGCGGTCGCCGCGCTCATCGGCG
Source organism: Kitasatospora sp. NPDC052896 (assembly GCF_044547075.1). Classification (NCBI taxonomy): domain Bacteria; kingdom Bacillati; phylum Actinomycetota; class Actinomycetes; order Kitasatosporales; family Streptomycetaceae; genus Kitasatospora; species Kitasatospora sp. NPDC052896. The sequence continues at coordinate 794,061 of NZ_JBITZU010000001.1, forward strand.
CCCGGACCGGGGCGCCCGCGATGGCCGTGCTGCGCGGGCTGTTCGGCACCCGGCTGTCGTACCTGCCGACCGTGCTGAACGTCCTGCAGTGCGTCGGCTGGGGCGTGTACGAGCTGACCGTGATCGCCTGGGGCGCCCAGACGGTCTCCGGCACCCAGGGCTGGCGCTGGCTCTTCGTGCTGCTCGCCGGGGTGCTCACCACGGTGCTGACGATCTGGCCGCTGGGCTCGATCGCGGCGCTGCGCAAGTACGTGGCGATCGCGGTCGGCGTGGCGATGGTCTACTTCACCGTCCAGCTCGGCCGCAAGGGTTTCCCGGATCCGGGCGCGGGAAACTGGCACGGTTTCCTGAAGGCGACGGACGCGATCATCGCCGTCTCGGTCTCCTTCGTCCCGCTGGCCGCCGACTACACCCGGCACTCGCGCACCCCGCGCGCCTCGTTCTGGGGCACCTTCTCCGGCTACACGGTGGCCCAGGTCTGGTGCTACCTGCTCGGCCTGATCGCACTGCTGCAGTCGCACGGCAACGCCGACAACCTGCTGGACTCCTTCACCGGGGTGGCGGCCGGCTGGGCGTTCCTGCTGGTGCTGGTGCTGCGCGAGGCGGACCAGTCCTTCGCGAACGTCTACTCGACCGCGATGTCGGTGCACAACCTCTTCCCCCGGGTGGACCGGCGGCTGCTGACCGGCGGGATCGGCGTGCTGGTGACCGTGCTGGCGCTGCAGATCAAGCAGTTCACCGACTCGTACTACAACTTCCTCGGCCTGATCGGCTCGGTCTTCGTGCCGTTGCTCGCGGTGCTGGCGGTGGACTTCTTCCTGGGCCACGGCCGGCGCGGCTGGGACCTCTCGCAGGACTCCCCGGCCCGGCCGCTGATGCTGCTGCCGTGGGCGCTCGGCTTCGCGGTCTACCAGTTCCTGGCGCCCACCGCGATCGCCGGCTGGTGGACCGGGATCTGGACGGACCTCCAGTCGCTGACCCACTTCACCCCGCAGCAGTGGTCCTCGGCCTCGCTCTTCTCCTTCCTGGTCGCCGGCCTGGCCACCTGGCTGCTCAACCTGCTGGTCCGCCCCGCCGCGCGGTAGGGCCCGCCGGCGCCCGTGGTTCGCACGGCCGTTGCATTCGATCCACCCGGACGTCCTAGTGTTGGGGCCGTGACAACTCCCGACCTCTCCCGCACCGACCCCTCCCGCACCCCCTCCGCGGTCCAGGTGGTGGCCCACCGGGGTTCCTCCGCCGCCCTGCCCGAGCACACCCTGGCGGCGTACCAGCGGGCCCTGACGGAGGGCGCGGACGCGGTCGAGTGCGACGTCCGGGTGACCGCCGACGGCCACCTGGTCTGCGTTCACGACCGGACCGTCACCCGGGTCTCGAACGGCCGCGGCACGGTCTCCGGGCAGACCCTGGCCCAGCTGTCCGCGTACGACTTCGGCTCGTGGAAGGCGGACGCCGCGGGCGGCCCGGCCCGGCAGCCGCTGCTGCGGCTGGAGAGCCTGCTGGAGCTGGTCGCCGACTGCGGGCGCCGGGTGGATCTGGCGATCGAGACCAAGCACCCGGTGCGCTTCGCCGGCCGGGTCGAGGCCAAGCTGCTGAGCGCCCTGGACCGGTACGGGATCGCGGCCGCGCCGAGCGACGACGAGCGCCCGCACGCCCGGATCATGAGCTTCTCGGCGACCGCGCTGGGCCGGGTCAGGGCCGCGGCCCCCGACTACCCGCGGGTCTTCCTCTTCGAGCACACCCTGCCGCTGCGGCTGTGGCCCGGCGCGGGCCTGCCGGCGGGTGCCGCGATCGCCGGACCGGGCATCGAGCTGGTCCGCCGGCAGCCCGACCTGGTGCCCCGGCTGCGAGCGGCCGGCCACCGGGTGCACGTGTGGACGGTGGACGAGCCGAAGGACGTCGAGCTCTGCCTGGACCTCGGGGTGGAGGCGATCATCACCAACCGGCCGCGCGAGGTGCTGGCCCAGCTCGGCCGCTGAGTCGTTCGGCGGAGCCCGCCGCCGAGCCGCTCCGGCAGGGCTCCCGTGCCGCGAATTGGCGTACGCGGGGCGCGGGCGGGGGTGGCGCGGCGGACCCGGCGTGCGCAATCCCGCTCCCCTGATCGACGCAGCGTAATCAGTTAATCACCACTTGCGCACAGCGTGTCGCCGCCCTCGAGGTAACTCGACAATTGACCGGCCACGATCGGTGCCGTCTGTTTCCGGCCCATTCCCCCGGGGCATCCATCCCTCGGCAAACGCTGAAGGAGGTCCGGGGGTGGCGTTGATGGTGGCGCGCGAAGTGCCGACTTCATCGACCATGGCGGTGCCGCACGGTCCGGCCAGTGTCGGGGCCGCACGGCGCCGCCTGAGGCGGGATCTGGGCGACCGGGAGGTGCCCGACACCGTCATCGATGACGCGGTTCTGATCCTTTCCGAACTGCTCAGCAATTCCTGCCGCTATGCGCGGCCGCTTGCTCCGTTGCTGGATCTCGACGGGGGGGTCGGGGAGGAATTCCTGGAGCGGTCGGATGATTTGCGGAACTCCGCGGAATCCGAACCGAACGAGACGGACGCCGCGGCGCAGGCGGCGGAGGCGGCCGAACTGGACGCGCTGCTGGTCGGCGCGCCGGTCGGGGCCCGGCACGCGGTCCGGCGTGCGGCACGGCGGGCAGCGGACGCCCGGGGCGCCCACTCGGCCCACCGCGCCCCCAGCGCGCCGGAGGACCAGGGCGGGGTCCTGGTGCGCTGGCAGGTGCACCCGGACGGGCGGCTGACCCTGGAGGTCACCGACGGCGGCGCGGCCACCCGGCCGCAGCCGGCCCGGCCCTCGCTCACCGCGAAGGGCGGCCGGGGGCTGAGCATCGTCGGCCGGCTGGCCGCCGACTGGGGGGTGCGGGACGCGCCGGGCGAGGTGACGGTCTGGGCCGCGCTGTCCGCGTACACCGAGCACGCCCGGTCGGCCTGACGGACCGTGGTGGAACACGGGGGCCGCGGGGAGTCCTCGAGGGCACGGCGGGCGGGGGAAACCTCAGTAGGCTGCCCGGGAGACAAAAGACACCACCGTTCCCGGGAGAGCCGCACCATGGCCAAGAAGGCCGCCAAGAAGTCGTCCCAGCCCAGCCGTCCCGGCGCGTCCGCCGGCAGCGTCCCGGTGGTCGGGGCCCGCGAGGCCTGCCCCTGCGGCTCCGGCCGCCGCTACAAGGCCTGCCACGGCCGGGAGGCGGCGCACGCCGTCCAGGAGCTGGTGCACCGTCCGTTCGAGGGACTGCCGGGCGAGGCCGACTGGGTGGCGCTGCGTGAGCTGGTGCCGGCGGCCACGGTCGAGCTGACCCTGGCCGCCGGCGTGCTGGAGAGCGCCGAGGGCGAGGTGCCGTCGGTCACGCTGGCGACCGTGCTCCCGCTCGCCTGGCCGGCGCTGCGCCGCCCGGACGGCTCGATCCTGCTCGGCCTGCAGACCCAGTCCTCCTCCGGCGACCTGAGCCGTGACCTGGCGGACGCCCTGGAGCAGGCGCTGGTCACCGAGCCCGGCAGCCCGGTGCCGACCCGGCGGGCCGCGCCCGGCCGTCGACTGCAGGAACTCCTCGACCCGAAGGCCGAGTTCACGCCGGCCGTGCACACCGGCTTCGAGTTCTGGCTGGAGGACGCGGAGTCCGCCACCGGCGAGGTGGCCGCCTCGCTGGAGCGTGCCAACGCCTCGGCGATCCCCACCGAGAAGCTGACCGGCGTGGACTCGGCCTACTGGTGCGGCACCCCGGACAAGAACCACCTGCGCTGGGTGATGACCGTGCCGGAGGAGCAACTGCTGGACGCGCTGGCCCGGCTCTCGGCGGCCGGCGAGGCCTCGCTCGGCGAGGGCACCAAGCTGGTCGGCTCGTTCCGCGCGCACGGGCTGACCGTGCCGGTCTGGGACCTGCCGACGCAGATGTCGGCCGCCGACTGCGAGAAGCCCGCGGCGGCCTTCGCCGAGCGGCTGGCCGGCGCCCTGGCGGTGCGCACGGAGCTCTCCGGCGACGAGCGGCGGGCCCGGGCGAATCTGGTGAACCGTCAGGTCACCCTGAACTGAACGGTACTGGGCCGGCAAGATCGTTTGACCGGCCGCAGTATGACTCCGATCACATTCCGGCCCGATAACCCGGGTTCCGGGGCGTCGGGCCGTGCAGGGAAATTGGCTACAGCGCCAATCCTTGTTACTGTCTAAACAGTCCGGTCGCTGGTGCATCCCCCGTCGCCAGCGGCCGGATCTTCCATTTCCGGGGCCGGGTCGCCCGTCGAGCCGCCCGACAAGGCCGCCGGACACCCCCTCAGTAGGCCAGCCGGCTGTCGTCCGGCGCCGCCGTTCCGGCCGCCACCAGCGCCTCCAGCAGGCTCGCCACCCGCGGCAGCCGAACGCCCCCCTCCGGCCGCGCCACCGGTCGCCGCACCCAGCGCACCGCCGCCGCGCCGCCCGTCCCGATCCGCGAGGGCGGCAGCACCAGATAGCCGTCCGGCCCGTGGTAGCGCACCGAGGTCGGCACCTCGCCCGGCGCACCGCCCGGCCGCAGCGTGGGCTCCTGGGCCGCCAGCAGCTCGGCCAGCTCGGGGTAGGAGAACGGTGCCACCAGCAGCGCGTACCGGGTCGGGGTGGCCAGCACCGGGCCGGTCGGCACCCGCAGCGCGTCGAAGTACGCCAGCAGCCGCGCCCCGGCCGCGGCCGGCAGGCTCACCGCCGACACCACCCGCCCGGTCGGCACCAGCACCGGCGCCTGCGGGCTGTGCTGCTCCCACCACCAACGCACCATCCGCGCCTCGGTGGTGGCCGCCAACAACGGCTGGTCGGCCGGGTGCGCGCCGGGCACGGCGCACAGCGGGTTGCCGCAGGAGCAGGAGACCTCCGGCGGCGCGCCGGCCGCCGCCCGCTCCACCACCACCGCTCCCGGCACCACCGGCCAGCGCCACCGCTCGGCACAGGTCAGCGCCGCCTGCAGCAGCGCCTGCCGGGTCCTGCGGTGCTTTCCGGGCTTCTCACGCATCACGATCGTTCCTCTCCGCGACCGGGTGGATCAAGACCATCGAGACCATCGAGACCTGACCTGACACGGCCGGGGAGCCGCAGGCCTGCTCAGAGCGACCGCTCGGGCGCCGACCGGGCCCGGGGGTACCACGTCGGCCGCGCACCGGGCAGGCCTTGGGCACGACCGTGGAACGAGAATCCCTCATGCGACCGGATGGACGCGCTCCGGCGTCCACCGGTTCCACCGTACGAGTGAGTGACTTCTGGTCAGCGAGGTCGCCGGCGGGGGGACCCCTAGGATCCGGGCAGGGTCCGGCGGCCTGTTCGGCGCTGCTCCGTTGGCCGGCGCCGCTCTGTTGCCGGCACCACTCCGTTGGCTTCTGCTCTGGTTGGCTTCTGCCCGCTGGCCGGGTGCTCCACTCCCGGACGGGCCGCACCGGGCCGACGCAGAACCAGCCATCCGGCAGGGGGCCGATCCTGGACATGTCCCGACCGTCCTGTGTAGAAGTGGGGCACTATGAGCGGTTTGGCAGGACCCCGTACCCGGGTCCCGGGTGCCGGGCGACACGTACCAGTGCTGGGAGTTGCGGCATGAGTGACAACCTTCCGTCCGCCGCCGACCGCAGCACTGGCCCCGGGCCGGGCGACCCCGCCGAGGCCGAGGGCGGCGCCGAGCCCGCGCCAGCCGGGCCGGGCGGGCTGGCCACCCTGCTGGAGCCGCCGCAGCCCGCCACCGCCTACCGGCCCGCGGACCGGCTGGCCGCGCTCGACTGGCTGTGCCGGCACACCGAGCGACTCGCCCAGGCCCGCGACCTGGCCGGCACGCTGACCGCGCTGCTGGAGTCCGGCGCCGACCTGCTGGGCGCCCGGCGGGCGCTGCTGGTGCCGGTCGCCCGGGAGCGCACCGACGGCGGCGCGGGTGGCGCGGGCCGCGGCCCGTACGGCGGCCCGGACGGCTCGGACGACCTCGACGGGCCGGACCGGGCCGGCTACGGGCCGATGGTCGGGCTGGGCCTGGACCAGGCGGCGCTCGGCACGCTGGAGACCGTGCCGATGGAGGACGGGCCGTTCGCCGGACTGCTGCGCCCGTTCGGCCGCCCGCGCCAGCTGCTCCACCCGGACCTGGCCGCCGAGCCGGCCCTCGGTCCGCGGTTCCGCGAGGTGGCGGCCGCCCTCGGCCTCGGTGCCTGCTACGCGCTGCCGCTGGCGACCGCCGAGGACGGCCCGCTCGGCGCCGCCGTCTGGTTCTTCGACGGCCCCGCCGAGCCCACCGCCGAGCAGCAGGAACTCGCCCGCAGGTACTGCTCGTTCGCCGCCCCGCTGCTGGCCGGCCGGCTGCTCGCGGAGCGCCGCCGGCGGGCCAGCGACGCGCTGCGCCGTGGCCTGCTGCCGGACCGGCTGCCCGAGGTCGCCGGGGTGCGGCTGGCCGCCCGCTGGGTGCCCGCCGGTCTCGACCTCTCGGCCGGCAGCGACTGGTACGACGCGATCGCGCTGCCGGACGGCACGATCGGGCTGACCGTCGGCAGCGTCTCCGGGGACGGCCCGGGCGCCGGTCCCGGCTCGGCCCCGGGCGCGGCCACCGCGATGGGCCGGGTCCGGGCGGCGCTGCGGGCCTACGCGGTGCTGGAGGGCGAGGACCCGGTCTCGGTGCTCGGTGACCTGGAGCTGCTGCTGAAGACCACCGAGCCGGCCCGCACCGCGACCGCGGTCTACGCCTGGGTGGAACCCACCGAGCGGCGGGTCACCCTGGCCGGGGCCGGGCACTGCCCGCCGGTGCTGGTCACCCGCTACGGCGCCGGCTTCGTGGAGACCTCGCTCTCCGCGCCGCTCGGCATGCTGAGCTGCTGGGAGGCACCGGGCGTCGAGCTGACCGCCGACCGCGGCGACCTGCTGCTGCTCTACACCGAGGGCCTGGCCCGACGCTGCGGCCCGACCCTGCACGCCGGGCAGGCCCGGCTGCGCAAGACCGCCGCGGACGCCCCGCGCGAGCTGCGCGGCGACCCCGACCGGCTCTGCGCCCACCTGCTGACCAGCTGCCTGGACGCCGGTGACGGGCCGGCCGGCCACGCGACCGACGACCTGGTCCTGCTCGCCGTCCGCTTCGAGTAGCGGACGGCGGGTTTCGGTAGTCTCCGAACGGTTGATCGGGCGCCCGTACCATGGGACCGACGGCCGCCCAACCGCGTCGCGATCCGATGCGTCCGGGGCGGCGAGACTCGCAAGGAGGCGACGTACGTGACCGAGGACCGTACCCCGGCAGCGGCCGACAACCCCGAGGGGGCCGGCATCGAGGAGGGCCAGGAGGAGCAGCCCATCAAGGGCCGCAAGAACGGGCTCTACTCCGAGGTGTCCGACGAGCTCGCCGCCTCGATGAAGTCCGGCTGGGCCGACACCGAGCTGCGCGACCTGCGGCCCGTCGAGCAGGCCCCGTACGCCGCCCGGCGGCGGGCCGCGCTGAGCGCCGCGTTCCCCGGCGAGCGGATCATCGTGCCGGCGGGCAACCTGCGCACCCGCTCCAACGACACCGAGTACTCCTTCCGCGCGGCCAGCGAGTACGTGCACCTCACCGGCGACCAGAGCGAGGACGCCGTGCTGGTGCTGGAGCCGCGTGACGGCGGCCACACCGAGACGATCTACCTGCTGCCGCGCTCCAACCGGGAGAACGGCGAGTTCTGGCTGGACGGCCACGGCGAGCTGTGGGTCGGCCGGCGCAACAGCCTGGCCGAGGCCGAGCAGCTGCTCGGGCTGGCGGCCCGGGACGTCCGCAAGGCCGCCGAGGAGCTGGCCGCCGCCGACCCGGCGGTGCCGACCCGGATCGTGCGCGGTTACGACGCCGGTCTGGAGGCCGCCGTCGAGGCGTTCACCAGCGCCGAGCGGGACGAGCAGCTGAAGACCTTCCTGAGCGGCCTGCGGCTGGTCAAGGACGACTGGGAGATCGGCCAGCTGCGCGCCGCCTGCTCCTCCACGGTGAACGGGTTCACCGACGTGGTGCGCGAGCTGGGCCAAGCCGTGGCCACCTCGGAGCGCTGGATCGAGGGCACCTTCTGGCGCCGCGCCCGGGTCGAGGGCAACGACATCGGCTACGGCTCGATCTGCGCCGCCGGCCCGCACGCCACCACGCTGCACTGGGTGCGCAACGACGGCGACGTCCGCCCGGGCGAACTCCTGCTGCTGGACGCCGGAGTGGAGACGCACACGCTCTACACCGCGGACGTCACCCGCACGCTGCCGATCAACGGCGGCTTCAGCCCGCTGCAGCGCAGGATCTACGACGCGGTGTACGAGGCGCAGGAGGCGGGCATCGCGGCGGTCAAGCCGGGTGCGCGGTTCCGCGACTTCCACGACGCCGCGCAGCGCGTGCTGGCCGAACACCTGCTGGCCTGGGGCCTGTTGGACCCGGCGGTGTACGACGTGGAGAAGGTGCTGGAGCTCGGTCTGCAGCGCCGCTGGACCCTGCACGGCACCGGTCACATGCTCGGCCTCGACGTGCACGACTGCGCGCAGGCCCGCCGCGAGGACTACGTGGACGCGCTGCTGGAGCCCGGGATGTGCCTCACCGTCGAGCCCGGACTGTACTTCCAGCAGGACGACCTCACGGTGCCCGAGGAGTACCGCGGCATCGGGGTGCGGATCGAGGACGACATCCTGGTCACCGCCGACGGCAACGAGAACCTCTCGGCCGCGCTGCCGCGCCGCGCCGAGGAGGTCGAGGCCTGGATGGCCGGCCTGACCGCCTGAGTTCGCGACCGCTGCTGCCCACGGGTGAACTCCCGTGGGCGGCAGCGCCGTTGATGGCCCCAGTAGGCCAATCCGCAACGCACCGGGCCTCGGCGGAGCGGGCTTCAGCAGACCAGGCCGAGGTCGGCCGGGGTGGCGGCCCTCGGGTCGACCGGGCGGCGGCCCTCGGTCGGCCAGCCCTCGCGGATCCAGTACTCCAGGCCGCCGATCATCTCCTTGACCTCCCGGCCGAGCGCGGCGAGCCGCATCGCGGCCTTGGTCGAGCCGTTGCAGGCCGGCCCCCAGCAGTACACCACCAGCAGGCCGGGCGGGAGTTCGGCCACCTTCGCGGCGGTGAGCCCGGCGAGCGGCAGGCTGAGCGCGCCCGGCAGGTGGGTGCGGCGGTGGGCGCCCTCCGCGCGGACGTCGAGCAGCGTGAAGTCCCGCCGTCCGTCGCGCAGCGCGTACCAGACGTCGGCCGGGTCGGCCTGACAGCCGAGCCGCTCGGCGAAGAAGGCGAAGGCGCGCTCGGGGGCGAGCGAAGGGATCGCGGTAACGGGCGAGTTGGCGCTGACGGTGGTCATCTTCGTTCTCCTGGAGGGCGGTTGCCGGCACGCTCCGGCCATGCCCTGATCATCCGGCCCGGCCGCCCGGCCGGGACAGTGGCGGGAACGACTACACTCGCCAACATCCCGCCAAGTGCCTCAGGGGGACCGATGGCCGAACCGCGCAGCCCACAGCCCGTCCCGGTGACGATCGGACGCCGCCCCGAGCCGGTGCACACCGTCGCGGTGTACGCCTTCGACGGCATGGCGCCGTTCGAACTCGGCGTGGTGGTAGAGGTGTTCGCGCTGGCCCGGCCCGAACTGGCCGGACTGCTGGCCACCCCCTGGTACGGCCTCAAGGTCTGCGCCGACCGACCCGGTGCCCAACTGGCCGCCCTGGGTGGCCTTTCGCTGGTCGCCCAGCACGGTCTGGACGAACTCGCCGCCGCCGACACGGTGATCGTGGCCGGGGTGCCGAACCCGTTCGGCGGCGAGGTCTCCCCGGGCCTGGTCGCGGCGCTCCGCACGGCGCACGAGCGCGGCGCCCGGATCGTCTCGATCTGCTCCGGCGCCTTCGCGCTGGCCGCCGCCGGCCTGTTGGACGGCCGGGAGGCCACCACGCACTGGCGTTACGCACAACTCCTCCAGCAGCGGCACCCGCTGGTCCGGGTCAACCCGGACGTGCTGTACGTGGACGGCGGCGACCTGCTGACCAGTGCGGGCAGCGCGGCCGGCATCGACCTCTGCCTGCACCTGATCCGGCGCGACCACGGCGCCCGGGTCGCCAACACGGTGGCCCGCCGGTTCGTCGTGCCGCCGCACCGGGACGGCGGGCAGGCCCAGTTCATCGAGGCCGCAGTCAAGCCGGTCGAGGAGGAGGACGACGGGATCGCCCGCAGCATGCAGTGGGCGCTGGACCACCTCTCCGCACCGCTGACCATCTCGCTGCTGGCCCGTGCCGCGCGCATGTCCGACCGCTCCTACCTGCGGCACTTCACCGCGCGGAACGGGACCAGCCCGATGCGCTGGGTCGTCACCCAGCGCATCGCGGCCAGCCTGCCGCTGTTGGAGTCGTTGGACGGCACGGTCGAGGAGATCGCCGCCGCGGTCGGCTTCGAGAGCGCCGCCACCTTCCGACACCACTTCGGCCGCACCATGCGCACCTCGCCCACGGCCTACCGGCGCACCTTCGGCCGCGGGGTGGCCTGAGGACCCGGGCGGCCCGAGGGCCCGGGGCCTGAGTACTCGGGCGGCCCGAAGCTACCGCGCCGAGCCGGCGGCCTCGGCCCGGTCGGCGTTGGCGACGACGGCGTCGTGCAGCCAGCGGGCCAGGCCGGGCGCGCTCTTCTCGAGGTTCGCGGTGAACCGCGGGTCGCCCACGTACATCCCCGCCAAGCAGCGGTGCATCGAGTGGCCGCAGTCGTAGTAGTACTCGCTGATCTGCTGCCGGTGGGCCTCGGCGAGGTCCATCGCCGGACCGCTGTCGGGTGCCACGCCGGCGGCGACGGCGGCGGCCATCCGCCCGGTGAGGGCGTCCGTCTCGGCCTGGATCCGCTGCCAGTCCTCCTTGGTGTAGCGGCCGGTGCGGCGCTGCGACTCCTGCCAGGCCGCGGTCCCGCCCCAGCGCTGCTCGGCCTCGCCCTCCCAGCTCTCCTGGTAGTCCGGGCCGAAGACCTCGAACTTCTCCTCCGGCGTCAGCTGAATGCCCATCTTCTCTGCCTCCATGGCGCGTTCGACGGCCGCGGCCAACTCCTCCAGGCGACCGATCCGCTCCCGCAGCAGCCGACGCTGGCGTCTGAGGTGCTCGATGGGGCTGGTGCCCGGGTCGTCGAGGATGGCCGCGACCTCTTCCAGGGAGAACCCGAGTTCGCGGTAGAACAGGATCCGCTGCAACCGGCCCAGATCGGCGTCGTCGTACCGGCGGTAGCCGGCCGTGGTGCGCCCGCCGGGGCACAGCAGACCGATCCGGTCGTAGTGGTGCAGGGTCCGCACGGTGACCTTGGCCACCCGGGCGACCTCGCCGACCGAGTAGCCGGCCGTCCGGAGGCCGGTGGAACCGCTCATCGGGGTGCTCCCTCCTTGCTCGAGCACCACCCTCGACCCTGACGTCACGTGAGGGTCAAGCGGCGGCCGTGCCGGACCTCAGCCGGGCGTGGTGGCCAGCGTGTGCTCGTCCCGTGCCCTCGGCAGGCCGCGCCGGCGGCCACCGCCCCGGCCCCCCGTACTCCCCCGGCCGCGACGCGGCGGTTTGCTGGGCCAGAGCAGCACGTACGCGGTGGAGATCACCACGAAGGCCAGCCGGACGAACCCGCGCGCCGCGTCGGACGGGATGAAGAGCGTGCCGCCGTAGAGCGAGAACAGGGCGATCCAGCTCCACCAGGGCACCAGCCGGCGCTGGCCGACCGCGTCCCAGAGCAGTGTGCCGAGCAGGATGGAGGCGGTGTAGTAGGTGTACACGCTCGGATCGAGCAGGATCCGGGCGTTGGCGCCGACCAGCACCACGGCCGGCCAGCGCCCGCGGCGCACCGCCAGGGTGCCCAGGCCCATCCCGATCGCGAACTGGGCGGGCCGGTCCCACACCGGCGTGGACGGGTCCGAGACGCCCAGCCAGCGCAGCGAGGAGGCCGGCTGGTTGGGGATGGTGAACTTGGCCGCCGCCATCGAACCCAGGTTGCCCAGGTAGAACGGCAGCCAGGCGGCCGCGACCAGCCCGCTCATCCAGAGGAAGGTGCGCAGCCAGACCGGCCGCGGCAGGGCCAGGATCAGCGGCACGAAGGAGATCGCCCACGGTTTGGAGTCGACCGCGAGCGCCAGGTAGATGCCCACCGCGGTCGGTTTGTTGCGGACCAGGGCGTGCACCGCGAGCGTGGTGAAGAAGAGCGCCAGCACGTCGTCGAGGTGCGCGAAGCGGACCGAGACCTCCACCCACATCGGGATGAAGGCCAGGCCGGCGATCAGGATCCGCTGCTGCAGCCGGCGGTGGTTGGTCCCGGTGCCGCGGTAGTACCAGGCAGCCGTCCGGCCGACCAGCACCAGCATGATCAGGCCGAGCGCGGACATCGTGCCCTCGGCCAGGATCTGGCCGATCTTGTCCGGGAACGGCGAGAAGAGCCTGGCCGCGGCCAGGCTGACCGGGCCGATCTGCAGCTCGGGGTGGTGCGCGTAGAGCGAGAGGCCGCCGTCCGGCTGGTTGGCGAAGAGCAGCTGCTCGCCCTGGCGCAGGTAGTGCCAGGAGACGCCGCCGCTCGGCTCCACGATCACGAACCAGATGATCGTCCAGAGAGTGAGCAGCGCATGATGACGGCGGACGGGCAGACTCGCGATCCGACCGGTGTCAGCACCGTAGTCGGTCGTCGCCTCCTCTTCGCTGGCTTCGCGCACCTGTTCCTCTTCCCCGCACCGGCCCCCTCGGCCGAACATCCTATGCGATCAACAGGAACGACAGGCCGACGTCGGGCCTTCGGCCGGCCAACGTAGAGGAGACAGCAGGTCAGCGGGGTGGCCGTCAGGCGTGGTCACCAGCCCTGCGGCGGCGCAGCGCCACCAGGGTGCCCGCACCGATCACCAGCGCCGCCGCGCCGCCGATGGTGAGCGGCATCGCGTCCCCGCCACCACCGGTGAAGGCCAGGCTCTGCTGGTCGTTGCCGGGTGCCGCGGCCTTGGCGCTCTGCACCGCACCCGAGGCGATCGGCAGCGGGGTCGACTTCGGCGGGGTGACCGGGAACGGCACCGGCTGGTCGGTGCTGGACGAGGAGGACGGCGCCGGGGTGCCGGGCGCGGTCGTGGTCGGCGCGCCACTCGTGCTGCCGCTCGCGCTGGGGCTCGCCGACGGCGGGGTGGAGTCGCTCTGGGTCGGCGAGGGGCTGGCCGGGCCGGTCGGACCGGTCGAACCGGTCACGGTCGGTGACGGGCTGGCCGGGGCCGAGGTGCTCGCGGAGGGCGAGGGCGAGGGCTTGCCGGTGCCGGTCGGGGTGCCGGTCGGGTGCGGGTGCGGCTTGTGGGGCGGCAGGATGCAGAAGAAGTCCGGCCTGCTCGAGGTCAGCTCACCGGCCTGGGTCGGCTGCTTCTGGGCGTCCACCGGCGCCCAGTAGGCCACGAAGGAGGCGGCGGCCGGACCGGTCCGGGCGTCCGCGGGCAGCTTCAGCCGGAGCTGGATGGTGATGGACTGCCCGGCCGGGACGAACTGCAGGCCGGACCCGGCCGGCTCGCCGCTGTCGTCCAGCGAGTCGAGCACCAGCAGCTCGGAGTCGTTGGGGGAGATCGTGGCCGGCCGCCAGCCGCCCTTGCGGTACCGGTAGTCCAGGCTCAGCGTGCTGAGGTCCAGCTGGCCGTCCCGGGTCGCCAGCCCGACCGTCGGGTAGAAGACCAGGTCGGAGCCGGTCTGGTTGGTGAGCGAGACGCTGAACTCGGTGGCGCCGCCGCCGGCGGTGACCTGCCGGGCCAGCCCCTGGACCTTGAGCGTCGGCTCGGCGGTCACCGGCGTGCCCGCGTCGGCCGCGGTCGGCGAGGCGTCGGGGCCCGGCGTGGCGTCGGCCGACAGCGACGGAGCGGCGGTGGGCGCGACGTGCCGCGCGTTCGACGGCTTGGCCGACGGCGAGGTGCCGGTCACGGCCAGCGCACCCTGGGCCCCCGTCAGCACGACCGAGGAGGCGAGGGTGGTGACGGCCGCGAGGGCGAGACTGCGACGCATGGGGTGAGCACCTCACGAGGGTGTGCGCCCGGCCCGGGACCCGGCGAAGCGCGACGGTGTCTCAGCCGCGCCGGGGCGACCGGTGCGGCTGACAGTTCGGGCGGACCCTAGCGGACCAAGCTGGGAGCCCGGCAGCGGGTTCACCGGAAACTCCCAGCCGCCACGCCCCATCCGGCCCGGGCCGCACGGGTGTTGGCGGGTGGTCAGTCCACGATCGGTATCGCGCGGTCCGCGTACTGGTACAGCATGTCGCGGTGGAACGGGTCCAGCCGCACGCCGTGGTCGATCAGCCCGAGCCGCTCGGCCACCGCCCGGGAGCCCGCGTTGTGCTGGTGGATCCAGGCCACCACCGGGACCTCCGGGGAGTGTTCGTGCGCGGCGGCCAGCGCGGCTCGGGAGAGCTCGGTGGCGTAGCCGTTCCCCCAGTGCGCGGTGGCCAGCCGGTAGAAGAGGTTCCAGTAGCCGCGCCCGGTGAGCTGGACCCCGCCGACGCCGACCACCGTGCCGTCGGTGCGCAGCCGGGCGACCCAGTAGCTCAGCCCGTCCGCCCAACGGGCCCGGGCCCGTTCGATCCAGTCCCGGGTGACCGCCGGTTCGGCGTGCCGGCCCTCGGGGAGGTGGCGCCAACCGTCCGGGTCGGAGTTGATCGCGTGGAGCGGGTCGAGGTCGTCGAGGCGGACGGCACGCAGCTCCAGACGCTCGGTCAGCACGTGGTGGAGGTGGTCGGTGGATCGCTCGGTCATCCGGCGAGCGTAGGACCGGGCTCGGCGCCGGGCAAAGGGTTTGCCCGGCGCCGAGCCCGGGCGCGGACGGCGGGGCCTGCTACCGCGTCTTCCACTCCGCGCGGTCGACACCCCAGCGACCCGGGCCGTGCGCCCAGGCGGCGGGGGCGCCCGGGTAGCCGATCGGCGGCAGGGCGTACCGCTGGAGGCCGTAGGGCGTCCGGGTCTCGGCCAGCCAGCGCGCGGGGTCGTACGGTTCGTCCGCCCGACCGGACGGCCGGCCGCCCACCGGCTCGATCCGCTCGCGCAGCCACTCGGCGGTGCCGGCGAGCGAGAGGCGGAGCCGGGCGCCGGCACCGGTCTCCTGGCGGTCGGTGAGCGCGCGCAGGACGGCGGCGGCCAGCAGGTAGCCGGTGCCGTGGTCGAGCGCCTGGGCGGGCAGCACCCCCGGGCGGCCGTCCGGGCCGGCCTCCAGGGCGGCGATCCCGACGCCGGCCTGTACCAGGCTATCGAAGCCGCGTCGGGTGGCCCACGGGCCGTGCCAGCCCCAGGCGTTGAGCTGCGCCACCACCAACTCCGGTCGTCGAGCAAGCAGTTCGTCGGCGCCCAGGCCGAGCCGGTCCAGCGCACCGGGGCGGTAGCCGCTGACCACGACGTCCGCCGTCTCCAGCAGCTGCTCGAACACCGCACGGTCGGCGGGGAGTTCGAGGTCGAGGCGGGTCGAGCGCTTGCCGAAGCCGGTGTCCGCGTGGGCGTCGGCGCTCTCGGGCAGGCGCGGCGAGTCGATCCGCAGGACGTCCGCGCCGAGCAGGGCCAACGTCCGGGTCGCCACCGGCCCGGCGATCACCCGGGTCAGGTCGAGCACCCGGACGCCGGCGGCGGGCAGCCCGGCGGGCGGCAGCGGGCGGGCGGCGGCGGGGGCGGGGTGGCGCTCCACCAGCGGGTGCGTCGGACCCGGGGCGGGCGGCGGCACCACGGCGACGGCGAGCGCGCCGGCCGGGTAGGCGGTCTCCTGGATCTCGACGGCCCGACGGCCGGCCAGTTCGGCGGCCAGCCGCCGCGCCGTCTTCTCCTCGTCGCCCTGCTCGCCCAGGTCCGGGAGGCCGAGGGCGGCCAGCAGGCGGGCGCGGTGGTGGGGGTAGTTGGCGTGGGTGCGGACCCAACCGTCCGCGGTCGGCCAGAAGCCGGAGAGCGGCGCGAAGGTGGTCACCGGGGCGCCTTCGATCCGCAGGTGCCGCTCACTGACGAACGCCGTGGCCACCGCACCCTCGTCCACCCGCACGACGGGCACCGAGCCGGCGTTGCGCCGGGCCAGCAGCTCGGCCGCCGCCAGCGAGCACACCCCGACCGTCGCCCGGGCCAGCTCGCGCACCGGGAGGCGGGAGGGCAGCGCACCGCCTGGTCCGTGGTAGGCCACTCCGTCCGCCAGCCCGGGCGCACCGCCGAGGGCGGCCCAGGCGTCGGCGGTGGTGGCGTCGGGGTCGCCTGACTGATTCGTCGTCATGCGACTCATTCTGCGCCCGTCGCGATCAACGCCGTCGGTGGATCTCCTGGTAGCGACGTTCGACGTCGGCCATGAACCACTCGGGGACCTGTCCGGTGGCCCGCAGGTGCCCGCGCTCGTCGGCGGAGAGGGTGCTCGCGGCGTCGTCCACGGCGAGCGCGTAGTCGCCCATCCTGCCGGACGCCTGCTCGCGCCTGAGGTCCCCGCCGAGCGCGGCCCCGCCCCGCCGTCCGCCGCCGAGGATCGTGATCCACCCGAAGACGCCCAACTTGCTGCTCTTCTTGTGGAGTTCGTCACGCACGACGAGCCAGCAGAGGCGCTCATCGGTGACGTTCGGCAGCGGTCTCGCCTGTGGCACGTGCTCTCTCCCCATCCTGTGGTCGTCCGGCGGAGGAGCCTAGCGCCCGGGCCCGGGCCGGCTGCGGGAATTTCGGTTGCCGGCTCCCGGCAGCCCGCCGAGAATCACCGGCATGCGTGAAGTGCTGACAGCGGACGAGATCGAGCGGTTCGTCACCGATGGCTTCGTCCGTCTCCCGGAGGCGTTCCCACGCGCGCTGGCGGAGGAGTGCCGGGCGTTCCTGTGGCGCGAGACCGGGCTCGATCCCGACGACCCCACGACCTGGACCCAGCCGGTCATCAGGCTCGACGGCTACGGGGACGAGCCGTTCCAGCGGGCGGCGACCACCGCCCGCCTGCACGGCGCCTTCGACCAACTCGTCGGCACGGGCCGCTGGGTGCCCCGCACCGGCCTGGGCACCTTCCCCATCCGGTTCCCGCATCCTGACGACCCGGGCGACACCGGCTGGCACCTGGACGGCAGTTACACCCCCGAGGGCGAGGCCGGTTACCGGGTCAACCTCCGGTCCCGTGACCGGGCGCTGTTGATGCTGTTCCTCTTCTCCGACGTCGACGCCGCCCACGGACCGACCCGGATCAAGGTCGGCTCGCACCTCGACGTCCCACCCTTCCTGGAGGCCGCCGGCGAGCGCGGCAGGGACCTCTTCGACCTCTGCGGGACCATGGACGCCGCGGGCCGGCTCGACGCTCCGGATCGGCCGACCGCACTCGCCACCGGCCGGGCCGGCGACGTCTACCTGTGCCACCCGTTCCTGATCCACGCCGCCCAGCCCAACCTCGGCAGCGCCGCCAGGTTCATCGCCCAGCCCCCGCTGATGCCGACCGGCCTGCTCGACCTGGACCGCCGCGACGGTGCCCACTCCCCCGTGGAGCGCGCGGTACGAGTCGGGTTGGGCATGGCCGACGGCGCGGGGAGGTGACGGCGGGGAGCAGCGGAGTTCCGTTCGCGCCCCCGCCGTCAGGTGGCCGCCCCGGCGGCACCGTGCGGCCGCTCCCCGACCGGTGGCGGTCCGGCGGAGGAGCTCAGCCGGTACCCGCTCCGCCGGCCGCACGCCGTACAGACCGCTGGAGCCTCGGTGCTGGCGCACTCGATGCAGGCTCGTTCGTGCAGTTGGTCGTAGGTCGGGTGTCTGCGAGCGGCAGCCCGTCGGGGGGCTGCGGCTGCGCGAGCGCCGCAGTGTCCGCCATGGCGATGACGGTAGGAAGCAACGATGCTCCCCTTCAACGCACTTGCACCCGATTGCGGGGTTTCACCCGAGGGTGTCGATGGCTGCGGTGATGATGTCCTTCGCGGCCGGCCCGTAGACGGCCATCTTCCTTCCTCCGAGTCGGGATCATCCGACCATTCGGCGTGTTCGGACCGATGCCCGTGAACCGTAGTGCCATAACGACCTCGCGCGGCAGGCCAGTTGCGCTTGTTTGCATGACCATTGCCCAGCGGCACGGCACCGTCAAGGGCGCACTGGCGCGTCCAGGGGGCTGAAGACGAAGCCGCCCGCGCCGGGGCGGGAGCCGTCAACTACTTTCGGCCTCTGAATGGTTGGGCGCGCTCCTCCCTACCACTCATATGAGAGCGCGTGAGATCGCGGCATCAGGATCCGCACGCTCCTTGCCACAGCCCCGCAATCAGGCCGGTACCAGCGCATCACCTGCCATGGCCGCACACGCCGACCTGACCGCCGTCCACGCGAAGGAAGCCAGCGAAGGGGCGTCGCCGACGACGGGCAAGACCTCGCCCCCGCGCGGTGCTAGGCCGGGCGGGCCGCCTGGCGCAGGCGGTTGTGGACGTGGGGCGGCGTCAGGAGCACCTGCTCGGCGAGGGTCTCCATGAAGGCGGTGGCGATGGGGTCGGGGCTGGTCCGGGTGTATGCGGTGAGGGGGCGGCTGACCGGGGGGTCGGGGCGCAGGAGTATGCCGCCGAAGTGCGGCGGGATGGTGTTGGCGGGGACGAGGGTGGGGCCGAGTCCCGCCGCCGCGTAGTTGGCCGCCGCGGGGGCCTGCTCGGTGCGTACGGCGATCCGCGGGCGGAATCCGGCGGTGGCGCACGCCTGGTCGAGGATGTCGGCGAGCCCGCTGTCCGGGGTGAAGTGGACCCACTCGCGGTCCGCCAGGTCGGTCAGGCGGATCCGTGGCGCGTGCTCCGAGGCGGCCGCCGGGTCGCCGGAGTGGGTGACGACCAGGAACTCCTCGGTGCCGATGTAGCGGGTGGGGCCCTCCCAGCCGGTGGGCGGCGGACCGAGGGCGATGTCGGCCTGGCCCGCGGTCATGGCGGCGATCAGGTCGTCCGTACGCCGGTGTTCGAACAGGCGGACCCGCACGCCCGGGTGCTCGCCGCGCCAGATCCCGAGTGCGGAGGGGAGCACGCCGAAGCTGATCGAGTAGAGCGTGGCGAGGTGGAGTTCGCCGTCGGTGACGCCGGTGGCCCGACGGGCGGCGCTGGTGGCGCGCTCGGCGTCGGCGAGGGCGGCGCGGGCGTGCGGGATCATGGCGCGGCCGGCCGGAGTGAGCCGCACGCCGCGCGGCAGGCGCTCCAGCAGGGGCCCGCCGAGTTCTCGTTCCAGGGCCTGGAACTGGTGGGACAGCCCGGGCTGGGTGATGTGCAGGCACTCGGCGGCGCGGGTGAACGAGCCCTCGTCCACGATGGTCACGAGGTATTCGAGCTGTCGCAGAGTAGCCATGTGTTCAGCATATGGGTTTGATAGAAAACATTCCTTGGACTGATGGCTGTCGGATTTCGCAGGATGAGGTCACACCGCACGGGGCGGGCGTCCACGCCCCCTCGTCACGCGACCCCCGCCCGAGACCACCAGGAGTGATCACCATGTCCGACCAGCCCAAGACCAGCGTTCTCGCCACCTTCGCGGCAGCCGCGCACGCCACCGAGGCGGACTTCGCCAAGGTCATCGACGCCGAGCTGGCCCGCGCCAAGGAGCTCGTCGAGGCCGGCGTGATCGTGCACGGCTACCACCGCACGGACCTCGTCGGCGCGGCCCTGATCGTGGACGCCGAGTCGGTGGAGGCCGCCCGCGAGATCTTCGCCACCCTGCCCGCGGTCGCGGCGGGCCTGGTCGTGGAGGAGTCGATCGTCCCGCTCATCCCGCTGCAGCTGCCGCAGGACTGACCCACGGCCGGCGGCCCGGCGCGGAGCCGCACCCGCGCCGGCCGCCGCCACCAAGTGTTCGGAGGAGCCGCCATGTCCGACGTGCCCGACCTGCCGCCGCCGGTCCTCGACCCGGCCGCGCAGGAACTCGCCGACCGGGCCGCCGCCGGGCCCGACCAGCGCCTACTGCCCGTGTCGGAGATCCGCGCCCGCCTGGAACGGGCGCAGTCCGGCGCGGACGTGAGACGCCCCGGGGCCGAGGTCGAGGACCTGACCGTGCCCGGCCCCGGCGCACCGGTACGGGTGCGCGTCATCCGGCCCGCCGAACCACTGCCGGGCCCCCTGCCGGTCATCCTCTACCTGCACGGCGGCGGCTGGATCGCCGGCAGCGCGACCAGCCACGACCGGCTGCTGCGCGAACTCGCGGCGGGGACCGGCTCGGCCGTGGTCTTCGTCGAGTACGACCGGGCCCCGGAGGCGCCCTACCCCGCCGCCCTCCAGCAGGCGCGCTCCGTGGCCCGCTGGGTCACCCGCCACGGTGCCGCGGCGGACCTGGACGGGGCCCGGATGGCCGTGGTCGGCGACAGCGCCGGGGGAAACCTGGCCGCCGCCCTGACCCTGCTGGCCAAGGAGCACGGCGAGTTCTCCTTCGTCCAGCAGGTGCTGTTCTACCCGCCCCTGTCGGCGGACTGCGACACCCCCTCCTACCGGCAGTTCGCGCGAGGGTACTTCCAGAGCGCCGACTACCTGCGGTGGTTGTGGCAGCAGTACGTGCCGGACCCGGCGTTGCGGGACGAGCCGACCGCGGCTCCGCTGCGCGCCGAACCGCACCAACTGGCCGGTCTCCCACCGGCTCTGATCATCACCGCGGAAGCCGACGTGCTGCGCGACGAGGGCGAGGCGTACGCCGCGAAGCTGCGCGCCGTCGGCGTACCCGTCACCGCCGTCCGCTACCCGGGCACCGTCCACGCCTTCGTCGTCCTCGACGCGTTGCGCGGCACCCGGGCGGCCCGCGACGCCACCGCACAGGCGATATCGACCCTGCACAACGCCCTGTACCCACCACAGGAAGCGCCATGACCATGCACTCCCCCGGGCCCGCGATCACCGTGGGCAACATCGCGCTGTCCTTCCACCGCGCCGCGGCGGCCGTCACCCGCCGCGTGCTGGAAGCCCACGGCCACCAGGTGAACGGCATCGAGGCACCGCACGAACAACTGTTCCGGCTACAGGCGGCCGGCGAGGTCGACGTGCTCGTCTCCGCCTGGCTGCCCTCCAGCCACGACACGTACCTGTCCGGGTACCGCGACCGCGTGCAGGTGCTCGCACCGCACTACCACCCGTACTGCGTCTGGGCGGTGCCACCCTACGTACCGGCCGAGGCGGTCCGTGAGGTCGCCGATCTCACCCGGCCGGAGGTGGTCGACCGGATGACCCTCGCGATCGACGGCATCAACCCCGGAGCGGGCATCAGCCGCTTCTCCGCCCGGATGGTGACCGAGTACGGCCTGGACCGGTTCGGCTACACCTTCACCCCCGGCACCGAGTCCGGCTTCATCACCCGGGTCGAGCGGGGCATCGCCGACGAGGAGTGGTTCGTCATCCCGCTCTGGCGCCCGCAGTACCTCAACCGCCTCCACCGGCTGCGGCCCATCGCCGACCCCAGGCACCTGCTGGGCACCGTCGACGCGGCGAGCCCCGTCATCCGCCGGGCGGCGCTCGACCTCATCCACCCCGACGCCGTCTCCCGGCTCGACACGCTCCACCTGGGGAACGACGGCGTCGAGGAACTCGACACCCTCATCAACGCGGACGGCCTCACCCCGCTGCAGGCCGCCGACCGCTATCTTGCGACCCACCCGGAACTCCTCCCGTAACAAGGCGCCCCGGACAACGCCACGGGCACGCCCCACCGCACCCGGACACCCCGCACCCGGACACCCCGAAGAGCTGGAGACTGTCATGAGCGAGAACTCGAACCAGAGCCAGAACACCACGATGCGCGCCGTCGGCTACCGCAGGAGCCTGCCGATCGACGACCTCGAGAGCCTCGTGGACGTCGAGCTGCCGGTCCCGCAGCCCGGCCCGCGCGACCTGCTGGTCCAGGTGGCGGCCATCGCCGTCAACCCCGTCGACTACAAGGTCCGCCAGAACGTCGACCCCGCGGGTGACCTGAAGGTACTCGGCTGGGACGCGGCCGGCACCGTGGTCGCGGTCGGTGCGGAGGTCGAGCTGTTCAAGGTCGGTGACGAGGTCTTCTACGCCGGCGCGCTCGACCGGCCGGGCGCCAACTCCCAGTACCACGTGGTGGACGAGCGGCTGGTCGGCCCGAAGCCCGTCTCGCTCTCCTTCGGTGAGGCGGCCGCGCTGCCGCTGACCGCGCTCACGGCCTGGGAGGGCCTGTTCGAGCGGATGGGCCTGCGCACCGGCGCGCTCGAGAAGACCGGCGCCGTGCTGGTCACCGCGGCCGCCGGCGGCGTCGGCGCGATCGCCGTCCAGCTGGCGCGGGTCCTGACCAGCCTGACGGTGATCGGCACGGCCTCCCGCCCGGAGACCGTCGAGTACGCCTACCGGATGGGCGCCCACCGCGTGGTCGACCACCACCAGCCGCTGGTGGAGCAGCTCGCCAAGGTCGCGCCGGGCGGTGTGGACTACATCTTCGGCACGGCCGGCACCGACCGGAACCTCCCAGCCTACGCCGAGGTGCTCAAGCCCTTCGGTCAGATCGTCGCCATCGACGACTTCGACACCCTGGACATCGGCGCGCTCAAGGCGAAGAGCGCCTCCTTCCACTGGGAGTTCATGTACACCCGTTCGATGTTCCAGACGCCGGACCAGCAGGTGCAGCACCACATCCTCACCCAGGTCGCGCGGCTCGTGGACACCGGTGTCCTCACCACCACGGCCACCCGGGACCTCGGCCCGATCAACGCCGCCAACCTCCGCGAGGCCCACCGCGTCCTGGAGTCGGGCACCGCGATCGGCAAGACCACCCTGACCGGATTCTGAGAGGCGTCGACGCGCTAGGAGGGCAGGGCCGTGGCCGTGGCGAGGGCCACCCGCTCCCGCCAGCCCAGGCCGGCGTCCCGGCCGGGCGGTTGGCTGGTGGCGGCGGCTCCGGTACGGCAACTCCCGCACCGTTCCTCGCCGGTGAGCGGGCGGAAGGAACGTCCGCAGCCCGCACAGTCGTGCAGCGGGACGGCCGGGCCGGTGTGGACGGCCTCCGGCAGCTTCTCGCGCAGGCGGGAACTGACCAGCGCGGCCGGGCACTTCACGGGTTCGGGCAGGCCGGCGGTGAGGGCGTGGCGCAGGCCCTCCGGGGTCACGCCACGGGCCAACCACTCGACGGCCAGTGGGACGAGCCGTCGCACCTCCCGTCCGCCGAGGACGAGTTGGGGGGAGGTGCGGCGAAGCGAGGTCAGCACCTGCTCCGCGACCAGGGCGTCCGGGCCGAGGTCCGGGACCGGGAGGGGGGAAGTCTTCTCCTCCGGTCTTCCTCCCGTAGGGAGGGCGGTGCCGGGTGCCCGTAGCTCGGTGGCGCCGGAGTCCGGTTTCCCGGCACCCGGTCGCGCGCCACGGTCGAAGTGGGCGGTGAAGAGGCGGTCCGCCTCCTCGGCGCCGAGCGGGACGCTGGACACCAGGGACTCGGTGCGCACCTGGCCGGTCGCGTCGCGCCACTTGGTGCTGTGCAGCAGTCCGGCGCAGCCGAGTTGACGGCGCGCCCGGTCCGCCGTGATCCGCCCGCCGGAGAGGCCGGCGGCCAGCTTGGTGACGGTGGTCGCGCGGGCCCGGACGTCCGGGAGCGCCAACGACCGGACGAGGAGCCGGAAGGCCGCGTCGGAGAGATCGTCGTCCCACACCAGGGAGTTGGCGATCCGGGTGAAGTCGCGCGCGGGCGCGGTAACATTCCTGAGCATTCGTCAGTGGTCCTTTGTCCCACTCGACGGGTGAAGAGCCCGGCCGGGTGCGCTAACACCCGCCCGGGCTCGCCCCTCCGTCCGGAAGGGGCGACCCGCTTCGGCGGCCACAGTACAGCGCGACACGGCCCGTCAAGCACGATCCGTGGACAATCCACCACTTTCAGTGACAGGGCTCGCGCGGGCCGCTAGACCGCGTGGTTCGGGGCCAGTTCCGGCTCGGGTCGCGGCGCGCGCTCGCGTCGGGGCAGCAGCAACGGGGTGGCCAGCAGGAGGAGACCGGCGATCGCGATGGCGGCGCGTGGGCCGGTGACGGCCGCGAGCGCACCCCACAGGGCGGTCATGGTCGCGATGGCGGCGCTGCTGCTGATCGACCACGCGGACAGGGTCCGGGCGACCTTGTCGGGGTCGGTGTGGTCGAGGCGGTAGGTGGCCAGCACCGGGTTGAACAGGCCGCAGCAGGTCACCAGGCCGAGTTGGACGGCGACGATGAGGAGGATCCCGGGGACGCCGGGCTGGACGAAGGCCAGCCCGGCGGGCCAGCAGGCACGCAGCGCCCCGACGGCGAGCATCACCCTGTGCTGCCCGAACCGCGCCGCGAGCGGGCGCGCGAGGCGTGAGCCGACGAGGCCGCCGACGCAGGGGGCCGCGAACGCGAGACCGTACTGCCAGGGCGCGAAGCCGAGGCGGCCCAGCAGGAGTACGGCGAGCAGCGGCTCGGAGGCCATGATCAGGCCGTTGACCACGATCGAGTTGAAGAACAGCGGGCGCAGCACGGGGTGGGCGAGGATGTGGCGCCAGCCTTCGAGCAGATCGCCCGCACGCAGCCGCGGCGCACCGGTCCGCGTGGGACGCGGTTCCGTCCCGCCGATGGCCCGGATCCCCAGCGCCGAGAGCAGGTAGCTGACCGCGTCGGCCAGCACGGTCGTCACCGGGCCGAAGAGCCCGATCGCGGCCCCGCCGAGCGGCGGCCCGACCACGGTCGCGGTCCACGTCGTGGACTCGAACCGGCCGTTCGCGACGAGCAGGTCCTCCGGCGGCACGAGCGCCTTCAGGAACGCGCCGCTGGCCGCCTTGAAGGCGATGTCGGCCGCGGCCACGACGACGGAGACGACGAGGAGCTGGGCGAAGCCGAGCCGGCCGAGCGCGAACGCGGCGGGGATGCTCAGCAACGCCGCGAACCGGGTCAGGTCCATCGCCATCATCACCGGCCGCTTGCGGCGGAACTCCATCCACGGACCGAGCGGCACCGCGACCACGGCTCCCACGGCCCGCCCCGCGGCGGCCAGCGCCGCCACCTGGGTCGGCCCGGAGTGCAGCACGAGGACCGCGATCAGGGGCAGCGCGCCGAACCCGAACCCCGAGCCGTACGAGCTGACCGCGTACGCCGCCCACAGCCACCCGAACCGACGCCCCAGCGCCCGTCTCCCCGGCATACCCAACGCACCTCTCGCCGATCCCAACAACCAGACGCTGACCATCGGCATCAAAGCGAGTAGCAGATGGCGAGATCAAACAACCGATCCGACAGGAAGGCACAACCATCCGTTGTGCAGATACCCTGGCCGGCGTGGATCTCGACGCCGTTCGCACCTTCGTCGCCGCCGCGGACGCGGGGCGGTTCCAAGACGCCGCCGCCGAATTGTCGGTCACCCAGCAGGCCGTCTCCAAACGCGTCGCCACGCTGGAGAGGATCCTCGGCGTGCGACTGTTCACCCGCACCGCGCGCGGGGTCCAGCTCACCATCGACGGACAGGCCTTCCTGCCGCACGCCCGCGACCTCCTGCGGGCCGAGGAACGGGCCCTCGCCTCGGTCCGTCCCGGCCACCGCGCGCTGCGCGTCGACGTGATCGGCCGGCGGCTCGCCCCGGCGGCCCGGCTGCGCGGCTTCCACCGCGCGCACCCCGAGGCCGAGCTCGACGTCGTGACCCTCTTCGACGCCGACGCGGCCGTCGACGCCATCCGGTCCGGCGCGATCGACGCGTCCTTCCGCGCCGTCACCATGCCCGGCCGGCGGCTGCCCGACGACATCGGGGTCGCCCGGGCCTTCGACGAGCCCCTCCAGCTGCTCACCGGACCGGCCCACGAGCTCGCCGGCGCCCGCGCGGTCACACCCGCCGAACTCGCCGGGCACCGGATCTGGATGCCCGGCATCGTTCCCGGAACCGAGTGGGCCGCCTACTACGACGACCTCGCCGCCGCCTTCGGGCTCACCATCGAGATCACCGGACCCGACTTCGGCACCGAGCCCCTGCTGGACACCATCGCCGACTCCCGGTCACTGGCGACCTTCGTCGGCGAGCAGACCCGTCTCGTCTGGCCCGCCGACCACGGCCTGCGGCGCATCGCCCTGCGGGAGCCGACACCGGTCTACCCGCACTCACTGGTGTGGCACCGCGACAACCCGCACCCCGCGCTCGCCACGCTCCGCGAGTACCTCGACTCCGCGCGGTCCGACCGCGAGGAGGCGGGGACGTGGACACCGGAGTGGGCGCGGTAACCGCGGTCGGCTGCTGGTGACCAGCCGACCGATCGGCCATGATGGGCCCAAGTGCCCTGGGCCACGGGGGAGTTGTCTTGGGGAGACCGGATCGTCGGCTGCCCGGTCGGCGCGGCCCGCTCGCCGCGGCCGGTGCGGTGGCGGCCGCCCGGACGCCGACCTGGCCGACCCCGCCCGGAACACCTCCGGTGTGCCCTGGCACCCGCTCTCCTACCAGGACGACTACCCGCGCCTGCGGGAGGTGAGGACGCGTTGGGACCCGCGCGACGCGTTCCGGCACGCGCCGGCGGTCGAACCGCTCAGCTGAGCGCCGCGGCACGCAGTTCCCGGATCAGGGCCCGGACCGGGAGGGTACGGGCCGGTTCGGGGGTGGTGACGTAGCCGACCCGGCGGGTCGGGCGGTCGGGGCCGAGGTCGGTGGCGGCGACCAGGATCCGTAGCTCGCGCACTGCCAGGTCGGTCATGCCGGCACGCTACCGGGCGGCGGAGGTCACTCCGCTCCCCGGGCCGGTCCCAGGTAGAGGCCCTGCGGGCGGAAGCGGTGGGCCGGCGCCTGGTACTCCTCCAGCGCGTGCGCCAGCCAGCCCGCCGTCCGGGCCACCGCGAAGACCGCCTCGGCCGCGTCCGCCGGCATCCCGGTGAGGTGGGCCAGCGCGGCCAGCGCGAGGTCCACGTTGGGGAAGCTGCCCAGCCGCTCGCGCGCGGCGGCGGCCAGCGCGTCGACGGCCGGCTTCACCCCGCCGGGGTCGGGCAGCGGCGTGAGCAGCCGCAGCAGCGCCTCGGCACGCGGGTCGTGCGTCCGGTAGAGCCGGTGGCCGAAGCCCGGCACGCCGCCCTCGCCGGCCTCGCCGCGCAGGCGCTCGGCCAGCACGCCGAGCGGGTCGCCACCAGCCACCGCGTCCGCGACCAGCCGGTGCACCGCCGCGCCGACGCCGCCGTGCAGCGGGCCGTCCATCACCGCGAGGCCGGCGGTCACCACGGCGTACGGATGGGCCCGGGTCGAGGCGGCGATCCGGGCGGCGAAGGTGGAGGCGGCCACGTCGTGGTCGGCGAGCAGCACCAGGGCGGCGTCCAGCGCGCGCAGACCGGCGGCGGTCGGCGGGCGGTCGGTGAGCCGGGGCCAGAGCCGCTCGGCGACGGACGCCTGCGGGCGGTCCTCGCCGCCGCTGGGGCGGGGGGCGGCGCCGACCATGGTGGCGATCACGGTCCGGGCGGTGGCGATCACGGCGGCGGGGCGGATGTCGAAGCGCAGCGGGTCGGCGACGGCGGCGGCGGTCACCGCGGCCTGGAACCGGTCGACCAGCCGGGCCCGCTCGGGCAGCGCGGCGGCGGCCGTGCGGGCGGCCGCGAGGGCGGCGGGCGGGGCGTCGAAGTGGGCGTCCGGCACCGCCTTGGCACGCCAGAGCCACTCGGCGACGACCTCGAAGCCGACCGCGCCGGCCAGCGCCGCGACGTCCCGGCCGCGGTAGCTGAGGCGGTCGCCCTCGATCAGGGTGAGGCCGGTGCGGATCGGATCGGCGGGGGCCGGGCGGGTGGTCGAGCCGCGGGTGCCGCGGACGGCCAGCGCCTCCACCTCGGCCTCCGGGAAGAGGCTGCCCTTGCCGTCCGGCGCCTTGACCCGGCCGATCAGGCCGCGGCTGACGTAGGCGTAGAGCGTCTCCGGCTTGACGCCGAGCCGGGCCGCCGCCTGCCGGGTGTTCAGCATGGGCTCGCCGCTCTCGGGGTGCCTCGGCATGTCGTCGCCTCCGTCGATACATGTTGACTGGATCAATGTTGACAAGCATTGAGCATGTGGACGACATTCGCAAGTATGAGTACTTCTTCCGACGCAACGAGTTCTGCCGCGACGAGCCCCGCCACCCCTGCACCCGCGCCCGCGCCCGCACGCCGTGAGATCACCACCGTCGACGTGCCGCGCGGCCTCAGCGGCGTGGTCGTCACCGAGACCCGGATCGGCGACGTCCGCGGCCGCGAGGGCTTCTACCACTACCGCCAGTACTCGGCGATCGAGTTGGCCGAGCGCCGCGGCTTCGAGGACGTCTGGCGGCTGATGCTGGACGGCGCGCTGCCCGCTGACGCCGCCGAGCGCGCCGCGTTCGGCGCGGAGACCGTGCCGCTGCGCCGGCTCCCCGACGCGCTGCGGCCGTTGCTCGCCCCGGTGGCCCGCGACACGGCGGCGGACGGTCCGCTGGCCGGGCTGCGGGCACTGTTGCCGGTGGCTGCCGCACTGCGCGGAATCCGTCCGCTCTACGACACCGACCCGGCCGGCCGACGGGCCGACGCGCTGTACGTCAGCGCCCTCGCGCCGACCCTGATCGCCGCGCTGTACCGGGTGGGCCGCGGCCTCGACCCGGTGGACCCGCGCGACGACCTGGGCTACGCCGCCAACTACCTCCACATGCTGACCGGCCGGGAGCCCGCCCCCGAGCACGCCCGGGCGATCGAGCAGTACCTGATCTCCACCATCGACCACGGCTTCAACGCCTCCACCTTCACCGCCCGGGTGATCGCCTCCACCGGCGCCGACCTCGCGGCCTGCGTCAGCGGGGCGCTCGGCGCGCTCTCCGGCCCGCTGCACGGCGGCGCGCCCAGCCGGGCGCTGGACACCCTGGACGCGATCGGCACCCCCGAGCGCGCCGAGCCGTGGATCCGCGAGCGGGTGCTGCGCGGCGAACGGATCATGGGCTTCGGCCACCCCGTCTACCGCACCGAGGACCCGCGCTCGCGGATGCTGCGCGGGGTCGCCGAGCGGCTGGGCGGCGGCTGCGCCGACCTCGCCGTCCAGGTCGAGCGGCAGGTCCTCGACACGCTGGCCGAACTCAAGCCCGGGCGCGAGCTGTTCACCAACGTCGAGTACTACGCCGGAGTGGTGATGGACCAGTGCGGGGTGCCCCGGAAGATGTTCACGCCGACCTTCGGGGCGGCCCGGATCGTCGGGTGGTGCGCCAACATCCTGGAGCAGGCCGGGGACAGCAAGATCATCCGGCCGGCCGCCCGGTACGCCGGGCCGACGCCGCCGCAGGCCGTGCCGGCGCTGGGCTGAGGGGTCAGTCCCAGCTGTCGAACCAGATCCGGTGCTGCCAGGCCACCGTCGGCAGCGGCCGGCCGGTGTAGAGCGGCAGGAACCAGACGAAGTTGGCGGCCACGCCGGCCAGCAGCAGCACCGCGACCACCGGCCGGACCCACCGCCGGCCGCCCGGTCCGGCCGGCGCCTGGACCAGCATCGCCACCGCCAGGCAGAGGAACGGCGCGAAGGCCACCGAGTAGAACGAGAAGACCGTCCGCCCCCGGTACAGGAACCAGGGCAGGTACCCCGCCGCCACCGCACAGAGCACCGCCGCCGCCCGCCCGTCCCGGCGCCACAGCACCCGGTGGGCCAGGCAACCGAGCGCCACCAGCCCGACCCACCAGAGCAGCGGGGTGCCCAGCGCGAGCACCTCGCGGGTGCACTGGTCGGCCCGGCAGCCGCCGACGCCCTGCCCGGTGAGCCGGTAGAAGTACGACACCGGGCGGGTGAGCAGCAGCCAGTCCGCCGGCTCCGACTGGTAGCGGTGCGGGGTGGTGAGCTGGACGCTGAACTCCCAGATCTCCTGGTGGTAGTGGAAGAGACCGCGCAGTGCGGCCGGGATCCAGCCGAGCGGCGGCCCGACCCGGCCCTGCCGGGCCGCCCAGTCCCGGTCCCAGCCACCCGAGGTGGCCAACCAGCCGCTCCAGGAGGCCAGATAGGTCAGCGCGGCGGCCGGCAGCAGGGCGGCGAGCGCGCCGGGAGCGGCTCGCCGGATGGCCGACAGCCCGCTGCCGCAGGGCTGTTGAGCACCGACCTCCCAGGCCAGGGTGAGCAGCAGGAACGCGACGAGCGAGTAGCCGGCGCTCCACTTGGTCCCGCAGGCCAGGCCCAGGCAGGTCCCGGCGGCCAGCCGCCACCAGCGCGGTCCGCCGTCAACCCCCGCCGCCAGTCGGGCTCGTAGCGCGTCCCGGTCCAGCAGCAGGCAGCCGAACGCCGCCAACACCCAGAACATCAGGGCGATGTCGAGCAGCGCCGTGCGGCTCAGGACGAAGTGCAGCCCGTCCAGGCAGAGCAGCAGGCCGGCCAGGCAGCCCAGCGCGGTCGAGCCGAGCAGCCGACGTCCGATCCGGCAGAGCAGCAACACCGACAGGGTGCCGAGCAGCGCCGGTACGAACCGCCAGCCCAGCGGGGTCGGCCCGAACGCCGCCTCGCCGAGCGCGATCAGCCACTTGCCGACCGGCGGGTGCGCGACGAACTCCGGCGCGGCGGTGAGGCCCAGGTGCGGCGGGCGGTCCAGCAGGCGGGCGTCCGCGTCGTCCGGCCAGCTGCCCTCGTAGCCGTAGGTGAGCAGCGACCAGGCGTCCTTGGCGTAGTACGTCTCGTCGAAGAGCACCGCGCGGGGATGGCCCAGCCGCCAGAAGCGCAACAGCCCGGCGAGCGCGGTGACGGCCAGCGCGGCCGCCCAGCCGCTGTCGACGGCCCGGGCGAGGAGGGGAGTTCGGCGGAGGCGCGCGGGGTGCGGCGGCGGTACCAGCATGCCGTCATCATCGACGCGGTCCCCGGCGCGTCCGCCGCACCCGCGCCGGGCGGCGGACGGCTGTCCGCCTTTCGACGGGACCACGGCACCAGGACCCGATGTCGAACAGATGATCAGCTGCTCTTTCGGCCCAGCGGTCGGTGTCGTGCGGACCGGCGGCCGGCCGGGCGCCCGTACCGTCGCGTCCATGGCCTCCTTCGCACTCCGCCCGCACTCCGTACTGCCCGGCGCGATCGTGGTACTGCGGCGGTGGGCCGGCGAGTTCGGCCCACCCGTACTGCTGTTCGGCGCGGTCTGCCTGCTGCAGCTGGGCCTGATCGCCGTGCTGCGCGACGCCGGCTCACCGCCGCTCGGGCGGCTGCTGCTCGGCTGGGACGGCCGGCTGTACCTGGCGGTCGCCGAGCACGGGTACCCGGCCGGGCTCCCGCACGACGCGCCGGGCCTGGCCGGCCCGGGGAGCCGGCTGGCGCTCTTCCCGGTGTTCCCGGCCGCCGTCCGCGCCGCGCACCTGCTCACCGGGCTGGACTTCGCGGACGCCGCGCTGCTGGTCTCCCGGCTGGCCGCGGGCGTCGCGGCGGTCCTCGTCCACCGGCTCTTCGGCCGGCTCCACGACCGGCGGACCGGGCTGTTCATGGTGGCGCTGACGGCCGCTCAGCCGATGGCGGTGGTGCTCGGGATGGGCGGCAGCGAGGCGGTCTTCCTGGCCTGCGCGGCCGGCGCGCTGCTGGCGGCGTACCGGGGGTGCTGGGCGGCGGCCGGGGTCTGCGGGGTGCTGGCCGGGCTGACCCGGTGCGCCGGGCTCGCCGTCGGGGCGGCGCTGGTGCTGGCGGCGGTGCTCGCGCTGCGCGGGGAGCGGCGGTGGCGGTGGCGTCCGGTGGCGGCGGCGCTGGCGGGCTGCGCCGCGACGCCGGGCTACCTGCTCTGGGTGGGCCGGCGGACCGGCTCGCCGGACGGCTGGTTCCGGATCCAGCGGTCCGGCTGGGGCGCCGCGCTCGACTGGGGCGCCCAGACCTGGGACTTCGTCGGCGACCGGCTCTCCGGCGGCACCGGCTGGGTGGAGTTGAGCATCGCGCTGCTGGTGCTGGCGGCGGTCGGCGGCTGCCTGCTGGCGCTGCCGGCCCGGCCGTGGCCGCCACTGGCGCTGTACGGGCTGCTGGTGACGGCGATCGCGCTGGGCCAGAGCGGCTCCTACTCGTGCAAGCCGCGGCTGCTGGTGCCGGCGCTGATCTTCCTGCTGCCGGCGGCCGTCGCGCTGGGCCGGGTCCGGCCGTGGGTCGCCTGGCCGCTCACCGGGGCGGTGGTACTGGCGGGCGGCTGGTACGGGGCGTACCTGCTGACGGGCTGGCCGGCGGCGGTCTGAGCGGCCCGCGGCGCTATCGCGTGAGCAGCAGGACCGCGTTCTGGCCACCGAAGCCGCTGGCGTGGCAGGCGACCGCGCGACAGGGCAGCGGGCGCGGGGCCCGGTGGACCAGGTCGAGGTCGATGGCGGGGTCGAGCCGGTCGAGGTTGGCGGTGGGCGGGGCCGTCCGGTGCTGGAGGGCCAGCACGGCGTGCGCGGCCTGGATCGCGCCGGCCGCGCCGAGGGTGTGGCCGATGACGCTCTTGCCCGCGGTGACCGGCGGGGCGTCCCGGTAGGCGCGGCGGATCGCGCGGGCCTCGGCGAGGTCACCCAGCGGGGTGCCGGTGCCGTGCGCGTGGATCAGCCCGATGTCGGCCGGCCGCAGGCCCGCCCCGGCGAGCGCGGCGCGGGTGGCCCGGAGCAGGCCGTCGCCGTCCGGGTGCGGGGTGGTGGGGTGGTGGCCGTCGGCGGCGGCGGCGTAGCCGGCCAGGTGCGCCCGGACCGGGGCGCGCCGGGCCCGGGCGTGTCCGGCCCGCTCCAGGACGAGCACGGCCGCGCCCTCGCCCAGCACGAAGCCGTCCCGGTCGGCGTCGAACGGGCGGGAGGCGCCGGCCGGGTCGTGGTGGCGGGTGGAGAGCACCCGCATCCGGTGGAAACCGTCGACGGTGGCCGGGTCGCGCGCGGCGCAGGCGCCGCCGGCCAGCACCAGGTCGCAGTCGCCGGCGGTCAGCAGGTGGCGGGCCAGGCCGAGCGCGTCGGTGCCGGAGGCGCAGGCCGCGGCCACGGTGTGGACCGGGCCGAGGGCGCCCAGGTCCAGGCTGATCTCGGCGGCGGCCATGTTGGGCAGCGAGCGCGGGAACATGGTCGGGCTGACCGCGCCGTGCCGGCCGTCCAGGATCCGCCGGAAGGCCTCGTCCAGGTGCTGCTGACTGCTCGCGGCGACGCCGAGCACCACGCCGACCCGGGTGGCGTCCCAGTCCGCGGGGTCGAGCGCGGCGTCGGCGACGGCCTGCCGGGCGGCGGCCACCGCGAGGTGGATGAAGCGGTCGGTGCGGCGCGCGGTGCGGAAGCCGAGCACGCGCTCGGCGTCGAAACCGTCGGGACCGGCTGGACCGGCGAGACCGGCGAGACCGGCTGGACCGTGGGCATCGGCGGGACCATCGGAATCGGCCGGACCGTCGGGACCGGCCGCGTCCCCCTCGAAGCCCGGGACCGCGCAGGAGAAGCCGACCGGCAGGCCGGCCAGCAGCGGGTCGGCGGCCGCGGTGGAGGTGCCGGCCAGCAGCCGCGCCCAGTTGGCCGTGGCGCCGACGCCCGCCGGGGTGAGCAGTCCGAGCCCGGTCACCGCGACCGGCTCGGCCCGGCGCACGGCATCGCGGGTGGCCGCCCGGACGAGACGGACGGCGGCGCGGACGGTCACCGGCCGGCGGCCGGCGGGTTGAGGACCTCGTGCAGCACCGCGGTCGCCTCGGCCAGGGTGAGCGACGCCCGCAACGCGCCGTCGGGGGCCCGCACCGGGCGGTCCAGCTCGTCCTCCAGCGCGGTCTCCAGCTCGGCCAGCGCCAGCGAGTCGATCCGCAGGCTCTCGAAGGTGGTCTGCGGGCTCAGCCGGCCGGGGGCGATCCGGAAGTGCCGGGCGAGCTGGCCGGTGATCAGCCGGTAGGTCTGATGGTGCGTGTCGTTCATGACTGGTCCTCGGGGGTGGGTGGCATACGGGTGCGGGGCACGGCGGCGCGCGCCGCGACGGCCCGGCACGCGGGCGGACGGACTGGCGGACGGGCCGGAGTCGTCAGCAGGCGGAGACGATCAACGCGGCGTTGTGGCCGCCGAAGCCCAGCGAGGTCTTCACGGCGTGCCGCACGGCGGTCCGGCGGGCCCGGCCGGTGACCACGTCGAGGGCGATGGCCGGGTCCGGGCGGTCCAGGTTGGCGGTCGGCGGGATCCGCCCGTGCTCGGCCGCCAGCACGGTGAACGCGGCCTCGATCGCCCCGGCGGCGCCCAGGGTGTGCCCGGTGACCGGCTTGGTCGAGGTGGCCGCCGGCCCGGGGCCCAGCACCCGGTGCAGCATCGCGGATTCCACCGCGTCGCTCAGCCGCGTCCCGGTGCCGTGGGTGTTGACGTGGTCGATGTCGGTGGGCCGCAGCCCGGCGTCGGCCAGCGCCGCGCGCAGCGCCCGTTCGGCGCCGGCGCCGTCCGGGTGCGGGGCGGTGGTGCGGTAGGCGTCGGTGGCGGCGCCGTAGCCGGTGATGGTGGCGCGGACCCGGGCACCGCGGGCCCGGGCGTCGTCCTCGCGTTCCAGCACCAGCACGCCGGCGCCCTCGCCGCCGACCATGCCGTCGCGGTCGGGGTGGAACGGCCGGCAGGCGCCCGCCGGGTCGTCCCGGCGCTCGGACAGCGCCCGCATCCGGCACATGCTCGCCACCAGCGCGGGCGACATCGCCGACTCCGCCCCGCCGGCCACCACCACGTCGCAGCGGCCGGTGCGCAGCCACTCGCGCGCGGTGCCGACCGCGTTGCAACCGGAGGCGCAGGCGGTGGCCGTCACCATGCTGGGTCCGCCGGCCCGGCAGTCGATGGCGACGCTGCCCGCGACCATGTTGACCATCGTCATCGGCACCAGCATCGGCGAGACCAGCGACGGGCCGCGCTCGGCCAGCCGGCGCACCTGCCGCTCGTACAGCGGCTTGCCGCCGTGGGAGTTGCCGAACACCACGCCGACCCGGGTGCCGTCCCAGCAGGCCGGGTCCCAGCCGGCGTCGGCCAGCGCCTGCCGGACGGCCACCAGCGCGAGCTGGACGAACCGGTCGGTGCTCCACGCGGCGTCCGCGCCGAGCAGCGCCTCGGCGTCGAAGCCCGGCACGGTACAGCCGAAGTCGCAGGGCAGGCCGGCAAGTTCGGAGATCCGGGCGGCGGTGGGCACGCCCGCCAGGACCCGGGCCCAGTTCGCGGCCACCCCGATCCCGGCCGCGGTCACCAGGCCCAGCCCGGTCACCGCAGCCGGGAAGCCCGGTCGTCGCTCGGCGCCATGCCGGTCTCGCTCCATCGCTCGGCTCCCCGTGATCGCCCCGTACCGCCGTCAACCGCCGTCAACCTGCCAACGAGCACCGCCCTCGATCGATACGGGGGCCGGCACCGCCATGGGCCACCCGGCGGACGCCGGGTGAGGCCGGGCGGGCCGGGGCGACGGCGCGGTGCCGGCGTGGCGACCCGGCCGGGACCGGCCCGGGACCGGCTCGTCGGCCACCTGGCGCGACCTCCGGGGCCACTCGACGCGTCTGAAGGAGATGAGCAGCTGATCGAACTGACCGACGACCTGACGGACAGCTGATCGGTGGATCGGACCGAGCACTCGGGGAGCAGATGTCTGGCAGCGATCGCCATGAGCGGCACACGGCCGAGGTACGGGGCGGAGCGGTCCGGCGCACGGGGTCGCGGCGCCCGCCCGCGCCGCGTCGGCCGCGCCTGGACTACCCGCGGCGCGGCCGGCGGGGTCTCCGACGCTGGCTGCCGTCCTGGCGGCAGCTCCTGCTGCTGACCCTGCTCGGCCTCGGCGGGCTGACCGGTCTGGTCGGCTACGCCTACGCGAACACCCGGATCCCCACCGACCTGAACGCCTTCGCCACCCAGCAGAACAACGTCTACTTCTGGGCGGACGGCACCGAGATGGCCCGCACCGGCCTGGTCAACCGGCAGGAGGTGCCGCTCTCCCAGGTGCCGGACGGGGTGCAGTGGGCGACGCTGGCCGCCGAGAACGAGACCTTCTACACCGACGCCGGGGTCTCGCCGCGCGGCATCGCCCGGGCCGTCTGGACCATGGCCACCGGTGGCCAGACCGAGGGCGGTTCGACCATCACCCAGCAGTACGTGAAGAACGCCTACCTGACGCAGAAGCAGACGCTGACGCGGAAGTTCACCGAGATCCTGATCGCCGTCAAGCTGGACCGCGCGAAGAGCAAGTCCGACATCCTGGACGACTACCTCAACACCAGCTGGTACGGGCGCGGCGCGTACGGCATCGAGCGGGCCGCCCAGGCGTACTACGGCGTGGACGCGTCGCAGCTGAACCCCAGCCAGGGCGCCTTCCTGGCCTCGCTGCTCAAGGGCGCCGGCCTCTACGACCCGTCGATCAGCCCGGCCAACCACGCTCGGGCGGTGACCCGTTGGCAGTGGATCCTGGACCGGATGGTCAAGATCGGCAAGCTCACGCCCGCCGAGCGGGCCCAGTACACCACCTTCCCCGAGCCGCGGGCGACGCCCGAGCCGGCCAGCCTGCAGGGCCAGACCGGCTACCTGGTGGACACCGCGCGCACCTACCTGGCCGCGCACAGCGACATCTCGGACACCGCCTTCGACCTCGGCGGCTACCAGATCCACACCACCTTCGAGAAGCCGAAGGAGACCGCGCTGACCGCCGCCGTGCAGGACGCGGCGACCCGGCAGCCGGGCTCCGACCAGCTACGGGTGGGCGCCGCCTCGGTGGCGACGGACGGTCGGATCCTCGCCCTCTACGGCGGCCCGGACTACCTCAAACAGGGGTACGACAACGCCAACTCCGGCAGCATACAAGTGGGTTCGGCGTTCGCCCCGATCGTCTACGCGGCCGGGCTGGGCCAGGGCGCGCAGCACGGACCGGACGGCGTCCGCCGTCCGGTCACCCCGGACACCCTGTACGACGGGGACGACCAGCTCGCCATGCAGACCGCCGAGGGTCCCTACTTCGACCGCGACGGACGGATCGTCAAGGCGGCCAACGACGGCGGCCGCTCCTACGGCAGCATCCCGCTGCGGACCGCGATCGAGCAGTCGGTCAACTCGCCGCTGGAGCAGCTGGGTCTGGACGTCGGGCTGGGCGGGGTGCAACGGACCGCGACCGATCTGGGGCTGCTCTCGGACAGCCTGGGGCCGCAGGTACCGGCCTTCTCGGTGGGCAACTCCACGCCGAGCGCGATCCGGATGGCCGACGCCTACGGCGCGTTCGCGGACGGCGGGGTGCACCAGGAGCCGTACTCGATCTCCTCGGTCACCCGCGACGGCCGGCCGGTACCGCTGCAACGGACCAGCCCGATCCAGGCGTTGAGCCCGCAGGTGGCCGGCCAGGTGGACGCGGCGCTGCAGGATGCGGTGCAGCACGGGACCGCCCGGGCCGCCCAGCTGCCCGGCCGGACGGTGGCCGGCAAGACCGGCACCACGACCGACGACAAGGCCGGCTGGTTCATCGGCTACAGCGGACAGTTGAGCACCGCGGTGGTGGTGTTCCGGATGGACCTCAGCACACTGGCCCCGCAGCCGCTGGACGGGCCCGACCCGACGAGGACGACGGCGGCCACGGGCTACCCGATCGACGTCTGGAACGGCTACATGAAGGCCGTGCCCGCCGGCGGGTGACGGCGGGCAGCGGACGGGCGACGGCGGGCGGGCGACGGCGGGCGACACGCCCCCCAGCCGATCCGGGTCAGCCGCCCCCGCTCACTTGATGACGGTCGACCAGTCCGGGGCCTGCCCCGGGTCCAGGTTGCGCAACTGGGCGATCACCTTGGGGTCCTGGGCGTCCAGCCAGTCGGCCATCTCCTTGAACGAGACACAGCGCACGTCGGGTTTGCCGCAGACGGTCTTCACCACGTTCTCGACCGCCTGCATGTAGATGCCGCCGTTCCAGTCCTCGAAGTGGTTGCCGATGAAGTAGGGCGCCCGGCTGCCGTTGTAGACCCGCTCGAACCCGTTGAGGTAGGTGTCCGTGGTGGTCTTCAGCCAGCCCGCGTACTTGCTCGGGTCGCCCTGGACGTTGTCGCCGCCGGACTGGTTGGCCAGGAAGTTGTAGTCCATCGACAGCACCTGGAAGTTCTGCCCCTGGTACGGGATCTCCTGCAGCGGGAAGTTCCACACCCCGTCGATCTTGTTCGGCCAGAGCTGGAAGTCGCCGGGCGAGCTGGCGTCGTACCGCCACCCCATCGCCTTCTCGGCCGGGATCAGCGTCTTCTGCCCCTCCAGGCAGGGCGCCCGGCCGCCGACCAGCTCCTGCTGGTAGTCGAACGGCAGCGGCGGAAGGTTGGTGTAGCCGGTGTTGGTCTTCCAGTTCTCGACGAAGGAGTAGGCCTGCTGGGTCT
Source organism: Kitasatospora sp. NPDC052896 (assembly GCF_044547075.1). Taxonomy (NCBI): domain Bacteria; kingdom Bacillati; phylum Actinomycetota; class Actinomycetes; order Kitasatosporales; family Streptomycetaceae; genus Kitasatospora; species Kitasatospora sp. NPDC052896. The sequence goes on from NZ_JBITZU010000001.1 coordinate 832,068, forward strand.
CGCTCTCCCACTCCGCGGTGCTCCAGTCGCCACCACCGCCCTGGCCGCAGAAGTGGCCGTTGAAGTGGGTGCCGATCTCGTCGCCGTCCTCCCAGGCCTGACTCAACTGGGCCAGGGTGTCCTTGATGTGGGCGTTGGTGGGGAAGTCGATGGCGGAGTCGCCGACCCCGTGCTGCGGCGGGTGGTAGAGCGCCCGCTTGGAGTTCGGCAGCAGGTAGATGCCGCTCAGGAAGAAGGTCATCTGGGCGTTGTTCTCCTTGGCCACCTGGCGGAAGTGGGAGAACATGTGGTCGTCGCCCTCCAGCGCGCCGTCCCAGGAGACCACCACGAACTGCGGCGGCTTCTCCCCCGGCTTCAGCTTCGCCACCGCCCGCTGGTTGGGCTGCGGGCCGGTGTAGGAGGTGGAGCCGTCGCCGATCACCCTGGTCTTCCCGTCCCAGGGCGGCTGCGACGCGGAGGCCGGCCCGGGCGTGCCCGCGCCGCCGGTTGACGGCGCCGGTGGCCCGCCGGCCGGCGCCGAGGCGCTCACCGACCGGTCCCCGGTCACCCCGGACGGCACCAGGGCCAGGGCCAGGGCGACACCGGACAGGAGCAGGATGGTGGTACGGGCGGTGGTCCTCACCGGCAACCTCGTTCCAGCTGACTCGTACTGTCATGGAGTACTACTTGTCAGCCGGTGGTTCGCGTCGCGGCAGAATCCGCGCAGAAATTGGGCAGGGATCGCACCGCCGTGCGCGTGGGCGGGTGGGCAGGTGCGCCGCCCGAGCGGCCCCGCCCGGCCTCAGCGAACCGCGGCCGGGACGAAGAAGTCGTCCGCGCTCCGCAGGGCGGCCTCGTCGTCCAGGATCTGCCCGGGCGAGTTGGCGTGGCCGAGCAGCGCGCCGCCCCAGGCCATGCCCAGGTACTCGCCGGAGTAGCGCACCGCGCCGACCAGCGGGTCGGCCGCCGCCGGGTTCTCGCTGGCCAGCGCGGTGACGGCCCAGATGGTCCGGCCGGCCATCCGGGCCTTGAAGTCCAGGCCGGGGACCCGCAGCCAGCCGGCCCAGTGGTCCAGGTAGAGCTTGGCGCTGGCCGACAGGTTGTACCAGTACAGCGGCGAGGCGATCACCAGGTCGGTCGCGTCGAGCGTCGCGTCGAGCAGCACCTTGGCGTTACCGGTCGGCTCGGGGTAGCTGCTCCGCTCGGCGTGCCGGATGTCCTCGAAGGTCGGCAGCGGCAGATCGCTCAGCCGCAGCCAGCGCTGCTCGACTCCGGCGGGCAGCGCGGCCGCAGCCCGCCTCGCGAGCGCCTCGGTGTTGCCGTCGGCGCGGGTGCTCGCCAGCAGGAAGAGGAACTTCCGGCCCGTGCTCTCGGAGGTGGTCGTCATGGTCTGTCTCCGCTTCCTGTCCATCGGACGCTGTCCTGATCACCGAACAACTGCTCGGCACCGAATATTGCGTCAGGAGCAGTCCACGGCAGTCCCGGTGGGGTTCCGGGGCCTCCCCCGTACCACCCGCCCCCGGCCCGGACCGGCCCAGATGACTACATCCGTTCCGGTGCCCGGATCCCGAGCAGGTCCAGGCCCCGGGCCAGCGTCTCGGCGGTGAGCCGGCAGAGCGCGAGCCGGTTCGCCCGGTGGGCCGGCGTCTCCGCCTTCAGCACCGGGCAGCTGCCGTAGAAGTCGGTGAGCGCCTTCGCCAGGGCGAAGAGGTATCCGCACAGCCGGTGCGGCTCCAGCTCCCGGGCGACCTCGCGGACGGTGGCGTCGAAGCCGTCGAGCAGCAGGATCAGCGCCCGCTCGGCGGGGTGCGGCGGCACCGAGGGGTCGATCGCGCTCTCCAGGGCCTCCCGCGGGGCCCTGGAGAGGATGGTCCGCAGCCGGGCGTGCGCGTACTGCAGGTAGACGCCGGTGTCGCCGTGCAGCGACACCATCTGCGCGACGTCGAAGACGTAGTTCTTCACCCGTGAGGTCGACAGTTCGGCGTACTTCACCGCGCCGATCCCGGCGGCCTGGATCACCGCCTCCAGCGCCTCGCCGGTCAGGTCGTGCGGCTTGTCGGCCATCACCTCGCGGACGCCGTCGACCGCCGCGTCCAGCAGCCCGGCCAGCCGGACGGTCTCCCCGGAGCGCGTCTTGAAGGGCGTGCCGCCGGGGCCCAGCACCGTGCCGAAGGGCACGTGGACGGCCTCGACCCGGTCGGTCAGCCAGCCGGCCCGCCGGGCGGTCGCGAAGACCATCTTGAAGTGCAGCGTCTGCCGGGCGTCGACGACGTAGAGGATCCGGTCCGCGCCGAGCCGCCGGATCCGGTGCCGGAGCGCGGCCAGGTCGGTGGCGGGATAGCCGTAGCCGCCGTCCTTCTTCCGGACGATCAGCGGCACCGGCGCACCGTCCGGACCGGTCACGTCGTCGAAGAAGACGCACAGCGCGCCGTCGCTCTCCACCGCGATGCCGGCCTCGACCAGCTCCTCGACCACCTCGTCGAGGAACGGGTTGTACGTCGACTCGCCGGCCGCGTCCTGCTCGGTCAGCAGCACCCCGAGCCGGTGGTAGATCCGCTGGAACGCCTGGACGGACACCGCGACCAGCTCCCGCCAGCGGGCCAGCGTGGCCTCGTCACCGGACTGCAGCGCCACCACCCGCAGCCGGGCCCGCTCGGCGAACCCGGCGTCCCGCTCGAACTCCCGCCGCGCGGCCCGGTACAGCTCGTCGAGGACGGAGATCCACTTCGAGGCCTCGGCGGCCGACACCTCCGCACCCGCCGGGCCGGCCCGCCAGCCGGCCTCCGGGTGCTCGTCGAGGTACTGGATCAGCATGCCGAACTGGGTTCCCCAGTCGCCGAGATGGTTCTGCCGGACCACCTCCGCCCCCAGGAAGTCCAGCACCCGGACCAGCGCGTCACCGATCACCGTGGTCCGCAGGTGCCCGACGTGCATCTCCTTGGCGATGCTCAGCGCCGAGTAGTCAACGACCGTGCGCGAAGCGGACATCGGCGTGCCGACGCCGAGCCGGTGATCCGCCAGCCGGGCCTCGACCTGCCCCCAGAGCCGCTCGTCGGCCACCGTCAGGTTGAGGAACCCCGGCCCCGACAGGCTCGCGCCGACCGGTCCGCCGACCAGCTCCCGCTCCAACACCTGTGCCAACTCCCGTGGCGGTACGCCGACCTGCTTCGCCAACGACATCGCGACGTTCGACTGGAAGTCGGCGTGCTCGGAGGCTCGGACCAGCGGGTCCCGCTCGGACAGCTCAGGCGACAGGACGCGGGCCATGGCGGCCGACACCGCGTCTTCGACAAGGCTCATCACCGCGATTACCTCGGCCACCGGGCGCTCCCCCTCCGGCGCTCACGCGCCAGTCACTCCGTCAAGTGCGTGACATGCTAGGGAGAGCGCCGGCCCACGGCACTCGAATTACCGCGGGCCCCGGCAGCACGACCGGCCCCGGGCGCTACCCGACCCGGCGGACCTGGATCACCACGTCCAGGATCTCCCGCACCCGCTCCGCGATGTCCGCGCGCTCGCTGAGCACCCAGGAGATGTGCTGGGCGCCGAAGAAGGCGGAGATGAGGACCCGGGCCATCACCTCGGCGTCGGTGTCGAGGGCGAGCTGCCCCTCGTCGCGGGCCTGGGTCAGCCAGGACTCGACCAGGTTGGTGTAGCCGACGTAGGGGGTGGGCAGGTCGGCCTCGATGAGGGAGCGTTCGATCTGCAGCCGGGCGCCCGCCTGGATCATCGGGTCGTCGCGGAAGGCGACGGCGGTACGGGTGAGGAGCTCGGAGACCGCCTCCAGCGGGGAGAGCGCCAGCTCCCGCACGGTGTCGCCGGTGGCGCCCAGACGGCGGTAGAACTCGTCGGCCACCGCGAGGGCGAGCGCCTCCTTGTTGGGGTAGTGGAAGTAGACCGCACCCTTCGTCATACCCATGAGTTCGGCGACGTCGAGGATGGTGACGGCGGGGAAGCCCTTCCTCGCGAACGCGCTGGCCGCCGCGTCCAGGACCTGGCCGCGGGTGCGCACCGCGCGCTCCTGCTTGAGGTCGGTGCGTCCGCGTGACCGCGGGGTGGCCGGTCGGCCGCTTCCACTCGTCATGACTTCCTCTGTTCCTGTCTTCCGACTGCTGCTACCCGCGTGGCGACGGTAGGGCGGCTGCACTCTACTGCCCTATGAAATATACCTTCCCGAAGGTATATTCGGCGTCACCGCGCGCCCGCCACGGCGGACGCGCGCTGGATCTCATCGTCTGAGCGGTCTCTTTGGGGGAAAGAACATGCTTGGCCACGCGGTGGTTCCGTCCACCGACTCCAACCCGATCGAAGAATTGCTCGCGGACCTCGCCGAGGTGCCGGTGACCGTCCCCGGGCTCAGCTTCCAGCAGCCGATACCGCGCCACCTGGTGCACCGCGCCGCGGTCGCCGAGGTCTTCCTCACCGACGCGCTGCGGGTCGGCCCCGACCGGTTCCTGGTCGCCGCGCAGTGGCCGCGCGACCACGCCCTGTACCACCCGGACCCGGCCGGCACGAGCGACCCGCTGCTGTTCGCCGAGACGATCCGGCAGTCGCTGGTCTACCTCGCGCACCGCTACTACGCCGTCCCGCTGTCGCACCACTTCGTCGGGTGCGACATGGACTTCGAGATCACCGACCCCGAGTACCTGCGGGTCGGCGCCGCCCCGGTGCCGGTGGTGCTGCAGGCCCAGTGGAGCTGGGAGGCCAACCGGCCGCCCAAGCGGTTCGGGATGCGGCTCCAGGTGGTGCTGACCGTGGACGGCCGCCCGTGCGGGCGGGGCAGTCTGCGGGTGGTCGCCGTGGACTCCAAGCGGTACTCGTTGCTGCGTGGACGCGCCGGCCGGGCGGTCCGCGCACACTCCTTCGAGGAGCCGACCCGGCGCACCGTCAACCGGCTGCCGGCCGGCGCGGTCGGGCGGCTGCGCTCCAAGGACAGCGTCCTCGCCCGCGGCGAACGCAACGGCGAGTGGCGACTGGAGCTCGACCTCAACCACGCGATCCTGTTCGACCACCCGGGCGACCACGTGCCGTTGATGGCCGTGCTGGAGGGGTTCCGCCAGCTCGGCCACCTGCTGGTGCACCGGGCCGGCGGGCGCCCGGCCGTGCTGACCTCGCTGGCCGCCGACTGCCTGGCCTTCGGCGAGCTGGACCAGCCCATCCACCTCGTCGTCCGGGACGACGGGCGGGCCGGCGGCCCGCTCCCCGACCGCGCTCCACACGAGGACCGGGCCCGCCGCTTCCGGATCGACGCCGTCCAGGGCAGCACCGTGATCACGACCGCGACCATCGGCTGGTCGCAGCGGTCACGGTCGACGATCCACTGACGGCGTCAACACGTCCCACATCCCCCTCACCCGATCGGCCAGTCCGCGCCGGTCGGCGGCCGGAGCGGTGTAGTAGGCGCCGACCAGCACGGCGACCGCCAGATCCGCCACCGGGCCGGGCGGGCACGTCGCGTCCAGTCCCTCCCGACTCAGCAGGTCGAGCGCGCGCTTGTGCACCTCCACCAGGAACTTCGGCTCCTCGGACGCGGCCTGCGCCTCGTCGACCACCAACCGGAGCGCCGCGTTGGTCCGCACGTCCGCCTCGATCCGCTCGGCCAACGCACAGGTGAGCGACCGGAGTTCGGCTATCGGCGGGGCACCCGGCGGCCCCGGCGGCTCCAGCAGCTCGTCGAGCCGGCCCACCAGTGCCTCGGCGAGCTGCTCCTTGGAGCCGAAGTGTCCGTACAGCGCCCCCTTGGTCAGCCCGATCCGGTCCGCCACCCGTTGCAGGTTGGCGACCGGGTACCCGTACCGGGCGAACTCGGCGGCGGCCGCGTCCAGGATCTGTTCGTGCGTGTGCCGGGACCGTGCCTGCTTCACCATCGACTGCCTCCCTCAACAGAACCGACAGGAACTGTTCAACAAAGATACCTTCATGAAGGAATTTTCTAGACTCTCTGGACAGCTGCCCAACTCCACTTCATTCAAACAGAACTGACTGTTCAACAGATCCATCCGTCGCAACATCCCCCCGAAACGCACGCCAAGGAGAGCTGACATGGACGACGCCCGGATCAGCCGGACCACCGAGCTGGCCGCCCGGTACGCCGAGGCCGCCGAGCGCGACCGACGACTGGCCGAGGAGACCGTGGCCGCCCTGGTGGCCGCCGGGTTCACCCGACACTTCGTGCCCCGCCGCTGGGGCGGCGCCGAGGGCGGCTTCGCCGAGCTCGTCGCCCGGGTCGCCGCCGTGGCCGAGGGCTGCGCCTCGGCGGCCTGGTGCGCCACCCTCTTCGCCGCCCACGGCCGCTTCGCCGCCCAGCTGCCGCCGGACGGCCGGCGCGAGCTGTGGGGAGCCACGCCGGACGTCCGGATCGCCGCCGCCATCGCGCCGCCCTCCGGCACCGCCGTCCCGACCGAGGACGGCGGCTGGCGGCTGCACGGCGAGTGGCAGTGCGCCAGCGGCGCGGACTTCGCCGACTGGGTACTGCTGGCCGCCTGGGAGCCGTGCCAGGACGGCCGGCGGGCCCGCGTCCTGGCCGTCCCCGCCGCCGACCTCACGGTGCGACCGAGCTGGGACGGCGTCGGACTGCGCGGTACCGGGAGCAACACCGTGCTGGTCGAGACCACCACGGTGCCGGCCCACCGGTCCTTCCTGCTCGCGGACCTGCTGGCCGGCGCGACCGACCCGGACGCCGCCCGCTGCCACCAGGCGCCCGCGCAGCTGGCCGGCGGGCTGATGTTCTGCGCGCCGGCGCTCGGCGCCGCCCGCCGTGCGCTGCGGGTCTGGTCCGTCTGGGCGGCGCGGAAGTCCGGCGGCCGGCCGAACCAGGAGAGCGCGGCGGTGCGCGAGACCCTGCTCCGTTCGTCAGCCGAGATCGACGCCGCCCAGCTGCTGGTCACCGAGGCGGCCCGGCGGGCCGACGCCGACCCGGTCACCGAGGAGCTGGTGGCCCGCAACCAGCGGGACGCCGCGGTGGCCGTGGACCTGCTGGTCACCGCCGTCGAGCGGCTGCTGCGCACCGGCGGTGCCCATGTCCGCGAAGGCGCCGGCGAACTCCAGCGACTGTGGCGGGACCTGCACACCATCGCCGGCCACGGCGCCCTGCGGCTGGAGACGGCCGCCGAGGCCTACGCGGCGGCGGCGCTGCCCCGGCTGTAGTCAGCGGCCGCCCATCGCCACCTCCTTCTCCTGGTAGAAGGAGATCTGCCAGTTCAGGTAGTTGACCGTGGCGTTGAGCTCCTCGACGTGGGCGAGCACCAGCCGCCGGTGCTCGCTCAGCAGTGCTCTGCGCTCGGCCACCGTGTGGTCGCCCGCCCGGGCCAGTTCGACGTACCGGCGCATCTGCTCCACCGGCATCCCGGTGCTGCGCAGCCGGTTGAGGAACTCCAGCCAGCGGAGGTTGACGGCGGAGTAGACGCGCTGCCCGCCCGGCTCCTGGCCGACGTCGTCGATCAGGCCGAACTCCTCGTACCAGTGCAGCTCGTCGGAGGACAGGCCGCTGATCCGCTCGACCTCGGAGACGGAGTACGTCTCCAGGCGAGCGCCGTGGGAGGGACGTGCGGTCGGGGACATGATGGTGCTCCTTCGAACGGCGCCGCGGTCCATCAGCGACGCGGGTCGGTGTGCCAGGAGGTGGCGATGCGATGGGCGGGCCGGCGGGCGTCCCACTGGACGGTGCGGGTCGGGGCGGACGGTGCGGTCCGCCGGGTGCCACGGGCGGCGCCGAGCAGCACCGCGGTGACGGCGGCCAGCTCGGCCGGACTCGGGTTGCCGTGCAGCACGCGCAACACCGGGGCGGTGACAGGTGGTCGGCTCACAGCGGTGGGTTCCCGTGCTTGCGGGACGGCAGCTCGGCGTGCTTGCCGCGGAGCATCTCCAGCGAGCGGATCAGCACCGACCGGGTCTCGGCCGGGTCGATCACGTCGTCGACCAGCCCGCGCTCGGCCGCGTAGTACGGGTGCATCAACTCGGCCTGGTACTCCTTGATCCGCTGCTGCCGGACGGCGTCGGGATCGTCGGCCGCCGCGATCTCGCGCCGGAAGATCACGTTGGCCGCGCCCTCCGCGCCCATCACGGCGATCTCGTTGCTCGGCCAGGCCAGTGAGAGGTCGGCGCCGATCGAGCGGGAGTCCATCACGATGTAGGCGCCGCCGTAGGCCTTGCGCAGGATCAGCGAGATCCGCGGCACGGTCGCGTTGCAGTAGGAGTAGAGCAGCTTGGCGCCGTGCCGGATGATGCCGTCGTGTTCCTGGCCGACTCCCGGCAGGAAGCCGGGCACGTCCACCAGGGTCACCAACGGGATGTTGAACGCGTCGCAGAACTGCACGAAGCGGGCCGCCTTCTCGGAGGCGTGGATGTCCAGCACGCCGGCCATCGCCGCGGGTTGGTTGGCCACGATGCCGGTTACGTGGCCGTCCAGCCGGGCCAGCGCGCAGACCACGTTGGCGGCCCACCCCGGCTGGATCTCGAAGAACTCCCCGTCGTCGACGATCTCCTCGATCACCCGGTGCATGTCGTACGAGCGGTTCGGCTCGCCCGGGACCAGGTCGAGCAGCCCGTCGCAGCTCCGGTCCGGACGGTCGAACGGCTCGACGTGCGGCGGAAGTTCGCGGTTGTTGGCGGGCAGCAGCGAGAGCAGGTGGCGGACGTCCTGCAGGCAGGCCTGCTCGCTGTCGTAGGCCCCGGCGGCCACCCCGGAGACGGTGGCGTGCACGTCGGCGCCGCCCAGGCCGTTCTGACTGACCCGTTCGCCGGTCACCGCCTGCACCACGTCCGGCCCGGTGATGAACATCTGGGAGATGTCGCGGACCATGAAGACGAAGTCGGTCAGCGCCGGCGAGTAGGCGGCCCCGCCCGCGCACGGGCCGAGCATCACGCTGATCTGCGGGATCACCCCGGAGGCCAGCACGTTGCGGGTGAAGATGCCGCCGTAGCCGGCCAGCGCCGAGACGCCCTCCTGGATCCGCGCACCGGCGCCGTCGTTCAGGCTGACCAGCGGGGCGCCGGCGGCGGCCGCCAGGTCCATGATCTTGTGGATCTTCTGCGCGTGGGCCTCGCCCAGCGCGCCGCCGAAGATCCGGAAGTCGTGCGCGTAGACGAAGACCGGCCGGCCGTGCACCCGACCCCAGCCGGTGATCACGCCGTCGGTGTACGGCCGCTTCGTCTCCAGGCCGAAGCCGCTGGCCCGGTGCCGGCGGAGCGGCTCGATCTCGGTGAACGAGCCTTCGTCAATTAGGAGTTGAATGCGTTCGCGGGCGGTGAGCCGGCCCCGCGCGTGCTGCTGAGCGGTCGCCTCGGGGGTGGGGCCCTCCAGCACCTGCTCGCGAATCCTGACCAGTTCGGCGGATCTCTCCCGGAGCGCGGTCATGGCGATTCCTCCATCGGAGCACATCGAATCATGGACCAATAATACCTTCGTGAAGGTATTTTATGCGTGTGAGCCAGCTCACAACAAGACCTGAACCGCCCGGGATCGGGCGGTTCAGGTCTCGTGCCTACGGCGAGCGGTGACCAGGCGTCAGGCGTTGGTCCTGCTACCGGAGCGGGGAAGCAGGAAGAGCGTCGCGGCGGCGGTCACCGCCAGCATGATCACCGAGGCGACCAGGCTGACGTGCATGCCGTGCTGGAAGGTCGCCCGGTCGGCGATCAGCGCACCGAAGACCGCGACCGCGAGGCAACCGCCCACCTGGCGGAAGGTGTTGAGGACGGCGGCGGCGGTACCGGCCCACTCGGCCGGGACGCTCTCCAGCAGCACCGCGGTCAGCGACGGAACGGCCAGGCCGCCTCCGATGCCGATCGGGACCAGCAGCAGCACCGGCACCCAGGCCGGGGCCCCGGCGGTCACCGCGAGCAGCACCAGCGCACCGGATCCCATGATCAGCTGACCCAGCACCATCGGCACCCGCGGGCCGGTCTTGGCCGCCAGCTTGACGCTGGCCATGTTCACCACGGCGATCAGACCGCACATCGGGATGAACATCGCACCGGCGCTGACCGGCGACTCACCGCGGACCTGCTGGAAGAAGAGCCCGAAGAGGAAGATCACACCGTAGAAGACCGCGTTGAGGGCGAAGCCGGCCGCGATGCAGACCAGCACGGTCCGGTTGCGGAACAGGCCCAGCGGCACCATCGGCTGCGCCCGGCGAGCCTGGGCGAGCAGGAAGACGCCCATGGCGAGCGCGGAGACGACCAGCATCCCGATGATGGTCGGGGAGCCGAAGCCGAGCCGGCCGCTCTCGATCACGGCGTAGGTCAGGGTCGCCAGCGAGATCATCACGGACAGCTGGCCGAGCATGTCCAGCGGCGCCTCACGACGCGGCGACTGCGGGATGCGGGCCAGCAGGGCCAGGCCGACCGCACCCACCGGGAGGTTCAGGAAGAAGATCGACCGCCAGCCCAACCCGGCGGTCAGCGCACCGCCGGCCACCGGACCGATCGCGACGGCGACGGCACCCGCGGCCGTCCAGATCGCCACCGCACGGGCCCGCTTGGCCGCGTCGGCGTAGGTCTGCCGGATCAGCGCCAGCGAGGTCGGGACCATGATGGCCGCGGCCGCGCCCTGCACCATCCGGGCGCCGATCAGGGTGCCGAGACCGGGGGCGAACCCACAGGCCGCCGAGGCGAGGGTGAAGGCGCCGAGCCCGACGGCGTACGCCCGGTTGGCACCGATCCGGTCGGAGAACGCGCCGGCCGACAGCATCAGGGCCGCGAACATCAGGGTGTAGCCGTCGACCACCCACTGCAGCGAGGACATTCCGCCGCGCAGGCTGTGCCCGATGGCCGGCAGCGCCACGTTCACCACCGAGCCGTCCAGCGAGATGATGAAGAAGCTGAGCAGCGCGGCGATCAGCACGATGGTCGAGGACGAGCGACCGGTGGAGGGCGGTGTGGACGGGGATTCGGTGGGGGCGGACTTGGGGCGGGCCGCGGCCGGGGCGTTCCGCGAGATGGTGAGAGCCATCGGAGCTACCTTCGGGTGAGGAGGAGTGGGCGGGTCAGGCGGTGCGGCGGCGGCTGAGTTCGGCGAACTCGGGGTTGGTGCCGAGCACCCCGCCCTCGCCCCAGCGGTTCTGCGGTATCTCGTTGATGTAGACGGTGATCTTGTCGAACGGTGCTCCGGTGACCTTGTGCACCGTCGTGGTCAGTTCCTCGATCAGCTCCTGGCACTTCTCGTCGGTCTGGTTCGGCCAGGTGGTGACGGTCAGGATGGGCATGGTCTTCTCCTTGGGTTGCGGGGGCACACGGTGGATCGGTCACTACAGCGCGGGGCAGGCGCCGCCGTCGACGGTGATCGCGGCGCCGGTGATCTGGGCGGCGGCGGGTGAGAGCAGGAAGCCGACCAGCCCGGCGACGTCGCCGGGCCGGGTCAGCGCACCGAGCGGGGTGCCGGCCACCACCTGGGCGTCGACGTCCGCCGGCGTGCCACCGGTGAGGTCCGCCAGCTCCTTGGCGGTCCGGGTCCACAGCTCGGTGTCCACGGCACCCGGGTCCACCACGTTGACCCGGATGCCGGAGCGTCCGAGGTTCTTGGAGACCGCCTTGGCGAAGGCGGCGAGGCCGGCGTTGACGGTGCTGTTGATCGGGAAGAGCGGGTCGGGCGTGGTCCGGAAGGCGCCGGCCACCAGCACGATCCGGCCGTGGCCCCGGGCGGCCATCGGGCCGGCCACCGCGCGGGTCAACCGGACCGCGCCCATCAGCTTGCCGTTGAGGGTGGTGTGCCACATCTCGTCGGTGGCCTCGGCCAGCGCGGCGACCGGGCCGTCGCCCGCCGCGTGGACCACGGCGTCGATCCGGCCCAGTTCGGCGAGGACGCCGGCGACCGCGGCGTCGACCGCGGCGCCGTCGTTGATGTCCACGACGCGGGTGACCAGCCGGCCCGGCGCGTCGATCCGTTCGGCAACGGACCGGCGGGTCAGGTCCAGGCGCTCCTGATCACGGCCGAGCAGGACCACCGTGGCGCCGGTGCCGGCCAGTTCCTCGACAATCGCACTGCCGATTCCGCCAGTTGCGCCACTGACCAGGACCACCTGATCTGACGTCTCGTCAACTGCCATCGTCTTCTCCGGGTTTCTTCCGAGGGAGTGTTCAGGGAAGCCGCAACTAACCCTGGGAAGTGGGGCGTTCGCCGGACTTGGGCGATGCGCGGCTCGACGTCACTGACGCTATCGGAGATCCCCGCCCAGCGCAACCATCTAGTTGGTTTTCAATCCGGCGCAGCCGGTGGCCCCACGAGAACGCGGACCGCCCGGTGGCGAGCGCATCGGGTTGCGCTCACCACCGGGCGGTCCGCGGCGAGTTGGTGGGGTTCGGTCAGGCGGTGCCGTGCAGGGCGTTGTCGATGACCGCGTGGCCGCCGGCGACCACGCTGGCGCGCAGCAGGGCCCAGCTGGCCTCCGAGTCGTGCTCCGGCCCGAGCATCAGCCGACGCTGCTGCGGCACGATGAACGCCCAGGACGCGAGGCCGATCAGGGCGATCAGCACCCGGGCGGAGGCGGTCGGGTCGTCGATGCCCAGGGCGACGCTGAGCGACGCGGTCTTGTGGGTGTAGTAGGTCTCGCGCTCCTTCTCGCTGGGGATCGGCCGGTCGCGGTAGTGCAGACCCTCCCAGGCGAGCAGCCGGACCAGGTCGCCGTAACGGCGGTGGTAGTCGAAGACCTGGCCGACGTATCCGCGCAACCCCTCCTCGGTCGAGGGAATGGGCACCTGCTCGCCCATCTGCTCGTACACCCGGCTGAGGACGGCCGAGAAGAGGGCCTCCTTGTTGCCGAAGTAGGCATAGATGCGTTGCTTGTTGACCCCTGAGCGTTCGGCGATGCGATCCACTCGGGCACCCGCCAGGCCGTGCTCGGAGAACTCCTCCTGCGCGGCCTCCAGCAGCTTGCCCCGGGTCTCCTGGGCCTTGGTGGTGACTGTCATGGATCGAGGATAGCCCGGGGGGCAACCAACTGGGTGGTTGAGAAAAACCAACTAGATGGTTGCGCTGCCGGCCGGGTCCGGACTAACGTTCTTCTCACCGGCCCAGCCCGACGCAGTACGGGGGACACCGACTCCGGGCAACGGCCGCGCCACCTGCTCTTTCGCACAGTTCTTCCCGCACAGCTCTTCCTGCACCACGAGCCTTCGCGTCGAATGCGAGCCACTGCCATTCGCCGCCACCCGCTTGCAACACCCAGCTGCAATGCCCTGCGCCCAGCCTCCGTCCGGAGGCCCGTCAGCCAAGGAGAGACCCATGTCGACCCAACCCCGAACCGTCCTACTCGTCGGCGACCGCTTCGCCGGATTCGCCGTCCACGAGGGCGTCCGCACCGTTTCGGACTTCATCAGCGAGCTCCTGCTCGGCGGATACGCCGACCTGCCCGAGCGGACCGTCGTCCGGGCCGCCCAGGGCGTCACCCTCGCCGAGTGGGCGGCGGTGCGCGAAGAGGCCGCCCGGCTCGGACTCGACGGCCGGCTGGAGTTCCAGTTCGCCGTGCCGGACCTCTCCCCCCAGGGCGAGGTGCACAAGCGACTGACCGAGAACACGCTGATCGCCGACCTGCGCCAGGAGGGCAGCGCCCGCTTCCTCGCCACCCTGCGGGTGCACAACGACAACGAGCTGCTGCTCGACCACCAGACCGGACAGCACGTCCAGGGCATGGTGGCCGTCGAGGCCGCGCGCCAGATGTTCCTGGCGGTCAGCGAGCGGTTCTACGCCAGCAGCCACCCCGAGCGCTCGTACTACTACGTCATCGACACGATGAACACCAGCTTCGAGAACTTCCTCTTCCCGCTCGACGCCACCGTCGAATTCACCACCACCAGGGCCGAGTTGGCCGATCCCAGCCGGCTCTCGTTCAGCGCCGAGATCAGCGTGCACCAGGCGGGCCGCCGCGCCTCGCTGACCCACGTCGAGTACACCGCCTTCGAGTCCGCGCTCATCGAGCCCAAGGAGCACAAGCGGGCCCAGTACGCGGTGGACCACGTGGTCCACGCCGAGACCCGGACCCTCGTCAACGCCTGACCCGTTCCACCCCCAGCACTCCGCACCACACCAACCGCACGTACATCCAAGAAGGAGAACTCCCATGTCGAACGCCCTGATCACCGTCACCGAGCTGTCCGTCAAGCCCGACCAGGTCGACGCCGCCGCCCAGGCCTGGGTCGCCCACCACGCCGCCTCCGGCATCGAGGGCCGGATCCTCTTCCGGGGCCTGGAGGACTCCACCCTGCTGGAGCTGGCGCCGCTGAACGACTACGACGAGCTGGACGCGCTGCGCAAGGACTGGCGGGCGCTGTGGGACGTGGTCGGCCCGATGGCGGTCAGCGACTTCAGCCGCCAGATGCTGCACTTCGTCGAGGCGCCGAAGCCGGGCAACGACCCGCTGCCCAACACCCCCTTCCTGCAGATGCGGCACGTCGAGGTCCCGCCGCCGGCCTACCGCGGCTACCGCGCCTGGCGCGAGGAGACCATCTTCGACGTGGTGCGGACCTCGCCCGAGGTCGAGATCTTCGAGGCCTACCACTCGGTGCTGAGCAGCGAGCCGGGCGTCATGTTCGTCTCCGGCTTCTCCTGCGACCCGAAGGACTACACGGCGGTCTTCACCTCTCCGCGCTACCAGGAGATCGTCCGTCAGGCCGGCGACTCGTACATCACCGGGGGCGACCGCGGCCTCTACACCCGGCTCTACGCCCGGGTCAGCGCCTGATTCCCGTCCCAGTCCCCGTCCACACCCAGTCGGCCCGCGGGACGCGGGCGCCGTACACCCCCGCGTCCCGCGGGTCCCCAGACCCGGTGAAGGAGAGCACCGCCATGACCGTCGCCATCGAACCCACCACGATCACCAACCGCACCTACGACCTGAGCGTCACCACCCAGGGTCCGCTCTACCCCCCGAGCGAGATCATGGACGAGAACGGCGACTTCGTCGTGATCGGCCGGATCAACCGGCCCGGCCCGGACGGCGGCACCGTCGCCGAGTGGGGCAGCGCCGTGGTCTCCGCCGACAGCCCGTTGCCGCCCTTCGGCCAGCACCTCCCGTACCGGATCGTCCGCGAGCTGCCGGCCGCCGTCCCGCCCGAGGACGCGGCGATGCCGCTCTACACCCTGCCGCTGCCGCTGCCGTGCAACAACTACCACATGCTCTTCGCCCCCGAGCAGCGCCCGGACGCACACAACGTCGAGCGTCCGAGCTACCCCCTGCACCAGGCCCCGATCGCGGACGCGAGGTTCGAGGACGGCCTGAAGGTGCGCGAGCCGATCCGGCTCAGCCAGTGGATGAAGGCCCGCGGCCAGCTGGAGGTCTCCCTCTCCCCCGACCGGCACAGCGCCGGCTTCTCGTTCGCCTTCACCGGACTGATCCCCGACAGCCTCTACACCGTGATGTCGCTGCGCGAGCACGACCTCGACCCCGCCGGCCCCACCCGGCCCGGACCGCTGGGCATCCCCAACGCCTTCATGACCGACCAGCACGGCATGGCGCACTACAGCGCGACGCTGCCCAACCCGTTCCCCGAGGCCGGCTCCCCCGGCGCCAACCGGGTGATCAACGTGATCGTGCTGTGGATGAGCTACCAGCAGAACTACGGCGGCGCGATCGGCCACTTCGGGCTCGGCGGGGACATCCACGCCCAGCTCAAGCTGCAGGGTCCGAGCTTCCAGGAGTTCACCACCTACGCCTGACCCGGCCGGGCCTCCGCCACCCCAGCCGTCTCCACCCGCCTCCCCAAGCCCTCTCCCACCTCCCACGCGTCCCACACGTCCCTTCGAAGGAGGCACCACCATGCACCGCCCGTACTCGATCGGCGTCATCAGCACCGGCTCCTACCTCCCCAGCACCGTCGTGCACAACGACGAGATCGGACAGCGGGCCGGAGTGACCGCCGAGTGGATCGAACGCAAGACCGGCATCCGGCAGCGCCGCCGAGCCGCCCCCCACGAGGCCACCTCCGACCTCGCGGCGGCCGCCGCCGAGAGAGCCCTGGAACAGGCCGGGCTGACGGCGGACCGGATCAGCTACATCGTGCTGGCGACCTCGACCCCCGACCACCCGCAGCCGGCCACCGCCAGCATCGTCCAGTCGCTGATCGGCGCGACCAACGCGGCCGCGTTCGACGTCAACGCCGTGTGCAGTGGATTCGTCTACGCGCTCACCGCGGCCGAGCGCATCCTGCGCGGCGAGCCCGAGGACTCCTACGCCCTGGTCATCGGCGCCGACGTCTACTCCCGGATCCTGGACTACACCGACCGCAAGACCGCCATCCTCTTCGGCGACGGCGCCGGCGCGGTCGTCCTCGGCCGGGTCCCGAACGGCCAGGGCACGCTGGCCACCAGCCTGATCACCCGGGGCGACCAGCACCGGCTGATCAGCGTCCCGGCCGGCGGCAGCCGCCACCCCGCCTCCGCCGGCACCCTGGAGGACGGCGGGCACTTCTTCCGGATGGACGGGCGCGGCGTGCGCGACTTCGTCCAGGAGAACCTGCCCGCCGCGGTCCACTCCCTGCTCCGCAAGGCCGGCCTGCTCCGCCACCAGGTGGACCACTTCGTGCCCCACCAGGCCAACGGGGTGATGCTCGGCGAGGTCTGGCCCGAGCTCGGGCTCGGCTCCGCCGACTGCCACCTGGCGCTGGAGCTCTACGGCAACACCGGCTCGGCCTCGATCCCGATCACGCTCGACCTGAGCCATCGTCAGGGCGCCTTCACCGAGGACGACGTCGTGCTGATGTCGGGATTCGGCGGCGGCATGTCGGTCGGCTCGGCCCTGCTGAGGTGGGCGCCCACCCGGCACGCCCGACCGGCCAGACTACGGGCCCTCGAGCGCGAACTCGCGGTGGCGGGCTGAACCATGACGAACACCGATCGCGACCGCCCCGCTCCCCGACTCGCCGGTGAGGAGGACGACGACCACGAACCACACATCTTCCGAGGCATCAACTGAACACCGAATGGCAGGGGTTGGATCATCCAACCCCTGCCATTCGGTCATCGGCGGGTCACTCGGGGCGGTCCGCTCACAGGACGCACTCCCGCGGGCACGGCTCCACACCCGGTTGCCCGGCGCCCATCGACCAGCAGGCCACCGCGCAGCCGGGCTCGACCCCCGCCCGACGGTCCAAGCGCCGGATCAGCTCGGGATCCCCGCCCACGACCCGCGGATGCCCCACGCACTCCAGCATCGGGAGATCCGACAGGTGGTCGCCGTAGGCGAAGCAGTCCCGCGGGTCGACGGCCGCGTGGTCGGCCAGCAACCGCATCACGCCGGCCCGCTTGCCGTAGCCGATCATCGGCTCGACCACCTCGCCGGTGTATCTCCCGTCCACCGCCTCCGGCGCGGTGGCCAGCACGTAGGACGCCCCGACATGACCGGCGATCGGCGCCACGCAGGCGTCGAACGAGCCCGAGACCAGGACGAGTTCCGCCCCGGCCGCGCGGTGCTCGCGCAGCGCGGCGACCGTGGACCCGATGAAGAACCCCGGCGTAGCGCTCCGCTCGGCGAACCACCGCCGCCCGAGCTCGGCGATCTCCGCCACCTCCTCGCCGGCGTAGAGCCGGTAGTAACTCCGGTTGACCTCCTCCCGGGGCGCCCCGGCGGCCGCCATGGCGCGCAGCTCCCCGACCATCTCCAGGTACCGGTCCTCTCCCGACTCCCCGTGTCTGCTGGTGAGTTGGAAGCGAAGGAAGTCGAACATGCTCTTGCAGGCGATCAGGGTCTCGTCGACGTCGCTGAAGACGAGGTACGGAGGCCGCTGAACGGCGATCTCGGGCTCGACCAGAAGGGGCATCGGTGTCGTTCCTCTCCACTGAGGGGGCATAAGATACCTTCGCGAAGGTATCTTATCGCTCGCTCCCGGTCCAGACCCCGTTCCCACCCCAACGACCCGGCCGATGGCGGTCTTCCGCGGATCACCGTCATGCCCAACACTGCTGTCCGGGAACACCGGAGGGGGACCACATGGCCAAGCGAGGTGGACGCCGCTCGTCCGCACGCGGGCGCTCGTCCGCACGCGGGCGCTCGTCCGCACGCGGGCGGCGGAACAGGCGGCGGGAGGCGACCCTGGCCGGCGGCGCCCTGCTTCTGCTCCTGCTCATCGCGGTGTGGTCGCTGATCTGGCCCTACCTGCTCGCCGCGGTCGGGATCGGCGGCGTCGGACTACTGGGCTGGCGACTGCGACGCATCGACCGGACCCTGCGTGACCGGGACCGGAGTTGGCGGGCCGAGGAGTTGGTGCGGGCCGGCCGCCGGACGCTCGCCGACGTGGACAGGATGACCGGCACCGAGTTCGAGGAGCTCGTCGCCGCCCTGTGCCGTCGCGACGGCTGCTCCGAGGTCCGACGCGTGGGCGGCGCCGGCGACAACGGGGCCGACGTGCGCGGGCGCCTGCCGGACGGCCGCACGATGGTGGTCCAGTGCAAGCGCTACGCACCCACCGCCGCCATCCCCAGCCGCGAGGTGCGCGACCTGCTGGGCGCCAAGCAACACTTCGGGGCCGATGTCGCGATCTTCGTCACCACCACCCGCTTCACCCGGCCCGCCGAGTCCTTCGCCCGGGAGAACGGCATCATCGCCATCCACCGCGACCACTTCGGCAGCTGGCACAACGGCGCCGCCCTGGAGCCACTGGTCCAGCTCAGCGGCTCCGGCCAGGGCGACGCGCGCCACCTCGCCCGCTGGAGGAAGACCTACCGGGCCGGCGGGCGGTAGGCCACGGTGCGGCAGCGCGGCGTGGCGTCCGGATCCCCGAGTGTGGAGACCGGCTTGCGGCGCAGCGGTCGTGGCGTGATCCGCGCGGCCAGGTGCCCGCCAGCGGTCACGCCGGGCCGAGTCCTATGACGACGTGAAGGCTCACTCCCGCCCGGCAACGTGATGGTGCGTCACTCACGTGGCGGGCCTTCACGCCCCGGAAGCCGGCCACCGCCGGCCCCGGCACCCGCGGGGTCTGCCCAGGTCACCGCCTACACGGGCGTTCCGGGTGACAGGAGCGCGGAGAGGGCCGTACTCGCCCGGGCCGCCAGGCCGTCGGCCCCGCAGCGGGCGGCCAGTTCCAGGCCCCGCCGGAGGAACGCGCCCGCGTCGGGCGACCGGTCGGTCCCGGCGAGCGCCACCCCGAGGTCGACCAGGGCGCGGGCGTGCTCGTAGCCGGCCGGGGAGCGCTCCAGACGCCGTACGGCCTCCTCGAGCATCGTCACGGCGCGCGGTCCGTCATGGACCGCCGCGCAGAGTCGCAGGGCGCCGCCGACCGCGGAGTCCGCGCCGTACTCCTCGGCGCGGCGCACGGCGTCCGCGGCGAGCTCCCGGGCCCGGTCCGGCTCCCGGTCGGCCACCGCGAGCGCCAGGTGCCCGGTCCAGGGCGCCCACACCGTGTTGCGCCAGCCCCGCGCGTCCAGGGTGGCGCCGGCCGCGGCCAGGGCTGCGGCGGCGGCCTCGGTGTCGCCCCGGGCCAGCAGCAGCCTGCCGTGGAGCGTCGGGGCGTCCGGCAGCACCATGACCGACGGGTACGGCGGGCCGAACGAGTACCGTTCCGCGAGTTCCCAGGCCTCGTCGGCCTTACCGCGTGCGAGCAGGGTGTCGGCCAGCACTCCCACGGCGTCCCACTGCAACGGGATGCCCGGGGCGATCCGCTCCGCTATCCGCAGGGCGCGGCGCAGGAAGTCCTCCGCCCCGCCGAGGTCGCCGCACCGGAACCGGAGGAGTCCCATCAGGAAGTGCGCGAAGCCCAGGTGGCCACCGCTCCACCCGGCCAGCTCGTAGGCCCGGATCGCCTCCCCGAACAGCGCCTCCGCGCGCTCGATCCGGTCGGCGTACAGGTAGGAGATGCCGAGGATGCCGGGCAGCTCGAAGCCCCACATGGTGTTCGTCCAACCAAGGTCCGCCGGGAGCCCGCCTCCCTCCAGGGCGGACTCCGCCAAGGCGATCGCCTCGGTGAAGTCCACTCCGCGCAGGGTGAGGTCCCAGCAGCGCAACACCGACACGGCGCTGCTCGGGCTGCTGTCCCCGGTGAGCCGCCGGCCGAACTCCTCCAGCCGGCGGGAGCGGCCCGGGCCGTCGTCGTCCTCCCCCTGGAAGACCGCGAACATGAAGTGCGCGACCTCCAGGCGCAGCCGGCCGGGGCCCGGAGCGGTGCGGGTGGCCTCCTCGGCACACACCCTGGCGGCCTCGCCCAGCTGGTTGCTGTGGGCCAGCGCCTGGGCGAGCCTGAAGGTCGCGTCCACCCGGAGGTCCGGGCTCAGTCCGTCCTCCTCGTCCAGGGCGAGGCGCAGCTGGTTCACCGTGGTGGCCGGATTGGTCAACAGGGCCGAGCAGCCCAACTCGTAGAGCACCTGGGCCCGGTCCTCCTCGTCCGGCGGCTCGCTCATCGCACGTCGCAGGCACCGCTGGGCCGCTTCGGGCGCGCCGATGGCCAGGTGCTCGGCAGCCGCCTTCCGCAGCTTCCGCACCATCTCGCCGTCGCCCTCCGGGAAGGTCTCGAGCAGGTGCCGGGAGGCGGCCAGCAGGCCCAGGCCCGCGTTCTCGACCTGGACGGCGGCCACGCCGTGCATGGCGGTGCGGGTGCCGGCCGGCATCGACTGGTAGACCGAGGTGGCGACCAACGGGTGGACGAACTCCAGCCGGCCGTCCGAACTACTGCTCAGGACGCGGAACTTGCGCAACTCCCTGATGGACTCGGCGGCCGCACCCGGGCCCTGCGCGCAGATGGCGGCCGCGAGCTCGGGATGGATGTCGGTGCCGAGCATCGACGCTGCCCAGGCGAATCGCAGGGTGCTCGGTCCCAGCTTGTCCAGCCAGTGCTTGAAGGTCATCCCCCTTGCCTCGGAGGCGAGTTCGCGCAACTGCCCGGAGTTCTCCTCGACCGGGTCCAGCTGCTGCTCGCGGACCTCGCCCAGCAGGGCGGTGGTCTCGTACGGGTTGCCCCCGGTCACCGCCCACACGTGGCGACAGAAGGCGTCCTCGGCCCCGTCCCCCAGCGAGGCGCGGACCAGACTCGCGACCGAGTCCGGCTGAAGCGGGCGCAGCTCGTGCCGTCGGCCGGCCCGGGCGGCGATGCCCTGGTGGAGGGCCAGGGCATCGTCGGGGACCTCGTCACGGCGCGCGAAGACCATCAGCACGGGCAACTCCCGCGCACGGACCGCGAAGGCCGCCAGCCAGCGCAGCGACTCGAGGTCGGCCCAGTGCAGGTCGTCGACGATCACGGCCAGCGGCGCCCGGCGCAGGACGAGTTGGGTGAGCACGAAGTCGAGGCCGTCCCGGACGCCCTGCGGGTCGAGCAGTCCAGCCGGCGGGAGCAGTCCCACGGCGGGCCCGACGATGTCGTACCAGTGCCCGAAGACCTGCCGCTGCTCCGCCTCGGCCAGCGCCGCGGTGATCGGCTGGAGCAGTTGCCGCACCACGTGGAAGGGCTCGTTGCGCTGCTGCTCGCCGCCACGGGCGAAGAGCACCGTGCAGCCCTCCCGCTTCGCCAGCCGGCGCACCTCGGTGAGCACGGCGGTCTTGCCGAGACCCGCCGGTCCGACGTAGAGCAGCAGCTCCCCGATCTCCGCGCCGTCGGCGCCGGTCACCCGGGAGAGGGACCGCAGCGCATCGGCCGCCGAACGGATCTCCGACCCGCGTTCGTGCAGGTGGGGTGCGAACGGCCCGCCCCCCGAATCGGCTCCCGGCACCACGGTATCGCCCTCGTGGCCATCGCCCCGTCGCCGTAACCCGTGCTCCTGCTCGGCCACCGCCAGTCCCTCCACCGCATCGCACCGCGCCTCTGCCTCGAGGCTAGTGCAGCGGGCCGACCCGACGTCAGCGTCTTGCGTGACAACCACGGACAACCGGCCGCCACCCGCCGGACGCCGCAGGCCTCGCGGGCCCGGAAGGCCCAGGACCCCGTGTCACCCCGAGACCAGGAGGCCACCCGGCCTGGCGCCGCCGACGTCGCGCCGCTCCTCCGCCGGATCCAAGAACTTCCGGTCCCAGAAATCGCGTTGCCCGACCCCGACCCGTTCGTCCGGCTGGCTGGTTGGCCGCCTCGATCGACGGCGGAGACACCCGAGCCGTGGAGGCCCGCGCCGGCCGGCGACCTGCCAGCCGGCATCCCTCACCGCGACCATCTGGCGCGAATCTGCCACCACAAGCCAGCATTGACCTAGACAACAAGAAAGCCCCAGGCCGCTGACCTGGGGCTTTCCTTCTGAGCGGGCGACGAGAATCGAACTCGCGCCATAAGCTTGGGAATCAGTGCTCCTGGGCCGTAAATTCGGGCCCTGAGCTGCGAAAACGTCGCCATCTCGCTGCTCTGAATTGACTTCATCTGACCGCAGATTACCGGCGTTGTCCGCCCGATCTGGTGCGCATCTGGTTCGGGATAGACCACGCCCGACAGCTAGCTAGACGAGCGGCGTGCTCCCGACGCACAACCGGTCACGCGGTGACCAGCCCGCGCATATCAGGCTGACAGCGTGTCGTCACCAGGACACGCACCCCACCCGGCCCCTTGCCCGCGGCCCACCACGCCGGGGGCGGGTCACCCCTGCACCGCTTGACAAAACGCCCTACATATCGCCTGTCCGACGGGTCGCGTCACCGACCCCGCACCCGACAGCACCGTCACCCGAATGGCGCAATATGGCTTGCCGCCCATATGGATGAATATCAAGCTGATTAGTGCCCCAATCGAGGCAATCCGTGAAAGGGGAACCAAATGCGCATTCGACGAATACTCGCCGCCGCCACCGCCACGGCAGCCCTCGCCGGGCTCGGCCTCACAGGCGCCGCCACCGCCACCGCCGCCACCACACAGGAACCCGTCACCACCCCCTCTCAGTGCAGGGCGGGCGGCGGACAGCCCTATCTGCACAACACCGTCAAATGCTGGGGCGGTAAATACGACGGGCTGACGGTCGACTAAACCCCACGAGGCGCGGCGCAGCCACGCGCCGTGGGACGCTCCCGCGCGAGCATAGCCGGGAGAGTCGCAGGGACCGTGCCGACCCGTGGGCACCGCTGGGGCACGTGTGCACGTGGGCGGTGGAGCGGTTTTGGCCGGTGTCCTGTCTGGTCTGGGTCCGAGCATGATCGGGGGGTCGTAAGCTGTTGCGACTCGGTCAGGGCTTTTGGACCTGACCGCAATTTGGCCGAGTGGCCCCCCGGTCGTGCTCGGTGCGGGTCCCGGTCCGGGCAGGTGGGTAAAACCGTGGAGCCGCTCGCCCCGGCCCCGGTGGGGTCTTGCTCTGGCCTGCATCCGCGGGCCCGCCGGCCGCCGCCGGGAGCGGGGCGAAGACAGGAGCGGACGGCGAGCGGCCGGGCGGGGCCGGGGGGGGGGGGGGGGGGGGGGGGGGGGGCCCGCGCCCCCGCGGGGGCCGGCCCCGGGGAAAACAGCGACGCGCCCCCACAAACCAACAAAAACGGGGTGGCCAA
>NZ_JBITZU010000001.1:855416-1142980 GCF_044547075.1 Kitasatospora sp. NPDC052896
GCCGGCACCCCCGGCCCCGGGGGGGTTCGTCCCGGGGCCCCCATCGGGGGGCCCCCCCCCCGCGCCGGGGCGGGGGGGGGGCCGGGGCGGGGCGGGGGGGCGGGGGGGGGGGGCCGCGCCGCGCGGATGCGCGGCGCCCTGAACCCGTAGAGAAGGTTGTTACTCAAACTCGCTGCGACGGACAGCCCTTGAACACATGAGCTGGTAGGTGACGACCGGCTTGCCCGGGGGTGGGAGCAACGGCAGGAAGATGACCGGCCGTGCGGTCCACTGGTGGTGTTGGTCTGCCTGACCCGAGGCAAGGGTGCAGGGCAGGCCGTTCCGGAGGTCGTCGAGGGCCTTGGCGTGGTCGGTGTCGACCCACTGGCCGAGCCGACCGATTTCCGTGTCTTCGACCGCCAGGAACAGGGACCTGGCGGACAGCCGGATCCAGCGGATCGCCTCATCGGCGCTCACCGCGGTCAAGGTGCTCAGCAGCTGCGAAACCTGCGCGCCCCCCGGGCTCTGCACGGTGTGTTCACAGCGGTATCCGTGCCGCGCGATGGAGGACGAGCCCCTGGAGGCCGGCGGCTGAAGTTGCTGCGGGAGCCGCAACTCCGCGGTGACGGCCCGGCCGTGGTGGTCGCCGGAGATCGTGAATCGGTCGGCGAGTGCGGTGACGATGTCCAGCCCCCGTCCGTGGGTGCTGTCAGCCGTCGGGTGCTGGACGTGCGGGCTGCTGGTGCTGGTGCCCTCGTCGGTGACGGTGATCGCCATTCCGCGCGCTGCCAGGGTCAGGGCGACCTCGAAGCTGCCCGTCTGGTTGCCGCTCTTGGTGTGCTGTAGAGCGTTGGTGCTGAGCTCGCTGACGATCAGTTCGGCGTCGTCGGCTCGCGGGTGGTGGATCAGAAGCTTCCGGACCCAACCCCGTGCTGCGCTGAGCTCCTGGGGGTGGCCGGCGAAGGTGCGTCAGTGGGTGGTCATGGCGTTCCTCTGCGGCGTTGACCTGCTCCGTTCTGCCCTGGCTCACCGTTCCTCTGTCAACGGAAGCCCTCGGTCAGTACATTTAGTACTAGCACCGTACCGAAGATGCTGGTACTTCTAGTGCGGGATCGCACTTTTCGTACGGTTAGCTGGTGCGGCGACAAGTGCTGCTGCTCAACTTCGCGACCATGGAAGGAAGAAGCATGTTCGGACTGGTAGTGCGCTTCACCTGCAAGGACGAGTCGGCGGCGGCCGCGTTCGATGACCTGGTGGCGCGGACCGGTGAGCTGATCCGGGCCAACGAGCCCGGCACGGTGGTCTACGCGGTCCACCGGGTTGACGGCCGGCCGCTGGACCGGATCTTCTACGAGCTCTACCGCGACCGCGCCGCCTTCGACGAGCACGAGTCGAAGGACTACGTGAAGGTCTTCCTCGCCGAGCGCGAGCAGCACCTCGCCGCCACCGAGGTCGACTGGCTCGACCTGGTGTCCGCCAAGGGCGTGGACCTTGAGCACTGAGTACGCCAAGGCGCTCGGCAAGAAGATCGCCTTCCACCGCAAGCGCCGCGGGCTCTCACAGAAGGAGTTCGCCCAACTCCTCGGCCGCTCGGAGGCCTGGGTCTCCCAGGTGGAACGCGGCGTCCGCCGGATCGACCGCATGACCGTCCTGGAGATGGTCGCGGCGGCCCTGGACATCCCCGTCGCCGAGCTGGCTGCCGAGGCGCCGATCGTCGCAGCAGCAGCCGCCGAAGGGGAGACGCCAGGAGTGAGTCGGCTCCGCCTGGTTCTCAGCGCGGCACACTCGCTCAAGGCCATCCTCGGGCCACATGCGGCACCCGATGTGGATGTCCTGCGCGACAAGGTCGAGCAGGCGTGGTCGCTCGCCCACGCCGGCGGTCACGCCGACCTGGCGGAGCTACTCGAAGACCTGGTTCCGTCGCTGGAGTCGGCTGCCCGCTCGGTCTCCGATGGTCAACGTGCCGAACTGTTCCGCCTGCTGGCGCGGATGTACCACGCGTGCAGCGCCGCCCTGTCGAACATGGGCGAGCCCGAGGCGGCGTGGATCGCCATCGACCGGTCCGTGGTCGCCGCGGAGCGCGCCGGTGATCCCCTGCTCATGGCCGCCGGCGAGTTCCGGCTGTCGATCGTCTTCCTCGGCGCCCGCCACTACGCACAGGCCGCCCAGGCCTCCGGCAGTGCCGCGGACGCGCTCCGATCGCTCGCTGAGACCGGACAGGTGGAGGCCATCGCCATGCGCGGCGCGCTGACCCTGCAACGGGCGATGGCCGCCGCACGCGCCAATCGAGCCGAAGCGGCCTACGAGCACCTGCGCGAGGCACGCGCGATGGCAGAGATGGTCGGCGAAGGTCGCAACGACTACAACACCGAGTTCGGCCCGACCAACGTCGGCCTGCACGAGGTGGCCGTAGCGGTCGACCTCGGTGACGCCGGCATCGCCCTTCGGGCCGCGGGCGCTGTCGACCCCTCGGCGCTGTCGACGGAGCGTCAGACGCGCTTCCACATCGACGTGGCCAGGGCCTACGCGCAGCGCCGCCAGGTGGATGACGCGGTGGCCGAGCTGCTGACCGCGCGTGCGCTCTCGCCGGAGATGTTCCGCGCCATGCCGCTGGTGAAGCAGCTCGTCGCCGATCTGATGACCATGAGCCAGCCGACTCCTGATCAGCTCCGCGATCTCTCCAGCGAGTTGGGCGTACTGGAAGTATGAGCTGGTATCAAAAATACTAGACAGTACTTGGAGTACGGGTTACTCTCGTTATTGTCGGGCGGCACCCGAACTGACCAACGGCAAGCGCGTGTTGGGCGACACCAAGTCGGCGACCGGCAAGCGGTTCATCATGCCCCCCGGCTTCCTGCACAAGGAGCTGGACCGGTACCTTCGCTGGTACGCGGAGAAGGCTCCGGACGGACTGCTGTTCGTGGGTGAACGCGGTGCCCCTTTCCGCCGCTCCTCGTTCGGGCGGAAATGGCGCAAGGCTCGGGCGAAGGTGGGCCTGCCGGCAGACTTCCGGTTCCATGACCTGCGCCATACCGGGCACACCCTCACGACCCGGTCCGGGGCCACGCTGAAGGACACCATGGTGCGCGCGGGGCAGTCCTCGGAGCGCGCCGCGATGATCTACCAGCACTCGGACCTTGACCGCCAGCGGTGATCGCCAACGCCCTGGACGCCCGGGTCCAGGCGCATCGGCGGGCCGCCCAACGCCCATCTGGTGCGGATCTGGTGCACGGCACCTGAAGAGGTCTAGACAAAGCAGAAACCCCAGGCCGTTGACCTGGGGCTTCTTGCTGGAGCGGGCGACGAGAATCGAACTCGCGCTATAAGCTTGGGAATCTTTGGCCCTTCGAGCCCAAAATGGGCTCTGACCTGCGGCGATACCTGAGCAGATGGGTTCGTGGCGGGTCCACTTCCGACCGCTGATGACCGTCCTCCACCGCCCGTTCTGGCACGGATCTGGCACGGGCTGATCAGATGTTTCAGCTAACGCATCATTAGGTGGCGCTGGAACCACGCCGGTTCTGCGAAGTCGGCTCAGACCGACTGCGACTGCCGAGGTCCTCCGTCCAGGAGCTAGGTACCGCCTTCTGAAAGACCCCGGAGTCGCACGCAAACGTTGGCCTGCGTGTACGGGTCTCCAACACCTCGATCAGCGACGGCACCGCGGCCGCCCGATGACATGAAGACTTCAGGCCCAGTTGCCGTCGCCCTCCTCATTCTGACTGGCTCCGTGGGGCGCCGCCCTGTGCGGCCATGCGCTCCCGTCGGCCACGGTCAGTTGTTCAGGAGTGGGGCCAGGTGTCTGGGGACGCGTCGATTCGCCAAGGGGCACAGGCCTCCATGTCCAGCGAGTAGGACAGCGCCACGACGCCGCCTGGCAGCCCGTTGGGGAAGCTGGCGCGGGTGATGCGCGGGAACTCGCCGTCGACGCTGAAGAGCGACTCGTTAACGATGCGGTAGGGAACCTCCCAGCTCTTCCTGTGCGCGGGGCTGTAGCCCCGGCGGGCGATCTTCTGCAGGAAGCTCTCACGGATCTGGGGATGGTCTGTCAGGCGACTCCTGATCTGGTCGACGAGTTTCGGCAGGTTGTTGCCGGCGAGCTGGTCCCGCGCGACGCGCAGGCTGAACAGAAGGAGACGACCGCTCTCAGGATCTGCCAACTGGTCGAGGCTGCTGATGGTGTGGATGGTGCTTCTGTCGCCGGTTCTGGCTGTCGCCTTCACCTCGACAGAGAGTGCGGGCCATTGAAAGTCGTGCCGAGAGCCGTCGGTTGCTGTCCAAGCAGCGATGTTTTCCGGGGTGACGCCTGCCCATCGGATCAGGAACCACAGTTCGGCGAAGAGCCCGAGAGCGTCGCTCTCGCTCAAGCGGCGCGCGTCCACCGCCCAGAACCACTGCCAGCGTTCCAGCGTGGCAGAGACGCCCGCGAGACGCTTGTCAGGCGGGAGTGAAGCCGCTGTCTCGAGAATGTCTGCGGCCACCGTGGCGAAGGTTCCGACCAGGCTGGAGTCCAAACAGGACAGATCCAGGAAGTGACGGGCCTCGCCGTCGGCGACCTGATGCTCGCCGACCCACGCGCGAAGTCCTTTTGTTGCCATTGCGGGTGCCTCGGAACCAGCTGGCACCTCCACGAGGAGGTGGCAGTGTCCGTCGGCATCAAGTGCCGCCCAGGCCTCAGCGGCGCCCAATCGCTCGGCAGCGAGGAGTCCAGTGACCGGTCCTGTGGGCAGCTGTGCCCACAGGACCTCCAGTTCGCGCGCGTTCACTGCTGATCGCTCGTAGGCCCGGCCACATAGGTAGTGCCGGCGTCACTGTTGGAATAGGGGAAGACCAGCGAGTAAGCGAGAACGCACTCGGGGTGCTTGGCTCCTTCGTCAAACAGCGCGCGCCGGTTCTTGGCGTACTCACCAGGCGGGCTCGCAGGGCTGATGGGGTACAGCACCAAGAGGCCCTCGCGACCGCTGCGCTCCGAGCGGTAAGCATCGCCCAGGGAGGTGAACTCTCCATTCGCGTGGCGTTGCAGCGCGCTTTCACGCTGCTGTTCGGTGAGCCCGAAAAGCTCGTCCTCCGGGACCGTGACGACGCCCAGGGAGGTTGGGTCTTTGGCGAGTCGGCTTCGTCGGACCATGGAGATCTGGGAGTGGTCAGTGATGGCCAAGTCGATGGTCTCCTCGTCCTGGCCCGTTCCTTGCCGGTAGGAGACCATGATGCGCCAGCTGACGAGCTCACCATGGCGCAGTCGGGCCTGGATGTAGTCGACCACAGCATCGGGGTCGAAGTCGACCTGCTCGAAGAAGCGGAAGTTCTGGAGGAAGCAAATCACCAATTCAGGGCTGACACCCTGCCAGCCCAGTCGTCCAGGAACGACATGGGTAGGAGCTCCCAACTGTCCGAGCAGTTCCCGACCGGCAGCCAAGTTTTCGTTGAAGATGTCCTGTGCATTGATGGAGTCGAAGCTGTACCTGATGGTCTGTAGCTTGCGGCCGTCGAACGACGATGCCTGGACCAGTTCGGCATCCTTCATCTTGTTCCGCGAGGTCGGAAGCATTTTCGCGTGGCTGCGGATCTCGGGGGCAACCTTGCTCGGGGAGAGCTTCCTGAAGGCATAGTGCTCGATCTGCCGTCGAAGATCTTCCTCGATGGTCGCCAGGTCGTGGAACCAGCGGATCAGAAGCTCGGTGCTGTAAAGCCTAGTGAGGTCGACGTAGTCGCCGCGGTAGCCGAACCAGCGGCCCATCTGCAGGAGAGTGTCGTAGTAGGGGGTACGGCGCACGAAGTACGAGATCAGCAGACCGTCCACGGTGACACCGCGGGAGAGCTTGTTACCTCCGATCAGGATGGCCTTGAGATCGGGCTCGAGGTCGAAGTCGAGCTCGTCGTCATGGTTGGAGTTGAGCACCCGCACAAGGTCCGGGGTGATGAACTCGTCAAGAAAGGGGACGAGCGCGTCGAAGGGTACGTCTCGTTCGAGGTCCACGGACGCAATGAGCGGGCGGAAGTCCGTGTTCCATCGCTGCCTCAGCTCGGGCAAGAAATCGCCCCTGTCGTACCGCCACCGCTGACGCATGGTGCCGAGCTCCTCACGGAGTGCCTCGGACAGTCCGTCCTGCACGTCCTTGCGCATGTCGGCGTGGATCAGCATCGTGCAGGGTTGCTCGATCCCCGACCTTGCCACCCTCGCGGAAGCAGCGAGGAAGAAGTCGATCAGAGCCTGTCGGAGGCTGTCGGGCACCCGCGGTGTGAATGCCTTCCTGGCCCGAGGCGGGGCAACCTGCTCGACGTCCAAGTCAGGGACGATCTGAATGACGTCCAGTCCGTCCAAGCCAGTTGCCTCGCCCGGAAGCGGCTCGCGCCCGAAGAGCCGCTCGGGCCCAACATAGGCAGCGCCCGGAGGATGCGGGAGAGTCAGGATGAAGTCCTGAGGGAACAGGTCCGCTCCCGCCTCCCAGTCGCTGGCGTTCGGGTTGATGAGGATGTTGGCGAAGGGAGTGGCCGTGTAGGCGACATAGGCGCACCGCGCGAAGGAGTCGATGAGCTTGCGGATTCTCAAGTTGATCGCGCTGGGGTCGAACTCGTCCTCACTCGGCACCCCTCCTTCGAAGTCGATTGCCGTTAGATCGACCATGTCGGCGATCGGTTCAGCCTCCGCACGGTTCCCACCGGTATTGACCGATGCCTGGTCTGCCTCGTCATCGATCACGAGGACCGGGACGTGCGCAGGTACCTTCTCCACCCAGGTCAGAAGCCGGTCCAAACGGCTCTTGTTCTTCTTGACCACCATGATGACCTGGTTCTGGCCCTGCAGGACGCCTGCGTTCCCGTTGGGGTCAAAGTCTTCGTCGAGCCCTTCACCGGTGATCCAGGTCCACCACTGATCGCCTTGGCCGACTCCTCGCGGCGGTCCCCAGTTCTCGTGGCCCAAATCCCGCTGGAGCCGGCGCTGGGTCTGTCGACGCAGGGAGTTGTGCAGGCCGGACAGAACAATGACGATCTTGTAGCCCGCATCGGCCGCCTTGGCAATCAACGCAGAGAAGTTGGCGGTCTTCCCGCTCTGCACATGACCGACCACAAGGCCACGCACGTTGAAAGGCTCGGGATGGCGAGGGTCCTCCAGGTGCGCAAGAACCCTGTCACTCGCCCGGTCCGTACTGTCGATCTCGTAGGTCTTGCGGTGGAGGCGGTGTTGCAGGTAAGCACGTTGGCGGTTCCAGAAGTAACCGGTCGACGTGTCGTGCACCCTCGACCAGTCGCGCGGTCCAGCGGGGCTCAGCTCCGTCGGTCGCAGAACGCGAATCAGGGTCGCCTGGCGCTGCTGTTCCTTCCAGTACTGCATCAGCTCGGCGTGTTCTTCCACGGGGACCACCGTTGGATGACGGGTGAGGATCTCCTCAAGGCTTAGTCCGTCGCGGTCCATCATGGCCTGCAGAACGTAGAGATGCTTCTCGAGGCGGTCACCAGCCGAGGACACGGACGATCTCCGGGTTGTTGGAACGAACAACGGCAAGGATGCGCTGTAGCGCCGCGGTGTCACCCGTCTGTTTGGCGGCCTGCTCCAGCGCAGTACGGGTCGTGGTCTGCTGCGGGGGTCCCGTCCGAACGGCGGAACCGTTGGTGCTGGCAGTGTGATCCTGTGGCAGCCGGCCGGGCGGTGGCACAGAAGCGGCGGGCCTCGGCTGAGGGGTGGGGGCAGGTGAAGAAGTGCGCTTGGCTTGGGCATGAGGGGGGCTTCCGGCGGGACGCTCCTTACGCCGGTAGACGCGGTCGGCCAGCTGTGTCCAGTGAGGGACCAACTGCGCCAGTTCGTCGCGCAGTCCGCGAGGCAGCGTCACGGAGGCCTTCGACACTTCCACCCCGAAGGCGCCGTCCAGCTCGCGATGGAACTCGAGCGACACACGCGCCAGCTTGGTGTGCTCGTCGCTGCCGCGAAGGCGGTGCCAACCGGCGAACTGAATGATTCGGTCGGCGCGGTACACGTAGAACCCCTGCTGACGGTTCCAGTTCTTCGGACCCGACGCTTTCTTCCAGGCAGGCTGGGAGGAGAACTGCTGCTGGGCCGGCAGGATGAAGGGGCGGAGGCGCACGATGCCGTTTCCGTCTCGCGAGTTCACCTCGAGGTGCTCCTCGGGGAGCGCCACTGTGTTCGGCTCTGCCCGACAGAAGGGATCCCACGGCTCAACGCGCGTGTCGTTGACCGTGATCTCCAGCGTGTGCTCCGGCACCTCGCCGGCCAGGAAGCGGTGGAACACAAGCGCCAAGTGCTCGTCGATCTCCTGAGCGCACTGATACATCTGCTTCTGCGCCCACTTGCCAAACGGGTCGCTGTACTGCAGGAGTCGGTCGAGGTCCTCCCAGAGCACCACCGTGCCCGGCCCGTCCCCGAGCCCTTCCAGCGCAGCCTGGGGAATCCTCTCGGGATCGAGGTGGAAGATCTCCCAGCTGTTCACGCGCTCCACGTGGTCCAGGTCGAGCTGGAAGGCCTCGACCGTTGCGCCAGCCGATCTGGCCAGGGAGACCACGGTCAGGCGACGACACTGGGATGTCGACGCCGCCTTGAGGCCGAACCCGTAGCGCCCAAGGTCCGCTCGCTCGTAATCGCGCTCACTTCCGTACCTGAAGGCTTCCGTGAGCTGACGAGCGTCCATGCCCCGACCGTTGTCCGCAATTCGGATCCAGGAGTGAGGACCGTCGAACCTCAGGGTGATGTCGACTCGCTCAGCGTCGGCGGAGATGCTGTTGTCCACCACGTCTGCCACTGCTTCGTGGATCTTGTAACCAAGGTTCCTGAGAGAGGACAACGTCCTCCGGGCTCCAGGGACGACCTCGATCGTTCGACGGCTGTGCAATCCCACTCCCCCCACAGGCCCACCGAGGGCCAGTGCAAAGACGCTCAACTTACGTACACCGCTGACCACATACGCTAGCCCAACCGTGCGACACCGGTCCCTAGAAGGCTGTACTCACCTCCGCTGCCAAGACCGGCCCTGATGCGTACTAGTACTCCAGTGTGACTCCGCGATCTACGTACTTGAGGGGATGGCAAGTCGCCGTCGATAGTGGCTGCGACGTGCGGAATCTTGGTGGCTTCTGCGCCAGTTCGACCAGTGCAGGAGCGCGCTCAGGGACGTGACCGGAGGGCTGAGCAGCGCGCCGATCAGGCGGCGGATCTCCGGGACGGGCAGGTCGACCGGCCCTCCGCTACGGGCGGGTCCGTTCGGATCCGCCGGTCTGGTCGGCCTCGCATCGTCGGTGGCCACGGCCAGGAACGCAAGGGCGGACATGGCCAGGGTGACGTGCCTGTGCCAGGCGGTAACCAACGAACAACTTCGTACACCTGGCGCCGTCTCCGAGGTGAATTGCACGGAGATCCAGGGCAGATGAGCGGAGGCGTTCTTCCGGAGCGCCCGATTCGCTGCCTCCCAACTACAGCTTCGCCTTCCAGCTCACCCCCGCCGGGCCGATCCTGGGGCGATGATGCGGAACTGGTGGCCCTCCGCGATCTCCCTCAGCTACCCTGATCAGGGAGCATTCGCTCTCGGTGAAGTGCAGCGGCACACAGGTGAATTGCCTTCAATTCGGGCCGTCCGTTCCTCTGGACTACCCAAGCCCGCGCGGCGCCCTGGGTCAGCTGCAGCCCGAATCGGAACTCGGCACGGAGTGTGGTTGTGGATTTCGACGTCGCCGCCCCAGACCCGGCGGGGATGGTCGCGTCGCTCAGTTCACTGGGCTACTCGCTCGAAGCAGCCATCGCGGACCTGGTGGACAACAGCATCTCGGCCAGGGCCAGGAACGTCGACGTCGAGTTCACCTGGGCCGGCTGCGACTCCTGGATCGCTGTCGTCGACGACGGCGACGGTATGACCCCAGACCAGCTGCGAACGGCCATGACGGTGGCCGCCCGTGGGCCCTCCACCGTTCGCACCGCGAACGACCTCGGCCGATTCGGGGTGGGGCTCAAGTCGGCGTCATTCTCGCAGGCACGGCAGCTCACGGTCGCCAGTTCGGAATCCGGGACGTGGAACGTCAGAACCTGGGATCTGGACATCGTCGAACAGTCCGGTGAGTGGCGGCTGCTCCGTGGCACCGACCCGGACACAGGCGCACTCGTCGACCGCTTGGCCAAGGACTACGCACACGGCGCTGTGGTGATCTGGCGACGCCTGAACGGCTACCACAGCGACGGGGTCGAGGCGGGCGACGAAGTCACGCAGAAGCAGTTCTACTCCGAGGCCGCTCGGACGGAGTCCCACCTCGGAATGGTCTTCGCCCGCTTTCTGTCCGGGGCCGGGCGACTTGCACTCCGAGTCTCAGGAACCGACGTGCTGCCCTGGGACCCGTTCATGGGCTCCCACCCCTCTGTTCAGCGCCTTCCCGTGGAGGACCTCCCGCTCGGCTCCGGATCCGTCCGTGTGGAGGCTTTCGTCCTTCCCAGCACCCACCGTCTCTCCCCGGACGTGTACGACAAGGCCGCTGGCCCCGGTGGATGGCTCGGCCAGCAGGGGTTTTACGTGTACCGCCGCAACCGGCTGATCCTCGCCGGCGACTGGCTGGGGCTGCGCGGCCTGCGGCGCGAGGAGAAGTTCAATCTCGCCAGGATCGCCGTGGACATCCCCACGGAGACCGATGTCGAGTGGGGCGTCGATATCCGGAAGTCCAGTGTCGTCCCACCCGTCGCACTGCGCCGGCACCTCACCCGTATTGCGGCAAACACTCGTGCCAGGGCCTCCGAGGTACTTCGGCACCGGGGTCAGATCGCTGCACGAACCCACGGTGATCCCCTCGCGTTCGCATGGACCGTACGGCGAGAGGACGGCCGCGTCACCTGCAAGATCAACAGGCGGCATCCTCTTGTCCGCGAGGTCCTGAGCGTGAGCCAGGAGAGAGGGATCGACATCCGCGCGATGCTTCGCCTTTTGGAGGAGACCGTCCCCGTCACTGCGCTGCGGGTGATGCACGAGACGGACACCGCAGACGACCCGGTGCCTTTTGACGGAGGGACAGCTGCCAGCTCAGAGGCCGTCGAGGTCGCCGAGCGGATCGTCGCGGCTATGGTCTCACAGGGACGATCTCCGAAGGAGGCTCGAGACAGGATGCGGGCCATGCCGCCCTTCGACCAGCTGCGGGGATTCTGGAGCGAATGACGCAGCGTCAGGCACAGCCCATACGCTTTCCTCTTGAACCCGTCTCTCTGGAGGTCCCTCGTGAGCAACGCCTCTGACGAAACCCTCGACATGGCCATGCGCGTGGCCCTGGCCATGCTGCCGGTGGACCGACAGGCGACTCCGGACGAGGTTGCGGTTGCCATCAACGCGGTCCTCGGCATGCTGACCGTCCAGGGCAAGAACCCGGACCGTCACAAGCTGACGAGGATGCTTGAGGAACTGGTCGCCGTGTTCCAGGAGTCCTCCTCCGGCTTGGAGGACAGGACGGGCCACAAGCCCTGGCTGCCTGACGCCAAGAACGAGCGCGACTGGGACTTCTGGGAGCGGTACCGGCGGTATCTCGAGGACGTTCGACGCATGCCGCCGCGCGTCGTCTGGAGGCTCGACCAGAGCACGGACGAGATCCTCGGCCAGCTCGAGGACCCTCGCCGCCACGGAGCATGGCGGCGCACCGGCCTTGCCATCGGGCAGGTCCAGTCAGGGAAGACGGGCCACTATATCGGTCTTGCCGCCAAGGCAGCTGACGCCGGCTACCGGCTCGTGGTGATCCTCGCCGGTATCCACAACGACCTCCGGAGCCAGACCCAGCTGCGCGTGGACGAAGGACTTCTGGGGTTCGACACCCAGTACCAGCTGCGATCCGACCAGGAGGGGGCCAAGTACCGCATAGGAGTTGGCGCGATGTCGCACGCCAAGCGGCTCGACATCGCATCCCTGACCAACAGCGCCGAGAAGGGGGACTTCGACCGCAGGGCCGCGTCGAAGTCGAACATCCCCGTGGGCAACTTTCCCGTGGTTCTTGTGATCAAGAAACATCGCCGGATCATCGACTATCTGCGCACGTGGGTAACCGAGGTGCACGGTACGGTCAACCCCGAGTCCGACAGGAAGATCGTCCAGGACGTTCCTCTCTTCGTCATCGACGACGAGGCCGACAACGCCTCGATCAACGTGTCCAAGGATCCCGACAACGACCCGTCGAAGATCAATGCTGCGATCCGCGAGCTGTTGAGCAGCTTCGACAAGTCGTCCTACGTGGGCTACACGGCCACACCGTTCGCCAACATCTACATCGACCCGGACGCCGACCACGACAAGATCGGTGCGGACCTGTTTCCGGACAGCTTCGTCCGCAGTCTGCGTGCGCCCTCCAACTACCTCGGCCCTGAGCGCGTCTTCGGACTCCAGGTCGACGACCAGGACGAGGAGGACATCGAAGCCCTGCCGCTCGTGCGGCACGTGGAGGACCACTCAAGCTGGGTTCCGAACGGGCACAAGTCCTCGTACGTACCGTCCAACAACCTCCCCGCCTCCCTTCGGGAGGCCATTGACTCCTTCCTTCTCGCCTGCGCAGCACGGCGTGCACGAGGGCAGGTCAACGAGCACAACTCGATGCTCGTACACGTCACCCGGTTCACGGCTGTGCAGGGCCTGGTTCGCGACCAGGTCGACGACCATCTCCGACTCACCGCCGACCGCCTGCGGGACCGCTACGGCAGGGCGGCGGCGGGACGGATGGCAGAGCTCCAGGACCTCTGGGAGAGGGACTTCGTCAAGACAACTGGGCACTTCCCGGCGGACGACGTCACGGCCGTGTCCTGGTCGGACGTTGCGGCCCACCTGCAGCCCGCATTGGCGAAGATCCAGGTCAAGGCTATCAACGGTGCCGCGCGGGACGCGCTCGAGTACTACGACCACCGCAAGACCGGGCTCTCCGTCATCGCGATCGGCGGCGAGAAGCTCTCCCGAGGGCTGACCCTCGAAGGGCTCACAGTCAGCTACTACCTCCGCCCGTCCAAGACCTACGACGCGCTGCTCCAGATGGGCCGGTGGTTTGGTTACCGTCCCGGCTACGAGGACCTCTGCCGGCTGTACACCACGCCGTCCCTCGAGCGGGCATACGTCGAGATCACTGCGGCGACCGACGAACTGCGCCGCGACATCGAGGAGATGGCTGCGCTTGGGCTGACACCTCGTGAGTTCGGACTGAAGGTGCGGGCCTCGTCGCTTGGTCTGGGAGTCACCGCAGCCAACAAGATGCGCCAAGGTACGAAGGTCCTCCTCAGCTACTCTGGTGAGGCACCCGAGACTGTGATCTTCAACCTTGACGAGCAGGTTGTCCTGAACAACTTCCGGACCCTCGAGACGTTTGTCCGCCGACTCGATGCGACTACACCGGCGTCCGTGGAGGCCCCTGGCGACAGCTGCGTCTGGCGAGATGTGTCCCCTGAGGAGATCGTCACCGGGTTCTTCGACTCCTATGTGACAGACCGTGGTGCGCAGAGGGTCCGCCCAGCCTTCATCGCCGAATACATCCGGCGCTGTGCGGCTGTTGGGGAGCTCGGCAACTGGACTGTCCGCCTGGTCGGCAGGGACAAGGCCGTAGCGGAAGACCTCGTCGACATCGCCGGGCACAAGGTCGGCATGGTCACCCGTGCTGCAACCAACAGCCCTGCGGCTGAGGGCCGGTACACCATCCGTCGTGTGCTCAGCCCGCGGGACGAGAGCCGTGACCTGGACGCCGACCAGTGGGAGGTTGCCCTGGCTGCGACCCGGAAGGCAGCCGAGGGCAAGCTCGACCGCAAGGGCCAGCCTCAGTCGCCGACCTTTCCTACCAACGTGCCGCTTCGCACCCAGCGCCGTATGGACCAGGCTCTGCTGTTGATCTACCCAGTTGTTCCTCCCACCACTGATGACGCCGAGGTCAGGACCCCCCTGGTGGGCTTCGCGGTGAGCTTCCCCTTCTCGGCCGACCCGGGTAAGACCGAGTACGTGGTCAACAACATCTGGCTGCAGGAGGACATCGAGACCGAGGATGACGAGGAGATCGACGCGTGAGTATCACCGAGGACGACTGGCGCGAGCTGGAGGCGCCACAGGCGACTCCGGGAAGGTCAACCCGTCGCCTCCACCCCGAGTCCGCCCACGACATGTATCTCGCGGTGTCACACCCTGGCTTGCGTCGCATGTTGGTGCTGAAGGGCGACGCCCCTGCCGCGGAGGGCGTCGCGCGTTCCCTCAGCCGGCTCCCTCCGACGGCAGGGCTCGAACTCCAGCTGAGCTCCCTGTCGCGACAGGAGTACGAACTACAGGTGGTGCTCACAGCTGACGACCTTCGCGAGGTGTTCAGTCCTCTGGTGGCGGACATAGCGGGTGCGACGCATGACGCTCCTTCGACAGCAGATGCCCTGCTCGCGGCCGTGGAGCGGTTCGAGCGCTGGCAACACCTTCTCCGCTCCGTCGGCAAGGACGGGCTCGGCCCGGAGACCCGTCGCGGCCTGTTCGGGGAGCTCGTCGTTCTTCGCGACTACCTGATGCCGTCTCGTCCGGGCCTGGAAGCCGTCAACGCCTGGACCGGGCCTACCGGAACCAGCCAGGACTTCCAGCTTCCCGGTGTCGCTGTTGAGGCCAAGGCGAGCACTGCGAAGAGCACACACCGGATCCGGATCTCCAGTGAACGGCAGCTGGACAGTACTGGCACCCCTGCCCTCGTGCTCTCGCTCGTCTTGCTTGACGAGCGCCGTGGTGGCTCGGGCGAAAGCCTGAACGCCATGGTGGACCGCATTCGCGAACGACTGACCAGCGTGGCGGCGCGGTCCCGCCTGGACAGCCTCCTGATACAGGCCGGCTATCTTCCCAGCCACCGCGACCACTACGACGAGCCGCGTTACACCAGTCGCGGCCTGCGCTTCTGGAGTGTTCGCGACGGCTTCCCCCGACTCGTCGAGTCGGACCTTCGCCCTGGAGTGGGCGACTGCACGTACCACGTCGACACTTCCGGCTTGGACGACTACCTCCTCACCACCGATGAGGTCACGAACCTGATCAGGGGGACCCATGGCTGAGCTCGACCAGACTGCGTTCGCCCGCGACCTCGTCGCGGACGTCCTGGCAACTGCCGAGGCCGAGCACTCGACGACGCCGGAGACGTTCACCCGCCGGGTGCTCGAGGATCTCGAGCAGGCCGGCATCGTGTCGAACACCTTCACCGCCTATCACAAGTCGCACGGGGTGGAGGTACACGGCTACGGGTGGAACGAGTCGACGGACAGCCTGGACCTGTTCGTGACCGACTTCCGTCTGTCGCCCCTGGAGGAGAAGCTCACCAAGGCGCTTTCGGAGAGCCTGTTCAGACGGCTTCTCACCTTCGTTCGCCGCTGCGAGAAGGGTCTACGCCAGCACATCGACGAGTCATCCGATGTGTATGACATGTGCTCGACCGTCGAGAAGGCCATCGCCGAGGTACAGCACATCAGGCTCTTCCTGTTCACGAACTGTGTGAGCACGTCGCCTGCGCCTGCGCCGACCGAGTTGGACGGAATCCCCGTCACCTACGAGACCTGGGACCTCCGGCGAATCCACCGCCACGCCAGCTCGGGCACTCTGAGTGAGCCCATCGTGGTCACCTTCGCCCCACCGCTCACCTGCCTGGCCGCTCCCAGCACCGAACCCGACTACTCGGTCGTCCTGGCCGTAACCCCTGGTCAGCTCCTCGCCGAGCTCTACGGGGAGCACGGACCCCGCCTGCTGGAGTTGAACGTCCGGTCGTTCCTGCAGGCTCGCGGCTCGGTCAACCGGGGCATCAGGGCAACCCTGCTGGATGCGCCCGGCCGGTTCCTGGCCTACAACAACGGCATCACGGCAACCGCTTCCCAGGTGGACTTCGTCCATGACGGGGATGGGCGACCCGTCGGGATATCCCGGGTTCACGGGCTTCAGATCGTGAACGGTGGACAGACGACTGCCTCGCTTCACCACGCATGGAAGCGCGACAAGGCCGACCTGTCCCAGGTCCGCGTGCAGATGAAGCTGTCGGTTGTCGATCCCGAACGGCTGGCGGAGATCGTACCGAAGATCTCCGAGTACTCGAACACACAGAACAAGGTGACGTTGGTCGACTTCAGTTCGAACCACGAGTACCACGTGGCCATCCAGCGCATCACCCGGACACTCTGGGCACCAGCTCTCGACGGGAGCGGCCAGGAGACGCACTGGTTCTACGAGCGGGCACGTGGGCAGTACGCCGACGACCTCGCGAAGCGGTCCTCCGCACAACAGCGGCAGTTCCGTCTTCTCTGGCCGACACGGCAGAAGTTCACGAAGTCGGATCTGGCCAAGTTCGTCCATTCCTGGGAACAGCTACCGCACCTGGTCAGCCGGGGTGCACAGAAGAACTTCGGCGAGTTCATGATCCGGTTGCAGTCGAATCTCCCCCACGTGGACACGCGCTACTGTCAGCGGCTCGTCGCGAAGGCCATCCTGTTCAAGGCGGTGGATCGGGTCGCCGCCGCCCATGGGGCAGGAAGCCACAAGAGCCTGGTGACCACCTACACCGTGGCACGCCTGTCACAGGCAGTCGACAGGCGTATCGACCTCGACCGCATCTGGCGGGAGCAGCAGGTGTCGGCTGTCCTCGAGTCGGCCCTGCACGAGCTGTGCCCGAAGGTCATGACCGCGGTTACCACTCCCCTCAGGGGGAACCACGTCGGCGAGTGGGCGAAGCAGATCGGATGCTGGGACGCGGTATCCCGCGTTCGGTGGGTGGTCCCGGCGGCTCTGGCGGCCGAGCTTGCCGACCTTCCGCTCCAGGACGTCGCCGTCGCCAACGACGGAGGTGTTCCCACCGGGGACGTCGCCGAGGTCCTGGAGGTCTCCCCAGAGGAGTGGACGGCCATCGAGCGCTGGGCGAAGGAGACACGGAGCCTCGAACCATGGCAGCGCCAGCTGGCCTCGACCGTCGGGCGCCGTCTTGCCGCTGGGGAGGAGATCGGCGAGGCACAGGCGGCACAGGCGATACACGTACGCAACGAGGCCATGCGAGTCGGGTTCAGTCCCGCCTACGACGTCTGACCTCGGCCGACGGGCGACGGGCGAGGCACCCGCCGTCCACTCACAGGCGATCTTCGGTGAGAAGGCCACCGACGGCGTCCCCAGCGTGACCGACCACGACCCGCCCGTCCTCCTGCGTCATCAACACGATGTTCCGCCGGCTCTCAGATCACGAGGGCAGGTCCCGCACCACCTTTGGTCGCAATGCCCCGTAACTCCTCAGCGTGGTGGGAAAATGGTTGACGAACGGGTGAGCGGGTTGAGCGGCAGGTGGGTGAGTACGGCAAAGAGCGAGCACCTGAAGGGGCGACGCACGAAGAACACCGGCCCCGAGGTGGCTCTCAGGAGCGCCGTCCACCGGCTCGGGCTCCGCTTCCGGCTGCAGCGCCGGGTGGCTCCGCGTTGCACCGCTGACTTCGTGCTGCCGAGATATCACGTCGCCGTGTTCGTGGACGGCTGCTTCTGGCACGGTTGTCCGGAGCATGGACCTCGCGAGTTCCGCGGCGCGAACGCCCAGCTGTGGGCGGAGAAGATCGCGACGAACAAGGCTCGGGACGAGCGCAACACCGAGGCAGCCCGAACCTCTGGGTGGGTTGTGGTCAGAGTCTGGGAGTGCGAGGTTCGACGTGACCCGAACCAGGCCGCGCTGCGTATCGCAACGACAGTTGAAGCCCACCAGTCCCCCGCGCCAAACGCCGGGCCGATGTAGGACTCCTACGGCGCGGCCGCGATCTCCAACTCATCGTCGAACAAGGTGACCGTCTTCTGAGGGCAGTACGCCTTGAGCGGGCAGGCCGAACAGACGGGCTCGATGTCATGGCAGATGCTCGAACCGATCAGTCGGAGAGCGGCCATCCTCAGGGGAGCGTCCTCGCCGGCCCCCACTATCTTCACGAGGTTGACACGGCCGTCGCTGAGTCGGTTGACCCGGTGTGCGGTGCTGTCGTTGAGACGAGCGGCCACACGAAGCGGTCCCTGTCCCACCAGCAGTAGGTCCTCGCCGGTCAGCAACCTGTAGAGGGAATCCTCTCCCGGCTTCATCCCGACCAGGGACGGCACATCGGACGGTTTGCGCCAAGCGGCCGGGCTGTCGACGAGTGGCTGCAGCCGAGCCAGCCGCCTCTGGGTGGTGTCGGTGGGTGCTGCCGCAAGCAGCCCCGCGTACATCGGGCCGCTGAGCCGCTTGAATCGCTTGATCACGGCCAGGATCTCTGCCAGAGGCCCGCTCCTGATCTTCGAGCCCGCGAGGACCGCCACCACCGCGGCGTGCAACGGTGCAAGCTGCTCTCCCGGCAGGTGGTACCAGTCATCCCCATCCCGCCGCTTCCTGGCCCAGGCAGTCAGGTCGTTGCGTACGTCGCGCCAGCGTGGCTTGAGCCCGTCGGCCGGCGCTTCCACTCCCTCCACCGGGGCCAGAACCTCGGCCGCTGCCTCGCCCAGGAAGGGAGGTACTGCATTGCCGATCTGTCGGAATGCGTCGCTACGCACGCCGGCGAAACGGAACGAGTCAGGGAACGTCTGAACACGGGCCGCTTCCCTCACCGTGAGTGTCCGCAGTTGCTCAGGGTGGATGTACCAGTACCCGTCCTTGGCGATGTGCGCCGTGATGGTCCGGCTCAGCTCACTCCAGTCGAGCTTCTTGTACTTGTCGGTGAAGTGGTCGGCCTTGTACCGCCGCAGCTGCTCGGGCACTTCCGAGTACAGCGTGCTGGAGCTCATCAGGGCGAAGATCTCGCGGTCGTCGTCACGCACGGCCCGGGTCATGTGATCCCAGACGATCCCCGTGGGCGCGCCCTCCCGCATCTCCGTGGCAAAAACACCAAGCTTCTTCGAGGCCTTGTACGGAAGGCTACGTGCCCCCTTGTTGCCGTCCGGAAGCTTGGGAAGATCACCGATGGCGTCACTGAGCGTGGTCCACGACTGCTGCGGCGACCGCCAGTCGAACTTCTCGACGTCGTTGCGGGCCAGCAGTATCAGACGCTTCCGATGCTGGGGAACCCCGTAGTTCCACGCGTCAGCCAGTCGGACCTGGGTCGCGTACCCAAGATCCTCCAGCTCCTGCTCAATAGTACGAATCACGAAGAAGTCGTCGCCGAGACCCATGTCCGGCACGTTCTCCATGAGCACAGCTCGGGGCCGGATCCGCTTGACCAGGTCAAGGTATGCGACCCAGAGCTCCCTACGGCGATCCTCCGGATCTCTGCCGTGCTTCTCCACCAGGCTGCGGATCTTGCTACGTCCAGCCCGACTGAAGGGCTGGCACGGGGGCCCGCCAGCGACCAAGTCGATCTTGGCTGGCTCCAGGATCTGCACGAGCCTGTCCCGCTCGGCAGGATCACCGAGATCCATGTGAAGGCTCATACCTGGGAAGTTGGCAGCGTGCGTCTCCAACGCGCGCTGATCGAAGTCAACGGCAGCGGCCACCGTCCAACCTGCTCGCTTGAGTCCGAGACTCAGACCACCGGCTCCGGAGAAGAGGTCGACCGCCAGTCGTTCCCCTCCACCGAGGTCGTCGAGCCACTGCTGGAAGCCTTCCGGGGTGCAGCTCTTCTCGTGCGGACCGAGCTTGAGGTAGTCGCTCCGCTCGAGAGGCACCCCGTAGTGCTCCCCCACAGTAAAACCTCCGTCTGAACGAGATGAATGAGCACCAGGAGATCACAGATCAGGGCACTCGATCAAGAAGATCAGCCGTCCCGCAACCGGAGTTGGCTGGCCGTACCTCTCGACAGATCGCAGGACACACCCCACTGGGCGCTCCCGGAATGACCTTCGAAGGCCCGGCAGTCTCTGCTTTCACCAAACCGAGTAGCATGACACGCCCTCCCTGGAAAGCCAATCCTAGGGCACTGCTACCACAGGAACTGGACAGAGGAGCCCAAAGTCACCCGGGAGCGTCGTCATTGGGCACGGGCACCCAACAGAGTCCAACGGCACAGAGCCTAGAAGTCCCATAGCGAGCAGCAGCCCACCGGGCGTGGGCCACGGAGCCAAGCCCGACGGTGTCGATCAGTTCCGGTAGGCGTCAGCTGATGCGGCGACGGCCAGGGTCACGTACGGCGTCTGCTGGTGTACTTTCGCTGTTCACAGCCGTGGTTGGTCGGCCGACCAGGTACCGATCGCTACCGGCTCAGGCCGAAGAACGACGCTGGTCGCCGACCGAACGCGCTCGCCGAGCTGTGTGAGTGCTTCGGAGAAGCCTGTGGCTGTGGCGTCACCGTGGGCGGTAAGAGTGAGGACTCGGTTGTCGGAGCATCGCACGCCGTCGGCGACGTCGTGGCCGGGTCGGCAGCCGATGTGTTCCAACAGCCAGCCTGCGCTGGCACGGAGCTGGCCGTCGCTGTCGGTATGGACCGGGCAACCGACAGCCGACCAGCGGGCGGCTTGGGCGGCGGTGACCGGTGGGTTGAGGAAGACGGA
Source organism: Kitasatospora sp. NPDC052896 (assembly GCF_044547075.1). NCBI lineage: Bacteria > Bacillati > Actinomycetota > Actinomycetes > Kitasatosporales > Streptomycetaceae > Kitasatospora > Kitasatospora sp. NPDC052896. The sequence goes on from NZ_JBITZU010000001.1 coordinate 875,801, forward strand.
GCCGACCTGGCGGACATCTGGGCCGTGGCGGTCGAGGAGGAGTCCGCGCCGTTGACGGTTCGCGAGGACGGCGGCGGTCACCTCTGGCACTGGAGGCCGGCTGCCGATGGAGACGCCGAGTTCGTCGGCGAGTGGCTGGTAGACGATCGAAGCAGCAGGTTGCGATCGGGTGAGGTGGAACGTAGCGGTGAGGATGGTCCAGCGGCCGGGGTCGGCCTTGAAGCGGCTGTCGCGGTACCGCAGGCGGCATGCTTCGGTGGGCAGGGTCCGCAAGCGGCCCATCTCCCAGTCCCAGACGGTGACACGGTCGAGAGTGTCGGAGATCTGCTGACCATAGGCCCCGGCGTTCTGAACCGGGGCGGCGCCCGTGGTGCCGGGTATCCCGGCCAGGCACTCGATACCGGCCAGGTGCTCGGCAGCGGCCCACTGAACCACGTCGGCGAGCGGGTGGCCGGCCTGCACGGTCGCGGCGACCGTGCTGTCATCCACCCGCGTCGTGGTGATGCCTCGGGTGTTCATCACGACGACGGTGCCGGGGTGCCCGGCGTCGGCCGCGATGACGTTGCTGCCGTGGCCCAGCACCACCGGAGCGGCCTCCCCCCGCAGCCCGACCGTCCTGACGGCTTCGGGCCAGGCGGCGGGGTCGGAGATCGGTAGGACGTGATCGGCGGGGCCGCCGAGCCGCAGGGTGGTCAGGGACGCGAGCGTGGGATAGGCCACGGCGGTGCCTCCTAGGGTTCGTCGGTGATCGCCTTCAGGGCGAGGGCCCGCAGCGGAGCGAGACGGGCGCGGTTGTCCTGGTGGTGGTAGACCGCGTTGGTGCAGATGGCCAGGTAGCGGCCGGTCGCCGGGGCGAGGTAGAGGCTCGTGCCGGTGAAGCCGTGGTGGTAGGCGACCCGGGCGCCGTCGGCGAGGATCCAGGCCAGGCCCCGGTCCAGGCCGGGTTCGATCTGGCTTTGGGGGACCATGCTGTCGGCCAGCCAACGGCCCAGCGGCGACCGGTCGCGGTGGCCGTGCAGGAGTGCGGCGGCGTAGATGGCGAGGTCGGCCGGAGTGGAGAAGACGCCCGCGTGGCCGGCGACTCCGCCGAGCAGGGCGGCGTTGTCATCATGCGGCAGGCCCCACAGCCGCGGGGCTCCGGGGAATCGCAGCTCGGTCGGCGCGACGTGGGGAGCGCGGGCAAGCGGGCCAAAGGTGGTGCTGGTCATGCCGAGGCTCTGCCACAGGTCAGCGGCGAGCTCGTCCAGGCGTCGACCGGTGACCTCGGCCAGCAGGAGCCCGGCGAGGATGAACCCGCGGTTGATGTAGCGGTGCCCGGCGCCGGGTTCGGCGATCAGGTCCTCACCGCAGATCAGCTCGGCGAGGTCGGTGCCGGTGTTGCGGTACCGGTCGAGGCGAGTGTCGGCGCGCAGGCCGGAGGTGTGGGCGAGGATCTGCCGAACCGTCACCTGCCCACCTGGGGCCACTTCGGACAGTCGGGGAAGCGCCTCGCGGAGCGGGGCGTCCAGGTCGAGCCGGTCGATCCGACCGAGCAGCGGCCAGGTGGCCAGCACCTTCGTCAGTGAGGCCACGTCGTAGACGGTGGCGGGTCCGGGCTGGGCGTCACCGCACTCGCGAGCGACGACGCCGGAGACCAGGTAGCCGGGCTCGGTGTCGAAGGTGCCGTGGGCGATGACGCCGCCGGGCACGGAGTTGTCGGCGGTCATCAGGTCCAGGCAGTCCCGCAGGTCGGCGAGCGCGTTCGGGCTCCACGGCAGGGTGGTGGTCACGGCGTCTCCTGGTCGATCGTCAGCTGGGCACCCAGGGCGGCCAACTTGGGCAGCAGGCTGCCGTATCCACGCCGCAGGTGGTACATGCCTCGGATCGTAGAGGTGCCCTCGGCCGCCAGGGCAGCGATCACGAGAGCGGTCACCGCCCGGATGTCCTCGCCCGCCACGCTCGCGCCGGTGAGCGGGGTCCGGCCCCGGACGGTGATCAGCTGCCCGTCCGCGTTGACGTGGGCGCCGAGTTCGCGCAGCGGCCCGGCGTGGGTGCCGCGCTGGGTGTAGATGCGCTCCTCGATCCGGGAGGTGCCCGGGGCCTGGGTGAGGAAGGCGGTCAGCTGGGGCTGCACGTCGGTCGGAAAGCCCGGGTGCGGGCCAGTGGCCATCTGTACCGCACGCGGCCCGGCCGGGCACCGCACCGTCGTGCCGCCCCGCCGTGGGGCGAGTTCGATCCCGGCGTCCGCGAATGCGGCGTGCAGGCCGTCGGGGAAGTCGCTGGGCTGGAAGTCGGCGAGGTGGATGCTGCCGCCAGTGATAGCGGCGGCCAGTGCGAGGGTGGCGGCTTCCAAGCGGTCGGCCGGCACCCGGAAGGTGCCGCCGGTGATGAGGTCGGTGCCGGTGACGTGCAGCGCGGTGGTGCCCTCCCAGTGGATGCCGACACCGCCGGCGGCCAGCATGGCGGCGGTGACCATCACCTCGGGTTCGACGCTGGGGGTCAGGATGGTGGACGTGCCCCGGAGCCGGGCGGCCAACAGCATGCCGGTGACCGTCGCCCCCAGGCTCGGCCCCCACTGCTTCGTGGCAGCGTCGGTGACGAAGGGCAGTTGGTTCCAGCTGGAGAGCCGGGCCCGGACCCTGTCCTGGGTCACCTCGACCTTCGCGCCTGCGGCCTCCATCGCGGCAAGGTGGCGGTCGATGAGGCGGTTGCAGAAGGCGTCACCGCCCGGGGTCGGGAAGGTGACCTCTCCGGCGCGGGCCAGCAGGGCAGCGGCCATGACCGCGGTGGTGCGGATCCGGCGGCCGAACGCGTCAGGAACGACGGGGTGCCAGGCGTCGGCGGGGGTGGTCTCGAAGCGGGCGCCGGTGACCTTGGTCGGAGTGCTGGTGTGGTTGAGGATCTCCGCGCAGACCGCGGTGTCCAGGATCTCGGGGACGCCGGTCAGCGTCAGCGGCTCGTCGGCCAGGATCGCGGCGGCGTACAGGTGCAGGGCGATGTTCTTGCTGCCCTGCACCGCGACGCTGCCGTTCAGCGGGGTGCCGCCAGTGATGTGGACGGCTCGCTGGTCGGTGGTCGGCAGTTCGGTCTGGTTCATGGTCACCTTCCCTGGCTTCCGGCGGGGAAGAAGCCCCCGACCTGGGTCTTGGGGTAGAGCAGGGTGTGGGCGCCGATCAGGGTGGCGGGCTGGAGGACGGTTCCGGCGGGAACGATCACGCCGTCGCCGATGACCGCACCGAACTTGGTCTGGCCGGTGCCGATGCGCTGGCCGTCCAGGTGGGCGCTGACCTCCTCGGTGGCCGGCTCGGTGACCGGGCCGCTGGTGACCCGCAGACCAGTCGTGGAGACGAACGCCCCGATATTGACGCCGAGCCCGAGGACGGAGTCGCCGACGAAGCTGGTGTGCTTCATGAAGACGCCGCCGGTCAGCAGGCTTCGCGTGACCTCGGCACCGAATCCGATCCGGCAGCCGGGGCCGATGACGCTGTTGTCGCGGACCCGGGCGCCGGCCTCGATGACGGCGCCGGAGCAGACCAGGACGGGGCCGGTCACGAACGCGCCCTCGGCAATGACGGCTCCGGCGGCCACCAAGACCTGGCCGCGGACGGTGGCGCCTGGCTCGATCACCCCAGCGTGCTCTGGCAGGGCGATGCCCAGGCGGTCAGCCAACAGGTCCGCCATGGCCTTCTTGAGGCCGAACACGGTCGGGCAGCAGCTCAACAGCCGCAGCACGACGGGGTCGGAGACCTGGTCGGGGTCGATGTAGTACTCGGGAGTGGTGCGGTAGTCGACGTGCGCCAACTCGGCTCTCATGGTGGGCGCTTCGGGCAGTCCGTGCATGACGGATCTCCTCTCGGACAGGCGAGTGAAGAGACGTTCTGGACCTACGCGAGGGGCTGGTCCGGGACGGTGGCGGCAGGAGTCGCCGCAGGGTTGGCGTCGGCCTGGTGGACGATCACGCCGAGCAGGCAGGCCGCAGCAACGTGCATGGCAGCCCAGGAGGCGGTCAGGAGCGTTCCGAGGCGGTCGCGGTCCCGGGCGGCGTGCCGAGGAGCGGTTCGCCGACCGTCGGTGGACGTGTTGAGAGTAGTGCTGTGCGTCGGTATCTGCGGGCCTTCAGCAGCTGGGACGGGTGGGTGCTCCCAGTGAACTGCCGTACCGCAGGGCAGATCCGTAGTCGGATTACGGGCCCGTAATCCGACTACGGATCAGACGAGCTGGACTCCGGCCCGGGCTGCAAAGTCCCGTACGCCGGGCAGGGCCCGGTCATGGCGAAGCAGGCCGGCGGCCATGTTCCTGACGCTTCCCCGGCGGATCTCCTGCGGGGCAGCCTGCTCGGCCGCCAGCAGGGAGCGGTAGCACTGCTCCGGCTTGTTCCACTGCTCGAAGCAGCGGGCCACGTCGATGAAGAACCGGGCCTGGCGCTCCGGCGTTGGCAGCGAGGTCGGGTCGATGGTGCGAGCGAGGGCGATGGCCTGCCCGGCGTCGCCCAGCTCGTAGTGCACCGAGAGGTGATGCAAGGCGACCCCATAAAGGCCGTCCACCGGGCCTGACGCGCCGCCGGCAGCCTTGGAGCTGGCAGCGGCCTCGCTGATCAGGGCGTGCGAGGTCTGCCGGTCACCCATCTTCGCCGCCGTGTAGGCAGCTGTGGCGTACAGATCCGCCTGCGCTGCCAGGCTCGTACCTTGCGGGGTGCCGCGGTCGTCGGCCAGGTCGTGGGCGGCCCGCACCGCGATGTCGGTGGCGCGAGCCAGTTGGCCCTGGCGCCGCCAGGCGCTGGAGACCATGCGCTGGGCCTCGGCGATGGTCAGCGCGTTCCCACCCGTACGGGCAGAGGTCAGCGCGCGGTCCGAGGTGATCGCGACCAGGTTGTCGTCGCCGGTCTTGATGCACAGCCGCACGGCGATGTTGTACAGGTCGGCTACGGCAGTCGCGGCCTGCTCAGCGGTGCCGAAGGACTGCGCGGCGGCCAGTCGGCCCGGTAGTGCCTGGGCAAGAGCGTCGTAGCGAGCTGAGCGAAACTCCTGGCGAGATGCTCGAACCGCCGCGGCGATCGTCTGTTCGGAAGGCTCGCGGCTGGCCGGGACCCTGACCGTGCCGTAGAGCAGCCAGTCCTCCAACGGGGCGACCGGGTTGGAAGAAACCTGCGCTGACGCCGTGCCGGCACCCAGCGGTGTAACGAAAACCGCGGCGGCAGCCGCAGCCAGGAGTTCGCGGCGTCGCACCGGGTCGTCACCATCCTCCGAAGCAAGATTGGTCGTCAGCCTAGCGGTTCGGGACTTCAACCGAGGCGAGCTGGACACGCGGGACGTGGGCTGCATATGTGACAGGAGTTCATCCATTGATACGCCGAGGACCTGGCTCAACTTGCGCAGCATGGCCACATCGCGCACCGGGATGATGTCGCGCTCGACCGCCGAGACCCAGTCCTCTGTGCGCTCGACCTCCGCTGCAAGGTCACGCTGGAACCAGCCCCTGCGCTTGCGCATCCGGGCGATCAACTCGCCGAACGTAGTGCCGTCTGCCCCCACGGCGTGGCTCCCGATCGTATCCGATCCGCTACAGCAGGCAACGGTACCGACTGGCGTGGACTCGCAGCAGGGAACTGTCCAAGATTCCTCGGGCACCTGCCAATAGCCAGGATCGTTCAGCACTGCCGTCGAAGCATCAGAGCGACGTCAACGCCGGATGCAGATGGCCCTCTGCATCCGGAGGTTGATGTTTGGTCAGCGCCTCGCTCGGGTCGGCTGCGGCGTTGCCGGGGAGGGCGGCTGCGGCGTGACAGCGGGGTTCGCCGTGGGTGCGGCTGTGCGGCCCGCGACGGTGCTCCTGCTCAGTGCCATGCTGGCATGGGTGTTCGAATTCCCCTTCGCCACTGCTGTCGTGGCGGGGAGTCCGGCGTCACGGCGGATGCGCCAGGTGAGGACGGCGGTGGCGGAGTCTGCGGTGGCGAGTTCGCGTCGGCCGGCGGCCTGGGTGAGCAGGGTGGCCGGGTCGTGGCCGGCGGCTTCGGCTTCGGCGAGGGTTACAGCAAGCGCGTTCCAGCCGGTTTCCTCCAGCACCTTGGCGGCCTGGTCGGCGGGCAGCGCACGGCGGACGGCTGCCGCTTGCCGGTCCCGTGCTGGCGGGTCCAGGTGTTGGCCGTGGGTGTCGAGGACGGCCAGCGGCTTGGCGGCGTGGCGGTTGTAGGCGGTGCGCAGGTGGTCGGCGGCCGTGTGTGCGGCGGTGGCCTGGTGCTGGCGGCCCTGGGCGGTTTGCCACTTGGCGATGAGGACGGCGAGCAGGACGAGGCTGGAGAGGAGGGTGGCGGCGGCTGTGCCGTCCTCGCCCCGACCGATGGCGGGCCCGCCATGGAGGATGGCGCGGGCGGCGGATCGCATGGCCCGCAGGTCCGCTTGGGCGGCGCGGGTGTTGGCGATGCCGGTGCGCTCCAGGGCGCGTGCCGCCTGGTTGATCTCCTTGCGACTGAGGACGGGGCTGGTGGTGGTGAGGGCGTCGAGGATCTCGATGCCGCCGTTGATCACGGCGGCGGCATCGGCGGCATCCAGCTCGTCGGCGAAGAAGGGCATGGCCTGGTCGACGGTGGTGCTGGCCTGGTGGCGACCGGCGGCGGGCCAGGTGCGGCGGTCGAGATCGGGGTAGCGGGGCTCGTCGGTGCCGACGGCGAGGCGCTTCTTGATCTGGGGCTGGGTCAGGTCGGAGGTGAGTTTGCTGCCAGAGAACCAGACGGGCCCGCCGGTGCTGCTGCGGTCGCCGGGCAGGGCGAACTTGTAGCCGGTCACGTCGCCGGACGGTGCTCGGCGGACCCCGAACCGGATGCCCTGGTCGGTGAGCCGGGTCAGGAACTCCTGTTCGCTGGCCGCGCCGGCCAGGGCCCGGCGCACGGCGGTGCGCAAGGTCTCGCGTGCGGGTTCCTCCCGTCCCAGGCGCTGGGTCTTCCGCAGCTCCGGGCCGGTGGCGCGCTTGGGCATGGCCTGGCGGTACTCGTGGGTGCGGGTCTCGGAGAGGTCGACCAGGCCGTACTCGCGCTCGATCTTGGTGAGCTCACCCTCCACGCGGTACTGGTCCTGGCGCAGGCGGGCTTGGGTGAGGTCGGCGCGCACGGTGGTGGCCAGGATGTGGATGTGGTCCCCCGCGTGGCGGACCGCGATCCAGCGGCAGCCGTCCGGGTCACCGTCGGGGGCGATGCCGGCGGCGGCCACGATCCGGCGGGCGATGGCGCCCCACTCCTCGTCACTGAGGATCCTGTCGGTGGGATCGGCGCGTACGGGCCGGTGGTAGACGTGCTTGGCGATCGGCCTGCCGTAGCGGACCACGTGCAGGTCGAGGGCGTCGCGCAGCTGGGTGAGGATGGCGTTCGGGTCGCGGCCGGGGTCGGGGGCGAAACCGTCCCAGGAGGCCACGATGTGCGGGTCGGTGTGCTCGTTGGCCTTGCCAGGCCCGTAGAGGTAGGCGAGTGCGCCGATGGTCCTCTTGCCGTACACGGCCTTGCTGATCATCGGCGCTTGGCCTTCGCCAGGCGCATCGCCGATGCGTCGACCTCGGCGACACCGGCTCGGACCTCGGTGACCAGGGTCCGGGCGGTGTCGAGGACGCTTCGGGCGGGGCCGGGTTCCACGCCGAGGTCCAAGTGGAGCCGGTAGGCGATCTGGTTGGCGTTGTTGCCGAGGGGTGCCAGCTGTCCGCGCGTTGCGAGCAGCGCGGCGATGGCCGTGTCCAGGCGCTCGTCGTGCGTGGTGAGCGCCGAGCCGACCGGGCCCAGGGCCTTGCGTTCCAGGTAGTCGGCGACGTTCAGTTCGGCGGCCTTGGCGAGGCGTTCGATCTCGGCTTTCTGCTCGTCGGTGCAGCGGAAGCCGAGCTTCTTCGTCTTCGGGTTCTCGTTGTCGCGGCGGCGGCGCTTGGGCGAGCGGTGTGCGGCGCTGGGTGCGGCGGCGGTCAGCGGCGTCGCAGCGGTGCGCGCGGACGGCGGGTTAGTCGGCTTCTCCTCCGGTGCCGCGCCCTCGCGGTACCGGTCCGGTGTTGCCGTGCGCGCCCTCGCGCTCGGCGTCACCGGCTCGTCCGCGCCCTCCTGGGCGTGGCCGTCCGCGTGCGCGCCCCCGTAGGGGGCCCGTACGCACTCGCTTGCTCCGCCAGGGGTAGAGGTGTGGTCACCTCTGTTGCGTTGCAGGGGGATTACAGGGTTCTCGGACTGGTCGTTCATGGGCTGACGGACGGTGGTCACGGGTGTGCTCCACAGGGGTGGGCGGTCGGTGCGGGGGCATGGCAGTCTCGCTGGGCAGTTTCCGGATGGGTTCCGGTTTGGTCGCGCCGGACTTCGCGGGTATGAGCGGCCATGGGGCGGGGCTTTCCGAGCGTGGCCTGCCGCGCAGGAGTGGGCGGTCCGTGGTGAACGTGAGTTCCGCAGGGCGTGAGGACCTGGCTGCGATGGGACCTCTGCCGATGCCGCTGTGAATCGGCAGAAGTCGGTGGCCAGCCGACCGAGGCAAGTCGGTCAACTGGCCACGATGGAGGTCAGTCGGCCTCGGGGTGTGAACGGCCCTCCTCGCCACCCCGCTCTCGGCGGAGCCTGTTCATCAGCTCCGTAAGGCGGGTACTGCCGAGCGGAAGGCCAGCTTCTCGGACGGCCTGCTCGACGACCGCGCGGGTGACGCGACCGTGGGCAGCAACCGCCGCGCAGCTGACCTCCAGCAACTGCTCCATCGACGCGCCTGGCGGACGTCCGACCGGCTTGCCGTGGGCGGTGCTGTCGCTGCCGCCGACTTGGGACTCGTCTGCCTTGTCAGCGGCTTCTGCCGATTCGCCAGCTGCGGTGTTCGCAGTGCCGGACGGCTGGTCATTGCCTTCCGCCGCCTGGTGACCGGGCAGCGCGTCGCTCCACTCGGAGGGCAGCAGGCCGGCGGCGGACAGCAGCGTCAGCAGCGCGGTCTCGTCGCTCCGGTGCTCCGTCCGCTGCGGCTGGACGTCCTCGTCATGGTCGGCGGTGACCGGGTCGGCAGAAGCTCCGCCGTGTGAATCGTCGATCTGCTCACCCCGGCGGATCTCGGTGTTCTCGCCGTGGCGGGCGATGAGGATGTACAGGTGGACGGCGCCGCCGAGGGCGAGCGGGGCGAGGATCGACAGGAAGCCGACGACGGTGTCGCTGAGCCGGAGCCTGCTGTCTGTGCCGGCCAGGTCGTTGAGGCGGACGGCGTGCAGGGCGTTCGCCCACACGCTGGCGGCGGTCGCTCCGGTGAAGAGCGTCCAGGCGTAGGCGCGGGCGGGCCGGGGGGCTTCGCGCAGGACGAGCAGTGCTCGCACGCCGTAGGCGATGAACCCGTCGATGATCAGCGGGAACACGTAGGTGAGCGGGCCGCGCACGTGGATCGCGGCGGCCATCTGCCGCAGGGCGTCGTAGGACAGAGCGAAGCCGAGCGCGCCGAGCAGGACGACCGTGAGGCGGTCCCAGAGGGAGACCCGGGCGGCGGGTATGTGGGCAGGGGGCAGTGCGGTGGTGGTCATGTGGGGTGCTCCAGGTGGCCTCGCCACTGCGATGGCAGGGCCGAGCGGCGAGGCGGCGGTGGGGTGAACGTGTGAGGTGGATGCCGGGCGGGGCGGCGTCAGGTGCACGGCGGCAGAGCGGTGCCGGTGCGGCTCAGGCGGTGCGCCGTCGGCGGTCGGGGCCGGTGAGGATGACGCGCTCGCACATCTCCGCCAGCCGGGACGCGGTGCGGTCGCCGAGGGCGGTGCGGATGTCGCCGAGCGGCAGGTTGGTGGTGAAGATCGTCGGGAGCATGTACTCGTAGCGGTGGTTGACCAGCCGCAGCGTGAGCGCTTCGGTCCACTCGGTCGCCTTCGCGGCACCGAGGTCGTCGACGATCAGCAGCGGACAGGCCATCAGTGCGCGCATCTCCTGCTCGCCGTCAACGCCCTGGCGGGGCCTCTGCGCGGCGTACAGCTCCTCGGCGGTCGTCTTGATCCACCGCAGGCGCACACCGCCCGCGAGCAGGCTGCGGACCGCTCCGTACGCCTGGTGCGTCTTGCCCGACCCGGTCGAGCCGGTGATCAGCAGCGACGGACCTTGCGCGATGCCCGGAGCGCCGCCGGGTCCTCGGCGGCTGGCCAGGGTGACCTGCTGGACCCAGGTGGTGACCTCGGGGTGGTCGGCGACGGCGAGTCGGTAGCGCGGCGGGATGCGCCGGTCTGCCAGCTCCAGCACGGTGGACGGCTGGTCGGCCTCGTGTTCCGCGGCGGTGGTCGGGACGGCCTGGATGCGGGCGAAGCGTTCGCGCCAGCCGCCGCCGATGAGCTTGGGATCGCGGTCGGCGGTACGAACCGCCGTCGGGGTGGAGGTCACAGCTCGCCCCCGTAGTAGGCCAGGGCGTCCCCGGGGTTGGTGAAGGGCTGGTGCTGTGCCCGATCCGCGTTCTGCCGGGCCGCTGCGGGCTGGGCGTTGACGGCTTCGTGGACCATGTCCGGGAGCAGGCTGGGGCTCAGCGGCTTGGCCTGGTACAGCGCCAGGCCGGCCCGGATGTCGTCCGCGCTGTAGCCCTCGGCCAGAAGATCGGAGATGACCTTGGCGAGGTGCCCGCGCACCTTGGCGGGCGGGCGCTTGCGGCAGCTCCGGACGTACTCGGCGAGCAGGTCGTGGGCAGTCACGCCGTCATCGGTTGCCTGCCCCGCGACGTGGTGCGGCTCGTCCTGGTGAGGGATGCGTGAGGGTGCCGGGGTGGGCGCGGCGGAGCCGCCCCCTTTAGGGGTAGATCCAGGATCCAAGATCCTAGATCCAGGCACGAGGTCCTCCTGAGCCCTCCGGAGGGATTCCGGAGACGTGCCCTGACCTGCTGTTTCACCGGCATCCGCTGCCTGCTGGCCTGACTCGGCCCTGCTGAGGGTCTGGGGAGCGGCCTCGGGAAGCGTGCTGTCGCCGACCAGTGCCGAGAACGGGCCGGAGAGGGACTCCGGAGCCCTCCCGAGGTCCTCCGGAGCCGGGCGGGCACACCGCTCCCCCTTGCACTTGCCGCACCGCCGCCCATGCTCGTGCACCGGGCACGAGGGCAGCCGGGAGGCGCTCGGGTGGGAGATCTTCTGGTGCTCGTGCCACTTGGCGACGTGCAGGTACTGGCGGCCGTCGCAGCCGGTGTACCGGCAGAGCAGGCCGACGGAGGCGAGCTGCTGGAGGTCGTCCGCGCAGTGGACCGGGGTGTGTTCGGGCCGCAGTGCCCACAGGACGCCGTTGATGATCGCGGCGTGGTCGATGTGGCGGCCCTCGTCGTCGACCTGGGTGAGCAGGCATACGAAGGTCCGCTCGGCGGTCAGCGACACCTCGGCGAGGCTGAGCGACTGGGTGATCTCGGGCTTGATGGTGCGGATGCGCGCCACGGCTACCGCCCCGCCTTCGGGGGCAGGGCGCCGCAGGCGGGTGTGGTGCGGGCCGCCGGGGTCGTACTCTTGGGCATGGCTTCCTCCCCGAGGCGCCTGTGGCTGTGACGGTCCGGTGCCTCGGTTGATCGCTGTGGTAGGTGGTCGGTCCAGGGAGTTCCTTCGGCCCTCGGTGCGCCAACACCGGGGGCCGCTCCCGTTTTCGGGCGGTCGCGTGATCCTCTCCGCGCTGCCCCGTTCATCCCCTCCTGCGTCTCCGGCCGACTGGCTCTCCGCCGATCTCGCCGCCTCGGCAGACTCGACGTCCACACCGGCAGCAACGTTCCATCTTGGAGCGCCCCGTCGGCGAGGCGGCATGGACGCCGCCCTCCGCCGAGTCGCGCACCCAAGGACTACCAGCAAAGTCCGGCCGCACCAAACAGCATGTCAGTGACCATAAAGCGGTGGACAAACCGGCACCTGCGCGGACGACGCAGCACGGTCCGCACGGCTTTCCCAGACCACTTGGTGCAGCCGGAGATCCATGCTTATATCCCGTCATGGCAACACGACCTGTCGAGATCGGCCCGACCGGTCTGCAGACCGCGAAGAACATCGAGCGGCTGCGGACCGAGCTCGGCATGAGCCAGCGCCGACTCGCCGAGATCCTCACCGACCTCGGCCGCCCCACGCCCACGACCGCGCTCAGCAAGATCGAGCGCGGCGAACGGCGCGTGGACGTGGACGACCTCGCCGCCATCGCCGTCGCCCTCGGGGTCTCCCCCGCCACCCTCCTCCTGCCGCCCGTCGCCGACGCGAGCCAGACCAACGTCACCGGCGCCGGCCCGGTCACCACCGAGGCGGCCTGGGACTGGGCCGACGGCATCAGCCCCCTTCTGCCCTTCCCCGTCGACGAACCCGACCAGGCTGGCGAGGACGGCCTGCTCACGCACGCCCTGCGCGCGCGGCCGGAGGGCAGACGGACCCGGCACCTTCCGCCGCTCGCGACTGCCGAACAGGCAGCCGGAGCAGGCCCGTTCAGCCAGTTCACCCGGGTTGAGCTGGTCCAACTCCTCGACAGCCTGAAGGCCGCGATCACCCGCGACTGAACCAGGTCCCCGGCCCGGCCACCCCCCGGGCCCGTACCGCTCCTGCTCGTTCCGGTGTTGGCGCACCGGAATCGCAGCGTCGATCCAAAAACCGACCACCTACCACAGCGATCAACCGCGGCGACGGCCCGTCACAGCCACGCGCGCCGCGAGGAGAGAACCCATGCCCGAGAACAGCAACCGCCACTCGACCAACGCCTCCGACCAGTACCTGACCGTCGGTCAGGTCGCCGAACGCCTGGGCACCAGCGAGCGGTTCCCCCGACGCCTCATCGCCGAGCGGCGCATCGCCTTCATCAAGATCGGCAGCCACGTCCGCATCTCCGAGAGCGTGCTCGCCGCCTACATCGAGGCCAACACCGTCGCCCCGGTCCGCTCCGGCCGCCGCCGCTTCGGGCGGGCCGCCTGATGGCGAACAACTCCGGCCGACGGCGCCGCTGGGGCTCCGTCCGCAAGCTGCCCTCCGGCCGCTTCCAGGCCCGCTACCCCGGCCCCGACGGGCTCCTCCGCAACGCCGACGAGACCTTCGCGACCAAGGGCGACGCCGAAGCCTGGCTCGTCGAGACCGAGACCGACATACGCCGCGAGGAGTGGCGCGACCCCAACGCGGGAGCCGTCAACTTCCTCCTCTACGCCACCGCCTGGATCGACGAACGCGACCTCGCACCCCTCACCGACGAGCTCTACCGCCGCCTCCTCCGCCTCCACCTGGAACCGACCTTCGGCGAGTCCGAGCTGAAGGAGATCACCGCTCCCCAGGTCCGAGCCTGGCGCGCCGCGCTGGTCAAGGAGGGCAAGAAGACCACCGCCGCCAAGGCCTACCGCCTCCTCAAGGCCATCCTGGAGACCGCCGTCGACGATGAACTCATCCGCCGTAACCCCTGCCGCATCAGGGGCGGTGGCAAGGAGGAAGCCGAGGAGCGTCCCGTCGCCACGGTCGAGCAGGTCCTCCAGCTCGCCGACCTCATGGGCCCGCGCTGGCAGCTCATGGTCTTCATGGGCTCCTTCATGGCTCTCCGCCCCGAGGAGCTGGCCGAGGTCCGGCGATCCGACGTCGACCTGGTCAAGCGCGTCGTGTGGATCCGCCGCGCCGCCCCCGAACTGACCACCGGCAAGCGCGTCTTGGGCGACCCGAAGTCCAAGGCCGGCAAGCGACCGGTCGGCATCCCACCCGAGATCGTCCCCGACTTCGAGCTGCACCTGCGCTGGTACGCCGCGAAGGAGGACGACGGCCTGCTGTTCATAGGCGAGCGCGGTGCCCCGTTCCGCCGCTCGACCTTCGGCCGCAAATGGCGCAAGGCCCGCGCGAAGCTCGGCATGAACGGCTTCCGCTTCTACGACCTCCGCCACACCGGCAACGTCCTCGCCGCCGGCACCGGCGCCAGCCTCAAGGACCTCATGGCCCACATGGGCCACTCCTCCGTCCGTGCTGCGCTGATCTACCAACACGCCACTGCCGAACAGCAGACCAAGATCTCCAACGGCATCAGCTCCGCCGTCGTCGACATCCGCACCCGACAACGATGCGCGCCCTCCGAGCCCACACAGGAAGCCCGCGAGGCGTGATCGCGAATGTCGAAGGAACCCGGCCAGCACCTGCTCATCGGGCCACTTCGGCATTCGGCCACCCGCCGCCGACCCCTTTGTACCCGGTGGCCGCTTCCCTCACTGCCTTCCCGGATTGCTGGAACACAGACAGGACGGACTTAGGGAAGGGGGCGAGTTGCTCAGCCCTGCCATAACCAGCGCTCGTTATGCGTAACCGCCCAGGACCGTAGCGCTTGGCCCTCGCCGTGCCGGTCGCCGAGCTCACGGAAGATGTGGGCCGCATGGGAGTGAGCGTCGATCGCACCCTCGAATCTGCGCAGATGGCGCAAGACCAGGCCTAGATTATTCAGCGCCTGGCCCTCGCCGTACCGGTCACCAAGCTCACGGCAGATGGTGGTGGCCCGGGTGAGGGCTTCGGTCGCCTCATCAAACCTGCGCACCTCCAACAGGGCTCCGCCGAGGTTGTTCAGCGCCTGGCCCTCGCCGCGCCAGTCACCGAGCTCGACAGCGATCGTGGCAGCCTCAGCGTGAGCGTCGATCGCCTCCTCGAACCTGCGCACCTCCGACAGCGCGCTGCCGAGGTTGTTCAGTGCCTGGCCCTCGCCGTACCGGTCACCGAGCTCACGGCAGATGGTGGTGGCCCGGGTGAGGGCTTTGATCGCCTCATCAAACCTGTGCACCTCCAACAGGGCTCCGCCGAGGTTGTTCAGCGCTTGGCCCTCGCCATGCCGGTCAGCGAGCTCGACAGCGATCGTGGCAGCCTCAGTGTGAGCGCCGATCGCCTCTTCGAACCTGCGCATCCACCAGAGAGCCAACCCAAGATGGTTCAGCGCCTGGCCCTCGCGGTACCGGTCCCGGAGCTTGACGGCAATCGTGGCGGCCTCAGCGTGAGCGTCGATCGACTCCTCGAACCTGCGCACCTGCCGCAGAGCGCTGCCGAGGTTGTGCAGGGCCTGGCCCACGCCATGCTCATCGCTGAGCTCGCGGTAGATGGCCACTGACCCGGTGAGGATTTCAATCGCTTCCTCGAACCTACGCGCCTCCAACAGCGCGCCGCCGAGGTTGTTCAGCGCTTGGCTTTCGCCGTTCTGATCGCCGAGTTCGCGGCAGACAGCCAAGTCCTGGGTATGAGCGCCGATCGCCTCTTCGAACCTGCGTACCTCCGACAGCGTAGTGCCGAGATTGTTCAGCGCGGCCCCCTCGCTGTGCCGGTCGCCGAGCTCGCGAAAGAGAATGATGGCCTGGTTGTGAGCATCGATCGCCTCATCAAACCTGCGCATCTGCCTCAGGGCACTACCGAGGCTGCTGAGCGCCTTGCCCTCGGAATACCGGTCGCCGAGCTCGCGAAAGAGAATGATGGCCTGGTTGTGAGCATCGATCGCCTCATCAAACCTGCGCACCCCCGACAGTGCATTACCAAGGTTGTTCAGGACCGCACCCTCACGCTCTCGGTGGCCGAGCCTGCGGCAGAAGACCAGGGCAGTACTCGTCACAGCGATCAAGTCATTGAGGTACCGGCGGTAGTTGAGATATCGGGCAAGGGCGAACGCGAGAGCGATGCTGGTTTCGGGGTGCCCGACCAGCGGGGTGGCGATGGCGACCAGGTTGGGGTGCTCATCGTCCAGCCAGGCCAGCGCCTGGTGGCGGTCGAGAAATCGGATTGAGGCGGCTGCGGGTTGGGCTTCCAGGTATGTGTCAGCGGCTTGGGTAGTGCTCCGGTAGTGGTCGCGCAGTCGCCCCTGAGCGGCATCGCGTTGATCAGTGTCGGCGCGGGTGTGCCCGTGCTGGTCGGCATAGAGGCGGACCAGATCATGCAGCCTCCAGCGGCCCCAGGTGCGGCCCGGTGCGATCAAGTGGGCACGGGCCAGGTCCTGCAGGAGTTCCTCGGCCTGAAACAAGTCGGTGTCAGCCAGACGGGCAGCGGATTCGCTGGAGACGTCCGGGCCGGGGTTGAGTGGTAGCAAGCGGAACATGCGCGCATGCTCGCCGTCGAGGCGCTGGTAGGAGAGGTCGAACGCGGCGCGCACAGCACGGTCTTCGCGGCGTAGCCGATCCAGCCGGGTATGAGCCGCCTCTAAGGCCGTTGCGAGGGAAGCCAGGGGGCGGGTTGGGGTGTCGGCGAGTAGAGCTGCGGCGATGCGCAGGGCCAGAGGCAGACCCGCGCACAGATGGGCGATAGTCGCTGCGTGCTCTGGTGCGTCCTGAACTCGCCTGTCAGCACTGCCTCGGGCCTGTTGGAGGACTTGGCGGAGCAACTCGATGGAGGCACCTGGGTCCAGGATGTCCAGGTCGTGCAGGCGGGCATCGAGGTCCAGGGTGTGGCGGGAGGTGAGCAAGGTTGCGGTGGAAGGATCGGTGGGCAGCAGCGGCCGAACCTGCTCGGAAGTCGAGGCGTTGTCGATAACGACCAGGATCCGACGGCCCTGCTCCGCGAAGGCGGCCAGCACGCTCCGGTACAGCCGGGAACGGTCCTGCAAACTGGCGGGTACGTGCTCACCGGGCATGCCTAGGGCCCGCAGCAGGCCGTCCAAGGCACGTTCGGGGAAGAGGAAGCGCTCGTCGTTATAGCCGAACATATCTACGAACAGCACCCCGCCGGGGAACCAGTCGGGCTCGCGCAGCGCCTGGGTGGCGGTCTGCACGACCAGTTCGGTCTTGCCGACCCCAGCCAGCCCCGCGACAGCGGTCACTCTCCCCGAGTATTCCTGCTCGCGGCTCGGAGCAAGTGCCCGAAGCAGCTCGGCGACCTGCTTCTCGCGGCCGGTGAACGTGGGAGAGGCTGGGGGCAGGCCTGACAAGGCCGGGGTGATCTGCGGAGGCAACTGCACTGTGATGTTCCGGCCCTGGATCACCGCGTGGAAGAAGACGCCACCACTGATCGTGTTGGACACCGGCCGGCCTAAGCCGTCAGAACTGTCGTCCACGCCCGTCAACCCTGCGTCGGCGGCGTAGCCGAGCCGGGGGCGCCCGGTGGCTGGGACCCGATGGTGAAGGAGATACCGGAGAAATCTCTGCCCTGCATCACTGGGCCATGAAAGGTGCCGCCGCTGATCGTGAGGCTGACGTCGCCATCGCCTGCGCTCACCCGTTTCGCCAGTTCGTGCCACTGCTGCAGACCGGCATGGAAGTCCGCGTCCACGGCGGCCCGCAACACCAGCACCGTGCTGAGTGCATGCGCGCGTGCTGGATCAGCCGGTGCCTGTTCCAGCCGAGCCAGCTCCGCCTCTCCCGAACTCACCGCAGGTCCATCCGTACCGCCGTGGCTGCGCCGGAACGGACGTCGCACAAGCTCGCTCAGCCCCGCCCACGCCTGCCGGCCGACCTCACCGCCGGCGCCACCCGCCAACGCAGTCAGCAGTCCAATCGATACCGGATCCACCACGCACCCCCAGGCAGACACATTTGCGATGTGCGGCAACCCTATGAGGAACAAGGGCCCCAGTGAAGGCTAACCAACCAATTCCCTGTCGGATCCGCTGATTTGGCAAATGCCCGAGGGCTGAGCGGGATCAGGGGGCACGGCTGTGGGAGCGAGCCGAGCGAGGAAGGTCTCCAGGCCGGCTATCTTGTCCCTCCGCCGCTCGGCAAGCCGATCAGGCGTGTTCGAGTTCCCGACCGAGCACGAAACCATCCCCGTCAGGAGCGAAGCCTCGCCGGTTGGATGGCCCGCGCGCGGTGCGGCAACGGCGACGCAAGCCACCGCGCCAGAGGCCAAGGCCCAGCAGCTGCACGATTCACGCCGGTTCACCACTCGACGATCGGCCATTCCTCTCTCGCCCCCGCTCACCCAGCACCTCGACGGGAGCAACTCCCACCAAGCGGCTCTCCCACCGACATCAACGCCAACCCCGTCCTGCACAGCACGGGGCACCACGGGCTCTTCGCTCTGAGCAAGACGCCCGCCTCGCCGAACTCTCAACACCGTCGGCTACCGCGCTCACTGGAGGTTCGTACCCAGTCACACAGGTTGTCGAGTCCCGGCAAGCAGGGCACTCACAGCCATGCGCTCGACGACAGGCCCCTCGTCCGACGCGAACCGCCCAACAAGCTGCAGGCATGTGGTGCACATCACTAGATGTTGATCTCGCCATTTGAAACGATCGACACCCGCTCACCCAAGGAGACGCGGACCATGGCCGGGAATCGCCGAATCTAACGCTCCGCCAATGGCCTTCTGGCACGAATCTGGCACGACGACCCCGGATTGGTCCAGACAACAAGAAAGCCCCAGGCCGTTGACCTGGGGCTTTATCTCTGAGCGGGCGACGAGAATCGAACTCGCGCTATAAGCTTGGGAAGCTCATGTTCTACCATTAAACTACGCCCGCGTGATGGGCCGTCAGGAACGGCTCGATCATGGTCTATGTTACCCCATCTCGGAGCCGGTGCCGCACACCGGCTGGGCGGGAGGGTGGGCGGCGGCGAGCCTTGGCGGGGGATGTCCGGAACATCCCCTAATGTGACGCTGTCCTGCGGTGAGGTCGCCCGCGTGCCGGGGGCTGCCGCGTTGGGGAAGTTGGGGAAGCGTGGGAAGGGGATCGATGGAGCAGCGCACCGTCGTTCGTTGTGCCGAGGGGCACCTGTTCAGCACCAGCACGTTCCCGTTGCAGAATCTCGGCGTCGAGCGGCTCGGGCCGGGGCGGCTGATCCGCTGCCCGCGGTGTGGGCGGCTGCGCAACTCGGTGCCGGCCGAGGTGGCGCCGGGGTCGGCCCGGGCGACGCGGTAAGGCGCGGCAAGGGGAGGAGGGCGGGGGACTCCAGCGGCAGGATTGGGAGGACTCCGGCGGGAGCACGTAACCTCGATGGCGTGCTGCTATCTGACAAGGACATCCGTACCGAGATCGACAAGGGCCGGGTCGGGATCGACCCCTTCGAGCCCGCCATGGTCCAGCCGTCCAGCATCGACGTGCGGCTGGACCGCTTCTTCCGGGTGTTCGAGAACCACCGGTACCCGCACATCGACCCCTCCGAGGAGCAGCCGGACCTGACCCGGCTGGTCGAGCCGGACGGGGACGAGCCGTTCATCCTGCACCCGGGTGAGTTCGTGCTGGCCTCGACGTACGAGGTGATCACGCTGCCGAACGACGTGGCTTCGCGGCTGGAGGGCAAGTCCAGCCTGGGCCGGCTCGGACTGCTGACGCACTCCACGGCCGGGTTCATCGACCCCGGGTTCAGCGGGCACGTCACGCTGGAGCTGTCCAACGTGGCGACGCTGCCGATCAAGCTCTACCCGGGGATGAAGATCGGGCAGCTCTGCCTGTTCCGGCTCTCCTCGCCAGCCGAGCACCCGTACGGCTCGCAGCGGTACGGCTCTCGTTACCAGGGCCAGCGCGGGCCGACGCCGTCGCGCAGCCACCTGAACTTCCACCGCACCACGGTCTGAGGCAGCCACACCGCGAGGGGGTGGGTCCGGGAGATCCCGGACCCACCGCCTCGGCGTAGCGGGGGCCGGCTCAGATCTGCTTCGGGCGGGTCACCGCGGTGAGTTCGGTGCCGTCCGCGGAGAGGGTCAACTCGGTGCACAGCTCGGCGAGTTGACCGAGGCGGTGGAGGTGGGTGCCGCCACAGGCGATCTCCGCCGGGCCGGCCGGCAGCTCGCAGTGCCAGCGGCGGCGTGCGGTCAGCTCGGGGCCGGGGACCTCGATCCGGACCGGGGCGTCGGCGGCCACGAAGCCGGCCAGCCGCTCGTTGACCTCCGCGGTGATCGCGGGCAGCGCGTCGGCCAGGGCCGGCAGCTCGTCCGCGGCCTCCGCCGTGAAGCCCTTCTTGCGGAGCGACTTGCCGAGCCGGTAGACGTCGGTGCTGGCCTCGGTGGTCATCGACGAGGAGGCCATCGCCAGGCTGTCGAAGTCGGGGTTGCCGAAGGCGTCGGCGCGGCCCGGGTCCTTGCGCCAGCGCGGGGCGAGGGCGGCGTTCAGGGCGAGGGCGAGCAGGTGGCAGCCGGTGTGCGCGGCCGAGAGCGCGGCCCGCCGGTCGGCGTCCACGGTCAGCGTGACGGGCTGCCCCACCGCGTCCGCGGCGGGCGCCTGCTCCAGCACGTGCAGCACCAGCCAGGACCACGCCTCGTCGCCGCGCCGCACCGGGATCTCCGGGCCGACCAGCGGCTCGCCGCCGTCCGGGCCGACCGCGCCGGTCAGGCAGTCCACCACCGGGTACTCGACGCCGGCCAGGGACAGGGTGCCGGTGTCGGCCGGCTGGTCGGGCCAGGTGTGGTCGAGCGGGTGGAACGGGGTGGCGGCGGTGACGACGGCATGCCGGCCGTCCGCCAGCGGGTGGACCGCGAGGACGGTGGAGTCACCGGTGACCGCGCCGCTCGGGAAGCTGACGTGGGTGGTGGGGAGGGTGGTCGGGAGGGTCATTCGGGGACTCCGGGGAGAGGTGCGGGGAGAGAAGGGGGTCAACCGAGGGTGGGGAGCTTGATCAGCACCAGCAGCACCACCAACTGCAGCGCCGCGGCACCGGCCGCCTTGCCCCAGGGCAGGTCGTGCACCCGGCGGACCATCGAGGTCAGCAGGAAGCCGCAGAACAGCCAGGTCGCCCAACCCACCGCCTGGACCAGCCCACCGTCGGAGGGCAGCACCAGGGCGAGCAGCAGGCGCGGCGCGTCCGTGGTCCAGCCGATCAGCACCGCCAGTCCGACCGTGGACTGCCAGGGCCCGTCGCCGCCGAGCTGCCGGGCCAGCGCGTAGGTGACGGAGCCGAGGATCAGCCCGGTCAGCGTGAAGCCGACCGCGGCGCCGGCGAGCGACCAGGCGGCCACCGGGAAGGTCGAGTTGACCACCTCGCTGCGGGTGTCGCTGAAGCCGAGCACCACGAGCACGCCGTAGACCAACGAGACCGTGATCGCGGGGAGCCAGGCCTGGTGGTCGCGCATCTGGTCGAAGGTGCGGGTCGGGTTGCGGAAGATGCCGGCCAGCAGCGGCCGCCAGGGCAGCCGGGGACCGGTCGCCCGGGGCGTGGTGCGGCCGCCGGCCCGGTAGGTGGCGATGTTGTCCTGCGCGTACCCGTCCGGTTCGGTCGGCTCGTGGCCGTACCCGCGCGGGTACTCGCCGCCGCGCGGCCGGCTGTAGCCGGGCGGGTACTCGGGACGGTACGGCGACGGGTGGCCCCGGTCCGGCTCGGTCGGGTACCCGGCCTGGGCGTAGCCGCCCTGCGGCCCTCCGTACGGCTCCCCCGCCCCGTGGCCACCGACCGGGAAGGGCCGGGTGTGGCCGGGGCTGTCACCGCGGTACGGGTCGTGCGGCGGGGCCGCGAGGTACTCCGGCTCGCCGCCCCACCCGTTCTCATATCCGTTGCCAGCCACCCTCCGACGGTACCCGTACCGGAGGGGTGCGATCGCGCCGGTCGGCCGTCGCGGGCGCATTGCAGCAAGGCTGTGACGCACCGCCGCGACGGCCGGGACCGGCGTTCGGTCAGTGGCGCAGCACCGAGCCGTGCACCGCGGCGGCGGTGCTCTGGCCGGCCGGGCAGCCGCCGGGGCCCGCGGTGGTGCGCACCGCACCGACCGGGAGCAGCGTGCCGCAGGCGATCCGGATGCCGCTGGGCAGCTCGTTGTCGGCCTCGACGGTCGCGCCGTCGCCGATCACCGCGCCGTCCAGCGCGGTCCGGTCGCCGATGCTCGCGTACGCGCCGACGATCGAGTCCTTGACGAAGGCGTCGGCACCGATCACCGCGCCCGGCAGCACGACGCTGCCCTCGACGATCGCACCGGCCCGGACCACCGCGCCGGTCGAGACCACGGTGCCGGAGCTGAGCACCGCGCCCGGGTCCACCGTGGCGCCGGGCAGCAGCAGGGCGTCACCGGTCGGGCCGGGCACGGCCGGCGAGTCCACCTTGCCGAGCACCAGGTCCGCCGAGCCGCGCACGAAGGCGGCCGGGGTGCCGAGGTCCAGCCAGTACGAGGTGTCCACCACGCCGCGCACCAGCGCGCCGGTGGCCAGCAGCTCGGGGAAGGTCTCGCGCTCGACCGAGACCACCCGGCCGGCCGGGATCCGGTCGATCACGGACCGGGTGAAGACGTAGCAACCGGCGTTGATCTGGTCGGTGACGATCTGCTCGGGGGTCTCCGGCTTCTCCAGGAACTCCAGCACCCGGCCGGCCGCGTCGGTCGGCACCAGGCCGAAGGCGCGCGGGTCGGCGACCCGGGTGAGGTGCAGGGTGACGTCCGCACCGGCCTCGACGTGGCCGTCCCGCAGCGCGGCGATGTCCAGGCCGGACAGGATGTCGCCGTTGAAGATCAGCACCGGCTCGTCCGGACCGCAGGTCAGGCCCTCGGCGGCGTTGCGGATCGCGCCGCCGGTGCCCAGCGGCTCGCGCTCGGTGAGGTAGACCAGTTCGATGCCGTAGGGCGAACCGTCGGCGAAGTGCTCCTCGAAGACCTCGGCCAGGTAGGAGGTGGCCAGGACCACCCGGGTCACGCCCGCGGCGGCGGCCCGGGCCAGCTGGTGCGCGATGAACGGCACACCGGCGACCGGCAGCATCGGCTTCGGGGTGTGCGTGGTGAGCGGGCGCAGACGGGTGCCCTGACCGCCAACCAGCATGATCGCCTGGGTCATGGTTTGCGTTTCTCCCCTTGGTTCCGGTCAGCGACCCGGCCTGTGGAGTGGTGACAGGCCGGCGCTTGGGTGCTTGTGGCGGCGTCACGGGCTGCTGTCCGTGGTGCCGCGGGGTGGCCGAAGGTCCTGTGGTGACAGGCCCACCCGGGCCACCGTAATACGTGATTCTGTGCAGGCTGTACCGGCACCGGGTCCGCGAAGCGACCTGCCCCGGGCCGAGGGCCCGGGGCAGGCATCATATGTGAGCTGAGAAGGTGCGAACACATTCGGACTCGGTCCGAACGCGGGCTGCTACACCCCGACCGACTCGGCCGGGGCCTCGGGGGCCTGCGGGACGGCCTTCACGGAGTCGAGCAGCAGCTGGGCGACGTCGACCACCTTGAGGTGCTCCTTCGCCGCGCCCTCGTTCTTCTTGCCGTTGACCGAGTCGGAGAGCATCACCAGGCAGAACGGGCAGGCGGTGGAGACGATGTCCGGGTTGAGGGAGAGCGCCTCGTCGACCCGCTCGGTGTTGATCCGCTTGCCGATCCGCTCCTCCATCCACATCCGCGCGCCACCGGCGCCGCAGCAGAAACCGCGCTCCTTGTGCCGGTGCATCTCCTGCTGGCGCAGACCGGGGACCTTGTCCATGATCTCGCGCGGCGGGCTGTAGACCTTGTTGTGCCGGCCCAGGTAGCAGGGGTCGTGGTAGGTGATCAGGCCCTCGACCGGGTTGACCGGGACGAGCTTGCCCTCGTCGATCAGGTGCTGCAGCAGCTGGGTGTGGTGGATCACCTCGAAGTGCCCGCCGAGCTGCGGGTACTCGTTGGCGATGGTGTTGAAGCAGTGCGGGCAGGTGGCCACGATCCGCTTGACCGGGGCGTCCTCCAGCACGGTGTTCAGCGTCTCGACGTTCTGCGCGCCGAGCATCTGGAAGAGGAACTCGTTGCCCAGCCGGCGGGCCGAGTCACCGGTGCAGGACTCCTCCTTGCCGAGGATGGCGAACTTCACGCCCGCGGTGTGCAGCAGCTCGGCGAAGGCCTTGGTGGTCTTCTTCGCGCGGTCCTCGAGCGCACCGGCGCAGCCGACCCAGTAGAGGTACTCGACCTCGGCGGGGTCGATGTCCTCGCCGATCACCGGCACCTCGATGCCGGTCTCCTTCTTGAGCTCCTTGACCCAGTCCAGGCGGGCCTTGGTGGCCATGCCCCACGGGTTGCCCTTGTTCTCCAGGTTCTTGAGCATCGTCCCGGCCTCGGTCGGGAACGAGGACTCGATCATCACCTGGTAGCGGCGCATGTCGACGATGTGGTCGATGTGCTCGATGTCCACCGGGCACTGCTCGACGCAGGCGCCGCAGGTGGTGCAGGACCAGAGCACGTCCGGGTCGATGACGCCGTTCTCCTCGGCGGTGCCGATCAGCGGGCGCTCGGCCTCGGCCAGCGCGGCGGCCGGGACGCCGGCCAGCTGCTCGGCGGTGGCCTTCTCGTTGCCCTCCATGTCCTTGCCGCCGCCGGCCAGCAGGTACGGCGCCTTGGCGTAGGCGTGGTCGCGCAGCGACATGATCAGCAGCTTCGGCGAGAGCGGCTTGCCGGTGTTCCAGGCCGGGCACTGCGACTGGCAGCGGCCGCACTCGGTGCAGGTGGAGAAGTCGAGGATGCCCTTCCAGGAGAAGTGCTCGACCTGGGAGACGCCGAACACCGCGTCCTCGGCCGGGTCCTCGAAGTCGATCGGCTTGCCGCCGCTGGTCATCGGCTGCAGCGCGCCGAGCGCCACCGCGCCGTCGGCGTTCCGCTTGAACCAGATGTTCGGGAAGCCCAGGAAGCGGTGCCAGGCGACACCCATGTCGGTGTTCAGCGAGACGACGATCATCCAGATGAAGGAGACCGAGATCTTGATCGTCGCGACCAGCCAGAGCAGGTTGTGCAGGGTGCCCAGGCTCAGCCCGGAGAACGCCTTCACCAGCGGGTAGGAGACCAGGTACGCGGCCGAGTAGTGGTCGACCCCGGCCTGCGCGCCCTCCAGACCGCGCAGGGTCAGGATCGCCACACCGATGATCAGGATGACCGCTTCGATGAAGTACGCGAAGCCCATGTTGGAGCCCGCGAAGCGGGACTTGCGGACCGACTTGCTCGGCAGGCTCAGCTGGCGGATCACGGTCAGCACCGCGATGCCGAGGAAGGTCACCAGGCCGAGCACCTCCTGGAACACCAGGTAGGGCGTCCAGTCACCGACGACCGGGACCTCGAACTTGGGGTCGAAGAGCTGGCCGAACGCGCCGACCAGGGTCAGGATCAGCGCGTAGAAACCGACGGCGACGCACCAGTGGGCGATGCCGACGATGCCCCACTTGTTCATCCGGCTGTGCCCGAGGAACTCCCGGATCAGGGTCACCGTACGGGCCACCGGGTCGTTGATCCGCGCTCCGGCCGGGACGGGCTGGCCGAGCCGGACGAACCGGAAGATCCGCGCGATGGCACGAGCGAACAGCGCCACGCCGACCGCGGTCGTGCCCAGTGAGATGAGGATCGCTGCTAGCTGCATCCGGCTTCTCCGTACTCCAGCGGCGGTGATGGTAGAGGTCGGTCAAGTGTACTGGTGGGTAACTTAACGACCCACCGGGCGGACCCTATCGCCCTGTAGCACCCGTCCAGAAGATGCTCAAGGTATGGCGGCAGTCACGTAAGGCCATAGTCGCCCATCCAGCCCCAAAAGGGGGAGGAGCGTAAGCGCCGCATAAAACTTGAGCCCCCTGCACTCAGCCCTGTTGACGCCGCCGCCGCGCTCGGGCATGCTTGAGCCCGTAAAGCTCAACTTCTCCGTGGAGGTATCTACGATGGCACGCGCGGTCGGTATCGACCTCGGCACGACGAACTCGGTCGTCAGTGTTCTCGAAGGCGGTGAGCCCACCGTCATCACCAACGCCGAGGGCGCCCGGACCACGCCGTCCGTCGTCGCCTTCGCCAAGAACGGCGAGGTGCTGGTCGGTGAGGTCGCCAAGCGGCAGGCCGTCACCAACGTCGACCGGACCATCCGCTCGGTCAAGCGCCACATGGGCACCGGCTGGAAGACCAACGTCGACGGCAAGGACTTCAACCCCCAGCAGATCAGCGCCTTCATCCTGCAGAAGCTGAAGCGGGACGCCGAGGCCTACCTGGGTGAGACGGTCACCGACGCGGTCATCACCGTCCCGGCCTACTTCTCCGACTCCGAGCGCCAGGCGACCAAGGAGGCCGGCGAGATCGCGGGCCTGAACGTCCTGCGCATCGTCAACGAGCCGACCGCCGCCGCGCTGGCCTACGGCCTCGACAAGGACGACCAGACCATCCTGGTCTTCGACCTCGGTGGCGGCACCTTCGACGTCTCGCTGCTGGAGATCGGCGACGGCGTGGTCGAGGTGAAGGCCACCAACGGTGACAACCACCTCGGTGGTGACGACTGGGACCAGAAGGTCGTCGACCACCTGGTGAAGACCTTCCAGGCCGGCCACGGCGTGGACCTCTCCAAGGACAAGATGGCGCTCCAGCGCCTGCGCGAGGCGGCCGAGAAGGCCAAGATCGAGCTGTCCTCGTCCTCCGAGACCTCGATCAACCTGCCCTACATCACGGCCTCCGCCGAGGGCCCTCTGCACCTGGACGAGAAGCTCACCCGGGCCCAGTTCCAGCAGCTGACCGCGGACCTGCTGGAGCGCTGCAAGGTCCCGTTCCACAACGTGATCAAGGACGCCGGCATCTCGCTCTCCGAGATCGACCACGTCGTCCTGGTCGGTGGCTCGACCCGCATGCCGGCCGTCGCCGAGCTGGTCAAGGAGCTGACCGGCGGCAAGGACGCCAACAAGGGCGTCAACCCGGACGAGGTCGTCGCGATCGGCGCCGCGCTGCAGGCCGGTGTGCTGAAGGGCGAGGTCAAGGACGTCCTGCTGCTGGACGTCACCCCGCTGTCCCTGGGCATCGAGACCAAGGGCGGCATCATGACCAAGCTGATCGAGCGCAACACCACGATCCCCACCAAGCGCTCGGAGATCTTCACCACCGCCGAGGACAACCAGCCCTCCGTGCAGATCCAGGTCTACCAGGGCGAGCGCGAGATCGCGGCCTACAACAAGAAGCTCGGGATGTTCGAGCTGACCGGCCTCCCGCCGGCCCCGCGCGGCCTGCCGCAGATCGAGGTCACCTTCGACATCGACGCCAACGGCATCATGCACGTCGGCGCGAAGGACCTCGGCACCGGCAAGGAGCAGCGGATGACCGTCACCGGCGGCTCCGCCCTCCCCAAGGAGGACATCGAGCGCATGATGCGCGAGGCCGAGCAGTACGCCGAGGAGGACCACAAGCGCCGCGAGTCGGTCGAGACCCGCAACCAGGGCGAGCAGCTGGTCTACTCCACCGAGAAGTTCATCGCGGACAACGCCGACAAGCTGCCGGCCGAGGTCAAGGCCGAGGTCGAGACCGCGATCGGCGAGCTGAAGGAGGCCCTGAAGGGCGAGGACATCGCGGCGATCCGCGAGGCCACCGAGAAGGTCTCCACCACCGCCCAGAAGCTCGGCCAGGCGCTGTACGCCAACGCCGACGCGGCCGGTGCGGCCGCCGGTGGCGCCGAGAACGTCGACTTCACCAAGGAGGACGACGTGGTCGACGCCGAGATCATCGACGAGGACAAGCCCAAGGGCGGTGCGGCATGACGGAGAAGCCGCAGGGCGTGGAGCCCGGCGACGACTCCAACGCCGACGAGGCCGTCCTCAAGGCCGCGGAGGAGGCCGTCAAGGCGGCCGCCGCCGAGTCCGGCGAGGGCGACGAGCTCGCCACGGCCAAGCGCGAGCTGCTGGAACGCACCGGTGACCTGCAGCGCCTCCAGGCCGAGTACCAGAACTACCGCAAGCGGGTCGAGCGCGACCGGCTGACGGTGCGCGAGATCGCCGTCTCCAACATCCTGGAGTCGCTGATCCCGGTGCTCGACGACATCGGTCGGGCCCGCGAGCACGGCGAGGTGACCGGCGGCTTCAAGTCGGTCGCCGAGTCGCTGGAGACCGTGGTCGCCAAGCTCGGGCTGCAGCAGTTCGGCAAGGAGGGCGAGCCCTTCGACCCGAACCTGCACGAGGCGCTGATGCACAGCTACTCCTCGGAGGTCACCGAGGACACCTGTGTGCAGGTCCTCCAGCCCGGCTACCGGATCGGCGAGCGGATCATCCGCCCGGCGATGGTGGCCGTCGCGGAACCGCAGCCGGGCAGTCAGTCCACCGGCGGCCCGGACCCGGAGGCCCCCGAGGCTGACGGTGCGGCCGACAACTGACACGCTGTGCGCTGCGGGGTCGCGCGTCACGACTCGTGACGCGCGGCTCCGCAGCGCCGTATCGACACATCCTGGGAGGTGGCTGCTGCCGTGAGTGCGAAGGACTACGTGGAGAAGGACTACTACAAGGTCCTCGGTGTGCCCAAGGACGCCACCACCGCGGAGATCAAGAAGACCTACCGGAAGCTCGCCCGCGAGTTCCACCCGGACGCCAACAAGGGCGACGCCAAGGCCGAGGAGCGGTTCAAGGACATCTCCGAGGCCTATGACGTGCTCTCGGACGACAAGCGCCGCAAGGAGTACGACGAGGCGCGCAGCCTCTTCGGCTCCGGCGGCCTGCGCGGCGGCGGCACCAACGGCGGCGGCTACAGCTTCGACTTCGGCGATCTCTTCAGCGGCACCCAGGGCGGCGGCGGCGGGGGCGGCATCGGCGACGTCTTCGGCGGGCTCTTCAACCGCGGCGGGCGGGCTGCCCAGCCGCGGCGCGGGGCCGACGTCGAGACCGAGGTGACACTCAGCTTCGAGGAGGCGGTGGACGGCGCCACCGTCCCGCTGCGAATGACCAGCCAGGCCGCCTGCCGCTCCTGCGCGGGCACCGGCGCCAAGGCCGGCACCACCCCGCGGGTCTGCCCGACCTGTGTCGGCGCCGGCACGGTGAGCCGGGGCCAGGGCGCCTTCGCGCTCTCCGAGCCCTGCCGGGACTGCAAGGGCCGCGGCATGATCGTGGACGACCCGTGCGCGGACTGCCACGGCAGCGGGCGGGCCAGCTCGGCCCGCACCATGCAGGTGCGGATCCCGGCCGGGGTGCAGGACGCCCAGCGGATCCGGCTCAAGGGCAAGGGGGCCCAGGGCGAGCGCGGCGGCCAGCCGGGCGACCTCTACGTCACGGTCCACGTCGACGGCCACCCGGTCTTCGGGCGCAAGGGCGACAACCTCACGGTGACCGTGCCGGTCTCCTTCCCGGAGGCCGCGCTGGGCGGCACCATCGACGTACCGACGCTGAACGGGCCGGCGGTCAAGCTCAAGCTGCCCCCGGGCAGCGCGAACGGCCTCACCCTGCGGGCTCGTGGCAAGGGCGCCACCCGCAAGGACGGCACCCGCGGCGACCTGCTGGTCACCGTCGAGGTGACGGTTCCCCAGCACACCACCGGCGAGGCCCTGACGGCACTGGAGCAGTACCGCGAGGCCACCGCTGCTCAGGATCCGCGAGCCGCCCTCTTCAAGGCGGCGGAGGGAGCGTGATGTGACATGAACCCCGACTCCATCGGCGTGGGCCTCGGGGAGGGACTGCCGGGCGGACCACCGCCCCGGCGGTCCGCGGCGGCCGGCTACGCGCTCACCGAGGACACCCCGGTCTACGTGATCTCGGTGGCCGCCGAGCTCTCCGGTCTGCACCCGCAGACCCTGCGGCAGTACGACCGGCTCGGCCTGGTCCGCCCGGACCGGACCGGCGGTGGCGGCCGGCGCTACTCGGCCCGGGACATCCAGCAGCTGCGCGAGGTGCAGCGGCTCTCCCAGGACGAGGGCATCAACCTGGCCGGGATCAAGCGGATCATCGAGCTGGAGAACCAGGTCGCCGCGCTGCAGGCCCGGATCGGCGAGCTGGCCGCCTCGCTGGAGGGCGCCGCCAGCACGCTCCAGGCCCGGGAGGCCGCGGTGCACGCCTCCTACCGCCGCGACCTGGTGCCGTACCAGCCGGCCCAGCAGTCCAGCGCCCTGGTGGTCTGGCGTCCGCGCAGGTAGACCCCTCAGCAGTGATCAGCCGCCGGTTACCCTCCCTCCGGGGGGTGCCGGCGGCTTCATGGCCTGCGAGACTGGTCAGCCGGGAGCACGGGGGGTGAGGAGCCGAGGATGAATATGCGGGACGAGCCAGGCATGTCCGTTGCCGGCACGGCTGCCCTTTCGTCGTCTGCACGCGAACTCTATCTGTCGATCATCCGCTCGGACGGCCGGATCGACCCGGCGACGGCCACCGTCCCGGAAAAGATCTACCTCGACGAGCTGATACAAATCGGCCTCCTGGTGGTCGATCTCGATGATCCCGGCCAACTCGTCGCAGTGGATCCCAAGCACCTGGCCACCCGACTGAGCACCGACTGGCAGCAGCAGGCGCTCGGCATGCTTTCCCGGGCAATCTCCCTGCCGGCCGAACTCCAGGATCTCGCCGACGCATTCCATTCCCCGTCGCAGGGCGGCGGGACCATTGAATATGTGCGCGGCAAAGCACTGATCAACCAGAAGTTGCGGCATGCCGTGGTCAAGGCCAAGGAGGAGGTGCTGGCCGCCCAGCCCGGTGGCCCGCGGCCTCCGGAGCAACTCGCCGGCAGCATGGCGAGCGACCTGCAGGACCTGCGGCGCGGGGTGGCCGCCCGGACCATCTACCACGCGAGCACCCGCTACCACGGGCCCACCCGGGACTACGTGGCCACGGTCACCCAGGCCGGCGGCGAGTTCCGCACCCTGGACGAGCCCTACACCAGGCTGATCGTGGTGGACCGGGCACTGGCCGTCATTCCGGTGGCGAACGACATGAGCCTCGCGGCGTTCATCCGCGACCGGGCCGTGGTGACCTGCCTCACCGAGGACGTCTTCGAGCGCAACTGGCGGCGCGCACTGGTCTTCGACGGGGGACGGTCCGTTCCCCAACAGGTCGTGTCGCAACTACGCAAGACCATCGTCGACCTGCTGCTGGACGGCACCAACCACCGGGTGATCGCACGGCGGCTGGGGATCAGTGAGCGAACTCTCGCCCGGCACATCGCCGAACTGCGCGAGGAATACAACGTCGAGTCGCTGTTCCAACTGGGATACGCGATAGCTCGTTCCAGCGACCCGCCGGGAACCCCGAACAACTCCTAGCCCGCCGGCCCCGGAGTTTCCCGTCGGATCACGCACCGCGACCACCGATCGGCGCGGGCGTCAGCTCCAGTTGTACTCGCCCGGGCTCATCGCGGCCGCCGGTGCCGCGACCACCTGCACGGAGGAAGTCCGCGCCACCCCGGACGAGTTGCCCGCCACCCCGGCGTGCGAAGCGGCGGTTGCGCCCAGTGCACCTCCAACCGTCACCAGGCCAACGGCAAGAGACACTCCGACAAGTCGGACAAGACTGCGGATGTCAGGCATATCGCTACCTCCCAGGCGAAGATCGCTTCGGGCGTTCCAGGTCAGATTTAGGTCGAACAATCGCCCCAATGATGCCGCACGCCCACGGCCTTGTCATCGCCACCCTTCCCGGGCGGGGTGTCATTTCGCTGCCAGGCAGTCGAATGACACCCCGTGTCAGTGGACTGCGCAGTAGGCCCCGTTGGACGATCAGCTCACTCGGGACACCACACCACAAGCTTCATCCTGAGTGATTGTCGTTGTCCATTCAAGAATCTTGTTCTCCTGCCGCAGCAGCCTCGGATCAGCCGCAGGAAAGAGTCATCCGGCATCCCGGCCGGCCGCCCGAGACTCACCCACACCACCGAATGAACCCCTTCCCCGGAGTCGACATGAGTGAGCCGTACATGCGTCAGCACGCAGCCCAGGCCCCCGATGGTCGCCGGGCCCGTGTCTTCCTCGCCGCGCCGCTCATGCGGCTGACCGGGCCGGCCGACAGCGTGGTCACGCTGGCCAGCCGGACCCGACTGACCGCTCTCCGCAGCTCGCTGCTGCGCAGCGGCGCCGCCGTCTTCAGTGCGCACCACAGTGACGCCTGGACGGTGGAGGGCCATGCTCCGGAACCGCGGGTGCCGTCCGACTTCCGCGCGATGCAGACCGCGGACCTGGTCTTCGCCTACGTGGGCGCGCCGCTCTCGGCGGGCGTCTCGCTCGAACTCGGCTGGGGCTCCGCGCTGCGCAAGCCGATCGTGCTGCTGGTGGACGAGGCCATCACGCACAACCCGCTGATCGCCACGATCGAGCAGGTCGCGCCGGTGCTGCCGCT
Organism: Kitasatospora sp. NPDC052896; assembly: GCF_044547075.1. Classification (NCBI taxonomy): domain Bacteria; kingdom Bacillati; phylum Actinomycetota; class Actinomycetes; order Kitasatosporales; family Streptomycetaceae; genus Kitasatospora; species Kitasatospora sp. NPDC052896. Next base: position 907,522 of record NZ_JBITZU010000001.1, read on the forward strand.
GGTCTTCGACGACACCTGGTCGCAGGAGAGCCTGCGGCACATCGTGGAGACCGCGCTGGACTGGGCCGGCATGGCGCTGTCGCTGCGCGAGGGGTTCTGGACCGCGCCCGGCGAGCAGTTCAAGGCGGTGCCGACCCGGCACAGCGACCCGTTCGGCACCTGGCCGAGCAGCGGCGCGGCGACCGGCTGACACCGGACGGACCGGACGCCGGTCTGGCGCCGGCTCGGTGACCCGGCGTCCCGGTCTCGTGCCGCTCGCGCGGCCGGGCGCCCCGGGGACCGGTCGTGGATTTGGGTCAACTCGGCCGGCAGGGCGGGTCGGAGCAGCCGGCCGAGGGCCGGCTCGCCGCGCGGACCGTCCGGGAGCCGGCCGTCCGGGTGCGGGTCACCTCTCCGACTCCCCCTTCGGGTCGTCGGCCGAGGCCCGCATCAGCCAGCCGAGTTGGAAGAGCGTCTCGGCGTCGTAGAGCTCGCGCAGCCGGGAGATGTGACCGGCCACGGTCCGCTCGCTGAGGCCCAGCCGGCCGGCCACCACCCGCTGGGTCAGCCCCTGCGCGAGCAGCCGGCCGATCTGGTCGTGCACCGGCAGGCCGGTCAGGTCCTGCGCGGCGGTGCCCCAGCGCACCGGCTCGGCGCGCTGCCAGTCCCGTTCGAAGACGCCGACCAGGAACGAGACCACCGCCGGGTCCTCGACGAAGGCCGCGCCGCTGTTCGGGGAGGCGGCCTGGATCACCGCCGTGGTCCGGTCGAAGACGAACATCCGGCGGAACGACTCGCCGAGCACCCGGAACCGCGCCCCGGTCTCGGAGGCCGCGGCGACGTAGGCGGCGGTCGGGCCGTCCGTCCGGGCGGAGGGCGCGTAGAGCACCCGCATCGAGCCGCCACGGGCCATGAACTCGCGGGTCCGCATCAGCGAGTCACCGAGTGCCTCCGGCGGGCGGCCGCCACCGGGCTGCGCGGCCAGGATCTCCTCCCGGCAGTCGGCGCCCAGCCGGGACACCCGGCTGCGGATCTCCTCCAGGCCGTGCACGTGCTGCACCTCGCCGGAGCGGTCCACCTTGCGGGGGGCGCGGTCGTAGGCCCGGGTGAGGTCCTCCAGCAGGGCTGGCATCTCCTGCGCCTGCACCAGCAGCCTGGTCCCGGCCGAGCGCAGCTGCTCGCTCAGCCGGCCGCCGACCGTACGCGGGTTGACGGCGGTGTAGGCGGCGTCCAGGGCCTCCCGGACCAGCAGGCCGAGGTCGAGCAGCTCGGCGGTGGCCGCCAGCACCTCGGGCGAGCGGAGGTCGGACATCCGGATCCGGCCGCCCTCGGTGAGGATCGCCAGATAGAGCTCACGGGCCCGGTCGCCGGGGAGGCCGAACCCGCCCGGTTCGGCGGTCCGGCCCGGTTCGGCGGTCTTGGCCGGTCGCAGGTCTGGTTCGTCCCGCTCGATCATGGGCTGCTCTCCCCCAGCTGGTCGTCCGTCCACCCGCCGTGGGAGCCCGGTCGGCCGCTCCGGGGCCGGCCGGCCGGTCCCCTGTGGCCGGTGCCTCCGCCCTCCCCGGGCACGGTCGTCCGCATGGACCGGCCCGGTGGGAAGGGGGTGCGAGCACCGTACCGGGTGCGTCGGGCGGCGCTGTGGGCCAGCCCCTGAGTGAATCGCGCCCGGGACCACCGCGGGCTCGGCCGGACCGTCTCGCCCCCGCGACCGTCCCGGCCGGACTTCTGCTCGGCGGATCCGCGCGGGGCTCACCGCCGGGCACTGCCTCGCCCCGTATTCGAGACAGCCCGGCGGTTCCCAGGAAAGATCCGGCCCGGAGGCGGGGGCTCGAAGCCGCCCGGCTCCGGGCGGATCCACCTGTGTACGCCGGCAACCTAGGTGCTTCCAGCGAGGCGGAGCAGCAACGCCTCGCTGGGACCGGGCCTGGTCGCCATCACCACATATGGCGGACCACCCGGCGTTCCCCCTGTGTCGCACAGATACCTCTGCCCCTGTACGAGACCGGAGAACGAGTCACCACCAGCGGGCTGCGGTTGCCCGGGCGGTTCGGCGTGTCCCCAGCCTCACAGTGTGCGTGCACGCGGACAAGGGCGGTTCTCCTTCAGGTTCCCGCAACTGCACGAACTTGCAGCGGCCGCTGCCCGAAGGTGCGGTGGGCGGGCCCGGTGCCCGGGTCAGCGCCGCCGGGCCCGCAGCAGCCAACCCAGCTGGAAGAGCGTCTCCGCCTCGACCTCCGCGCGCAACCGGGCGATGTGCCCGGCCACCGTCCGCTCGCTCAGCCCGAGCCGCCCGGCGATCGCCCGCCGGCTGTGCCCGCCGGCCAGCAGCCGGCCGATCCGGGCGGTGACCGCCCCCTCGTCCGGCACCGCGTCGGCCGAGCCCCAGGGCACCCGTTCGGCCCGCCGCCAGTCCCGCTCGAAGACCTCCACCAGCAGCTCGACCGCGGTCGGGTCCTCGACGAAGGCCGCGCTGCCCATGTCCGCGGAGGCCGGGATCACCGCGACCGCCCGGTCGAAGATCAGCATCCGCTGGAAGTCCTCGTCCAGCACCCGGATCCGGGCGCCGTACGGGGTGACCGCGACCGCGTAGGCGATGGTGGCCGGGTCGGTCCGGGCGATCGGCTGGTAGAGCGTGCGCAGCGCGCCGCCGGCCCGCAGGAACGGGACGTCCTGGGAGAGCGCCCAGGCCAGGTGGTCGGCCGGCCGGTTGCCGCCGGGCTGCGCGGTGAGGATCTCGGTCCTGGCGTCGGCGACCAGCTGGGCTATCCGGTGCCGGATGCTGTCCCGGTCCTGGACGGTGTCCACCACGCCGGTGCCGGCCGGTGGGCGCGGCGCCGCGTCGTAGGCCTGGGCCAGCTCGTCGAACCGGAACGGGATCTCGTCGGCCTGGCGCAGCAGCCGGGCCGAGCGGGCGCGCAGTGCGGCACCGGCCCGGGCGGCGAAGGCGCGCGGGCTGACGGCCGAGTAGAAGGAGCCGCCGGGGAGGCCGCGGACCAGGCCCAGGGCCAGCAGCCGGGTCAGCGCCGGGGCGTCCGCCGGGCGCACCTCCTCGGCCTTGACCCAGCCGCCCTGGCCGACGATCGTCAGGTAGAGCTCGCGGGCGTCGGCATCCAGCCCGAGGTCCTCGGGCAGGGCTCCCGAATCGGCCTGCATCCCGTCCTCCCCGGCTCGGATTGACTGGCCACCGCCATATCGTGCCAGTCGCACCGCACCGGCGCGAACCCCGGGGTGACCAGGCGTCAGCGTGACGCTTCGGTGTGCAGCAGCCGCCCGGCGGCCAGCTCACGGCCGGTGCGGACCGCGGCCACCGCCCAGGCGAGCAGCAGCAGCCCGTACAGCCCCGCGGCGACGACGGCGAAGCCCGCGAAGCCGGTGTGCCGGTACAGCCCGGCGCTGCCGGTCACGCAGGTGCCGACCGGGAAGGTGAAGGCCCACCAGGTCATCGCGAACGGCGGCCGGGACCGCAGGTTGACGGCGAGCGCGATCAGCAGCCAGAGCAGCGCGAAGCCGATCACGGCGGCCCCGTAGAGCACCGCGAGGTCCAGCGCGCCCGGGGCCAGCCGCGGGGCGACCGTCCGGGCCGCGTCGGCGAGTTGGTTGACCGCGGTGGTGGACTGGCCGAGCGGGCCGAGCACCAGCACCAGCGAGGGCGCCAGCACCGCACTCGGCAGCTTGCTGTGCACCAGCCCGGTGAAGACCACCGGCAGCACCGTCAGGGTGGCCAGCAGGCTCGCCCCGAACAGGGCGTAGCAGCCCCAGAACAGGGCCGGCCGCAGCCCGCCGGGAACGTGCGGCAGCAGCGCCGGGCCGAGCGCGGCGGCGACCATCGGGGCCACCACCGGGAGCAGCCAAGTGGGGTTGGCGCGCAGTGCGGAGAGCTCGTGCCGGGTGATCATCAGGTACGGGATGCCGGCCGCCACCAGGACCGCGTACAGCGTGCCGAGGCTCCACAGCACCAGGTCGGCGACGGCCGCCGGACCGGTGCCGAGCAGCCGGCCGCCGACCACCAGGGTGCCGTAGCCGACCGCCAGCAGGGCCATCGGCGGGCAGCCGTAGAACACCGCGCCGGCCGGGTCGTCCAGCAGCTGGGTGCGGGCCGCCGCCCGGTGCCGGGTCAGGTGCACCAGGCGGCCGGCGACCAGCACCAGCAGCGCGGCGGCGGAGAGCGCCCAGACCACCTCGGCGAAGCCGAGCTGTCCGGGCAGCCGGTAGGGCAGCGCCGCCGCGCCGTTGGCGACGATCGCGGTGCCCATCACCGCGGCGTACCAGTTGGGGCCGAGCCGGGAGAGGTCGAGCCGGCGGACGGAGGGCGCTTCGAGCCGAGTGTGCGTGAGGGTGGCCATGACCCCACCCTCCGGCCGGGGGGTGCCCGCCGGTAGCCGTCCGCGCCCTATGGCGACATAACCTGGCTTTATGCCTCTCTCCGCACGCGTCCCCGAACTCGGCGCCCTGGAACTGCTGCTCGCGGTGGCCCGGCACGGCAGCCTCGGCCGGGCCGCGGCCGAGCTGGGGATCAGCCAGCCGGCCGCCAGCGCCCGGATCAGGGGCATGGAGCAACAGCTCGGCGTGCCGCTGCTGACACGCTCGCCGCGCGGCTCGCGGCCCACCGAGCAGGGCCGGCTGGTGGTCGAGTGGGCCCGGGTGGTGGTCGAGGCGGCGCAGGCGCTGGACGCCGGGATCGACGCGCTGCGCGGGCGGCGGGACTCCCGGCTGCGGGTGGTGGCCAGCCTGACCGTGGCCGAGTACCTGATGCCCGGCTGGCTGCTGGCGCTGCGGGCGGCCCGGCCGGACACCGCGGTGACGCTGCGGACCGCGAACTCGGCCAAGGTGGCCGAGCTGGTGCTGGCCGGCGAGGCCGAGCTGGGGTTCGTCGAGGGCAGTCGCACGCCGCCCGGGCTGGCCGGCACGGCGGTGGCGGCCGACCGGCTGGTGGTGGTGGTCGGCCCGGCGCACCGCTGGGCCCGCCGGGGCACCCCGGTGAGCGGGGCCGAGCTGGCCGCCACCCCGCTGGTGCTGCGCGAGCCCGGCTCCGGCACCCGGGAGGTGCTGGACCGGGCGCTCGCCCCGTACGGCGGGATGGCCACGCCGTTGCTGGAGTTGGACTCGACCACGGCGCTCAAGGCGGCGGCGATGGCCGGCGCGGGCCCGGTCTGCCTGAGCGAGCTGGCGGTGGCCGACGAGCTGGCCACCAGCCGGCTGGCCGAGGTCGCGCTGACCGGCCTGGACCTGCGCCGCCCGCTGCGCGCGGTCTGGCCGGTCGGCCGGCGCCCGACCGGCCCGGCTCGCGAGCTGCTCTCCTTTACGCGGAAAACTTGAGCGCGCTAGACTCAACTTAATTCTTCGGATCGACCTCAAGGAGCAGCAGGAGTGGACGCGAGCAAGTTCACCACCAAGACGCAGGATGCCCTGTCCGCCGCGATCCGGCAGGCGGGCGGCGCGGGGAACCCGGACGTCAGGCCGGTGCACGTCCTGCTCGCCCTGCTGGAGCAGCCGGAGGGGATCGCCCGCCCGCTACTGGAGGCGGTCGGCGCGGACGTCGCGCAGATCATGGCCGCCGCCCGGCACGAGCTGCGGGCGCTGCCCAGTGCGCACGGCTCGACGGTCGCCGCGCCGCAGCTGGGCCGGGACACCCTGGCCGTGCTGACCGAGGCCGGCAAGCGCGCCGATGAGCTGGACGACGCGTACGTCTCCACCGAGCACCTGCTGGTCGGCCTGGCCGCCGAGGGCGGCGCGGTCGCCGAGCTGCTGGCCCGGCACGGCGCCACCCCCAAGGCGCTGCTGGCCGCGTTCAAGGAGGTCCGCGGCAGCGCCCGGGTCACCTCGCCGGACCCGGAGGGCAGCTACAAGGCGCTGGAGAAGTACGGCACCGACCTCACCCAGGCCGCCCGGGACGGCAAGCTCGACCCGGTGATCGGCCGGGACCAGGAGATCCGCCGGGTGGTCCAGGTGCTCTCCCGGCGCACCAAGAACAACCCGGTGCTGATCGGCGAGCCCGGTGTCGGCAAGACCGCGGTGGTCGAGGGGCTGGCCCAGCGGATCGTGGCCGGCGACGTGCCGGAGTCGCTGCGCGGCAAGCGGCTGGTCGCGCTGGACCTCGGCGCGATGGTGGCCGGCGCCAAGTACCGCGGCGAGTTCGAGGAGCGGCTGAAGGCCGTGCTGAACGACATCAAGGAGAGCGACGGCCAGGTCGTCACCTTCATCGACGAGCTGCACACCATGGTCGGCGCGGGCGCCGGCGGCGACTCCGCGATGGACGCCGGCAACATGCTCAAGCCGATGCTGGCCCGCGGCGAGCTGCGGATGGTCGGCGCCACCACGCTGGACGAGTACCGCGAGCGGATCGAGAAGGACCCGGCGCTGGAGCGGCGCTTCCAGCAGGTGCTGGTCGGCGAGCCGAGCGTGGAGGACACCATCGCCATCCTGCGCGGTCTCAAGGGCCGCTACGAGGCCCACCACAAGGTGCAGATCGCGGACGCCGCGCTGGTCGCCGCCGCGACCCTGTCGGACCGCTACATCACCGCCCGCTTCCTGCCCGACAAGGCGATCGACCTGGTCGACGAGGCGGCCTCCCGGCTGCGGATGGAGATCGACTCCTCGCCGGTCGAGATCGACGAACTCCAGCGCGTGGTGGACCGGTTGCGGATGGAGGAACTCGCGCTGGAGAAGGAGTCCGACGCGGCGTCGGTCGACCGGCTGGCCAAGCTCCGCCGCGACCTGGCGGACAAGCAGGAGCAGCTCTCCGGCCTCACCGCGCGCTGGGAGCAGGAGAAGAAGAGCCTGAACCGGGTCGGTGAGCTCAAGGAGCGCCTGGACGGCCTGCACAGCGCCCTCGAACGGGCCCAGCGGGACGGCGAGTTCGAGCGGGCCTCCAAGCTGATGTACGCCGAGATCCCGGCCGCCGAAGAGGAGTTGGCCGAGGCCCAGGCCCGCGCCGAGGACCAGGACACCAGCACCTCGATGGTCAAGGAGGAGGTCGGCCCGGACGACGTGGCCGACGTGGTGGCCTCCTGGACCGGCATCCCGGCCGGCCGGCTGCTGGAGGGCGAGAGCGCCAAGCTGCTGCGCATGGAGGAGGAGTTGGGCCGCCGGCTGATCGGCCAGCAGGTCGCCGTGCAGGCCGTCTCGGACGCCGTGCGACGGACCCGCTCCGGCATCGCCGACCCGGACCGGCCGACCGGCTCGTTCCTCTTCCTCGGCCCGACCGGTGTCGGCAAGACCGAACTCGCCAAGGCACTGGCCGACTTCCTCTTCGACGACGAACGGGCCATGGTCCGGATCGACATGAGCGAGTACGGCGAGAAGCACTCGGTCTCCCGGCTGGTCGGCGCCCCGCCCGGGTACGTCGGCTACGAGGAGGGCGGCCAGCTCACCGAGGCGGTGCGCCGCCGGCCGTACAGCGTGGTGCTGCTGGACGAGGTGGAGAAGGCCCACCCCGAGGTCTTCGACGTGCTGCTGCAGGTGTTGGACGACGGGCGGCTCACCGACGGCCAGGGCCGCACGGTGGACTTCCGCAACGCCATCCTGATCCTCACCTCCAACCTGGGCAGCCAGTACCTGGTGGACCCGACGGTCCCGGAGGAGAAGAAGCGGGAGCTGGTCCTGGAGACCGTGCGGGCCTCCTTCAAGCCGGAGTTCCTCAACCGGCTGGACGACATCGTGGTCTTCGACGCGCTGGGCACCGCGGAGCTGAGCCGGATCGTCGACCTCCAGGTGGCCCGGCTGGCCGCGCGACTGCGCGACCGGCGGCTCACCCTGGACGTCACTCCGGCGGCCCGTGACTGGCTGTCGCTCACCGGCTACGACCCGGCGTACGGCGCCCGGCCGCTGCGCCGGCTGGTGCAGTCGGCGATCGGCGACCAGTTGGCCAAGGAGATCCTCTCCGGGCGGGTCCGGGACGGGGACACCGTGCTGGTCGACCGGGACGAGGCGGGCGACCGGCTGACGGTGGCGCCGGCCGGCTGAGCCCAAGTGGCCGGCGGGGGCGCCGGGGACCGGCCGGCCCTGTGCCCCCGCCGTCGGATGAGGCAGGATGGAGTAGTCATGGAAGGGCGGCCCCGCAACGCAGCCACCCTCGTGCACTGTGAAGGGACCCCCCGTGAGTATCGACCCGTCGTCCATCCCCTCGTTCGGCGCTCCGCAGCCCCCGCAGGGCGGCGGACCGGCCGGTCCGCCGCCCGTGGTGGTTCCGGACCAGGCCCTGGTGACCCAGCTCCTCGACCAGATGCAGCTCAAGCACGTGGTGGACGAGGAGGGCGACCTGGCGGCCCCCTGGGAGGGCTTCCGGGTCTACTACATGTTCCGCGGTGAGCAGAAGGAGCTCTTCGCGGTGCGCTCGTTCTACGACCGCCCGCACCCGCTGGAGAAGAAGGCGGAGCTGCTCGACCTGATCGACGAGTGGAACCGCGAGACCCTGTGGCCCAAGGTCTACACGCACACCCACGAGGACGGCGTGGTGCGGCTGATCGGCGAGTCGCAGATGATCGTCGGCACCGGCGTCAACCTGGACTACTTCGTCACCACCACCGCCAACTGGACCCAGGCCGCAGTGGGCTTCGAGCAGTGGATCGTCGAGCGCCTCGGCCTGCAGAAGGAGATCGAGGACGAGGCCGCCTCGGACGACGACACCGACGAGGACTGACCCGCTCCGCCTCTCCGGCCCGGCCCGAACTCCCTTCGGCCGGGCCGGAGTCGGTTCGTCCGACGGTCAATCAGCCGGTCCGACGGGGAGGTTGCGCCGACACCGGCCGAAGGGCCGGGCCCACGACGGGCGGGCGGCGTTAAGCTCGCTGCGGTCCCCGCGCCGCGGGACCCTGACGGAGGAGACCGGGTGCGCATGGACGACAGGCCTTTGCTGAACCGCCGGCTGGCGGGGCTGGGGACGACGATCTTCGCGGAGATGTCCGCCCTGGCGACGGCCACCGGGTCGATCAACCTCGGGCAGGGCTTCCCCGACACCGACGGGCCGCGCGAGATCGCCGAGGCCGCCGCCGAGGCGGTGCTGACCGGACGGGGCAACCAGTACCCGCCCGGCCCCGGGGTCCCCGAACTGCGCGCCGCCATCGCCGAGCACCAGCAGCGCTTCTACGGGTTCGAGTACGACCCCGACAGCGAGGTCCTGGTCACCGCCGGCGCCACCGAGGCGATCGCCGCCGCGCTGCTCGCGCTGCTCGAACCCGGCGACGAGGTGATCGCGTTCGAGCCGTTCTACGACTCCTACGCGGCCTGCATCGCGATGGCCGGCGCCACCCGGGTGCCGCTCACCCTCCAGCCGCCGTCCTTCCGCCCCGACCTGGAGCGGCTGCGCGCGCTGATCACCCCGCGCACCCGGCTGCTGCTCATCAACACCCCGCACAACCCCACCGGGATGGTGCTCACCGCCGACGAGCTGCGCGAGATCGCCCGCCTCGCCGTCGAGCACGACCTGCTGGTGGTGACCGACGAGGTCTACGAGCACCTGGTGCTGGGCGTCGCGCACTACCCGATCGCCGCGCTGCCCGGCATGCGGGAGCGCACCGTCTCGATCTCCTCGGCCGGCAAGACCTTCTCCTTCACCGGCTGGAAGGTCGGCTGGGTGACCGCGCCGGCGCCGTTGACCGCCGCCGTGCGGACCGCCAAGCAGTACCTGACGTACGTCAACGCGGGCCCGTTCCAGTACGCCGTGGCCAAGGCGCTGCGGCTGCCCGACGAGTACTTCGCCGGGCTGCGCGCGGACCTGACCCGCAAGCGCGACCTGCTCTCGGACGGGCTGGCGCAGGCCGGGTTCGAGGTCTTCCGCCCCGACGGCACCTACTTCATCACCACCGACATCGCCCCGTTCGGGTTCAAGGACGGCCTGGAGTTCTGCCGCACGCTGCCCGAACGGTGCGGGGTGGTGGCCATTCCCAACGTGGTCTTCTACGACAACACCGAGGCCGGCCGCTCCCTCGTCCGGTTCACCTTCTGCAAGCGGGACGAGGTGCTCGAAGCAGCGGTCGACCGGCTCTCCCGGCTGCGTCCCAGCTGACACTCCGCGCGGTCCCGGTCCGGCTGGTCGCCCGGCTCGCCGTTCGGGGCCGCGCCGGGCAGGTCGGAGCGGCCCGCACCGGGGCAATGATCCGGCACGGCACGGCGGTTGGCATCGGGCGGCGCCGATCACCAACCCCGCAGCGGTAGTTGACGACCCACTCCGGGCCGGACGGCACCGGTCCGGGGCTTTCGGTTGCCCGCCCAGAGCGCGGGAAGGTCGACGCGCGCCCCGGCCCGCGGAGGCGCACGCCAGGTCCGGAGGGCGCGTACGCCGGTCTGGACAGCGCACGGCGAGCAATCCCGTTCAACAGATCGATCAGACCTGGCCAGGCACTACGCCCGGAACAGTGAATGTGCAACAAGAATGGGTAAATCCCTGACGGACCCGGAGAATTCGTGCTTCTCTGCTGCTGAATCTCCAGCCGGAATCCTTCCTTCCACGGTCGGCCGCGCCTGGACCGCACAGCCTCGAACAGCCTCGCCTACGGCCGAGTCGGACGCTGCACGGCGGGCGCGTACGGAGCTGAAATGCGGAGCCGAGCATGCTCACCACACTGCAGACCTCCTATACCGATACCCGCGCGGGCGACCTGGCCTGGTGTCTCGGCGGCGGGCCGCTGCCCGCGCTCGCCGTCCGGGACCTGCCCCTGCTGCCCGGGGACGAGCGTCCCCCGGTCCTGCGGCAAGGAGGCGCCCCCACCCCCGGGCCGGCGGCCGAGCGGCGCCCGGAGGCCGACGGCAGAGCGGAGGGCACCCTGCAGCTGCGCCTGCTGGGCGCCTCGCACCAGGTGGTCATCGCGGCCGGCCCCGGCGAGTGCCTGGAGACGGTGGCCTGCATGCCCGGCCGGCGGACCCCGCTGCCGGCCCGGGTCGCCGAGCAAGTCGCCGGCTGGGAGTACGAGTTCGCGGCCCGGATCGAGTCGCTGCCACCGCACGTGTTCGCCGCCCGGGCGCAGGAGATCCTGGCCCTGGTGGACGAGCACCCGCGCGGCCTGGCCGGGGTCTTCCCCGGCGACCCGTGCGCCTTCACCGCGCTGGTCGCCCAGGGCAGCGCGCAGCGGGTGCTCTGGCGGACCTGGCACGCCTACCCACAGGAGGGGCGGCTGGTCTGCACCCGCTCCTCACTGGTGGTGCGCGGGCCGGCCGAGCCGGCGCCCGACCCGGCGGCCCGCTGCGCGCTGGCCCGGCCCACCCTCCGGTGACCGCGCCAAGCGGTCGTCCCCCGAACACCGTGACGATCCGTCAAGGCGAACACCACCGCTACCCCTCGTTCGAGGGCGACTATTCGCGGCACCGGTCGCCTAGCGTTTCTGCGTGATCTACCAGCCTGCGGGTCCACCACCGCGGCCCGGCCTCGACCGCGACGGTCCCTCCCCGGCCTTCGGCGGTGGCCGGACCGCACGGGCCGCCACGCGCCGCCGGGGGCAGGGCCGGGCCCACCAGCAGCCACCCCGCCCCGGCACCCCCGCCGGGCCCACCCCGCGCCCCTGGCTGAGCGCCCGCCTACGCCTGCGCGCCCCCGGCAGGCTCCGCGGCCACCCGGACGGCCGCGCCCGAACAGGCGAGCGCGGCGGCCCCGGCGGGCGACGCCCGTGCCTGCTGCACCACCGCCCGGAGCTCGCCCGGGTGCTGGTGCTGCTCGCCGCCTTCGTCTGTGCCGCCTGCGGGCTGGTCTACGAGCTGGAGCTGGTCGCGCTCGGCGGCTACCTGCTCGGCGACTCGGTCACCCAGACCTCGGTGGTGCTCTCCGTGATGGTCTTCGCGATGGGGGTCGGCTCGCTCGGGGTCAAGCGGATGGCGCACCGCCCGGCCACCTCGTTCGCCCTGGTGGAGTGCTCGCTGGCGGTGGTCGGCGGGCTCTCGGTGCTGCTGCTCTACGGCAGTTGGGCCTGGCTGGGGGGCTGCCAGTTCGCCATGGTCGGCCTGACCTGCGCGATCGGGCTGCTGATCGGCGCCGAGATCCCGCTGCTGATGACGCTGATCCAGCGGATCCGCCGGGAGGAGGCCGGGCAGGCCGCGGCCGACCTGTTCGCCGCCGACTACGTGGGCGCGCTGATCGGCGGGCTGGCCTTCCCGTTCCTGCTGCTGCCCGCGCTCGGCCAGGCCACCGGCGCGCTGCTCACCGGCGCGGTCAACGCGCTGGCGGGCGCCGCGGTGGTGCTCTGGCTCTTCCGGGACGAGGCCGCACCGCGGACCCGGCTGCTGCTCTGGGCCGGCTGTGGCACGGTGCTGGTGCTGCTCGCCCTGGCGACCGCCTTCAGCGGCGCGATCGAACGGGCCGCCCGGCAGGCGCTGTACGGCGCGCCGCCGCGCGCGGCGGTGCAGAGCCGGTACGGCGAGATCGTGCTGACCGGCGGGCCCGGGACGGGGCCGGCCCGGGTGCCGGGCCGGCGACCCTCCCCCGGCGGCGATCCGCTGCGGCTCTACCTGGCCGGCCGGCTGGCCGTCTGCGGCACCGACGAGTACCGGTACCACGAGGCGCTGGTGCACCCCGCGCTGGCCGGCGGCGCGGACCGGCGGGTGCTGCTGCTCGGCGGCGGCGACGGGCTGGCGCTGCGCGAGGTGCTGCGGCACCGCGGGGTCGACTCGGTGCTGCTGGTCACCCTCGATCCGGCGCTGCCGCGGCTGGCCCGGACCGACCCGGGGCTGGCCGCGCTGAGCGGGCACGCGTTCGCCGACCCCCGGGTGCGGGTGGTGGCCGCCGACCCGCTGGAGTGGCTGCGCCGGCCCGGCCCGACCGGTTTCGACGCCGTGCTGGCCGACCTGCCGGCCCCGGAACGGGCCGCCCGCGGCGAGTACCGCTCGGCCGAGTTCTACGGGCTGGCCGCCGCCCGGCTGGGCCCGGGCGGGCGACTCGCGGTGCCGGCCGGGGCCGCCGGGGCGGGGCTGTGGCGGGTCGAGTCCGGCCTGCGCGCGGTGGGCCTGTGGACCGTGCCGTTCCCGGTGGCCGGCGGCGGTCCGGCCTGCGACCCGGCGGGCAGCGGCGCGACGGCCGCCGTGCTGCTGGCCGCCCGGGACAACCCGCCGTCGCTCGGGCTGGCCGCGGACGCGCCGCCGCCACGCTCGCTCGACCCCGCCTCGCTGGCCGCCGCGGCGGCCCGGCTGGCCGCCACCCGGCCCGAGCGGCTGCCGCCGCCCAGCACCCTGCTGCACCCACGCTGACCGGGCCGGCCCTCGGGGCGCGCGGCCGGACGAGCGTCAGGGCGGCGCCGTGCCCCACCACCCGTGGGGCGGGTCGGTAGGCTCACAGGCATGGAGCATGAGGTTGTCGTCCCGCTGTCGGCCGAACTCGTCCAGCACGCTCTGCAGGACCCCGCGCTGCTCGCGCGGTGCGTCCCCGGGCTGAGCGTGGACGCCGACGACACGGAGGGGCGGCCGGCCGGCGGGCGGCGCGGCGGCAAGGGGGGCGCGAGCGGCACGGCCGCGGCCGGCCCGGAGGAGATCAACGGCCGGCTGCGGGTCCGGATCGGCGGATCCACCATCACCTACCGCGGCGTGATCTCGCTGATCCGCAGCGGTGGTTCGGGCGTGCTGACCGCCTTCGTCGAGGGCCAGGAGGCGCGCGGCGAGGGCGAGGTGACGGCGACCGTGCGGCTCAAGGTGGCCGAGGACGGCGCGGAGCGGGCCGTCCTGCGGTTCAGCGGCGACCTGACCCCGGGCGGGCGGCTCACCGAGTTCGACGAGGAGGCGCTGGCGCTGGCCGGGCGCCGGCTACTGGACCGGTTCGTCGGCGCGCTGACGGCCGAGGCCGAACCGGGGGAGCGCCCGGCCGGGCTGACGGTGGTCGCCGACCTGACGGTCGAGACCGACGACGAGGCCGGGACCGAGGCCGGGACCGAGACCGAGGGCGGGACCGAGGTCGAGGGCGCCGCGGCCGATCAGCAGCGGGCGGGCGACGAGGAGCCGCTGCCCGACGACCTGTTCGCCGATGACCTCTCCGACCTGATCGCCTTCTCCGCCCCCGAGGACTTCGGCCTGGAGGCCGAGCCGGAGCAGCCGGCCGGGGCCGAGCCCGAGCCGGGCGAGCGGCTGGACGTTCCGTACGGCGACCCGCTCTCCCCCGAGGACGTGCTGGCCGGTCCGGTCCGCCGGAGCATCGTCGGCCGCTCGGCCGAGGAGGTCGACCACGCCCCGCCGCGCGGCCGGTACGCCCCCGCGCTGCCCGCCCGCAGCGCCCGGGCCCGGGCCGCCAGCCGCTGGTACGGCGAGCAGCCGGCCGGCGCGCCGGTGGCCGCCCGGGTCGGCGGACGGGCGGCGGTGCCGTGGGTGATCGGCGGCGGCGTGGCGCTGGTCGGCGGTGCGGTCGTGCTGGCCCGGGTGCTCCGCCGGCGTACCGGCGCGGCCTAGACTGGCTGTCCATGAGCAACGACCGCGACGCGCTGCTGGCGCAGATCAAGACCAAGGCCGTGGTGCACGGCAAGGTCATCCTCTCCTCCGGCTGTGAGGCCGACTACTACGTGGACCTGCGCCGCATCACGCTGGACGCGCAGGCCGCGCCGCTGGTCGGCCGGGTGCTCCTGGACGCCACCGCCGACCTCGACTACGAGGCGGTCGGCGGGCTGACCCTGGGCGCCGACCCGGTCGCCGCCGCGATGCTGCACGCCGCCGCCGCCCGAGGTCGCGAGCTGGACGCCTTCGTGGTCCGCAAGGCGGGCAAGGCACACGGCCTGCAGCGCCGGATCGAGGGCCCGGACGTCAAGGGCCGCCGGGTGCTCGCCGTCGAGGACACCTCCACCACCGGTGGCTCGGTGCTCACCGCGGTCGAGGCGCTGCGCGAGGCCGGTGCCGAGGTGGTCGGCGTCGCGGTGATCGTCGAGCGCGGCGCCAAGCCCGCCATCGAGGCCACCGGGCTGCCGTACTACACCGTCTTCACCGCCGAGGACCTCGACCTGGCCTGAGGTCCTCCGCCGGAACGGCGACGGGCCGGGGGGGGGGGGGGGGGGGTGGGCCCCCCCCCCCCGCCGGGGGGGGGGGGGGGGGGGGGCCGGGGGGGCCCCCCCGGCCCCGGCCGGCGCCCCCCCCACCCCGCCCCCCCCCCCCCCCCCCCCCCCCCCCCCCCCCCCCCCCCCCCCCCCGGCCCGCCCCCCCCCCCGCGGGGGGGGGGGGGGGGGGGTTGTTCACCAACACCACCCCCCCCCCCGGCCGTCGGTGTCAGCGGGTTCAGCCGCGGCGGTGCCGCCCGCCGGCGGCCTGCACGGCCTCCTCGCTGACCGGCCCGTCGACGCCGAGCGCCTTCTTCTTCCGGCGGTCCCGCAGCACCTCCAGCAGGATCGGCGAGATCGACAGCAGCACGATCAGCGCCATCGCTGGGATCAGGTACTTGTCGATCACCGGGGCCATCGAGTCGCCGAAGAAGTAGCCGATGCAGAGCATCACCTCGGTCCAGATCACCCCGCCGACCAGGTTCCAGACGAAGAAGGTCCTGGCGGGCATCTCCAGCATGCCGGCCACCGGGTTGAGGAAGGTCCGGACGACCGGGATGAACCGGGCCATCACCACGGCCTTCGAGGGACCGAACTTGGCGAAGTACTCCTCGGCCTTGACCACGTAATCGCGCTTGAAGATCTTCGAATCCGGCTTGTCGAAGAGCTTCCGGCCCACCTTGGCACCGAGCAGGTGCCCGAGCTGCGCGCCGGCCACCGCGCAGAGCGGCGCGCCGAGCAGCAGCACGGCGATCGGCATCTGCACGCCCGGCCCGAAGGCCTTGGCGGCGGCCGAGGAGGCGGCCACCCCGGCCAGGATCAGCAGCGAGTCACCGGGCAGGAAGAACCCGATGAGCAGGCCGGTCTCGGCGAAGATGATCGCCAGCAGGCCGATCGTCCCGACCGAGGCGATCAACGACTTGGCATTGAGGAGATTGACCGCGAGCTCGGTCGTGGCAGTAGTCACGAGTCGCAGAATAACGTGACGGGATTGCGAGCGGCTTAACGAACGGACCGGGGTCCCGGCCGGTCAGGGCGCTCCCGCCCTTTCGTACTGTCCGGCGGCGGCTTCTGTCCCGACTGGCGAGCGGGAAGGTGAAGCCGGGGCACGAGTCTGGGAAGATGGCCCCGGCGTCCGGAACGCGGTCACACGACATCCGCTCCCCACACCCTCATCGGGGGCGGTGCCCCGCGGCTCCGCGAGGCCGCCGCAGCCCCTGGTACCGCCGCACCGCCGCGAACGTACCGAGGACGTACCGAGACGTACGCGCGCCAGACAGGCCGACCGTACGCCGCACACCGACAGGAGCGGATTCGCATGCCCATCGCAACTCCCGAGGTCTACAACGAGATGCTGGACCGGGCCAAGGCGGGCAAGTTCGCCTACCCGGCCATCAACGTCACCTCGTCGCAGACGCTGCACGCGGCCCTGCGCGGCTTCGCCGAGGCGGAGAGCGACGGCATCATCCAGATCTCGACCGGCGGTGCCGAGTTCCTGGGCGGCCAGTACAACAAGGACATGGTGACCGGCGCCGTCGCGCTCGCCGAGTTCGCGCACGTGGTGGCCGCCAAGTACGACGTCACGGTCGCCCTGCACACCGACCACTGCCCGAAGGACAAGCTGGACGGCTACGTCCGCCCGCTGCTGGCGATCTCCGCCGAGCGCGTGGCCAAGGGCCAGAACCCGCTCTTCCAGTCGCACATGTGGGACGGCTCGGCCGAGACCCTGAACGACAACCTGGCCATCGCGCAGGAGCTGCTGGCCCAGGCCGCCGCCGCCAAGATCATCCTTGAGGTCGAGATCACCCCGACCGGCGGCGAGGAGGACGGCGTCTCGCACGAGATCAACGACTCGCTCTACACCACCGTGAACGACGCGGTCCGCACCGCCGAGGCGCTCGGCCTGGGCGAGAAGGGCCGCTACCTGCTGGCCGCCTCGTTCGGCAACGTGCACGGCGTCTACAAGCCGGGCAACGTGGTGCTCCGCCCCGAGCTGCTGCGCGACCTGCAGGACGCGATCGGCGCCCAGTACGGCAAGCAGGACCCGTTCGACTTCGTCTTCCACGGCGGCTCCGGCTCCTCCGCCCAGGAGATCGCCACCGCGCTGGAGAACGGCGTGGTCAAGATGAACCTGGACACCGACACCCAGTACGCCTTCACCCGCCCGGTCGCGGACCACATGTTCCGCAACTACGACGGCGTGCTGAAGGTGGACGGCGAGGTCGGCAAGAAGAACACCTACGACCCGCGCACCTGGGGCAAGCTGGCCGAGGCGAGCATGGCCGCCCGGGTGGTCGAGGCCACCCAGATGCTGCGCTCGGCGGGCACCCGCCTGAAGTAGGGCCGATCCGCGGCGCCCCGGGACACGGTCGTGTCCCGGGGCGCTGTGCTGTTCCGGGGCTCCTGTGACGTCCGTTACGGCCCGCTATCAAACGATCCGTCAGGTGTCGCCCATCTGTTCGGCAAAGGTTCGGTGTGCGGTAGGTACAGGTTTGCCCAGGTACCGGCGGTTTCCCAGATCCTTCTCATCAAGGCGGCACAGAGTCGCGGCATGGCTACAAGCGTGCTCACGACACCCACGACGGCGCCGATCGCACCTCGCCTGCTGGGCAGACGGCCCTGGCGGTCACCCGCGGGGCAGCCCGGCTACGCCAGACCGATGCTGCTGGCCATCACGGCGGTGGCGGGCTTGCTGTACTTCTGGAACATCAACCAGAGCGGCTACCACACCTTCTACTCCGACGCCGTGCGCAGCATGACGGAGAGCTGGAAGGCCTTCGTGTACGGGTCGTTCGACCCGGCGAACAGCATCACGTTGGACAAGCTGCCCGGCTTCCTCTGGCCGCAGGCGATCTCCGCCCGGATCTTCGGCTTCCACCCGTGGGCGCTGACGCTGCCCCAGGCGATCGAGGGCGTGCTCTCGGTGCTGGCCCTGTACCGCGTGGTGCAGCGCTGGGCCGGGGCGAACGCGGCGCTGATCGCGGCGGCGGCGTTCACCCTGACCCCGGTCCTGGCCGGGCTGTTCCGGACCGCGGTGGAGGACCCGGCGTTCACCCTGATGGTGATCCTGGCCGCCGAGGCCGCCCAGCGGGCCGCGCAGACCGCACGGCTGCGGCCGCTGCTGATGGCCGGGGTCTGGGTCGGGATCGGGTTCCAGGCCAAGATGCTGGAGGCGTGGGCGGTGCTGCCCGCGCTGGCCGCGATCTACCTGGTGTCGACGCCGATCGCGCTGCGCAAGCGGATCGTGCACGTGCTGCTCGCCGGGCTGGTGACGGTGGCGGTCTCCGCCTCCTGGATCCTGCTGGTGACCGTGACGCCCGCCAAGGACCGGCCGTACGTCGACGGGACCACCGACAACTCGGCGTTCAGCATGGTGGTCGGCTACAACTTCCTGAACCGCTTCTCGTCGGTCGGGCTGACCGCGTCGTCCACCGGCAGCGTGACCTCGGGCAGCGGCGGCAACATCATGGGGCACGCCTTCGGCGGCGCGAAGGGTGCCGCCGGCGGCGCTGGTGGTGCCGGCGGCGGTGCCCAGGCGGCCGGCGGTCAGGGCGGCCAGGCGGGCCCGGGCAGCTGGGGCGGCTTCGGCGGCGGCGCCGCGGGTGGCACCAGCGCGGGTGGCACCAGCGCGGGTGGTACCGACACGGGTGGCACCGACGCCCAGGGCGGCCACCGGGCCGGCTTCGGCTCCGGCGACGCGGGCTTCCACGGCTCCGGCGCCGGCTCCGCCGCGATGGCCGGCCACCGTACCGGCGGCGCCAAGGGCGAGACGGCCGGCGGTGGGGCCGGCGGTGGCGCCCAGAAGGGCGGCGGCATGGGCGGCAACGACGGCGGCTGGACCAAGATGTTCAGCAGCGAGTTCGCGCCGCAGACCGGCTGGCTCTACCCGCTGGCCGCCATCTCGGTGATCTGCGGGCTGCTCTGGCGGCGCCGCGAGCCGCGCACCGACCACCTGCGGGCGGGCTTCCTGCTCTGGGGCACCTGGCTGGCCGTGTTCTTCCTGGTCTTCAGCGCGGGCAGCGTCGGCGGCCACAGCTACTACATGGGCGTGATCGGCGCTCCGCTGGCCGCGCTGAGCGGCGCCGGCACCGTGCTGCTCTGGCGCGGCTTCCGGGAGGGCGGCGCCCGGGCCTGGGCGCTGCCGGTCGCACTCGTCGGCACCGTCGCCTGGGCGGCCTACCTGACCCAGGACTACCCCACCTTCCTGCCCTGGCTGATGCCGACCACGATCGGCCTCGGCGTGGTGGCCCTGGTGCTGCTGCTGGTCTCCCGCGGCGGCCGGTTCTCCGCCGGCCGGCTCGGCGTGGTCGGGCTGCTGACGGCGCTGGTCGCGATGCTGGTGGCACCCGGGGCGTGGGCCGCGTCGGTGCTCGACTCGAAGTACGGCAACTCGGGCATGGGCACGGTCGGCCCGTCCGGCCGTGGTGGCGGTGGCGGCGGCCACGGGATGGCGCAGTTCCTGGCCGACGCCAAGGCGGGCGGCGCGGGCGGCGGCCAGGCCTGGCCCGGTGCCGCGGCCTTCGGCGGCGGGGCCTTCGGCGGCGGGGCTGCCGGTGGGGCCGGTAAGGGCGGCAGCGCCGCGATGGCCGCGATGGCCGGCGCCTGGGGCGGCGGGAGCGGCGACGCCAAGCTGACCTCCGCCCAGCAGTCGATCTTCGACTACGTCAGCACGCACGCCGCCGGCGACAAGTACCTGATGGCCACCACCAGTTGGAGCACGGCCTCGCCGTACATCATGGCCACCGGCAAGGAGGTGCTGCCGATGGGCGGCTTCACCGGCCAGGTGCCCAACCCCACCCTGGACCAGCTGAAGGGCATGGTCGCCGACCACCAGCTGCAGTACATCCTGACGCCCGGCGCGGGCGAGAGCGGCCGGGGCGGGTTCGGCGGCGGCTCCGGGCCGGCCGGCCTCACCCAGTGGCTGCAGACCAGCTGCAGCCCGGTGCCGGCGAGCGAGTACGGCGCCGCGGCGAGCTCCGCGGCGGCCCAGGTGCTGTACCACTGCACCAACTGACCCGCCCGGCAACCGCACGCCGCGCCGCCGACCCACCCGGTCGGCGGCGCGGCGTCGTACTGCCCGGCCGAACTTCGCTCCCCGTCAAGCGGGTTGAGGAAAATCCCGGCCTGGCGAGGCGCACCAGGTCGCCCCGGAGGGCTCGACTGGCAGACTGGAGACCATGACTGAACGCAAGAACCTGTTCTCGGGCCCGGACCCGACGCTGCTCAACGAGGAGCCCGAACCGTACCGCCGCCTGGCCGAGGAGTCCGCGTCGCCGACCCAGCTCGCGGCCGACTACCCCTGGTTCTCGCTCGCCTGGGCCATGCTCGCCGACGACGCCTTCACCGAGGGCCGGGTCGTGGAGTCGTACGCCTACGCGCGCACCGGCTACCACCGCGGCCTGGACGCCCTGCGCCGGGCCGGCTGGAAGGGCCACGGGCCGGTCCCGTGGGAGCACCGCGCCAACCGCGGTTTCCTGCGCTGCCTGGCCGCCCTCGCCCGGGCCGCCGAGGCCGTCAAGGAGACCGAGGAGGCCGACCGCTGCTGGCAGTTCCTCCGCGACAGCAGCCCGGAGGCCTACGCCGAGCTGAAGCAGTAGCCCCGTCAGCACGTGCCGATGCGGCCGTCCCGCTCCGCGGGGCGGCCGCTGGCACGTACCGGCCATCTGGACAGAACGGGCGTTCGCGTGCCAGGGTGAAGATCGATCGTGTGCGACTGTTCATCCGGTGGCGCCGTCCCCCATCCGCCCCGGAACGAAGAGAACCCGTCACGTGTCCAGCCCCCGGCCGAACCGGCGTCGTGCGGCGAGGAGTTCGCGGCGGGGGCGGCGAGCGCGCAGACCGGGCCGGGGAAGGCGTCTGCGGGCTTGGGACGGGGTGTGGGCGCTGGTCGCGCTCGGCGTGCTGAGCGGGCCGGTGATCCTGCTGGACCGGCACCCGGGCGGCGTCGAGCAGGCCTCGGCGGCGCTGCGCGGTGCCCCGGAGTCGGTGCGTCCGACCTCCCAGCCGGCCACCGGTTCCAGCGCCGGTCCCAGCCCCAGCCCGATACCCAGCGTCGGCACCGGCGTCTTCGCCACCGCCGACGCCGACGGCGACCCGGTCGGCCACGGGACGATCCGGCGCTACAAGGTCGAGGTCGAGGGCGGCATCGGGGTGGACCGGAGGAGCGCCGCCAGGCAGATCGAGGGCATCCTGGCCGACCGGCGCGGCTGGACCGCGGACGGGAGGAACGGCTTCCAGCTGGTCTCCACCGGCAGCTACGACTTCGAGGTGAAGATCGCCTCACCGACCACCGTGGACAGGACGTGCGGCCAGGTCGGCCTGCACACCGACGGCGAGGTGAACTGCGACGTCGGCAAGCAGGTGATGGTCAACGTCAAGCGCTGGCTGGCCGGTTCGCCGCAGTTCAGCGGCTCGATCGACGACTACCGGGCACTGATCGTCAACCACGAGGTGGGCCACCGGATCGGGCACGGCCACGAGGGCTGCCCGGGTCCGGGCCGGCCGGCCCCCGCGATGATGCAGCAGATCTACGGCCTGAACGGCTGCGTGCCCAACGCCTGGCCGTACTCGGCGGACGGCAGCTACCTCGGCGGTCCCCCGCTGGCCGGGACGGCCGGATAGCCCACTCAGCGCAGCACCGGCAGGTAGCCGGAGAGGTCGCTGCGCTCGCCGCTGGCGGAGACCTGGGCCCGGTCGACCGCCGCGGCCCAGTCCAGCCGCCCGGTGGCCAGCCGGATCCAGCTCAGCGGATCGGTCTCCACCACGTTCGGCGGGGTGCCGCGGGTGTGCCGCGGCCCGGGCACCGCCTGCACCACCGCATACGGCGGGATGCGCAACTCGACCGCGCCGCCCGGCACTTGATCGGCGAACGCGTCGGCCAGCAGCCGGCTGGTCGAGGCCAGCGCGAAGCGGTCGTGCGGGAACGCCGGCAACTCCAGTGCGGCGGCCAGGTCGTCGGCGTGCACCACCGCCTCCAGCAGGCGGGTGACCAGCAGGTCGGCCAGCGTCATCGAATCCGACTGGACCGCCAACCGCCGCTGCCCGTCGGCGACTTCTGGCCCGTCCAGGAAGCCCAGCAGCTCCTCGGCGGCGGCGTCGAAACGTGCCGCCAGCTGCTCGGGCGAGCCGCTGTACCAATCGGCGGCGTAGGAAAGGGCGTTGGCGTCCAGCTGGCCGGCCCGTCCACCCGACCGGGCCACCCAGGCGGTCAGCGCGAGCGGCTCGCCACCCGCCGGCAGGTCGCCGATGTGCCGTGGCAGCCAGCTGAGTTGCCCGTCGAGATGGGCCAGCAGCTCGCGCACCCGCCACTCCCCCAGCCGGGTCGGCGCGGCCAGCAGCCGCTCGGCGGCCGGGTCCGCGCACAGCTCGCGGACCGCCGCCCGCAGCGCCTCGGTCTGCGCGGCCAGCGCGGTCCGCACCTTGCCGGGGTCGTAGCTCCGGGGCCGCCGGGCCGCAGGTCTCACCATGCCTCCACGCTACCGCCCGGGGCCGACAGGAGCTCCGTGGGCTGTTAAACGGCGGTGACGGATCAGTGATCGCTGACGAACCATCCGCTGAAAGGACTCTCACATCGCAGCCGCCGAGTCTTCACGAGACGACCAGCGGACCGGCGGACCAGCGCACGGGCCTCACCAGCCGCCGCGCCCGTCCGCTGGCCGCCGCCGCGCCAACGCGCAGCGGTAACGCGCACCGAAAAGCCGTGTGGCCGGCATCGCCAGGCGATGCCGGTCACACGGCTTCTCAGCGCGGAGCGGTCAGCTCAGCAGGGCCTCGATCACGCCGGTGTGGGCGTCCGCCAGCTCCGTCAGCGAGACGGTGAACTGGCCCTGCACCTCCAGGACGTCACCGTCCACCACGCCGATCCGGGCGGCCGGCAGGCCGCGCGCGCCGCACATGTCGGTGAACCGCAGCTCCTCGCTGCGCGGCACCGCGACGACCGCGCGGCCCGCCGACTCGGAGAAGAGGAAGACGAACGGGTCCAGCTCGCTCGGCACGATCACCCGGGCGCCGTGGCCGCCGCGCAGGCAGCTCTCCACCAGGGCCTGCGCCAGACCGCCGTCCGAGAGGTCGTGCGCGGCGTCGATCATGCCGTCGCGCGAGGCGGCGATCAGGATCTCGCCGAGCAGCCGCTCGCGCTCCAGGTCCACCTTGGGCGGCAGACCGCCGAGGTGGTCGTGGGCGACCTGGGCCCAGGCGGAGCCGCCCAGCTCGTCGGCGGTGTCGCCGAGCAGGTAGAGCAGCTGGCCCTCCTCGGCGAAGCCGATCGGGGTGCGCCGGGTCACGTCGTCGATCACGCCGAGCACCGCGACCACCGGGGTCGGGTGGATGGCCGTCTCGCCGGTCTGGTTGTAGAGCGAGACGTTGCCGCCGGTGACCGGGGTGCCCAGGGTCTGGCAGGCGTCGGCCAGCCCGCGGCAGGCCTCGGCGAACTGCCACATCACGTCCGGGTCCTCGGGGGAGCCGAAGTTGAGGCAGTCGGAGACCGCGAGCGGACGGGCACCGCCGGCCGCGACGTTGCGGTAGGCCTCGGCCAGCGCCAGCTGGGCACCGGTGTACGGGTCCAGCTTGGCGTAACGGCCGTTGCCGTCGGTGGCGATCGAGACGCCGAGGTTGGTCTCCTCGTCGATCCGCACCATGCCGGAGTCCTCGGGGGTGGCCAGCACGGTGTTGCCGATCACGAACCGGTCGTACTGGTCGGTGATCCAGGACTTCGAGGCCTGGTTCGGCGAGCCCGCCACGGCCAGCAGCGCGTCCTTCAGCTCCGTGCCGGTGGTCGGGCGGCGGAGCCGCTCGGCGGTCGGCGCGTCGGCCTGCAGGGCGTCCTGCCAGGACGGCCGGGCGTACGGCCGCTGGTAGACCGGGCCGTCGTGCGCCACGGTGCGCGGCGGCACGTCCACGACCTGCTCGCCGTGCCAGAAGATCTCCAGCCGGTCGCCGTCCGTCACCTCACCGATCACGGTGGCGATGACGTCCCACTTCTCGCAGATCTCCAGGAAGCGGTCGACCTTGCCGGGCTCGACGATCGCGCACATCCGCTCCTGCGACTCGCTCATGAGGATCTCCTCCGGCGAGAGCGTGGCGTCGCGCAGCGGCACGCTGTCCAGCTCGATCCGCATGCCGCCCGAGCCGGCCGAGGCCAACTCGCTGGTGGCGCAGGAGAGTCCGGCACCGCCGAGGTCCTGGATGCCGAGCACCAGCTGCTCGGCGAAGATCTCCAGGGTGCACTCGATGAGCAGCTTCTCCTGGAACGGGTCGCCGACCTGGACGGCCGGGCGCTTGGCCGGGCCGGTCGCGTCGAAGGTCTCGGAGGCCAGCACCGAGACGCCGCCGATGCCGTCGCCGCCGGTCCGGGCGCCGTACAGGATCACCTTGTTGCCGGCCCCGGAGGCCTTGGCCAGGTGGATGTCCTCGTGCTTCATCACGCCCACGCAGAGCGCGTTGACCAGCGGGTTGCCCTGGTAGCAGGGGTCGAAGACGACCTCGCCACCGATGTTCGGCAGACCCAGGCAGTTGCCGTAGCCGCCGATGCCGGCGACGATCCCGGGCAGCACCCGGCGGGTGTCCGGGTGGTCGGCCGCGCCGAACCGCAGCGGGTCCATCACGGCGACCGGGCGGGCGCCCATCGCCAGGATGTCCCGGACGATGCCGCCGATGCCGGTGGCCGCGCCCTGGTAGGGCTCGATGTAGGACGGGTGGTTGTGCGACTCCACCTTGAAGGTGACCGCGTAGCCCTGGCCGACGTCCACCACGCCGGCGTTCTCGCCGATGCCGACCAGCATCGCGTCGCTGCGCGGGGCCTTCTCGCCGAACTGCTTGAGGTGGACCTTGGAGCTCTTGTACGAGCAGTGCTCCGACCACATCACCGAGTACATCGCGAGCTCGGCGCCGGTGGGGCGGCGGCCGAGGATGTCGCGGATCCGGGCGTACTCGTCCGGCTTGAGGCCGAGTTCGGCCCAGGGCTGGACGGCGTCCGGGGTCTGCTCGGCGTTCTTGACGGTGTCGAGGGACATCAGCTGCTCACCAACTGCTTCAGAACGGACGTGAAGAAGCCGAGACCGTCGGTGCGGCCGGTGCCGACCAACGGTTCCACGGCGTGCTCCGGGTGCGGCATGAGGCCGACCACGTTGCCGGCCGCGTTGGTGATCCCGGCAATGTCATTCAGCGAGCCGTTGGGGTTACCCACCTGATCCGGACTACTGGCCAGGTAGCGGAAAACCACCCGACCCTCCGCCTCCAGCTCGTCGATGGTGCGGGCATCGGCGGTGTAGCGGCCGTCCATGTTCTTCAGCGGGATGGAAATCTCCTGCCCCGCCCGGTAATCGACGGTCCACGCGGTGTTGGCATTCTCCACCCGCAGCTTCTGGTCGCGGCAGATGAAGTGCAGGTGGGTGTTGCGCAGCATCGCGCCGGGCAGCAGGTGCGACTCGGTCAGTACCTGGAAGCCGTTGCAGATACCGAGCACCGGCATTCCCAGCTTCGCCTGCTCGATGATGGTGGCCATCACCGGGGAGAAGCGGGAGATGGCGCCGGCCCGCAGATAGTCGCCATAGCTGAATCCGCCCGGCAGGATCACCGCGTCGACCTGGTGCAGGTCCTTGTCGCGGTGCCAGAGGGCGACCGGCTCGGCACCCACCAGCCGGATGGCGCGCTGGGCGTCCCGGTCGTCGAGCGAGCCGGGGAACGTGACGACACCGACCCGGGTGGTCACTGGGACTCCTCCACCCGGACGGTGAAGTCCTCGATCACGGTGTTGGCGAGGAAGGTCTCGGCGGCTTCGCGGATCCGGGCGAGCGCGGCGTCGTCCACCGGGCCCTCCAGTTCCAGCTCGAAACGCTTGCCCTGACGGACATCGGCGATCCCGGCGAATCCGAGACGGGGCAGTGCGCGGTGCACCGCCTGTCCCTGGGGGTCGAGGATCTCCGGCTTGAGCATGACGTCGACTACGACGCGTGCCACTGGCACTCCCAATGGTGTGGTGCGTGAAGGCGGGGGACCTTCAGCCTACCGGGGGTTTGGGGGCGTTCGACGGCCCGGGGAGAGCGACGCGCGTAGACCCGCACCCCTTACGCCGCAAGGGATCCGGCCCTCCGGAGCGCCCGATTCATCCCCCTTTAAAGAACCTCACAGGATCGACGACCGGAACACCCGAATACCGGCACACCGGACAGATCGACCATGGATACCCGGTGTATCGGTACGACGGCGAAGGAAGGTGAATATTCCGGAAAAGAATGCAACGGGCATCGATTTTCTCTATGCTCCGGGTGCAGAATAGGGCCACCGGTGGCGGCAGGAGCTGCGCTGTCGGCAGGCCCTACGGTCTGCCCGTATGCCCTTGGGCAACCGGAGCACAGGGCTGTCGCGGCAACACCGCGCCGGACAGCCGAATTGCCGAGAGGATTGACACCCATGGCTCAGCGTGTAGTCGTCACGCTCTCCGACGACCTGGACGGCGGCGCCGCCGCGGAAACCGTCCACTTCGGCGTCGACGGGAAGTCGTACGAGATCGACCTGTCCCTGGACAACGCGGAAAAGCTGCGCGAGGCGCTCGCCCCGTTCGTCGCGGCCGGCCGCCGCCAGAGCCGTACCGGAAAGTCCTTCCGTCGCACCGCGCTCGCACCGGACCCGGCCGCCGTGCGCGCCTGGGCCCAGTCCCGCGGAATGGAGCTGCCGGCCCGCGGCCGCATCCCCAAGCACGTCTACGAGGCTTTCTCCGAGGCCAACTGACCTGCGGCGCCTCCCTTCCCCGCCCGCTCGCACGGGCTCGGCCGGGAGGGAGGCGCAACCACTCCCGACGATGCGGTAGAGTATTTCTCGTCGCCGCAACGGGGAACCGGGAGCAGCGACCGGTGCCATCAGGCGCCGTGCGGACGTGGCTCAGTTGGTAGAGCATCACCTTGCCAAGGTGAGGGTCGCGAGTTCGAATCTCGTCGTCCGCTCGCAGCAGCGTTATGCTGTGCAGTACAAGTGAAGATCGTGCGGACGTGGCTCAGTTGGTAGAGCATCACCTTGCCAAGGTGAGGGTCGCGAGTTCGAATCTCGTCGTCCGCTCAGATGCGAAAAGGGTCCCCGACGGGGGCCCTTTTCGCATTCCCGGACGTGAGGTTCGTCACCCCGGCCCGTGGGCACCCGACCGGGGGCCCACAGGCCGGATGGCTCAGGCCCAGGCGGTGCCGGTCAGCCGTTCGTACGCCTCGACGTACTTGGCTCGGACCCGCTCGACGACCTCGGCCGGCAGCTCCGGCGGCGGCTGCTCGCCGGTGCGGTCCCAGCCGGCGGCCGGCGAGGTCAGCCAGTCCCGGATGAACTGCTTGTCGAAGGACGGCTGGGCACCCCCGGGCGCCCACTGGTCGGCCGGCCAGAACCGCGAGGAGTCCGGGGTCAGCACCTCGTCGCCGATCACCAGCTCGTCGCCACGGCGGCCGAACTCGAACTTGGTGTCGGCCAGGATGATGCCGCGCTCGCGGGCGATGTCCCGGGCCCGGGTGTACACCGCCAGCGTGGTCTGCCGCAGCAGCGCCGCCCACTCCGCGCCGATCCGGTGCGCGGTCTCCTCGTACTCGACGTTCTCGTCGTGCTCGCCGACCTCGGCCTTGAGCGCGGGGGTGTAGATCGGCGCGGGCAGCTCGGAGCCGTCCTCCAGCCCCTCGGGCAGCGCGATCCCGCAGACCGTCCGGCTCTCCCGGTACTCGACCAGGCCGGAGCCGGTGAGGTAGCCGCGGGCCACGCACTCGACCGGGAACATCTCCAGGCTGTCGCAGATCATGGTGCGGCCGGCCCAGTCCGCCGGGGCGCCGGCCGGGACCTCGGTGGAGATCACGTGGTTGGGCACCAGGTCGGCGATCCGCTCGAACCACCAGAGCGAGAGCTGGGTGAGGATCCGGCCCTTGTCCGGGATGCTGTTGGGGAGCACCCAGTCGTAGGCGGAGGTGCGGTCGCTGGCCACCATCACCAGCCGGCCCTGCTCGTCGCGGTAGAGGTCGCGCACCTTCCCGGTGTGCAGGTGGACCAGGCCGGGCACCTGCACCGGCTCGGGCTTCGTGACAAATCCGCTCAAGGTCGTTCAGTCCTCACGAGTGGGGGTCGCAGGCCTGAATCCTTTCATGCACCCGCCAGGCGGGGTCAGCCGTCCTTGCAGAGCTGGTCCAGCAGGTTGGCGGTGGCCCGCTGGATCCGCTCGTCGGTGTGGCCGGGCCGGTCCAGCGCGGGCGACCAGGCGAAGGTGCCGGCGGCGAAGACGTACGCGCCGCTGGGCGCCCGGTAGAGCGAGGTCTCCTGGAACCGCGGCCGGTCCAGCTCGTCGCGGTAGGGCGAGTGGGCGAGCAGGATCCGCTCGTTGTGCACCGGCAGCGGCACCTTGGGGAAGTAGCGGTCGGCCTCCCCCGCCACCAGGTTCTCCACGTGGTCGCCGTCCCGCAGGCCGGTACCGGCCCAGAGCCAGTGGCCGGTGTTGCCGGCCACCAGCGGCACCGGATCGGCCACCCGACCGGCGTACTGCACGCCGATCAGCTGCTGCTCGGGCCTGCCGGCGTCCCGCCAGAGCGCGCTGGCCGCGCCGGGCAGCCCGGCGGCCGGCGCACCGGGCGGAACCCGTTGCCGCTTGCGGCAGTTGAGCAGCCGGTTGGGCTCGCCGGAGGGGCCCGGGGTGAGGTCGACCCGCCAGTACATGGTGTTGGCGGAGAGGAAGACCAGCGAGGTGCCGCCGTCCCGGGCGCGCTCGGCGGCCTGGCGCATCGGCTCGGACCAGTACTCGTCGTGGCCCGGGAAGACCAGCGCCCGGTGCCGGGACGGCTCGACCAGGCCGGCGTGCAGGTCGGTGGCGGTCGCGTAGGCGAGGTCGTAGCCGTAGCGCTCGGCCCAGCGGATGAAGTCGTAGGCGTGGCCGACGTGCAGCGGCAGGCCGGCGCCGGCGTGCGGGCGGTCGAAGGAGACGGTGACCGCCGCGTCCGCCTCGGTGACCAGCCCGCCCTGCTCGTCCCAGGCGTGGTAGAGGCTGGCGCCGGTCCGGCCGTCCTCCGGGAACAGGTTGTACGCCTGCCAGGTGACGTCCGGCAGGACCAGCAGCAGCTCGGCGGAGGGGCCGGTGGCGGGCTGGTCCCGGACGGTGAACGGGATGTGGCTGCGGTGCCGCTGGTCCGCCGTGGTGAGCACCGCGACGTACGCGCCGGGGCGCCAGTGCACGGGGATCTGCAGGCGCCAGGAGTGCCACCAGTGGTGGCAGCTGACGGTCCGCCCCACCACCAGTGGCGGGGGCTGCTGGAGACCGGGGATCAGCGGACTGGCCGTCATGTGCTGGGCGCCGGCACCCGCGTAGTGGCCGATCCGGTAGACGTCCACGATGAACTCGCGCGGCGGGTGCACCGTGATCCGGAAGTCGACCGAGCCGCCGGGGTGGATCACCCCGGCCGAGGCGAAGCCCTTGATCTGCTGCTCCACGTCGTTGGCGCTGCGCGGGGTGCCGACCGTCCCCCAGCCCGGCGGCTGGGAGGCGCCCCCGGGGTGGCTGGCGGCCGGCAGCGGACGCTGGCCCGGCGCGTCGGTGCTCACGTACCAGGGGACCGCGCCCTCGGTGCCCGCGAGGTACTGGTCAGGACTGCGCAGCCAGGGCAGCGGCCCCTGGCCGAACGGGTCCGCGACACCGTGCGCCAGCGTCCCGGACTCCCAGCGGCGACCCGACTCCCTGTCCACACGCCCTCCCTGTCCCCCCGGCGGCACGTGCCGCCGCTATGTGCGTGCCGACCAGCACACCACAGAGTCCTGGCGCTGCGTCACCCAACGGTAGCAACTGGTGGCAACTGCCCAGGGAGGCACGGGCGGTGGGCTCAGCCGAGTCGGACCGGCTTCTCCACCCGGACCCCGGCCGCCTCCAGCCAGGCCCGCAGCGGACCCGCCTCGCCCTGCTCGACCGCCGCCACCACCGGGTCGGCGAGGTCGTTGCGGCGCACTCCGCCGAGCAGCAGCACCGGGCCGTCCAGCCAGTCCAGGCCGGGGCGGGCGCCCGCGGTGTCCACCGCGGCGCAGCAGACCATCGCCGTCACGCAGTCGGCCAGCAGCTCCCGCCCGCCGCGCTCGGCGCCGCCGGGGGCGACCGGCTCCGGACGGGCCGAGGCCAGTGCCCGGGCGAGCTCGGCGCCCCGGCCGGCGGCCAGCACGGCCAGCAGCCGGGCCAGCGTCGGCGCCGCCCGGCCGGTCTCCCCGGGCAGCCCCGGCTCGGCCGGCGCCACCGCGTCCAGCGCCTCCTGCACCGAGATCGCCTGCAGCCGCCAGCCGCGGTCCACCACCTGCTCGGGGTAGTCCGCCCAGTCCAGGTCGGCGCGGTGGCCGGCGACCGGACCGTGGAACAGCTCGGCGGCCAGCAGCGAGACCGCCGCGTCCATCCCGCCCGGCTCCTCCAGCAGGTCACAGGCGGGCCGGTCGCCGAGCCGGCTCTCGTACCCCTCGGCCAGCCGGTCCCGGCGGGACAGCTCGGTCAGCGCGGCGACCACCCCGGCGTTGAGCTGGGCCGGGCAGCGGCCGAGCCGCCAGGCGGGCAGCGCCACCCGGGTGAGCAGCCGGTCCCAGCCCGCGTAGGCCAGGCCGACCTGGCCCTGGGCGGCCACCCGCAGGCCGTAGTCGACCGCCTTGGCCCGCTCGGAGGCGGCGGCGGCGGCCGCGCGCTCCAGCTCGGCGACGTCCTCCCGGCAGGCGCGCAGCAGCGCGCGGGTGATCCGGTCGAGCAGTCGGGTCGGGAGGGTCTGCCGGCCGCCGCCGAACGCGGCGTCCAGGCCCCGGACGAAGCGGCGGGCGGCGGCGATCTCCGGGTCGGCGGCGGCGGCCGTGCCGGCCACCACCGGCGCGAGCAGCGCCCGCAGCTCGCCGGCCCGCATCCACCAGAGGAACGGCGAGCCGACCACCAGCACCGGGGCGGGCCGGGGCGGGCCGGAGCGGAGCAGCGCGCGCGGGCCGGGGTGTGGCACCGGCTCCTCCTCCAGCCAGCTGTCGCAGTCCGGGGTGAGCGCGATCGCGGAGGGCGGGGGCACCCCGAGCCGGTCGGCCAGCTCGTGGATCAGCCGGTACAGCTCGGGGGCGGCCGGCGGCGGGACCGGGACCGCCGGGGTGCGCGGCGGGACGGCCCGGGCATGCCGCCGGGCTGCGGCCAGCGCCACCAGCCCGGCGGCCACGGCTATCCCGCAGACCACCCAGCGGGCGATGTCCCACCCGGGTCCGTCCGGCGCGCCGGGCGCCCCGATCCGGCCGGTCACCCGCCCGGCGAGCAGCACCACGGCGACGGCGGCCGGCAGGATCGCCGCGGCCCTCGCCAGACCGCGGATCCGCAGCACGGCACGGGCACGGGCGCCCGCGGCGTCGAGAGCGGCCATCCGGCGCTGCACCCCCTTCGGAGTCGGACGTTCGAGATCCGGGCGATCAGTTCACGGTCGGAAGGCAGCGACAACCGGTCGCCGCGCGACATCCCGTCCAGTCCTTCTGCCAGTTTCGACGCGCGCACCCGGGTGGGTGTTCCGGATCGCCCCGGTTTCCACTCGTCCCGGTGACAGTGCACGCATTCCGGACCACGGGCACCGGTAGGAATGCCTTCCGGTGACCCGTTGCCAGCAGCTTCCCCCCACGCGGGCGGACCCACCCGGCGGCGACCGCGGTGGCACCCGAGGCGGCACCGCAATGCAGCGCACCATACGGGCGATCGGGGGCCGACGTCAGCAGGATGCCAACGCATTCACTCGAACGACTGGATTCCACCCACCGTTCGCCCACGGCGGATCAGGGGGCGGACGCGCGCGCGAACGAGGAAGGGCGCTGCGTCCGGTGGGGGACGCAGCGCCCGGTGGGGCCTGACCGAGGGCCTACTCGGCGGCCTTCAGCGCGATGTCCGTGCGGTGCTGGGAGCCGGCCAGCCGGATCTCCGCGACGCCCGCGTAGGCGCGCTCGCGGGCCTGCGCCAGGTCGGCGCCGGTCGCGGTGACCGACAGCACCCGGCCACCCGCGCTGACCACCCGGCCGTCCTGGTCGGTCCGGGTACCCGCGTGCAGCACGTAGACCGTGCCGTCGGCGGCCTCCGCCTCGGCCAGGCCCTCGATCACGTCGCCGGAGCGCGGCGCGGCCGGGTAGCCCTCGGCCGCGACCACCACGGTGACCGCCGCCTCCTCGCGCCAGCGCAGCGGCTCCAGCTCGGCCAGCCGGCCCTGGGCGGCGGCCAGCAGCACGCCCGCCAGCGGGGTGCGCAGCCGGGCCAGCACCACCTGGGTCTCCGGGTCGCCGAAGCGGGCGTTGAACTCGATCACCCGGGTGCCGCGCGAGGTGAGCGCCAGGCCGGCGTAGAGCAGGCCGGAGAACGGGGTGCCGCGGCGGCGCAGCTCGTCCACGGTCGGCTGGAGCACGGTGGTCAGCACCTCGTCGACCAGGCCGGGCGGGGCCCAGGGCAGCGGCGAGTAGGCGCCCATGCCGCCGGTGTTCGGGCCGTGGTCACCGTCCAGCGCCCGCTTGAAGTCCTGCGCGGGGACCAGCGGCAGCACGGTGGTGCCGTCGGTGATCGCGAAGAGCGAGACCTCGGGGCCGTCCAGGTACTCCTCGATGACGACGCTCTCGCAGGCCGCCGCGTGGGCCAGCGCCGCGGTGCGGTCGGCGGTGACCACCACGCCCTTGCCGGCCGCCAGGCCGTCGTCCTTGACCACGTACGGCGCTCCGAAGGCGTCCAGCGCCGCGGCGGCCTCCTCCGGGGAGGCGCAGACGTAGGAACGCGCGGTCGGCACGCCGGCGGCGGCCATCACGTCCTTGGCGAAGGCCTTCGAGCCCTCGAGCTGGGCGGCCGGGGCGGACGGGCCGAAGACCGGGATGCCGGCCGCCCGCAGCGGCTCGGCGACGCCGGCCACCAGCGGGGCCTCCGGGCCGACCACCACCAGGTCGGCGGCCAGCTGCCGGGCCAGCTCGGTGACCTGGTCACCGTCCAGCTGGTCGACCGGGTGCACGGTGGCCACCGCCGCGATCCCGGCGTTGCCCGGGGCGCAGTGCAGCTCGCTGACGGCGGGATCTTGGGACAGGGAGCGGCACAGGGCGTGTTCGCGGGCGCCGCCGCCGATGACGAGGACCTTCACGGTTGGCAAGGGTAGTCGGTGGCGGAATCCGGCCGTCCACCGGTGCTGTGCGAACCTCCATCGGAACTACCGGAAACCGCCCCGTCCTTTGTATCTTCGGCCGAGCGAGGGATCGGGTCATGACCGCGGCGCACCGGGCTCTCACTCGGAGGAGTGAAATCCCGTCGACTTCCGCAACCCGCTCACCACGGGTTCCTGAGCCCGGAAAGGGTGGTCTTCCTGCCGGAAGCGCCTGCATGCTCGCCCATTTGGCGGTAAGAAGTGCTGTTGGATGGCCAGCAGTGCCGCCCATGCGCCGTCTCGCAGCCAGCAGTACGGCAGTACCAGCAGTGCCCGCAGCAGTCGCCCAGCAGTCAGGCCGGTCCGGGCGGTCCGGCCCGTCAAGGGAGCCCCACAGGTGAGCCAGCCCGAAATGCAGCCCGAGGAGAGCCCCTGGGGCAAGGACGTCGGCGAGGAGGACCAGCCCACCACGACCGCCGCCGGCCGGGACCGCGCCGCCACGCGCCGCCGTGCCGACCTGAGTGCCCGCCAGTTCCCGCTCGGGGACTGGGGGGAGCCGGCCGAGCGGCTGGAGGAGCTCTACCGCTGGTCGGAGGAGCGCGCGGTCGAGGCGATCGACTGGTACCGGCGGGACCGCGTCTGGAAGCGCCGCCTCGCGCGGCTGCTGCGGTTCGGCGCGGCCGGCTTCGCGGTCGCCGGGGCCACCCTGCCGCTGGTCTCGCTGACCGGCCGGTTCGGGCACGCCCCCGCCTGGGGGTACGTCTGCCTGGCGCTGGCGGCCGGCTGCCTGGGCGCGGACCGCGCGTTCGGGTTCAGCTCCGGCTGGATGCGCGACGTGAGCACCGCCCAGGCCCTGCAGCGGCGGCTGGAGGCGTTCCAGTTCGACTGGGCCTCGGAGTGCGTGCGCGAGGTGCTCGGCCCGACCGAGGGGACGGCCGGCGAGGCCGCCGAGCGCTGCCTCGGGGTGCTGCGGCGGTTCTGCGAGGACGTCTCGGACATGGTCCGCAGCGAGACCTCGGAGTGGATGCTGGAGTTCCGGGCCCGGATGACCCAGCTGCCGACCCAGGCCCCCGGGAGCTGGGGCGGGCGCACCGAGGGCAGCTCCGGCGCGCAGGTGCGGGTGCTGCCGCCGCCGGGGACCCGGCCGACCATGCCGCGCCAGCGGCCGCCGGAGGGGCCGCTGCGGTAGCGGGCCGGGCGGCGGTCAGGCGGTCAGGCGGTCAGGCGGTCAGGCGAAGACCACCATCGACCCCTGGGTCAGGCTGCGGGTCGCCGCCGCGTACAGCCCGGCCCAGGCGTGCCGCTCCCGGGCGTACGGGTGCACGTCGTCCAGCGGCGGGGCGAACGGCTGCTCCAGCCCGGTCGGGCTGAGCGGCCGGGTCGGCGCCGGCGGGTCCAGCGGATCGATGCCGAGCACCGGCGCGACCAGCTGCAGCTCGCGCAGCAGCCCGTACGAGGAGCCCAGCGGGCCGCCCGAGGAGAGCAGGTCCTCGTCCACCAGCGGGACCTCGAACTCGATCGGGACGTAGGCGCCGGCGTGGTCGAAGTGCCAGACCAGGTGCGACTGCTCGGCGGTGCTCTCGAACATCTCCAGCAGCTGCTCGTAGTCGCCGCCGAGCGCGTCCACCGGGGTGATCTCGAAGCCGGTGAGCCGCAGCAGGTAGGCCCGCCGCAGGAAGTGCAGCGAGTCGTAGTCGAAGGCCGCGATCGGCTCCACCTCGCCGGTGGTCCCCGGGGCGAACTCGTAGACCGGCACCCCCGGCAGGCCGCGCGCGGCCAGCGCCGCGTTGTAGACCGCGAGCTCGTCGCGGAACGGGTTGTCGGGGCTGTGGCTCAGTACGTCCACGAGCGGGACGAGCCAGAGATCGCAGGCCACGGCCAGCTTTCCTCTCCGTGCCGGGCGGTGTCGGCGGGCGTCGGCAAACGCCCGGACCACCCTACCGGCCCGGGCCGGGAGGCGGGGCCGGCTGCTCGGCGCGGGGTTGCGGGACGGGCGCACCCTCGTCGCCCGGCTCCCCGGCGGCCGGCTCGGGGGCCGTCCCGGTGGGCTCGGCGGTCAGCAGCGCCAGCACCGAGACCTGCTCCAGCGACTCGCCGGTCAGCCCGGCCAGCAGGCGGATCGAGTGCAGGTTGTACTCGTTGACCATCCGGTGCGCGCCGGCCAGGTCGCGGGACGCGATCAGCTCCACCAGTTCGAGATGCCGGTCCCAGTACACCCCGGTCGGCTCGCTGCGGTCCCGTAGGTAGGGAGCGGCGAACATCCAGGACTGCACCCGCAGCCAGTCCAGGTAGTCGGCGATCCGCCCGTTGTCCAGGAAGCCCGAGACCTCCTGCCAGAACCGCCGGTCGCAGCCGACCATCACATCCAGCTGGCCGGCCCGGGCGGCCCGGACCGCCGCGTCCGCCCGCCGGCGCAGCGAGGTCAGCCGTGACCAGTCGTACCGGCTCACCCGCAGCCCGAGCTGGCGGAACGCGCTGTCGGTGAGCATCGCCCGGGCCTCGAAGATCTCCAGGAAGTCGGCCCAGAGCAGCACCGGGACGGTGAACCCCCGGTGGTGCTCGGTCCGCAGCAGTCCCTGCGCCGCCAGGTCCACCAGCGCCTCACGGGCCGGGGTGGCCGAGACGCCGTACAGCTCGGCGATCTCCTTGACGGTGAAGTTGCTGCCCGCCGCCAGCCGGCCGGCCATCATCTCCTCGCGCAGCGCCCCGGCGATCTGCTCGCGCAGGCTGTTGCGCTGGATCGCGGAACGCCCCTGACCGACGACGGCCATCTGCCCAACCTCCTGTGGTCCGGCCCGGGCGGGGCGAAAGGCCATCATCCTCTCAAATCCCCGCGCCGGCCCGACCGGCCCCCGCCCCGGGTCAGCGTTGCACGGGCGCCGGGATGCCGAGCAGCCGGTCCCGCAGCACCGGGAACTCCTGCCGGGCCCGGGCCACCTCGGCCGGGTCGAACTCCACGGTGAGCACCTCCTCGCCCGGCCCGGCCTCGGCCAGCACCCGGCCCCAGGGGTCCACCACCAGGCTGTGGCCGGCCTGCTCGACCCCAGCGTGGGTGCCGCCGGTGTTGCAGGCCAGGACGTACGCCTGCTCCTCCACCGCGCGGGCCCGGGCGAGCAGCGTCCAGTGCTCGCGGCGCCGCTCCGGCCAGGCCGCCGGGACCACCAGCAGCTCGGCGCCGGCGTCCAGCAGGGCCCGGAACAGCTCGGGGAAGCGCAGGTCGTAGCAGGTCGCCAGGCCCAGCACGCCGAGGTCGGTGGTGGCGGTGACGATCTCCTGCCCGGCGCCCATCGCGATCGCCTCGCCGCTGTCGAAGCCGAACCGGTGGATCTTGCGGTAGGTGTGCGCCAGGTCGCCGCTCGGCGCGAAGAGCAGCGAGGTGTTGTAGATCGGCCCGTCCGGGTCGCGCTCCACGATCGAACCCGCGTGCAGCCAGACCCCGGCCGCGCGGGCGGCGGCCGACATCGCCTCGACGGTCGGGCCGTCCAGCGGCTCGGCGCCGGTCGACCAGGCGTCGTAGGCGAAGCCACCGAGCGGCCACAGCTCGGGCAGCACCACCAGGTCGGCGTCCTGCTGCGCGCGGACCAGGGCGGCGACGCGGGCCCGCCGTTCGGCCACCGGCTCGGAGTCCGACACGGAGAGTTGGATCAAAGAGGCGCGCACACTACCACCGTCCACGACAAGAGACCTACGATCGTCACTCGAAAGCGCTGCCCTGCTGTCACCCGGCAGCGTAACGTGCGCTTAGCGCGCGCGTCCGGGAGCCGGCAGGACCGGTTTTCGGCCGCGGGCGCGGGTGCAGCAGCGACGGAGGGGCCGGAGAAGATCCCGTGACCGACAACCAGACCGTGCAGGCCTACACCGATGCCTGGACGCAGTCCATCGAGTCCATATCGGCGCTGATGGGCACGCTGCCCGCCGACTCCTGGAACCGGCCGACCGAGTGCCCGGGCTGGTCGGTCCGGGACATCGTCTCGCACGTGATCGCGATCGAGTCCGAGCTGCTCGGCGACCCGCGCCCGATCCACTCGCTCCCCAGCGACCTGCGGCACGTCAAGGACGACCTCTCCCGCTACCTCGAACTGCCGGTCGACAAGCGCCGCTGCCACACCCCGCCGGAGATGACCGCGGAGCTGGAGTACGTGATCATCCGGCGGGCGCGGATGCTGCGGGACGCCAAGCACCAGGCCGACGACGTGGTGCGGTTGCCGCTCGGTCCGGCCTCGATCGAGCTGCCCTACGCGCGGCTGCTGCTGATGCGCGCCTTCGACGTCTGGGTGCACGAGCAGGACCTGCGGCGCGCGCTGGGCCTGCCCGGCGGCCTGGACTCGCCGGGCGCCCAGCTGAGCCGCGACCACCTGCTGGCCCAGCTGCCCAAGGTGGTCGCCAAGCGGGCCGGCGCGCCGGCCGGGAGCACGGTGGCCTTCGACGTCACCGGTCCGCTGGAGTTCCTGCGCACCGTCCGGGTGGACGAGCGCGGGCGGGGGACGCTGGACAGCCGGATCACCCTCGGCCCGGACGTCCAGTTCGGCCTGGACTGGGAGACCTTCCTGCGGCTCGCCTGCGGACGGGTC
This sequence comes from Kitasatospora sp. NPDC052896, assembly GCF_044547075.1. Taxonomy (NCBI): domain Bacteria; kingdom Bacillati; phylum Actinomycetota; class Actinomycetes; order Kitasatosporales; family Streptomycetaceae; genus Kitasatospora; species Kitasatospora sp. NPDC052896. The sequence goes on from NZ_JBITZU010000001.1 coordinate 945,088, forward strand.
CGCCCGGAGGCGGTCGCCGACCGGGTGCGGATCGAGGGCGACGAGGAGCTGGCCGGCCGGATCCTGGCCCACTTCGCGGTCACCCCCTGACGGCCCGCCGGCTGCCCGCTACCCGGTGGGCAGCCGGCGGCGCAGCCGCAGGATCATCACGGTGCCCACCAGCAGCGGGACGTACATCCAGCAGAACGCCACCCGGTACGCCTGGGCCGAGTAGCTCGAAGCGCCGGCCGGGGAGAGCGCGTCGAGCAGCACGCCGATCCCGAAGAGCGTGATCATCGTGGCCAGGAAGCCGCCCATGTTGACGATGCCGGAGGCGGTGCCCAGCCGCTCCGGCGGGTTGTGCGAGCGGGCGTAGTCGAGGCCGACCAGCGAGGCCGAGCCGTTGCTGCCCATCACCAGCAGCAGCGTGACCAGCAGCCAGAGCGGCGGGCGCCCGGCCGGCCAGGCCAGCGCCGCCGCCCAGCAGCCGCCGGTGGCGGCGATCGTGGTCAGCACGATCGGCATCCGGGCCCGCGGGCCGCGGTTGAGCAGCCGGCCGAAGAGCAGCCCGAAGAACATGTTGCTGAAGACCAGCAGGGTGAGCAGGCCACCCGCCTCGCCCCGGCCCATCCCCTGACCCTCCACCAGGTAGGGCAGCCCCCAGAGCAGGGCGAAGGCGTTGGCCGGGAACTGGGTGGTGAAGTGCACCCAGAGGCCCAGCCGGGTGGCGGGCTGCCGCCAGGACTGCCGGACCTGGGCCCGTACCGGCGGCCGCGCGGCGTCGGGGGCCTCGGGCCCAGGGGCCGGCGAGCCGTCCGGGGTCTCCCGCAGCAGCAGCGCGACCAGCGCGAAGACGCCCACCCCGAGCAGCGCGACGGCGGTGAAGGTGGTGGTCCAGCCCTCGGTGTGCAGGGCCTGGGCGAGCACCACGGTGGTGATCAGGTTGCCGCCCATCCCGGCCAGCCCGGTGAGCTGGGCGACCAGCGGGTTGCGGGCGGCCGGGAACCACCGGGCGGAGATCCGCAGCACGCTGATGAAGGTCATCGCGTCGCCGCAGCCCAGCACCGCGCGGGAGGCCAGCGCCGGGGCGAACGAGGGGCTGAAGGCGAAGGCCAGCTGGCCGACGCTGAGCAGCAGCACCCCGAGCAGCAGCACCCGGCGCGGGCCGAAGCGGTCGACCAGCAGGCCGACCGGCACCTGCATGGCCGCGTAGACCAGCACCTGGAGGATCGAGAAGGCGGAGAGTTGGGAGGCACCGATGCCGAAGCGGTGGGCGGCGTCCAGCCCGGCCACCCCGAGGCTGGTGCGGTGGATCACCGCGAGGACGTAGACGCTGACCGCGATCCCCCAGGCGCACCAGGCCGCCCGGCCGCCGGGCGGCTCGGCGGGGCCGCTCCCGGCGGCGGAGGGCCCGGTGGTCCGGGGAGCGGGAATGAGAGCGGAGGTACGGGTCGGGCCGGGTTCCACGGTCATAGTGCGCCCAGACTAGTCATCCCATCAGTTCATCCGGTGAGTACCCAGTTCACGGTCCGGGTCATCCGCTGGTTGCGGAAGTCCTCGTCGCGCACCCAGTCCGTGGTGTCGCGCACCGTCGCACTGACCGTCACCCGCTGGCCGGGCAGCAGCGGCAGGGCCGCCGGGTCGAACCAGGTGCCGTCCGAGGCCTGCGGGCGCACCTCGCGGCCGTCCACCCGCCAGACCACCGAGAGCTGCCGGCCGCCGCTCAGCGGCAGCGGACGGACGGTCAGCCGGGGCCGGCCGCCGACGTCGCCGGGGTTGGGCGAGACGCCGTCCAGCGGGTTCACCCGGCGGTAGATCTCCTCGATGATCGCCTCACGTGAGGGGAGGTTGTAGGTACCGCCCAGGGTGCGCATCACCGAGTCGGGGGTCGGCCGGTAGATCCCGTTGGCGCTGCGGTAGGCGCCGACCAGGCCGCCGCCGTCCGGCGACTGGGCACCCAGCCAGCGCCACCACTTGAGGTGGTCGCGGCGCATCACGTCGGCACCCTGGGTGGAGAGGTTCGGGTAGTCCGCGTCGTGCGGGGCGGTGTCGTACTCGTCACCCAGGTCGCCGACGGTGTGTCCGATCTCGTGCTGGATGATCCGGCCGGCGTCCGGGCTGCCGCCCGCCAGCGTGGTCACCCCGGTGCCCCCGGCGCCGCCGTACTCGGTGGAGTTGGCCAGCGCGATCAGGTACTGCGGCCCCTCCCCCGCCCCCGCGTAGCGCGCGGTCGCCACCTCGTCGGCGCAGAGCAGCCGCGCGGTGCCCTCGCACCAGAAGTGCATGCCCAACGGGGTGACGGGCTTGTGCCCCTTGCCCTGCCCCTCGGCTATCCCGGCGACCGGGGAGACCACCTCCACCCGCCGTATGTTGAAGTACCCCTGGTAACTGCGGAACGGCTCGATCTCCATCAGCGAGCGCCAGGCCTGGTCGGCCTGCTGCCGGAAGAGGTCCTGCTGGGCGGCCGTGTAGCCGTCGCCGAGCAGCACCAGGGTGATCCGGTTCCCCGGCTCACCCGTCCGGCGTATGTCCACGGTGGGGGCGGCACCGAGGCGGCGGACCCGCGCGCCGACCGCGCCGCCGGGGCCGTGCGGGGGGACCGCGCGGTCGGTCACCCCGCCGGTGGCGGGGCCGATCACGGTGAACGGTGCCGGCCCGGCCGCCTCCAGGGCGGTGGGCAGCACGGCTGCCGCGAGCAGGGCGAGTGCGGCCAGACTCCGGATGAGACGGCCAGGGTTGCCAGGCGCCATACGGATGGTCCTCGGTGCTCCGGTCACCCGGCGGGCGCTCGGGTGGAGGGTCACCAAGAGGTACCCCGCCCGAACAGATCATCTGACTTTCGATCGGAGATCTCACCGGAACGGCGCAACGCACCCCGGCACGGGACCGGCCCCGGGACGGGTGTCCCGGGGCCGGTCGCGACGCTCCCGGGTCAGCCCCAGGTGAGCAGGCGCTTCGGTTGCTCCAGGATGGCCGCGGTGTCGGCCAGCACCTTGGAGCCCAACTCGCCGTCGACCAGGCGGTGGTCGAAGGAGAGCGCCAGCGTGGTGACCTGACGCGGGACCACCTTGCCCTTGTGCACCCAGGGCAGCTCCCGGACCGCGCCGAAGGCCAGGATGGCGGCCTCGCCGGGGTTGAGGATCGGGGTGCCGGTGTCCACGCCGAAGACGCCGACGTTGGTGATGGTGACGGTGCCGCCGGTCATGTCGGCCGGCGCCGTCCTGCCCTGCCGCGCGGTGTCGACCAGGACGCCGAGCTCGATCGCGAGGCCGGCCAGGGTGAGCGCGCCGGCGTTCTTGATGTTCGGCACGATCAGGCCGCGCGGGGTGGCCGCGGCGATCCCCAGGTTGACCTGGCCCTTGAGGACGATCTCCTGGTTGGCCTCGTCCCAGCTGGCGTTGATCTCCGGGTGCCGCCTGATCGCGGTGAGCAGGGCCTTGGCGACCAGCAGCAGCGGGCTGACCCGGACGCCGGGGCCGAGCTCGCCGCTCTCCTTGAGCTTGCGGACCAGCTTCATGGTGCGGGTCACGTCGACCTGGACGAACTCGGTGACGTGCGGGGCGGTGAAGGCGGAGGCCACCATCGCCTGGGCGGTGGCCTTGCGGACGCCCTTGACCGGGATCCGCTGGTCCACCCCGGCCGGGACGGCGGCCGCCGCCTCGGTCGGAGCCGCCTCGGCGGCCACCGCGGCGGGGGCGGCGGCCGGCGGAGCGGCGGCGGCGTGCACGTCCTCGCGGGTGATGATCCCGTCCGGGCCGGTCGGCAGGACCGTGCGCAGGTCGATGCCCAGGTCCTTGGCCAGCTTGCGGACCGGCGGCTTGGCGAGCGGGCGCTCGGTGGCCACCACGGCCGCCGGGGCGGGCACGGGCGCGGCGACCGGGGCCGGCGCGGCCGGGGTGACCGCGGCCGGGGCGGCGGCGACGACGGTACGGCGGGCCCGGCGCTGGACGCTGCCGGTGCGCGGCCCGTAGCCGACCAGCACCTCGCGGCGTTCCGGCTGTTCCGCCGGGGCGGCGGCAGCGGCGGGCGCCGGCGGGGCGGCCGGGGCCGGGGTGGCCCCCTCCACCGCGATCGCGATGATCGCGGTGCCGACGTCGACCGTGGTGCCCTCGGGGAAGTGCAGCGCCTCGACCGTCCCGTTGAACGGGATCGGCAGCTCCACCGCGGCCTTCGCGGTCTCCACCTCGCAGACGACCTGCCCGTCGGCGACGGTGTCCCCGGGCTGGACGTACCACTTGAGGATCTCGGCCTCGGTCAGCCCCTCGCCGACGTCGGGCATCTTGAACTCGCGCAGCGCGCGAACATCGGTGCTCATGGTCGCCTCTCTCAGAACGCCAGCGCGCGGTCGACGGCGTCCAGCACCCGGTCCAGGTCGGGCAGGAACTGCTCCTCCACCCGGGACGGCGGGTACGGCGCGTGGTAGCCGCCGACCCGGAGCACCGGGGCCTCCAGGTGGTAGAAGCACTTCTCGGTCAGCCGGGCGGCCAGCTCGGCGCCCATGCCCATGAAGACCGGTGCCTCGTGCACCACCACGGCCCGGCCGGTGCGCTTGACCGAGGCCTCCAGGGTGGCGAAGTCCACCGGGGAGAGCGAGCGCAGGTCGACCACCTCGAGCCGGCGGCCGTCCTCCTCGGCGGCCGCGGCGGCCTCCAGGCAGACCTTGACCATCGGCCCGTAGGCGAGCAGCGTCAGGTCGGTGCCGGGGCGGACCACCCGGGCGGCGTGCAGGTCCAGCGCGGCCGCCGAGCCGATCTCGGCCTTGTCCCAGTACCGGGCCTTCGGCTCCAGGAAGATCACCGGGTCGTCGCACTCCACCGACTGGCGGAGCATCCAGTAGGCGTCGTCCGGGTTGGACGGGGTGACCACCCGCAGGCCGGCGGTGTGCGCGAAGTACGCCTCGTGCGACTCGCTGTGGTGTTCGACGGCGCCGATGCCGCCCGCGTACGGGATCCGGACCGTGACCGGCATCTTGACGTGCCCGAGCGCGCGGGCGTGCATCTTGGCGAGCTGGGAGACGATCTGGTCGAAGGCCGGGTAGACGAACCCGTCGAACTGGATCTCCACGATCGGCCGGTAGCCGCGCAGCGCCAGGCCGATCGCCGTCCCGACGATCCCGGACTCGGCGAGCGGGGTGTCGATCACCCGGTCCTCGCCGAAGTCCTTCTGCAGGCCGTCGGTGACCCGGAAGACGCCGCCGAGCTTGCCGACGTCCTCACCCATCACCAGGGTCTTCGGGTCGGTCTCCAGACACGCGCGCAGGCCCTCGTTGATGGCCTTCGACATGGTGAGCTTGGACATGATCGATTACTCCCCGCCCTCGAAGGACTCCGCGTACGCGACGTACTCGGCCCGCTCCTCGCTGACCAGCGAGTGCGGCTCGGCGTACACATGGTCGAAGATCAGGGTCGGGTCCGGATCCGGCATCGAGCGCACGCCCTCGCGCACCCGCAGACCGAGGGTCTCGCTCTCCGCCTCGACCGCGGCGAAGAACTCCTCGTCGGCCAGCTCCTCGCGCTCCAGGTGGGCCTTGAGCCGGGAGATCGGGTCCTTGGCGCGCCAGGCCTCGGTCTCCTCGGCCTCGCGGTAGCGGGTCGGGTCGTCCGAGGTGGTGTGCGCGCCCATCCGGTAGGTGAAGGCCTCGATGAGCACCGGGCCGTTGCCGCTGCGGGCGTGGTCCAGCGCCCAGCGGGTCACCGCCAGGCAGGCCAGCACGTCGTTGCCGTCCACCCGGACACCGGGGAAACCGAAGCCGGAGGCCCGGCGGTAGAGCGGGATCCGGGTCTGCGTGGTGGTCGGCTCGGAGATCGCCCACTGGTTGTTCTGGCAGAAGAAGACCACCGGCGAGTTGTAGACCGAGGCGAAGGTGAAGGCCTCGTTGACGTCACCCTGGCTGGAGGCGCCGTCGCCGAAGTAGGCGATCACCGCGTCCTCGGCGCCGTCCTTGGTGATGCCCATCGCGTAGCCGGTCGCGTGCAGGGTCTGCGAGCCGATCACGATCGTGTAGAGGTGGAAGTTCTTCTCGTTCGGGTCCCAGCCGCCGTGGTTCACGCCGCGGAACATCCCGAGCAGGTTGAGCGGGTCCACCCCGCGGCACCAGGCCACGCCGTGCTCGCGGTAGGTGGGGAAGGCGTAGTCGTTCTCCCGCATCGCGCGGCCGCTGCCGACCTGGGCGGCCTCCTGGCCGAGCAGCGAGGCCCACAGGCCCAGCTCGCCCTGGCGCTGCAGGGCGGTCGCCTCGGCGTCGAAGCGGCGGACCAGCACCAGATCACGGTAGAGCGAGCGCAGCTCCTCCGGGGTGACGGCCAGCGGGAAGTCCGGGTGCTCGACCCGGTCGCCTTCCGGCGTGAGCAGTTGCACGAGCTCGGCCGGGGCGTCCTTCCCCGCGCGGAGGTTGTCAGGGACGCCGGGGGCGGCCTTCTTGCGCGCCCTCGCCGTACTTTTGACGGTCACGTTCACTCCTCGGTCTGTCCGGCCGCCCGGGGTCGCCGGTGACCGGTCCGGTCACCTCCTCGCAAGGCGCGCTGGGTGTGCGCACACGGCTGCGTGGCAGGTGGTGATCCTCTTCCGACGGCGCCCTCACGAGAACGTTACCCAGCAGGCGCCCTGGGCGCGCCTGCGTTAGGACGTCCTAGTTTGTTCCGGCCTGGGTGGGGACGGGGTGGGTCCGAGACCGCTCGCGCGGTGCCGTCAGGACACCTGCGCACGTTATCCGGGCGAGGCGCTTCACGTAAGGGGTTGGATCGGACAGATTTCGACGTAGGGGTAGTCCGGGCGATAGATCCTATCTGCCCGTTTATGGGAGCATTCAGGGGTGACGGAAAACGGACAGATCAGGGTGTTCCTCCTCGACGATCACGAGGTGGTCCGCCGCGGCGTTCACGAACTGCTGTCGGTCGAGGGCGACATCGAGGTGGTCGGCGAGGCCGGCACCGCCGCCGAGGCGCTCGCCCGGATCCCCGCCGTCCGGCCCGACGTCGCGGTGCTCGACGTTCGACTGCCCGACGGCAACGGGGTGGAGGTCTGCCGGGAGGTCCGCTCGCGGCAGCCGGGGATCAAGTGCCTGATGCTGACCTCGTTCTCGGACGACGAGGCGCTCTTCGACGCGATCATGGCCGGGGCCTCGGGCTACGTGCTCAAGGCGATCCGCGGCGGCGACCTGCTCTCCGCGGTGCGCGACGTCGCGGCCGGCAGGTCGCTGCTCGACCCGGTGGCCACCAGCCGGGTGCTGGCCCGGCTGCGCGAGGGCGGGGCCGGCCAGGAGGACGAGCGACTGGCCCAACTCACCAGGCAGGAACGGCGGATCCTGGAACTGATCGGCGAGGGGATGACCAACCGGCAGATCGGCGGTGAACTCCACCTGGCCGAGAAGACGGTCAAGAACTACGTCTCCAGCCTGCTGTCCAAACTCGGCATGGCGCGGCGCACCCAGGCGGCCGCCTACGTCGCGCGGTTGAGGAGCGACCCGCAGAACTGACCGGGCAGAGCAGGTAAGTTCACGCTCCGTCAACGGCACCGATCGCGGCACGATCATCGGCACCCCGCTCACTACCGGGCAATTTCCGCCAACCGAGCCGGGGTTGGCGGCGACACTGCGATGATCGAGTGTGACAGAGAGTCAACTCACCTACGCCGCAACCGTATCGGAGGGACCGGATGCCTCCGCTCCCCCGGTCGGCACGCTCAGCCCCCCGGTCTCCCGGTTCGTGATCGCACGGGTCCTGCGCAACTACCGCGCCGGGCGGCTGGTCGAGGCGAGAGCGGTGGCCGAGGGCCTGCTCAACCGCGGCTACCGGGTGGTCACCACGGCCGGCGTCTACTTCCTCAAGTGCTACGTGGACCGCGCCACCGCCACCGTCACCGCGATCACCGCGCAGCACCGGGCGACCACCGCGCTGCACGCCCGGGGGCTGCCGACCGCACCACCGCTGGCCGGCCGTGACGGGCGCACGGTCACCGACTGTGACGGCCGGCGGTTCGCGCTCTACCCCTGGATCCGGGGCGAACACCGGCCCGGAACCGAGCTGGACCTGGTGCAGTGCGAGGAGCTGGGCACGCTGCTCGGCCGGTTGCACGGCGCACTCGCCGAGGTCTGCGCCCTGGTCGTACAACCGGACGGGCAGCCCACCGCCGACCCGCGGGCCACCCTGGCGCTGATCGACGAGCTGCGCGGGCTGGTCCGCCGGCACCGCCCGTACGGCCCGTTCGAGCTGCTCGCCGAGGACCGGCTGGCCGAGCGGGCCGAGCTGCTCGCGGCCCACCGGCACCGCCGGCCCGCGCCGGACGCCGCCGGGCCGGCCGGCTGGGTGCACGGCGACTTCCACGGCCTCAACCTGCTGCACCACGGGCGGCGGGTGAGCGCGGTGCTGGACTGGGACCGGCTGGGCGTGCGGCCGCGCGGCGAGGAGGTGGTCCGCGGCGCCACGCTGATCTTCAACGACCCGGTGACCGGCGAGCTCGACCTGGCCCGGGTGCGCCGCTACGCCCGCGGCTACCGGGAGGCCACCGGGGCCCGGCCCGAGGAGCTGGCCGCCGCCACGCACCGGGTCTGGTGGGAGCGGCTCAACGACTTCTGGATGCTCCGGTGGCGCTACCAGCGGGCCGACCCCCGGGCCGACCCGCTCTTCCCGGCCGCCGCCGCGCAGACGGTCTGGTGGTGCCAGGAGTACGAGCAGGTGCTGGACGCCTTCGTGAACTGAACGCGTTCCCGAGCCGGGCGGGCCGGGCACGCGAACGGCGCCGCAGCCCGGACCGGGCTGCGGCGCCGTTCCGTGCGCTACGGCAGGGGACTCACCGGCGGGACGGGCTTCGTCGCCGGCGGCGACGCCGGGTTGCTCGCCGGCGGAGTGGTCTCCGCCGGCGCGGAGGGCGTCGGCGGGGTCGACACCGGAGCCGAGGCGGACGCCGTGGCCGAGGCCGAGGCGGTGTCCGTCGGGGTCGACGAGGCGCTCGGGTTACGGGTCCAGCTCCGCCCACCGGTCGGGTAGCTGTCCCCGCCGCTGTCGGTCGGCGGCGTGCTGGGCGTGTGGCTGGCCCGGCTCGGCGTCGGCGTCGGCGAGGTCGACGGGCTGGTGGAGGGCAGCAGCGGCGTCGAGTTGTCCGAGCTGTCCGGCGAGGTGGTGACCACGCCGCCGCCGCCACCGCCGCCGGTACCGCTGCTGCTGCCGTTCAGCGCGAAGGCGATGCCGATCCCGCCGGCCACCACCAGCACCAGCCCGGCCACCCAGGCCAGCGCCCGGCGCCGGCCGCCGCCCGAGCCGCCGTAGCCGTCGTCGTTCGACCCGCCGGAGCCGCCCGAGCCGCCGTAGCCACCGCCACCCCCGCCGCCCGGGCCCTGGTAGCCCGTGGCCGGCGTCTGGTAGCCGGTGGCGCCGCCGTTCGGGTAGGGCAGCAGCGCGGTGGGGTCGGCGGGCCGCCCGGCCGCGCCGAACACCTCGGTGACCGCCGTGCCGTCCTTGGGCGTGCCCTCGTAGCCGTACTGGCCGGAACCGCCCGGCAGGCCGACCGTCGGGTAGCCGGCGCCGGCCGCGCCGTGCATCTCGCGCAGCGCGTGCTGCACGTGCGCGCGGAACTCCTCGGCGCTCTGGAACCGCTCGTCCGGGTTCTTCGCCAGCGAGCGCAGCACCAGGGCGTCCAGCTGCTGCGGCACCCGGGAGTTGGCCTGCGAGGGCGGCACCGGCGCGTCCTGCACGTGCTGGTAGACCACCGAGAGCGGGGTGTCGCCGGTGAACGGCGGGCGCAGCGTGAGCAGCTCGTAGAGCATGCAGCCGGCCGCGTAGAGGTCCGAGCGGTGGTCCACCGGCTTGCCGAGCGCCTGCTCCGGCGAGAGGTACTGGGGGGTGCCCATCACCATGCCGGTCTGGGTCATCGTGCTGGTCGCGCCGGTGAGCGCCCGGGCGATGCCGAAGTCCATCACCTTGACCGCGCCGGTCAGCGTGATGGACACGTTGGCCGGCTTGATGTCGCGGTGCACGATGCCGTTGCGGTGGCTGTAGTCCAGCGCCTCCAGCACGCCGGCGATGATGATCAGCGCCTGGTCGACCGGCGGCGCCTCCTCGTCGACCAGCAGCTCGCGGACGGTCCGGCCCTCGACCAGCTCCATCACGATGTACGGCGTCGACTCGGTGCCGACCAGCTCCTCGCCGGTGTCGTAGACCGCGACGATCGAGTGGTGGTTGAGCGCCGCGACGGCGTGCGCCTCACGAGTGAACCGGAGCCGGGCGACGTCGTCCTGGGCCAGCTCCGGGCGGAGCAGCTTGACCGCGACGGTCCGGCCGAGCCGGACGTCCTGGGCCGCCAGCACCTCGGCCATGCCGCCCCGGCCGAGCCGGTGGGTCAGCCGGTAGCGGCCGCCCCCCAGCGTGCCGAGCGGCGCGGCGGTGCCCCGGCCCGGGGTGGCCGGGCCGTCGAAGACCGGGGGCTGCCGGACGACGTGCGTCTCGGCCGTGGCGTCCACCTCGCCGTCCGCCTCCGGCTCGGGCAGCCGGGGCGTCTCGCGGGTGGCATCGTCCTGCTCGGAGCCGGCGCCGGTGCCCGGGACGTGCTCGCCCTCGCCGTCGCCCGGCTGCTGCGTCTGTGCCATTACTCCTCGCCCCGGGCCGACGCTCTGGTCGCGGCCGCCCTACTCGATTCACTCCTCCAGAACGCTACCGCCTCGGACACCCGGGCGCGGAATGCGTTCAGAAACCCTGTCCGGGGCCCCCGGACAACCGCGCGGCCACCACGGCGGGCCGCACCGCCCCATCCGTGGTGGACGAGTTGTCCTTGGCCTTGGTTGCCACGATCGCGGCAATGATCACGATCAGCACGAACACGCCGACGATCACTCCGATCACCACCAGCGCCGTCGAGCACCCGCTGTTGTTCGCGGGCACCGGGCGGGCCTGCTGGTACGGCGCGGGTGCGGGCCGCGGGGCGACCGGCGCCGGCGCCGGCATCTGCTGCTGCGGGAAGGCCGGCTGCGGCGTCGGGTACTGCTGCGGCCGCGGGGTCTGGTACTGCGGCTGCGGCTGCGGCTGGAACGGCTGCTGCGCCTGCGGGAAGGCCGGCGGCGGCGTCTGCGGACCGTACGGCGGCGGGGTGGCCGGCTGGTACGGCTGCTGGACGTGCGGCTGCGGCGTCCGGATGTCGCCGGCGACCTGCGGGAAGCCGGTCAGCGAGGGGGACGCGTGGGCGGCCCGCGGGCCCTGGTTGATCACCAGCGGGGTGCTCGGCTGCAGCGGGTTGCCGCCCCGCTCGCCCGCGGCGACCCGCTCGACCTCCTCGCGCATCGCCTCCGCGGTCGGGAACCGGTGCGCCGGGTCCTTCCGCAGCGCGCGGGCGACCAGCGCGTCCACCGCCGGGCTGACCGCCCGGTTCAGGGTGGACGGCGGCGGCGGCTCCTCCTGGACGTGCTTGTAGGCGATCGAGAACGGCGAGTCACCGTCGAAGGGCAGCTGTCCGGTCAGCAGTTCGAAGAGCATGCAGCCGACCGAGTAGAGGTCGGAACGGGCGTCCACGCTCTTGCCGAGCGCCTGCTCCGGCGAGAGGTACTGCGGGGTGCCGACCACCATGCCGGTCTGGGTCATCGAGGTGACACCGGACTGCATCGCGCGGGCGATGCCGAAGTCCATCACCTTGACCACGCCCTTGGTGTTGACCATGACGTTGCCCGGCTTGATGTCGCGGTGCACCAGGCCCTGGTCGTGCGAGGTGTCCAGGGCGGCCAGCACCGCGGCGGTCATCTTCAGCGCCTGCTCGGTGGGCATCGCGCCGTGCTGGGCGATCGCGTCGTTCAGCACGTCGCGCAGCGAGCGGCCCTCGACGTACTCCATCACGATGTACGGCACGGTCGAGCCGTCCGGCGCGAACTCCTCGCCGCTGTCGAAGACCGCGACGATGTTGGTGTGCTGGAGCCGGGCCACCGCCACCGCCTCGCGGCGGAAGCGCTCCCGGAAGGACGACTCGCGGCCCAGGTCGGTGTGGAGCGTCTTCACCGCCACCTGGCGGTCCAGCACGGTGTCGTGGGCCAGGTGCACGGAGGCCATCCCGCCCTGACCCAGCAGGTGCCGGAGGACGTACCTGCCGTTGCCCAGCGCGTGCTGCTGAGGGTGGCCCTGCAGGGTGCTGCCGTCCTCGGTCATGGTCCTCTGCTTCCCCCTCGGCACGGCCGGACACCGGTGCCGCGACGTGGTTGATCGGATGCTCTGATCGGCTGCGCTGCCGGGTGATGCCGAACGGCCCGTCAGAGCCGCTCCCGGCGGCCCGCCGAGGCGGCCCGACCCGGCCGGCGGCCGTCGCGGCCACCGACAGGGGTCAGGGTATCGGCACCCGGCGACGACGCGGACCGCCAGGGCTGCCGGGGCGGTCCGGCTCGGCGGCCCGCCCCGGCCGTTCCCGCACCGTTCGCAGACCGTTCCTACAAGGACCGACCCGCCAGGCCCCGCGGTTCGTCAGCGGTTCAGAGGTACGGACCGGACCGGAAGCCGCGGTTCTCGCCCGGCTCCTCGAAGTCGTGCTCCGCCCCCGGGCTGCCGGGCGGCAGCGCCCGGCGCATCTGCTCCAACTGGGCGCGGGCCGCCATCTGCTGGGCGAACAGCGCGGTCTGGATGCCGTGGAACAGGCCCTCCAGCCAACCGACCAGCTGGGCCTGGGCGATCCGCAGCTCGGCCTCGGTGGGGACGGTGTCGTCGGTGAAGGGCAGCGAGAGCCGCTCCAACTCCTCGACCAGCTCGGGCGCCAGACCCAGTTCCAGCTCCTTGATGGAGCTGGCGTGAATGTCCTTCAGCCGGACCCGGCTGGCCTCGTCGAGGGGAGCCGCCCGGACCTCCTCCAGCAGCTGCTTGATCATGCTGCCGATGCGCATCACCTTGGCCGGCTGCTCGACCATCTCGGTCACCGGAAGTTCCCGCGGCTCCTCGCCGTCGCCGGAGCGGCCGAAGCCCCGGCCGTCGGCCCCGCCGACCGCCATCCCGTCCGGCCCGACGATCAGCACCTGCGGCGGGACGCCCTGTGCCGTCCCGTCCGCTCCCGTCGACGCCTGATGCGGCTCCTGCTGCGGCCGTTCGTTCCGCGGATTAGTCATAGCTCCTTCATATGCTTCGGCGCTCCGGAGGGTCAACCGAGCACCGGCCGGCCCGGATTCCCGATCCGGGCCGGTTCAGCTCCGGCGCAGCCGCAGCCCCACCAGGGCCAGGCCGGCGCCGATCAGCCCGAGGCCCGCGCCGAGCGGGAACTGCAGGTCGGAGGGATCGTTCCCGTGCGCGGCGGTCTGCGTCACGGGCGCGGGGGCCGCGGGCGGGCCGCCCTCCACCGCAGGGGTGGGCGCGGGGGGCTCCGGCCCGGCCGCCAGCGCCGGGTCGGGGGTGCCGTCGGAGCCCCCCGCGCCGTGCCTGGCGGGGCCGTCCGGCGCGGCGTGCCACCGGCGGACCCGGTGCCGGGGCGGGCCGGCCGGACGGTGCGCGGCCCAGTGGTACGTCCGGTGCTCGGCGGACCACGGACCCGGCGGGTCGGTGGGCCCGGCGGACGGCGTGCCGGGGGCGTCCCCGGGGCTGGGCGCGGCGCTCGCCCCCACCCACGGCGGCACCGCCGAACCGGGCGCGGCCTGGGCGGCGGCGGTCAGTAGGACCGAGAGCAGCACCGGCGCGGTCAGCCCGACGCCGACGACGAGCACCCGGCCGCGCCGCCGTCGGGATCGGCGCCGGCCGGGCGGCGCGGGCTCCGGGCCGGCGCCGCGGAGCGGGAGGAGCGTGGACTGCGGGTACGGGATCGTGGCCACGGACAGACCCTTCCGACGGCCGACGCCCGAGTGGGGCACCGGCGGCAGGACAGCTCCGCACCAGCGTCACACAGTCCCCGCTCCCGGGCATGTCGGAGCCCGCGACCGGCCGGCCGGTGGACTCTTCCGGCCACGGCCGGAAGAGTCCCGGTTGGTCACCTGGCGCACCAGATGACTGGCTTGCCAGACTCACCGCATGTATCTCGTTCACGCCTGCCTGCGGGGTCCGTCGGGGGCCGAACTGCCCACCGACGCCGCGGCCCTGGTGCGCTCCTGCGCCCACGCGACGGATCAGCTCGAGCACGTGGTGGCCCACCCCCGGGCCCGGCCCCACCCGGTGCTGGGACTCTTCGTGGTCGCGGACGGCCTCGGGCAGGCGGAGGCGCGGGCGTGGGCGGTCTGCCGCCGCGCCCTGGCGGAGCGGGCCGCCCTGGCGGGGTGGGAGCTCGTGGAGGCCCAGGTACCGCTGATCGCCCCGCTCTTCGAGCGGCTGCTGGCCTGAGCGGCGCCGGCTGACCGGCCGGCCCGTCCGGACCGCCGGCGGCCCCGGCCGGGGTCGCCGGGCGAAGGTCAGCCCTGGTAGACGCCCGGCCAGCCGGTGCCGCTGCTGGGCGGCTCCTGGATGGTGCCCTGGGTGGTGGGCTGCACGACCCAGCCGCCGATCAGCGCGTTGGCGACGTCGTCCGAGTCGTTCAGCGGCTTCTGCGGGGCCATGTCCGCCTGGTACTTCCGGACCGCGTTGGCGAAGTCCTCGTTGTAGGGGCTGATCGGCTCGGCGCTCCCGCTGGTCAGGACCTTGATCAACTGCTGGGTGAAGCCGATCTGCTGCTGGAGCTGGGTGGCGGTCAGCGAGGTCTGGTCGGCCCACATCAGGGCCGCCGTGGCGCAGGAGATCTGGTAGTCGGGCTGCGCGTTGCTGTTGATGCTGTGGATGTCGCGGATGACCGGGAAGGCCTCCAGGGCGGCCATGGTCGCCCGGCCCAGCGTTCCGGACTGGTCGCTCCTGGCGATGTTGCCGGGCCGGGTGCCGTGGGTGTCGGTGTCCCGCTGGAAGCAGGCGAGCGCGTTCACCGTGTTCTGGTCCATCACCCCGGTCCGGAAGCTGCCGCGCGCGAGCTTGCACCGGTTGCCGCTCGACAGGCTCACCAGTCGGTCCTGGGCGAACTGCACGAACAGGTTGGGGCTGGTGGGTGTGGCGTTGACGCTGGTGATCGGGAACTGCAGCAGCGTCATGGCCTCCGGGGTGCTGCCGCCACCACCGCCACCACCCGGCGCGCCACCACCGCCACCCGGCGCGCCACCGCCGCCACCGCCGCCACCGCCCGGAGCCGCCGGGACCGGGTTCGCGCCGGGACCGGGTGCGAGCGGCGTCGGACCCGCCGCCTGCGGCGCGGCCGGGTTCCCGGCGTCGGGTGCCACCGGCCCGCCCGGCTGCGGGGGCGCGGCGTTGCCGGGGGCCGGCTGCCCGCCCCCGCCGGTGGTCGGCTGCGGCGGCAGGGGGCTGCCGGCGTCGACGGGCTGCAGCGTCGCCGTCTGCGTCCTCAGCGCGGTGGCGGCGCTGGTCACCGAGGGCTTGGCGAGCATCCAGAGCGCGACGCAGGCGGCCACGATCGCGCCCAGCACGGCGAACAGCCGGGGGAACCACCTCGGCAGGACCGCGGAGTGGGCGTACGTCCCCTCGACGGGCAGCGGCGCCAGTCCGGACCGCAGCACGTTCACGGAGAACGGCAGCACCTGCTTGACGCCGAACCAGCGGATCCGCTGCGTCCTGGCGGAGACCCGGACGAAGGCCGCCCGGCCCGCCTGGATCCGCAGCGAGGACGGCTGGAACTCGAAGTCCAGCTGGTTGCCGGCGTCCTTGCCGGCCAGCGACACGGTGACCGGCGTGTTGCCCAGGTTGTCCACGGCCAGCTGCGGCCGGGCACGCAACCGGCCCTTGGAGACGGGCGGGACCAGTTCGGCGCGCAGCTCGCCGAACGGCAGCACGGACAGCACACCCTCGACCACCACGACCGCCTCCGGCTGCTCGGAGGGCAGCACCTGCAGGGCGAACGGGTGCGGGCCGGCCGCCGCGTCGGAGCTGCGCGGCACGTCGAAGTGCAGCTGGACGGTGGTGCCGGTGCCCGGGTAGAGCTTCACCGAGGCCGGCTCCACCCGGGCCCACGGCGCCGGCTCCCCCACCGGGACGAACCGGTACTCCTCGACCACGTCACCGGTGTTGCGCAGGCGCAACGAGACCGTGGCGGTCGTGCCGGCCTCCACCGTGGTCGAGGCCGGTTCGAGAGAAGTCCAGGTGCTCACCGGCGTACGGTAGCCCCGCGCGTCCCCGGGCCGGAGCGGACGCCGAGCCCGGTCCGGGGGCATCGAAGGCTGCCCGATCGGGAAGCGCGACGGACCGTCACCCACCCGCCGCTTCGACCCGGTAGGGCACGTGCGCCGGGCAGGTGCGCTGCACCAGGTCCTCGACCAGGTGCACGGTCGCGGGCCCGCCGGCGCCGGCCGCGACCCGGATGACGAGTTCGGCCCGCGCCGACCCGGGCAGCGGTCCGTTCGGGCTCGCCGACCAGCTCGAACCGCCGCTCTCGGTCACCTGCGCCTCGATGCCGAGCAGCCGGAGCTGTCTGGTCAGGCCGCGGACCGTGCCCGACTCGCGGTGGCGCTGGACCGCCCCCGCCACCAACTCCCGGTGCTGGTCCAGCGGGTGGAGCGGATCGAAGTCCGGCAGGTCGGCGGCGACCCAGCGGCCGAGCCAGCCGAGGAAGTCCCCGGGTGCCAGGGCCGGATCCAGGTAGCCGGGGAGGCAGTCGAGGACGGCGAAGACCGGGGCCAGCACGTCGTCGAAGGCCGCGACGTAGCGCTGGGCGAACTCCTCCCCCGTGTACACGTCGGGCAGCCGCGCGCCGAAGGGGTTGGGGCTCGCCAGGCCGTCCACCCCGTACCGCCGCGAGCCCGACCCGTCGGGGCCGCTCACAGCTCCTCCACCTTCACCTGGTGCTGGTGCGAGAAGACCAGCGCGTTGGGGTCCAGGTCGACCCGGCTGGTCGGGTCGCCGCGCTCGCCGGTCAGCGGGTTGGCCGGGAAGAGCTGGACGTGGTCGACGAGTTCGACCCCGGGCAGCCGTTGCAGCACCGCGTACGCCTCGCCGGCCTGGACCGGCCGGCCGAACGGCCAGCCCTGCCCGTCGACCCCGCCGACCAGCGGGTTGAGGTAGCGGTAGAGGGCGTCCAGGGCACGCTCCCTGACCTGCCCGACGGGCACGCCGCGCCGGGCCATCACCCGGGCCACCACGGTGATGCCCTGGTAGTAGGGCGGTTCCACGGTGAGCCGGGCCCCGATCGGCCGCCGCTCGTCCAGGTACTCGGCGATGCCGGACAGCAGCGCGTCCGAGGGCACCATCTGCTCGAAGCGCAGCCGGTCGCCCCGGTCCGCGACCACGCCCGGCACCACCAGCACCCGCACTCCGCCGTCCCCGGCACCGCCCGAGGTCGGCAGCGCCCGGATCCGCGCCGCGGAGGGGGCCGCCTGGGCGGCCAGCAGCTCGTAGTCGGCGGCCGTGACGGCGCGGTCCTGGGTGCGCAGCTGGACGGGCCCGCGCAGCATCGCGGACCGCACGGTCTCGCCGTCCACGCCGCCGGACGCGCCCTCCCGGTTCTCCACCCGGGAGACGTAGGGGATGGAGGAGCGCAGCACGGTCAGGGTGCCCCGGGCGACGTTTCCACTGCGCCCGCCGCCGGTCCGGTAGCGGCGGACCCTGATCCGGGCCCCCTTGGCCGGCACCGCGCCGTACTGGCGCAGCGAGCCGTCGACCTCGCGCAGCCCGGGGCCGAAGGAGAGCTCGCCGGCGGTGTGGTCGACGGTGAAGCAGCGGTCGTGGCCGGCGCGCCCGGCGAAGCTGCCGACCTCCACCCACTCCTGCCACCCGTCGCCGTCGCTGACCTCGCACACCAGCGGGCCGTCCCCGCCGAGCAGCGGGCGGCGGGCGAGCAGGAACGTCTGGCCGGGCGTACCGGTGGACTCGCCGAGGTGCTCGTCGAGCACGGTGTCGGCGTGGACGGCGGCGACGGTGCCGCCGACCGTGCCGGCCGACACCGCGCGGACGGTCGGGGAGGAGGAGTAGAAGGGCTGCCCCGGGCGGCTCGCCACGGTCCGGCAGCGCAGCCAGCCCGCCCGGTGCCCGCCGATGGTGGCCACGGCGTGCGCGGCGGGGACGTGCAGCACGAGGTCGCCGGGCCGGTTGAGCCCGCCGGTGCCGTCGCTGTCCACCTCGCAGGGGTGCCAGTTGTCACCGTCGTACGCCTCCCAGACCAGCGGCGGCTGCCGGGGGTCGACGCCGACGCCCTCGACGATGCTGTCCAGGCTCACCAGCACGGCACAGGACGGCACGGCGGCGGAGAGCCCGACCAGGAACGCGTCACCGACGGCCGGGGACTCGGCGAAGCAGGCGACGTCGCGTCCCTCGGCCAACTCCTCGCTCCGGTCGGCCAGCCGGGTACCGACGGGCTGGGTCAGCAGCCGGGTGAACTCGCAGGGAACGATGGCGAGTTCGGCATCAGTGGCGAAGAGCACCCGGTCGGTGTGCCGGGTCGCGGCGGTGGAGACCTGCGTGCCGGCGCGCAGTCGCATCTCCTGCGCCTGCGGGGTGGACAGCCAGAAGGTGAGCTCGGTGCGGGCCGCGGCGGCCGGGAACAGCTTGACGCCGATCAGGTCGAGGAAGGCGAGGTAGTTCTTCTCCGGCACCCGGTTGAGCCGGTAGAGCAGCTGGTCGGTCATGTGGGCGAAGGCCTCGATCAGCGTCA
The DNA here is from genome assembly GCF_044547075.1 of Kitasatospora sp. NPDC052896. NCBI lineage: Bacteria > Bacillati > Actinomycetota > Actinomycetes > Kitasatosporales > Streptomycetaceae > Kitasatospora > Kitasatospora sp. NPDC052896. The sequence goes on from NZ_JBITZU010000001.1 coordinate 963,616, forward strand.
CGCCGGGATCGGAGACGTTGTGGTCGGACCACTCCGGGCAGCGCTGCTGGATGAACCTCTTCGCCTCGTCGACGAGTTGTTGGAAGCGGCGGTCGTCGAGGTTGGGGGCGGGCAGGGCCATCAGCGTGCGGTCTCCTGGGCGTGGGGGGACGGGTACGGGTCGGCCACCGTGCCCGGTTCCGGCTCGTGCGCCGGAATGACGTAGAAGGGGAACACCAGGCTGCGCGGGTTGTTGGTGCCGCGCACGGTGTAGCGGATGTCGATGTAGAGCGTGCCGTTGTCGACGCTGTCGAAGGCCACGTCGACGGTGTCCACGGTGATCCGGGGCTCCCAGCGGTCGAGGGCCCGGCGGACCTCGTAGCAGATCCGGCCGGCGGTGCCGGCGTCCGCGGGCGCGAAGACGTAGTCGTGGATGCCGCAACCGAACTCCGGCCGCATCGGTCGCTCGCCGGGGGCGGTGGCCAGGACCAGGCGGATCGCCTCGGCGATCTCCTGCTCACCGCCGACCAGCGCGATCGCCCCGGTCGCGTCCAGCCGGGGCGGGAAGGCCCAGCCGGAGCCGATGAAGAGCTCGGGCATCAGGCACCCCCGATCAGCACGGTCGCGTCGCCGGCGCCGATGAAGGTCTCGCAGACCAGCTCGTCGCCCTCGCACGTGGCCGGGAACCCGCCGATCAGCACCTCGCCGCCGAGCGGCACGACGGGCGTCCCGGCCGTCGCCCGGCCACCGGGCGGGCCGACCGTGCCCATGGGCGGGCCGGGCAGCACCGACGTGTGGATGTGGCTCGTGCTGTCGCCGACCCTGGCGGCCGCTGGCATCCGTTGCCCCTTTCTCCGATGTCCGTCGTGCGGTCAGTTGAGCTTGATCAGTGGCGCCTTGACGACCACGTCGGCGTCCCCGTCGATGCTGACGCTGCCTCCGGTCAGCTTCAGCGCCCCCGCGCCCGCGTCCAGGGTGATGCCGTTGCCGGTCACGGTGACCTCCTCCTTACCGGTGATGGTGATCTTCCCGTCGCTGTGCACGGTGATCACGGTCTGCTGCCGGTCGAGCGCCACGGTCAACCTGTCGTCCCCGGTGGAGATCCGCACGCCCTGGGTGACCCTGACCCCCGCGCCGCGGCCCCCGCCGGACGCCGCCCCCAGCAGCTCCATCCGGTCGCCGACCCGGGACGACAGGGTGCGCACCGCCACCTTGCTCCCGTCCACCAGCGCCACCGGCAGTTTGGTCGGGCTGTCCACGCCGTTGTAGAGGCCGCCCAGCACCACCGGCCGGTCCAGCAGGCCCTGCTCGAAGGCGACCAGCACCTCGTCGTCGATCTCCGGGCAGAACAGACCGCCGCCCTTCGTCCCGCCGAGCTGCATGGTGCGCACCCAGTCGCTGACGTACGCGGGGTCGCCGCCCTCCGCGCTGTCCGACAGCCACGGGAACTTCAGCTTCACCCAGGCCTGCTCGGCCTGCGCCGGATAGCCGGACGGCGGGTTCTGCCCCGGACGCAGGATGTCCACCACCACACCGGTCGCCACCGACGGGACCCGTGGTGAGCGGGCCGGCGCGCCGGCCCCCGAGGCCAGCCCGGCCAGCGTGCGGTTCTGGCGTCCGCTCACGGTGATCCGGGTCTCGTAGCCGTAGCCACGCTGGTAGGTGTGCAGGCTGCCGGTCACGGTGTACTTGCCGTCGAACGGCACCCCACCGCCGCTCACCGCCACCGGCAGGCCGATCCGCAGCAGCGGGTTGCCGACCGAGGTGATCTCCAGCTCGCCCAGCGCGGCCGCGGCGTCGGCGGCCAGCGCCGTCGCCACGGCGTTCGCCTGCGCCGCGGTACCGTACGGCACGTCCGCCACGATCGTCCGGGCCGGCGCGAAGGGGGCGGTGGCCCGGGCGGGCGTCAGGCCGAACTGCGACTCCGGGCTGGGCGCCACGGTGACCGGGGCCTGGACGGCCGTCTTGGTGGCCACGTCCCAGCCGCGCACCTCGACCGTCGCCACCTGGTTCACCGAGTTCGCCAGCAGGCGCATCGCGTGCACGTTCTTGCCCAGGTCCAGCACGTACGGGCTCTGCTGCGGATCGGTCGAGGTCGCCGGGGCCGAGGACGCCGGGACCGGTTTGGTGAAGTGGAAGACCCCGTCCCGCACGAACATCTCCCGGCCGTTCTCCACCGCCAGGGTGCGCAGGAAGTCCCAGTCCGAGACGTTCGGTTGGGTCGCGTACTCGTACTCGGTCTCGGTGTCGTCGATGCTCAGCTCGGTGACACCGGCCGCCTCCAGGACGACGCAGGCGATCTCCGAGGCCGTCATCTGCGGGTAGCCGGCGATGTGCCGACCGCGCTGGAGCCGGTGCGACACGTCCAGCGCACGGACCGTGGTGTAGCTGCCCATGGCGTCGAACTCGGCCTCCAGGCCCACGACCTCACCGGTGAACAGCGGACGCGTCCCGCTGCTGTCGCTGGTGGCGACCATGACCGTGAACTTCCCGCCGATGGCGAGGCCGGTCTCGCCGACCAGCGTCCGGGACGGGTCGAGGAAGCGCACCACGGCCGACGCCGGCAGACCCGGGCCCTCCTCGATCCGCAGCTCCTTGGGCACGTCCGCCCAGGCCGGCGGCAGCGGACCCGGGACGCCGATGACGAAGCCGACCCCGTCAGGACCTACCGACATGCCGTCACCCCGCCCTGAGCTCTTCGGCCGCCGGCACCAGCAGCTCGGTGCCGGGACGCAGCCGCATCGGGTCGTCGATGCCGTTGGCCTCCGCGATCACCCGCCAGGCCGTCGCGTCGCCGTACTCGCGGTGCGCCAGCAGCTCCAGGCTGTCGCCGCCCACCACCTGGTGCACCCGACGGGCGGTCAGTGCGCCCGACGTCGGGTTCTGCCGGGGCATGGTGGCACCCGCCTCGGTGATCTGGATCGCACACGACGCGCGCAACGGCTGCCCGGCCGTGTCGAAGAGCGAGTACGTCGCGTTCGCGCTCGCCAGGTAGCCGAAGAACGCGACGCTCTGGAACGGTCCCCACTCGAACCTGATCCAGGGCGCGCACGGCGCCTTCGCCGAGATGCTCGCGGTCGTCGGCAGGCACCAGTTCAGCAGCGTCTCCACGGCGGTGGCCACCGAGTCGTCGTGGTCCGCGGTGGCGTCCAGGAACAGCTCCACGTTCAACTGGCGCGGCCCGGCGCCCTGGAACTGCGGCTTGCCGACGGACTCCGCCGCCGCCTGCCGGTTCTCCGTCCACGACGCGCTCTTGCTCAGCGTCAGCGTGTGCGGATTGAACTGGAAGGTCAGCCGGCCGAGTTGGCCGCCAGGGGTGAGGCTGTCCCCGGTCGGCGGCTCGTACGCGGAGAGCGTGGCCTTGGTGGGAGGCGCCGTGGTCATCGAACCTGTCCTTCCTCGGCGGCTGCTGGGTGTCGGTGTCGTCGAACGGGGTGGGTCACAGGAACCCCTGGTGGGCGAGCTCCACGCTCTCCATCGCCACCTCGGAACGGGTGGGGTCGAAGGACGGGCCGCTCCAGCGCGCCAGGACCACCTGGTTCAGCGACCAGGTGGCGATGGTGGTTCGCAGGGTCGAGTCCAGGGCGGTGATCTGGGCGGTTCCCCGGGTGACCCGCTGCTGGAGCGCGGTCAGGTAGGTGGCGATCTTGGCACTGTCGGGGGTCAGACCGCGGCTGAGCGTCACGTTCGGGAAGGTGACCCTGGTCGGCAGCTGCCAGACGAACCCGTTGGCACCGCCCTCGGCTCGCTGCTCCAGCTCGACCTGGGCGCCCAGACCGCTGCAGGAGGTGAAGACGCCCAGGTCGATCCCGGTGATCTGCAGCCGGAAGTGGACCGTTGTCCCCGGGTAGTTGCCGGTCATCCCGTCACCGCTCCTCGTTCATCGCTCATCGTTCGTCCACCGCTCACCTGTCGCCGTCGAGGAGCCGCCCCGCGCGCTCGCGCCCCGACCACAACTCGGCGCGCAGCAGGCGGCCCATCGGCGGGGCCAGCAACCGGGCGAGCTCGTCCAGGTGCTTGCGCTCCAGGGAGGCGATGAGGCGCTCGGCGGGCCGCGCCTTCCCCTGCGGCTCAGGTGGCGAGGGCGGTGCCGACGCCGTGCTGGGTGCGGCGGTGGTGGGGGCGCCGGACCGGGCCGGGCTGCTCTCGAACTCCTGCCGCTGCTCCGGCTGTTGCCACTCGACGGGCTGCGGGCTCATCGGCTGCTGCTCGGACCGCGGTCGCTGGACCGGCAGCGGCATGCTCGGCCCGCTGCGGACCGGGCGCTCACGCAACCGCTGGACGAGCGGGACGCTGGGAGCGGGCACCGGTGCGTTCCCTGGTGCGGGAGTTGGCGGTACGGGGGTTGGCGCCGCCACCGCGGCGAGCGGCTCGGCGGCGCCCGACGCTGATCGGCCCACCGGCAGAGCGGACCGCTGGACCGACTGCGCCTGCGGTGGCCGCAGCGTTTGCGATGCCTGCGGTGCCTGAGGTGCCTGCAGTGCCTGAGGTGCCTGCGGTGCCGGACGCGTCGGGGACCAGGTCGCCGTGTGCCGGTGCGGCGCGGCCGCGGGCAGCGGCGTGGCCGGTCGGCCCGGTAGCGACGGCCCGGCGGACGAAGCGGACGGTGAGGCGATCGGCGAGGCGATCGGCGACGCGGAGGGCCGCACCACCGGAACGGGTGCGGCGCCGGCCGCGCCGGCGCGGCCGGACCGCGGGCCCGGCGCGGCAGTGGCGGCGGTCCGGCGCTGGACCACGGGGGGCCGGGAGTCGGCCACCGCCGGCGGATCCTGCGGCGCCCGCCGGGCGGGGGTCCCCGGCGGGGACGGGAGATCGGGCGACGACGTGCGGCCCTCGGCGCGAGCGGTCCCGCGACGTGACAGCAGACGCTGGATCGGGCCGGGACGGCTCGGGGCGGCCCCTTGGGACGCGACCGCCGCACGGAGCGCGGGGTTCGCCCGGCCCTGGCCCGGTCCGTCCGTCCGGACGTCCGGTCCGGGCGACGGAAGGGGCAACCGAGCCGCCCGGTCGGGAGCGGCGCCCGGCGGCGGGTTCTCCGTCGCGCCGGGCGCGGTGCGACCGGCGGGCGACACCGACGTCGAACGACCCGCCCGACGCTGCACCGGCGCGGCACCCACCTGCGGACCCTGCACCGCGCCGGGCGCGGTACGACCGGTCGGCGGTGCCGACTCCGAACGGCTCACCGGACGCTGTGCCCGCGCGGCACCCACCGACGGGTTCTCCGTCGCGCCGGGCGCGGTGCGACCGGCGGGCGACACCGACGTCGAACGGCCCACCCGACGCTGCACCGGCGCGGCGCCCACCTGCGGTGCGCGGCCGCTCGTCGCCGTCCGGCCGGTGCTGCCGACCTGCCGGCCGGCCCCGGAGGCGCTCGGAGCAGACGAGGCGGCCTGGGAGGAGAGCGCCGTCCCGCCGCCCGCCTCCGGTTCACCCGTGCGCACCCAGCGCAGCGGAACGGCGGCCGGACTCGCCGGCACCGCCGCTGCCGGGGGTCCGGAAGCAGCGGCCTCGGAGGCGTGTGCCGATCCGTCCGCGGCCCGCTGGACCGCCGTCGGCAGCAGCGGCCGATCCGCGAGCAGGCCGGCCTGCCGCGCCGGCGTGCTCGGCCCGGTCAGCCCGGACGGCGCCAGGGGGGCAGTGGCCGTGACGTCCCCCGAAGCGGTCAGCGCACGCGCCACCACGAGCGGGACCGCGCCCGCCGTACGGCCCGTACCCGCCGTACCGCCTGTACCGCCCGCAGCCACCGCTCCCCGTGCCGGTGCCGGCGCCGGCATCGCAGCCGCACCCGCCCGACCGGGTGGCGCCGACGTCTCGCTTCGTTGCACCACAGGGCCGGCGGGGGCCGGGCTCGCCGCCGAGGAACCCCCGGCAGCACCACCGCCGCTCCGCTGCGCGGTGACGGGCATGGCGGCGAGCGGCGCACCGAGCCCCGAACGCGACACCTCCCGGACAACGACAGCGCCGACGACACCCTCGTCCGCGGTCTCCGGCGAAGCCGAGCGCTGCACGCTGACGGGCATCGCGGCGAGCGGCGCACCGAGCCCCGGACGCCGGACCTCCGGGGTGCCGGCAGGACCGAGGACACCCGGCCCCGCAGCCTCCCGCGGTACCGACCGCTGCGCGGTGACCGGTGAGGAAGCGCCGACGAGCGGCGCGTCCGGACCCGACACCTCCGGCGCGCCAGCGCCGGCGACCTCCCGCGAGGCCGACCGCCGCACACCGACCGGCATCGCGCCCAACGGCGCACCCGCGCCCGACACCTCCGGCGCGCCCGCGCCCGCAGACTCCCGCGAAGCCGACCGCTGCGCGGTGACCGGCAAGGAAGCACCGACAGGCGGCGCGTCCGGACCCGACACCTCCGGCGCGCCCGCGCCCGCGGCCTCCCGCGGAGCCGACCGTTCCGCGGCCCGCTGCACCGCCGTCGCCTCACGCCCCAGCGTCCCCCGGACGGCGTCCGGTGCCGGTCCCGATGCCGACGCCACCGCCGGCACACCCGACGTCGCGACGCCCGACGTCACGAGACCCGTCGTCGCGACACCCGACGAGGGCCGACCGCTCCCGGACGTCTCGCCCGTGTCCCGCGCCACCGCACCTCGGCCGGTCCCCGGTCGCGCCAGCAGCGGCAGGTCACGCGCCAGGCCCGGCACCTCGGGAGACGACGTCAAGGCCGCGCTCCGCCGCTGCACCGGCGCCGGACGCGACGTCTCACCCTCCACGGCACGCGACACCACGGAACGCGACACCGCGAGTCGCGGCAGGCGTGTGGCCCGCGCGCCGTCCTCGGAGCTCCCGGCGGGCGCGGCCTCCGGGCCGCGGACAGGCGTGGGCAGCGCGGGCCGGAGCGCGACGACCCGGTGCGCCGGCGTCCCCGCCGCACCTCCCGGACCGCCCGTCTCCGCCTCCGCCGCCTCCGCCGCCGAAGGCACCCCGCCGCCCGGACCGCCCGCCGCGACCGGCTCGTCCAGCGGACGGACGTGCGGCAGACCGCGCCCGGCCGCCCGCTGGATCGCGGTCCCCGGCGCCGGGCTCAGCAGCCCGTGCAGCAGCCCCGACGGTGCCTCGGAGCTGACCCGGTGTCCCAGTTCGCCCCGGAACGAGGGGTCGCGCCGCGTCACCAGGCCACGTTCGAAGGCGGCCGGGTCGTTGACCGCCGTGCGGGCCACGACCGCCCGCCGCAGCACCGGCACGCTCAGCCAAGCCGGCTCCGGCCGCGACCGAGCACCGGTCGGGGCCACCTCGGACGCCGCCGCCTCCGCCGCGGCGACCGGCTCCGCTGCGACGACCGGCTCCACGGGCGTGCGGCGGCCCCGGCCCAGCCGATCTCGCAGTGCCACGTCCGCTCACTCATCCTTCGTTGATCCGGGTGTTGATCCTGGCGATCTCCTCGACCCACCGCCCCCGCTCCGCGTGGGTGAGGTCGAGGATCGGGTCCTGCTGCCAGTGGAAGTGGTAGGCGATGTACGCGATCTCCTCGTACAGACGGTCGACCGCGTACGTCACGATTCCCCCAGGCGCCCCCCGGCCAGATCGACCTCGAAGGCCGCGTCGCAGGAGGGGCAGTTGACCGCGGCCCGGGTGTGACCCTCCGCGTTGATCCGCCGGTAGAAGTCCTGGAGGAAGGCGAGGTCCGAGGCGAACAGCTCCTCGACCACCTCCGCCCCCGGGTTGACCAGCGTGCCCAGCCGGGTGACCACCGTGCCGAGCAGCACCACGGTGAGGTAGGCGGGGTTGTTCTTCACCCGCAGGTCGATCAGCGGCATCAGCTCGTCGCGGGCGGTCGCGAGCCGCATCGCGCCGTGCCGGTGCACGACGCCGGTGGGGTCCACGTAGCCGCGCGGCAGCTCGAACTCGAACTCGGTGCGCAGCGGCTGCGGGCTGACCGACGGTGGTGCCTGGTACGGAGGTTGCTGCATGACCGGGTCCGGGTCGAAGCCGTCCGGGACCGGCCCGGCACCGCCCTCGGCCGGCTGGCCGAGGGCGGTGCCGCTGACCGTGCGACGCCTCACTTGAGGGTCACGTCCTCGAACACGATGGTGACCTTCTCGATCGCCGGCTGGGAGTCACCGGCCTTCAGCGAGGGCCCCTCCCACTTCTTCACCCAGGCGTTCTCCAGGGTGATGTGGCGCACCGGGTTGCCCTGCGAGTCGCTCACCAGGATGGTGATCGACTGACGGGCCGAGGCCACGTCGCCCTGCAGGAACGACTTGTCCAGCCACTGGGTGAAGACCGGGCTCTGACCGAGCCCCCGGCTGATGGTGATCTCGCCGCCCTTCCGGGCACCGGCCAGCTTGCGGACCACCATCTGGCCCGTCGAGGTCACCTCGTAGTGGTCGATCGCGTCCATCTCGAAGCTCAGACCGCTGACTTCCTGCACGGTCTCGACCTGGTAGCCACCGAGCTGGACGGTGAACCTGTGGGTGGCAATGGCCAAAGCCAACCCGTTGCTCGGGGTCGTCATCCGGACCACACCGCCTTTCCTGGAACTGGGAGGGAAATGACAGGACTACTCACGACTGCGCGCCGCTCGTCGCCGCGGCTCGCCGCTACTCGTTGACGAGGCTGCTGTTGTCCGAGAACTGCGACAGCCGGAACACCACGAACTCCGCGGGCTTCACCGGGCAGATGCCGATCTCGCAGACCACCTGGCCGAGGTCGACGGAGGCCGGCGGGTTGGTCTCGGCGTCGCACTTGACGTAGAAGGCCTGCTCCGCGGTCGCCCCGAACAGCGCGCCGCGCCGCCACTCCTCCCGCAGGAAGGCCGAGATGTCGCGGCGGATGCTGATCCACAGCAGCTCGTCGTTCGGCTCGAAGACGGTCCACTGGGTACCCAGCAGGATCGACTCCTCCAGGTAGTTGAAGAGCCGCCGCACGTTGATGTAGCGCCAGGCCGGGTCGGAGGCGAGGGTGCGGGCGCCCCAGACCCGGATGCCGCGGCCGGGGAAGGCCCGGATGCAGTTGACGCCGATCGGGTTGAGCAGGTCCTGCTCACCCTTGGTCACGTTGATCTGGAGGTCGATGGCACCGCGGACGACCTCGTTGGCCGGCGCCTTGTGCACCCCGCGCTCGCTGTCGTTCCGGGCCCAGACGCCGAGCATGTGCCCGCTCGGCGGGACGAAGCGGTTCTGGCCGCTGCTCGGGTCGAAGACCTTGATCCACGGGTAGTACAGCGCCGCGTACTTGGAGTCGTAGCCGGCACCCTCCTGGCGCCACTCCTTGACCTGGCGGGGGCTCAGGTCGGGCAGCGGGTCCAGCACCGCGACCCGGTCGCCCATCAGCTCGCAGTGCGTGATCATCGCGAGCTGCACCGCCTTGACGCCCTCCTCGTCCAGCAGGCCCTGCTGGTAGGCGGCCATCAGGTCGGGCACGGCGACCATGGTGATCTCGTCGATCGACTCCAGGCCGGTGAATCCGCTGCGGGCGTCGGCGTCACCCACGTACTCGGAGACCGAGATCCCGGCCGGCACCAGCTCGGCGGCGGCCGGCGGCACGACCAGCGACACGGTCTGCTTCTGCGGCCGGGCCAGCGCGCCGGTGGCGGACGCCGCCTCCTCCACCACGATCAGCGCCGAGCGCTCCCTGACCTGGGTGACCACGTAGTTGCGGGCGCTCTTCTTCGCCGAGACGTCGAACGTCTCGACCGGCTTGCCGCCCTGCTTGACCACCAGCTTGAAGCGGTCCTCCGCCGGGTTCTCCCCATCGGCGTCGGCCACCTCGACGGCGATCTCGCCCTCGACGCCGCCCAGCGCGGCCACCTGGAAGGCGCCCAGCGCCACCGACTCACCGGCCACCAGGGCCTTCGGCCGGGCGGTCGCCCCCGTCTGCTTCGCCTTCGCCGCCGCGCCCACCTCGGCGCCGACCCGCACCACGTAGGCGATGCCACCGCCGTTGGCGAAGTACCCGTACACCGAGTGGGCCAGGTAGGAACCGTCGACGAAGCCGCCGAAGGCGTCCACGAACTGGCTCCACGTCGTCACCAGGGTCGGCGTGTGGAACGGCCCCTTCTCGGCGAAGCCCACAAAGGCGGCAACGGAGGTCCCGACACCCTGGATCGGGCGGGGGCCGCTGGCGACCTCCTCCACGTAGACACCTGGAGACAAGTACTGCGGCATCCTTGGCGCTCCTCTTCGACCGGATTGCACGACAGCACCAAGGCTCGCGGGACGATCCGGCCGGCGGAAACGACCACCGACTCCGGCGGGGGGCAGCGCTACCTGCCCGTTCGGGCAACGCGGTCGTGGGCCGGGCCCCTCAGGGACCGAAGGCTTCCCGCTTGCGGTCGGCGTACTCCTCGTTCTTGCCGTGCATCACCGCCTTGAAGGACTGTGCCCCGTCCGAACTCGCCCCGTACATGGCGAAGTAGCCCAGTGCCTTGCCGAACTCCTCGGCCGCGAAGTCCGCCGCCGCCTCGTACGTCAGCGTGTCGTCGCCGTCGCGCACCACCACGCAGGCGAAGTGGTTCTCCCAGCCGTCCTTGTGCTCGAAGTCGACGTAGTGCTGGTCGCCCGGCTCCGGCCGGTCGACCTCCCTGCTCAGGCTCTCCGGGCTGAGACCGGTCAGCCGCATCGCCGTCTGCTTGCAGTCGTTCGGCACGGTGATCACCAGCTGCCGCAGCGCCGACTCGGCGTCACCGGAGATCTCGATGAGCCGGTTCGCGCAGGCCCGCGCCAGCTCCTGGAGGAGGTCGAGCGCGGCCTGCACGGTGGCCCCGGGCGCGTTGAGCGCCCTGAGCCGCTCTTCCCGGCCGCCCGTCCCGCCCCAGGCCAGGCCCACCGTCTTCGAGATCAGCCCGGTGGTCCGGCCGACCTCCGGGAGCGTCAGCCTCGCCGTCGGGCCCTTCCTGGACAACTCCTGGTACAGGACGGTCACTTCCGCGTTGTTGCGCACCCAGTCGTCCACCCGGGCCTGCTGGTACGCCTTCAGCTTGTCCCGGCGGCTCTCGTCGCTGTCGCCCAGGACCGGCTCGTGCGCGGCCCGGAGCGGCGCCCGGACCTTGTCGGCGCTCTTGTAGACCACCCGGACGAGCTGCATCTGCCGTCCGTCCACCATCGCCGTCGGCGCGGCGGGGTCCAGGGTCACGGCCACCCGTTCCAGGCGGTCGAGTTGCTCCGCCGCCCGGCCGACCAGCTCGGGTGTCGCGTACGCCGTGCTCCGGTCCTTGAGCACGATCCCGCCGTTGTCGGAGACGGCGGCGAACTGCCCACCGGTGGCGTCCGGGACCTGCTCGGCGTAGCGCTGCACCGGAACCGCGTGGTCCCGCGCGGGCCGGTCCTGCCCCAGCAGCCGCCCCACCGCGGCGTTGCCCACGGTCCGCTGCAGGTAGGCGATCGAGCCCCCCGCCGCGCCGTCCACCGCCGCGGTCCGGACCGGCGACCGGCCCTGGACACCGTGGTGTTGTTCGTCGTGTGCCTGCACTGCTGACTCCTCGGGCTCCTCGGCCGGGCGACGGGACCGCCCACGGCCACTGATCTCACGGTGAACTCCGGCGTCAGCCCGGGGTGGTGGCCCATCGCCCGAACTCGCTCGGCAGGACGAGCCGCCCCAGCTTGCGGTACTCGCGCTGGACGGCGGCGACCAGGTCGCCGGTGCCGAGCGGGCGGCCGGCGGCGGCGGCGAGGTAGCCGGCGGTGACGGTACAGGCGCGGATGGAGCCGCCGGCCAGGTCGAACCGGGCGCAGAAGTCGAGGTCGAGGTCGGCCGCGCGGGGGACGGCCGGGCCCAGGCAGCGGTCCCAGAGGGCGCGCCGGTGTTCGGGGTCGGGCATCGGGAAGTCCACGATCAGGTCCAACCGCCGGGTGAACGCCTCGTCCAGGTTGGCGCGCAGGTTGGTGGTGAGGATGGCGATGCCGTCGAAGGACTCCATCCGCTGCAACAGGTAGGCGCTCTCCATGTTGGCGTAGCGGTCGTGCGCGTCCTTGACCTCCGAGCGCTTGCCGAAGACGGCGTCGGCCTCGTCGAAGAGCAGGATGCCGTTGATGCCGGCGGCCTCGGTGAAGATCCGCTCCAGGTTCTTCTCGGTCTCGCCGACGTACTTGTCCACCACCGTGGAGAGGTCGACCACGTACAGGTCCAGGCCCAGGTCGGCGGCGATGACCTCGGCGGACATCGTCTTCCCGGTGCCCGAGTCGCCGGCGAACAGCGCCATCACGCCCCGGCCGCGCCCGCCGCCGGGGCGCATCCGCCACTCGCCCAGCACCTGGTCCCGGTGCCGGGCGCGCAGCGCCAGGTCGCCCAGCTGCTCGGCGACGGCCGGTGGCAGGACCAGGTCGTCCCAGCCGACCGCGGGCTCGATCCGGCGGGTCAGCCGCTCCAGGCCGGCCGCGTTCTGCGCCCGCACGCCCGCCCGCAGGTGGCCGGGCGCGACCGGCCGGCCGCCGTCCAGCAGGGCCTGGCGGCCTGCGGCCCGGGCGGCGCGGCCGATCTGGTCCGGCGTCAGCACGTAGGGAGCGAGCAGGACCTCGGCGTCCAGGGACGGGTCAGCCGGCGCCTCGCCGAGCGCGGCGTGCCAGAGGGCGGCCCGCTCCGGGACGGTGAGTTGGGGCGCCGCCAGCAGCAGCGGGCTGTCGTCGGCCCAGCGCGGGTCCCACGCGGTCCGGCCGTGCAGCAGGACCGGCACGGGCAGCAGCGCGAGCTCCCGGAGCAGGCGGGCCCGCGCGGCGGGGTCGATCCCGTCGAGCGCGTCGACCGGACCAGCCACCAGGCCGCCGCCGTGCAGCCGGGCCTCCCGGGCGGCCGTCGGCAGCAGATCCTCCGGGTGTGGCCTGGCGACGAGCGCGGCCAGATCCAGGCAGACGGCCGGCCGCTGGGCCAGCTCCAGGGCGGTGGCCGCCGTCGCCGCGGCGCTGCCACCGGGCTGTTCCCGCAGGTAGGCGAGGTGCACGCCGGACTCCACGGCCTGCGCGAGCGACCGGGCGGTCGCCGTGGGCGTGTGGGTCGGGGTGGCGAGCAGCCCGCGCAGCGCGGGGTCCGGGGCGTCGTCGCCGAGCAGGTGGGCGGTGATCCGGTCCGGCACCCGCAGCGTGCGGGTGAGCACCGGCCGGTCACCCTCCTCGACCACCAGCAGCCCGCCGGCGACCAGCGGCGCGGACGGCGCGAGCCGGCCGCGGACCGGACCGGTGAGCGGGTCGCAGCCGAGCAGCAGGCAGGCCAGGTCGAGGGTGGGCCGGCGCCGGGTCAGGTCGTCGTTGAGGTAGCCGTAGAGCCGCTCGAAGCGGGCGTCGGCGTCCGGCAGCAGCGCGGTCAGCAGGAGCTCGAGGTCGAGCGGGGCGAGCGCGAAGTCCCGGGCGAGGCGGTGCAGCGGCGACCGCGGGTCGGGAGCGGTCGCCGCGGGCTCGGCGGGGGTGGGGAGGCCGGGGTCCGCGCCCGAGCTCGACCGCTTGTCGATCAGGTGGTGGGCGGCCTCCGCGGAGAGGTGCAGTCCGCGCAGCGGGTCGTCCGGCTGCGGGTCGGTGGCCCGGCGGTGCTCGACGGCCGCCCGCACCCGCCGTTCGATCCGGGCCAACCCGGCGAGCAGGTCATCCGGTTCGGCGGCGACCGGCGGTGCGAAGGTGCTGGTCATCGGCGGATCCGTCCCTGCTTGCCCTCCAGCGCGGCGGCGCCGCGCACTCGCCGCACACCCACCGGTGCGGCGCCGGGCAGTGCGGAGTGCGCCGGCTCGTCCTCGAAGCGCGGGCGGCGGTTCTCGTCCGCGGCGCCGGTGTCGTCGGTGAGCCGCAGCAGCAGGGCGTCGGTGACCAGCGGTGCGCTCTGCCGCCGGGCGGTGCCGATCGGCGCGGTGACCACCAGGTCGATGGACGGCTTGAGCTCCCCGCCGAGCGCGGACCAGAGGTCGGCGAGCCCGCGGCCCTCGGTGGGCGGCACGGCCGCGGTGTAGGGCAGGGCGACGCCGAACTCGGCGAGGGATCCGGTCAGCCGCTCCGGCTCCAGCGACGACTGCCGCAGCAGGCCGGCGAGCAGGACCGACAGCAGCCGGTGCTCGTCCTGCGGGCGCTTGGTCCAGGCCGTCACCAGGTAGGACAGCGCGAACCAGTTCGGCGGGTCGACCTCGGCCACCACCTCGCCGTCCTCGCCGAGCACCCGGTGGGCACCGGCCGAGCGGCGGCTGAGGTCCTCGCGGAGGTCGTAGAGGAACAGGTTGATGGTGGGGGCGTTGCGCCGGGCGGCCCAGTCCCGGGTCGGGGCGTCGAAGACCACCTCGACGTCGGTACCGTCCAGGATCTCCCGGGCCAGCAGGGCGTGCAGGGCCTCGTCGACTTCGTGGATCATCGCGTTCCGTTCGTGCCGCTCGGTTGCGGGAGCACCGCCTCTTGCGGTGCCGCCGTCAGATCAGGCCGTGGCGCAACGCGTAGGCGACCGCGTGCGAGCGGTTGCGCAGTTGCAGGCGGGCCGTGACGTTGTAGAGGACGTTCTTGACGGTCCGTTCCGAGTACGCCAGCTCCTTCGCGATCTCACGGGTGTCGTGTCCCTCCGACAGCAACCGCAGCACCTCGACCTCCCGGGTGTGCAGGCCGGCGAAGGAGATGCCGTTCGGTTCGAGGACCTGGCGCTGGAGCCGTCCCATCTGCTCCATCAGCCGGCCGAGCAGGTCGGCCGGCAACGCGCCCTCGCCGCGCACGGCCGACCGGAGGACCCGCACCAGGTGCTCGGCGGTGGCCTCGGAGCGACGGACCAGGCCCACCACGCCGCACTCCACCGCCGTGGCCAGGGCGGCGTCGTCCACCGAGGAGACGACCAGGACCAGCGCACCGCTCAGGGTCCGGCGCAGGCTGCGCAGCCGGACGACCGTCGCGGCGTCCAGGGTGTCGGCCACCACGAGCACGGCGGTGGCCTGCGCCTGCTCGCCCGCGTCCACCAGGCGGAGTTCGGGCCTGGCGCGCAGCTGGGCCACCATGCCGGAGTGCAGGATCGGGTCGTCGGCGTGGACGTGGACGGCGATGCGCTCGGCTGACACCGGCGTGGCCTCCGCTCTGTTCGGGCAACGGATCGGTCGGGGTACGGCCAGCGGTCCCGACAGGGGATTCCGGGCTGCCCTTTAGTGTCGAGCCGGTTGCCTAACAAGCACCTAACGGCGTTGCCCGAACGACTCCCCGGTGAACTCCGGCCGGCTCCCGACCACGGTCAGGATCCGTTGCCGCTGCCAGCCGGCGTGGTGCCGAAGAACTCGACCTCGGCCACCGCGATCTCCTTGTCCGGCATGGTGTTGTACGCGCTCTTGATCTCCAACCGCACCTTCACCACCTGCGTGAGGTGCAGGGCGAAGGTCTGCGGGCCGAACTGGGCCATCGTGATCGGTGTCGTGACGGTCTTCCCGTCGGCCTGGGTGGCCACCAGGTCGATCTGGTGCGGCGTCGCCTCGGCCTGCTCGTCGGAGGAGTCCGGGGAGACGCCCGGCGTGATGACCACGTCGAGCAGGTGCGAGGCCTGGCCGAAGGTGAAGTCCAGGTGCAGGTCGTTCGGCACACCCGAGTAACCGTCGCCCCACCAGGTGTTGTTGTAGCCGTCCAGCACGTTCTTCGCCGGGTGGTTCTGGTCGGAGTAGTCGGCGGTCACGCCCACCGGGGGGATCGACACCCGGTGCGCGAAGTGGTCGCTGACCGCCTGGTACGCCGGGCCGGACCAGACCGAGACGCAGATCACCAGGGTGATCACCAGCACCGCCGTGACCACCCAGCGCACCAGCTGCCACGGCCCCTGGCGCAACCGGGGACGCTGACCCGCCCAGGGCTGCTCCCGGCCACGGAAGTCCAGCAGCCGGCGCCACCACGGCCGTCGGGCCCGCTGCGGCTCCGCGGACTGGAAGGGGGTCGCGCAGCGGCGGCAGAAGTGGCGGTCCGGCGGGTTGACCGTCGAGCACCACGAGCAGGCGATGCCGTCGATCGGCTCGCCCTCGACGACCGAGCGCACCCGGGGCCCGGACTGGGCGGGCAGGCCCGGCAGCACCGGCGCCACGGGCGACTCCACGGGCGCGGAGTCGGGCACCGGGACGATCAGGGCGTGCGCCCTTTCGTCGACCGGGAGTTCGATGGTCTCCGGCTGCGGCTCGGCCTGCTCGGACTCCCCGCTCTTCCCGGCCTCCGCGGGCTCGCCGGCATCCACGGGCTTGCCGGGCTCTTCGGGCTTCCCGGCCTCCGCGGGCTTGCCGGGCTTCTCGGCCTCCGCGGGCTTGCCGGGCTTCTCGGACCGCTCGGGCTCCCCAGCGACCTCGACCGACTCCTTCGAGCGGTCCTCGCCCTTCGCCCACCCCTGGAACGCGCCACAGGAGCCGCAGAAGTCCATCCCCGCGTCGCCTGGTGCCCCGCACTCAGCACATTCGCCCTCCCCGGCCCGACCTTGTCGATCCCGGGATGCACTGACACTCAACGCTGGTTCCCCTTCGGCCGGGCCTGGGCCACGAGCTGATCCGGCCCTCATCCTGGAGCATCGCGCCCCTCGGACGTAGGTCCACGCGCCCCGGCACCCAGGCACCCGGGACCGGCCGTTCGCGCAACCAGCACTGCCCGAACGGGAAGCCGGCGGGCCGGGCGGATCCCCACCCGGCCCGGGACCCGCCCAGCCCGTCCGGCACTCAGAGCCGCAGCACGACCTTGCCCGTCTGCTCCCCCGCCTCCACCGCGCGGTGCGCCTCGGCCGCGTCCGTCAGCGGCAGCACCCGGTCGATCACCGGCCGCACCACCCCCGACTCCACCAGCGGCCAGACGTGCTCACGCACCGCCGCCACGATCGCCGCCTTCTCCGCCAGCGGGCGCGGCCGAAGTGAGGTGGCCGCCACCGCGGCGCGCTTGGCGAGCAGGGTGGAGAGGTCCAACTCGCCCTTCGCCCCGCCCTGCAGACCGATGATCACCAACCGTCCGCTGACCGCCAGGGCGTCCACGTTCCGCTGCAGGTACTTGGCCCCCATGATGTCCAGGATCACGTCCGCCCCGGCTCCGCCGGTGGCCTCCCGCAGCGCCTCGACGAAGTCCCGCTCGCGGTAGTTGATCAGGATCTCCGCACCCAGCTCCGCGCAGCGCGCCAGCTTCGCCGCGCTCCCCGCGGTGACCGCCACCCGAGCGCCGACCGCCTTCGCCAGCTGGATCGCCATCGTCCCGATACCGCTGCCGCCACCGTGCAGCAACACCGTCTCACCCGGCCGCAGATGGGCCACCATGAAGACGTTCGACCAGACCGTGGCGGCGACCTCGGGCAGCGCGGCCGCCGCGATCAGACCGAGGCCCCTGGGCACCGGCAACAACTGGCCGGCCGGCACCACGACCTTCTCCGCGTACCCGCCGCCGGCGAGCAGCGCGCACACCTCGTCGCCCACCGCCCAGCCGGCCACCCCTGGACCGAGGGCGGCGATCGTCCCGGCGCACTCGAGCCCCGGGACGGCGGAGGCGCCCGGCGGCGGGTCGTAGTGGCCCTGGCGCTGCAACAGGTCGGCCCGGTTGACGGCGGTGGCCGCCACCTCGACCAGCACCTCGCCCTCGGCCGGTACCGGGTCGTCGAGTTCGGTCCAGGACAGCGCCTCGGGGCCGCCGGGCTCGGGAATCGTCATCGCATGCATGGTCCGAAGCTATCGGGTGCCGCGGGCCGCGCGGCGGAACCCGGGGGCGAACAACGGGGAGCCGGGCCGTCACCCCGACGCCGCGGACGGGTGGCCGAGGTGGTGGAGGCGGGCGCCCGCGGCACGCCCGGTGCGCGTCACGACGTCAACCGGTGGGCACGAGAACGGCCCCCGCCCCGGGAACCGGCACTCCGGGGCGGAGGACCAGTGCTCGGGGCGAAGGCCGCGAGGAGGGCGCGGCACCGGGGCGGGTCAGTGACCCCGGTGGCGCGGGAGGCGATGCGGCGGCCGGGCTCCCCCGTTCACTGCCCGGCCGCCTCACCACGAGATCCATCCTGCCCCGGGCCGCGTAGCGCGCCGGTAGCGCGGAGCCGTCGCGCCGGCGGCCGGCACGGGCCCGGACGGGCCCGGGCCCGACGTACTGACGCACCGTCAGACGTGCGAGGATGCCGGTACCGATCTCCCGGAGGAAGAACTCCCGTGCGCGACCTGACGATCAGCGAATTCCTCGACCGGCTGGCCGGCCGCGTCCCCGCCCCCGGCGGCGGCGCGACGGCCGCGCTGCACGCGGCCCAGGCCGCGGCACTGCTGGGCATGGTGGCCCGCTACAGCACCGGCGCCGCGTACGCCGTCCACCAGGAGGTGGTGCAGCGGATCATCCGGGAGAGCGACACCCTGCGCGGCCGGGCGCTGACCCTGGCCGAGCAGGACGCGGCGGCCTTCACCGCCGTCACCGAGGCCTACCGGATGCCCCGGGAGAGCGAGGACGAGCGGACCGCCCGCTCGGCCGCCATCGCGCGGACGCTGGCCGGCGCGGCCCGGCCGCCCGCCGACGTGATCACCGCGGCCCTGGACGCGGTCGAACTGGCCGAGGCGCTGCTGCCGATCGGCAACCCCAACGTGGTCACCGACATCGCCGCGGCGGCCGAGGCGGCGCGGGCCGCGGCGGTCACCGCCCGGGTCAACGTGGAGATCAACCTGGCCGGGATCCGGGACGAGCGGGTCCGCAGCGGGCTGCTCGCCGAGACCGCCCGGGTGGACGAGATCACCGCCCGCGCCGACCTGGTCACCGCCGCCGTGCGAGAGGAGATCGCCAAGTGACCGCCACCCCGCTGGCCGGCCAGCAGCCGGCCGCCGCGATCCGCGCCGAGGCCGCCGCCCGGGCCGCCGAACTCACCGCGGCCGGCCACCAGCCGCGGCTCGCCGTGGTCAGCGCCACCACCGACCAGTCCAGCGCCTGGTACGTCCGGTCGATCGCGCGCGCCGCCGAACGCACCGGACTGCGGTGCGACGTCCACGAGTTGGGGCCGGACGCGGAATCCCCGGCGGTCCGCGAGCGGCTGGCGGAGCTCAGCGCGGACGGCTCGGTGCACGGCATCATCCTGCAGACCCCGCTGCCCGCCGGGGCCGCGCTGGAGGAACTGGCCTCGGCGATCGCCTTCGAGAAGGACGTGGACGGCGCCAACCCGCTCTCGCTCGGCCGGCTGGCCGGCGGCCTGCCCGCCTTCCCGCCGGCCACCGCGGAGGCGGTGGTCGCACTGCTGGAGCACCACCGGATCCCGCTGGCCGGGCGCCGGGCGGTGGTGGTCGGCCGCTCGACGGTGGTCGGCAAGCCGGCCGCCCACCTGCTGCTGGACCGGGACGCCACGGTGACGGTCTGTCACTCGCGGACCGCCGACCTGGCCGCCGTCACCCGCACCGCCGACGTGCTGGTGGCCGCGGTGGGCCGGCCCGGGCTGATCACCGCCGAGCACGTCGCGCCGGGCTCGGTGGTGATCGACGTCGGCACCAACCCGACCCCGGACGGCGGGCTGACCGGCGACGTGGACGCCGACTCGGTGGCCGACGTGGCCGGCGCGCTCACGCCGGTGCCGGGCGGGGTCGGCCCGGTCACCACCGCGCTGCTGCTGCGGCACACCGTGCGGGCCGCCGACCGGCTGCACCGGGCGGCCTGAGGCACTGGCGTCAGACGGTGTCCCGAGCGTCCAGCTCGGCGAAGAAGCGGTCGGCGGCGGCCCGGGCGATCCGCGGATCGGCCGGTTCGCCGAGGATCCGGCCGGCCAGTTCGCCGGCCAGCTCCACCAGGTCCGCGCGCAACCCGGCCCCGGCGATGATCCGGTCGGCCGCCAGCTGGACCCGGGCCTCCTGCACCAGCCGGTCGCGCTGCCGCTGACCCTCGGCGCGCATCCCGGCCAGCACGACCGCGCCCTGTTCGGTGGCCTCCTGGCGGAGCCGGGCCGCCTCCAGCCGGGCCGCCTCCAGCTCCGCGCGGTACTCGGCGTAGACCCGCTCGGCCTCCGCCCGGGCCGTCTCGGCGCGGCGCTGGCCACCGTTGACGGCGTCGTCACGGGCGGCCAGCAGCCGCTCGATCCGCGGCAGCACGACGGCCCCCAGGAGGCCGAAGACGAGGAAGAAGCAGACGAGTCCGAGGATCAGTTCAGCGGGGTTCGGCTTCAGAGGTCCCATGGGGCGAACTTTACTTGACTGATAATCAGAAAAGTCGGTTCTCTCCGGTCATCCCCAACCCCCCTGCCCCGGGCCGTCCAGCAGCTCGACCGACTCCCCCGCCGCCAGGCCGCCCGGCGGGACCACCGCCAGCGCGTCCGCCAGGGCCAGCCCGCGCAGCATCGCCGGGCCGTCGAAGGCCAGCGGCACCGGACCGTGCTCGGTGATCCGCGCCGGCAGCAGCCGGGTGTCGGACGGGTGGCCGGCCAGCGCGGTGCCCGTGCGCACCGAACGCCACGGTTCGGCCGCCCGGCCCGCCAGCCGGCGCAGCAGGGGCAACGCCAGGGTGACCGTCCCGGCCACCGCGGCCAGCGGGTTGCCGGGCAGCCCCACCAGGTGCCGCGGCCCGGCCCCCGGACGCACCTCGGGCAGCTCGGCCAGCAGCATCGGGTGCCCCGGCCGGACCGCCACCCCGTCCACCAGCAGCTTCGCCCCGGTCTCCGTCAGCGCCGCGTGCAGGAAGTCGGCCGGTCCGGAGGCGGTGCTCCCGGTGGTCACCACCACCTCGGCCGGCGAGTGCCGGATGGTCGCCTGGAGCAGCGCGAAGTCGTCCCGGACCGCGCGCCGGTCGAGCAGCTCGGCGCCGGCGGCCCGCAGCCACGGTTGCAGCAACGGGCCCAGCGCGTCCCGCACCAGCCCGGGCCGCGGCAGTCCGGCCTCCAGCAACTCGTCGCCCAGCACCAGCAGTTCGACGGTCGGCCGGCGACGCACCGGCAGCCGGTCGTAGCCGCAGGCGGCGGCCAGGCCCAGTACGGCCGCGGTGACCGGCGTCCCGGCCGGCAGCAGCGCCTCGCCGCTGCGGCACTCCTGGCCGCGCGGGCGGACGTCCTGGCCCGGTGACAGCCCGCCGGGGGTCGTCTCGTGCAGCGTCCCGCCGCCGGCCGCCGCCGCGGGCTCCACCCGGCCGTGCTCGCGGCGCAGCACCGCCGTGGCCCCGGGCGGGAGTTGGGCCCCGGTGGCGATCCCGGTCGCCCGGCCGTCGGCCAGCGGTGGCGGGGTCCGGCCGGCCAGCACCCGGCCGGAGAGGTGCCACGGGCCGGGGCCGGCGACCGCCCAGCCGTCCATCGCGGAGGTGTCGAAGCCGGGCAGGTCGGTCAGCGCGGTCAGCGGCTCGGCCAGGGCCTGCCCGAGTGCCTCGGCCAGCGCCACCCGCACCACCGGCAGCGGCGTCCGGACCGCCCACCGAGCCGCCTCCCGGGCCCGCGGCCAGGGAAGCCCGGCGCCGCAGCCGCGGCCGGCCCCCGCCCCGGCGGGCCGATCGGCGCCGCCCGGGCTCTCCGCGCCGAGCGGGGGCGCGGCCGCGCTCACCCCTGCTCCGCGGCCGGGTCGGCCGGCTGACCGGCCGGCCGCTCGGCGGACCAGCGCTCGGCCAGCGCGCCGACCCGGCGGCAGGCCGCGCTCACCTCCGGCTGCCCGCCACCGCGGGTGGCCGCGGCGTAGCCGACCAGGAAGGCCGTCAGCGGCGCGGCGGGCCGCTCCACCCCGTGCGCCACCACCCGGGTCATGTCCAGCAGTTCACGGATGTCGACGGTGAGGTCGAGGCCCAGTTCGGCCGCGGCGGCGGCCATCCAGTCGTCCAGCGTGCGTTCCATGGTGGTCCATGCTGCCGGATCCCGCCCGCCCGGCCGTGCTCCGGAGCCGGCCGGCGTGCTGTTTTCACTCAGGGGTCCGGTCACGCCGGCCGCTCGGCGGCGCTCCGGCGGCGGGCCTCGGCCAGCTGCTCCCAGGTGTCACAGTCGAAGGTCACGCCGGAGCGGTCGGGCAGCCGGACGGTCCGCAGGCCCGCGGTGAGCCGGCGCAGCGGCCGGCCCGCCGGGTCGCCGAGCGCGGCCAGCGCGGCGGCCAGCGCCGACCGGCGGTAGGCCGCCGTCAGCGGCTGCTCGCGGTCGTCGGCGTCCACCAGGACGGCGGCCTCCACCTCGCCGGTCACCGCCCCGGCCAGCCGGTGCACGGTGGCCGCGTCCAGGAACGGCAGGTCGGCGGCGAGCAGCAGGACCACCTCGGCGGCCGGTCCGGGCAGCGCGAGCCCGGCCGCCACCGCCGCCACCGGACCCCCGCCGGGCGGCCGCTCCCTGGTCCAGCGCGGGCCGGGGCCGGGCAACGGGCGCTCGGGCCCGACCACCACCACGTCCGCCGCGCTCGCGCAGGCCGCCAGCACCCGCTCCAGCAGCGTGCGGTCGCCGACGGCGAGGCCGGGCTTGTCGGCCCCGCCGAGCCGGCGGGCGGCGCCGCCGGCCAGCACGATCGCGTCGAAGGGGGTGGTCATGGGGCCAGTATCCGCCCCGGGCCGGCGGCTCAGCCCTCCCCGCCCAGCTCCTCGTCCTCGACCTCGAACGGCTCCTCGTCCTCGCCGGCGCCCGCTCCGGAAGCCGCACGCGCGACGTTGACCACCGCCCCCTCCTCCAGCAGCGCGGGCAGCGTCAACTCCCCGTACCGCTCGCCCATCGCGGCGACCAGCCCCTCGGCGTCACCGGGATGCTCGGCCAGCAGCCGGTCGAAGTCCTGCAGGTACTCCCCGGTGAAGGCGAGCACCCGCACCGCGTCGTCCCCCTGGCCGGGCGCCCGGTGCCCGGCGATCACCCGGTCCGCCCCGAGGTCGGCGATCCCGCCGAGGTTGCGCGACCAGACCGCCCGCTGGGCCGGCGTGGTCCCGGCGGTCCACAGGTGCGTCCCGTTGTCGGCGAAGCCGCCCGCGACGACGGTGTGCGCGCCGGGCACGTGCACCACCGTGCAGGCGGCGCAGTCACCCTGGCCGAGGTTCAGCACCCGGATCAGCTGACGGTCGATCATCAGCGGCTTGGGCAGCAACGGTCCCGGCAGCACCGGGTGCTCGGGAATGTCGTCACCCAGCACCCGCCGCCACCGCTGGACCTGGTCCGCCGCCGTCCGGGCGATCTCGTCCACCACCGCCGGCGCGGCCAGCACCTGCGCCCGGGGGAAGAGCCGGAGCACCTCGCGCGCGCCGAAGTAGCGGTCGGGCCGCGGGTGGCTGATCACGATCGCCAGCAGCTCGCGCCCCTTGCCGGCGATCCACTCGGCCAGCTCGCGGCCCGCGCTGCGGGTGAGCTGGGCGTCGACCAGGATCGCGGTGCGCTCGCCGAGGATCAGGCTCGAGGTGGCGAACAGGGCCGACTCCGGGCCGGTGAAGACCGCGACCTCCAGCGCCGGCGCGGCTGGTCCGCCGTCCGGCCCGGCCGCGCCGCCGGTCGCGTCGGCGGGCTGCTCGGACGGGGGCGGCGTCGTCACGGGCTCTCCTGGTCCACGGGGCGGGTCGGGTCGGGACCAGCATGGAGGCACGTCCGGCGGCCCGCCCGGTGGCCGCGCCCGGGCGGGTGAACCGCCGGTCCGCCCGGGGACCGGCCGTGGCTCAGGCCTTGGCCAGTTCCTTCGCCTTGGCCGCGGCGTCCTGGTGGGCCTTCGTCTTGGAGGCCTCGGCGGCGTCGACGAACTCCGCCATCGCCGGGTTGACCTTGGCCATGGTGAACTCCGGCACCACCAGGTCGACCCGCAGACCGAGCAGCTCGGTCAGGGTCTTCTCCAGGTAGGTGGTGGCGAACTCGAAGTCCGCGCGGGGGCTGCCCGCCGCGTAGGAGCCGCCGCGCGAGGCGACCACGACCACCGGGGTGCCGGCCGCCGACTTGGTGGCCCCGGCGGTGCGGCCGAACAGCACCACCTGGTCGATCCAGGCCTTCAGCGAGGACGGCACGGTGAAGTTGTACATCGGGGCGCCGATCACCACGGCGTCGGCCTGCTCCAGCTCGGTGACCAGCTCGTCGCGCAGCGCGTAGGCGGCCCGCTGCTCGGCGTCGCGCTGCTCGGCGGGCAGGAAGGCGCTGGTGACGCCAGCCGCGCTCAGGTGCGGGACGGGGTTGGCGGCCAGGTCGCGGTAGACCACGGTGCCACCGGCGGCCTCCCACTCGGCGCGGAAGGTCGCGGTGACCTCGCGGGAGACGGAGCCCTCGAACAGGGCGGACGAGTCGATGTGCAGCAGCGTGGGCATGGCAGGTCCTCCGTAGTCGGCATCGAGCTGCCATTTCCTCGGCAGCTGCTATTAACGTAGCAGCTTACTTTTCTGCAGTCACTAGCGGACGGGCAGTAGGCTTGGGGCATGGGCGAGCCAGCGGCACGGACGACAGCGGTGGAACCGGACGCGACGGCGTGTACCGGCGCACCTCCGGCGGCGCTCGCCGCCGCCGGGCCGTGCACCGGGGTGGACATCGGGCTGACCAGGGTCTTCGAGCTGTTGGGCAAGCGCTGGTCCGGCCTGATCATCGCGGTGCTCAGCCAGCAGCCGGCCCACTACTCGGAGCTGCGCCGCGGCATCCCGGGCATCAGCGAGCGGATGCTCTCCGACCGGCTGACCGAGCTGGCCGACGCCGGCCTGGTGGTCCGCCGGGTGGACGAGGGACCACCGCTGCGGGTCTGCTACCGGCTCACCGAGGCCGGCGAAGCGCTCGGGCCGGCGCTCGACGAACTCCGCCACTGGGCCGCGCGGCACCTCACGGACGCGCCGCGGACCTGCTGACCCACCGCCGCGACCGTTCCGGTCCCCCGGCGGCCCGGGCCGGCGGCGCCGCGCGCCCCCGGACGTCGCGGGTCAGCCCGGCCGGCGGTCCGCCGTCCGGTGGGCCGCGAAGACCTGCCGCCAGTACTCGGCCCGCTCGACCAGGTCGTGACAGACGTGGGCGAGGAACTGGCCCATGTCCTCCAGGCGGGCGCCGGCGGGGGTGACGGCGCCGAGGACCTCGGCGCCGTGGCGGGCGGCGTCGGCGAGGCCGGCGTTGGTCCGGGCGCTCGCCAACAGCGCCCGGTACCAGACGTCGTCGTCGATGACGTACCGCTCGCGGCGGCCGCGGGAGCCGCGCTCGCGCCTGACCAGCTCCCGCTCCTCCAGGAAGCCGATGGCGAGCGAGATCGAGGCCGGGCTGACCCGCAGGCGCTGGACCAGCTCGGCGGCGGTGAGGCCGCCAGTGTCGGTGGTGTAGAGGCAGGCCAGCACCCTGGCCATCATCCGCGGGAACCCGGTCTGGACCAGCAGCGCCGCGAACCGTTCCTCGAAGCCGTGCACCGCTTCGGGGTCCCGCCCGTACACGTCGGCGGCGCCCGGGGCCGGCGGGAGCGGGGTGGGCTTGCGCCGGTGCGCGCGCTGCTCGGTGGCGCGCTGCGCCTCGTCCGCCCGGTAGCCCTCGGGGCCGCCGTTGCGGGTGACCTCCCGGCTGACCGTCGAGGTCGGCCGCGCCAGGCTCCTGGCGATCTCGGCGTAGGTGAGTCCGTCGGCCAGTCCCGTGGCGATCCGCCCGCGGTCCTGGTGGGTCAGCCTGCCTCCCGGCATCCGGGTTCGCCTCCTGCTGCTCGGCCGTTCCGTCCGGCGTGCGTTCAACGACATCTCATTGCAACGCGGAGCCGATCCGACCTTCGCCCGCTCCTCATTGCAACGATCAGAGCCCAGCCTAGCTGCCCAAATGCCAATAGCCACAGCATCATTGACGGTCCATTGAATGCAACGTAGCGTTTATCAAGTCCTGAAGGTTTGCGACAAGGACGACGGGGGCGGCGCCGAGCACCGTTCCCGCGCTCCGGAACGGAACCCGAAATGACCGACTCCCTCCCCGCCCTGGCCGGCCTGCCGACGACCCGTCCCACCGGCTGTCCCTTCGATCCCCCCACGGAGCTGGCCCGGCTGCGCGAGCAGCGGCCACTGACCCGGATGAGCTATCCCGACGGGCACCTGGGCTGGCTGGTGACCAGCCACGAGCTGGTCCGCGCCGTGCTGGCCGACCCCCGGTTCAGCTCCAGATCCGAGCTGATGCACTCCCCGGCGCCCGGCGCCGCCGCCATGGAACGCCCCCCGGTGGCCCCGCCGGGCATGTTCATCGCGGTCGACCCGCCCGAGCACACTCGCTACCGCCGCCTGCTCGCCGGCCGGTTCACCGTCCGCCGGATGCGCCAACTCACCGCCCGGGTCGAGGAGATCACCGCCGAACAGCTGGACGCCATGGAACGGCAGGGCCCGCCGGTGGACCTGGTGCAGGCGTACGCCCAGCCCATCCCCGCGTTGATGATCTGTGAACTGCTCGGCGTGCCCTACGCCGACCGCGAGTTCTTCCGGCAGCACTCGGCGACGGTGATCAACCAGGCCGCCACCAAGGAGGAGCAGGGCGCCGCGATCGGCGCGATCGGCGGTTTCCTCCACGAGCTGGTCCTGGCCAAGCGCGCCGAGCCCACCGACGACCTGCTCAGCGACCTGACCACCAGTGACCTCAGCGACGAGGAACTCACCAACATCGCCATGCTGCTGCTGGTCGCCGGCCTCGGCAGCACCGCCGACATGCTCGGCCTGGGCGCCTTCGCCCTACTCCGCCACCCCGACCAGCTCACCGCCCTGCGCACCGACCCGACCATCACCGACCAGGCCGTCGAGGAGCTGCTGCGCTACCTGAGCATCACGCACACCAGGACCCGGACCGCACTGGAGGACGTCAAGCTGGACGACCAGCTGATCCGGGCCGGCGAGACCGTCACCCTCTCGTTCCAGGCCGCCAACCGGGACCCGGGCAGGTTCGCCGACCCCGACACCCTCGACCTGCGCCGGCAGGCCACCGGGCACCTGGCACTCGGCCACGGCATCCACCAGTGCCTGGGCCAACAGCTGGCCCGGGTGGAGATGCGGGTCGCCTACCCCGCCCTGGTCACCCGCTTCCCCACCCTGCGGTTGGCCGTCCCGCCCGAGGACGTCCCACTGCGCGGCAACGCGGACATCGCCGGCGTCGACCGGCTCCCGGTCACCTGGGAGGGGGCGTAGCCGATGCGGATCAGCGTGGACCGGAGCCTCTGCTGCGGCGCCGGCATGTGCGCACTGACCGCCCCCGAGCTGTTCGACCAGGCCCCCGAGGACGGCACGGTGATCCTGCTGGCTCCCGAGCCCCCGCCCGAACTCGCCGACCGGGCCCGCCAGGCCGCCGAACTCTGCCCGGCCGGCGCGATCAGCCACCAGTGACGTCGACCTCTTCCCGCCCCGGCCGTCGCGAGCCGGGGCCCACCGACCGGTGAGGCGGGCGGCGAACGTGGAGTCGATCTCCGGACGGCCGTGCGGCCGTGCCGTGGGCGACAGCCGTACGACGTCGGCCGTGAGGTGACGACACCGGGGTCGGGACCCCACACAGGTGTGCGGTCCCGGCTCCCGTGCCCTCCGACACCGCCGTGACCAGGGCGATCCCGCCCGGTCTCACGCCGTGTCAGCGACCGCCCCGGTCCGACCGGGAGGAACGGCTCCTCAGGCGCCCCGAGAAGGGCCGGTGACCTCCCAGGCCGCCTCGATCATCCGGAAGATCTCGTCCACCGCGGCCTGCGGATCGGCCGCCTCACGGGCCAGCGAGTAGGCGTCGATCACGAACCTCGCGATCGTCCGGCAGACCGTCGTGGTCCGTGACAGGTCGGGATCGGCGGCGACGGCCCTCGCCAGCGACTCCGCGTGGCGCAGCCTCATCGACTCCTCGTACTCCCGCAGGGCGGGTGATTCGTCGATCATGCGCCAGATCGGGGCGGCGCTGTCCGCGGTGCAGTGTCGCACCAGGGCCTGGATCTCCCGGCGCAGCGCGGGGATGAGCGGCTCGTGCGGTGCCCGGCTGGTGACCGCCCGCGTGAGGCGTTGCTCGAAGTCTTGGTCCTGCTCGAACACCAGGGCCTCTTTCGAGGCGAAGTGGGAGAAGACCGTGGTGACGGCGACATCGGCCTCGGCGGCCACGTCGCGGATGCCCACCGTGTCGTACCCGCGCTCCAGGAAGAGTCGCAGGGCGGTGTCGGCGATCTTCTGGCGGGTCGCGGCCTTCTTGCGCTCGCGTCGCCCGGACGGCACGGTCATGCCCTGACACTACCAGATCCAAAGACACAACCGTTGTTAAACACTAACCGTTAGGGTTATGGTCGGCGGCATGAAGAGAGTGAGCTTCGCCGAGTTCGGCGGTCCGGACGTCCTGCGACTCGTCGACGCCGAGGAGCCCCACGCGGGCCCCGGCCAGGTACGCATCGCCGTGCGGGCGGCGGGCGTGAACCCCGTCGACTGGAGGATCCGCGAAGGCCAGACCCTGGAGGCCCATCCGCTCGAGTTGCCCTCCGGGGTCGGGCTGGACGCCGCCGGGGTGGTGGACGAGGTCGGCCGGGGCGTCGAAGGGGTCGAGGTCGGCGACCACGTGTTCGGCGAAGGCTCGAGCACCTATGCCGAGTTCGCCGTGCTGTCGGCCTGGGCCCGGATGCCCGAGGGACTGACCTTCGAAGAGGCGGCCGGGTACCCCTCCGTGGTGGAGACCGCGCTGCGGATCATCCGCGAGGTCGGTGTGCGGGCCGGGCAGACGCTGCTGGTCAGCGGTGCGTCCGGAGGAGTCGGATCGGCGGTGCTGCAGATCGCCCGCGACCGCGGCATCACGGTGATCGGCACGGCCGGGGCCGCGAACCAGGACTACCTGCGCGGCCTGGGTGCCCTCGCCACGACGTACGGCGAGGGCTGGGTCGAGCGGGTGCGGCGGCTCGGCCGTGTCGACGCGGCTCTCGACCTGGCCGGCTCGGGCGTGATCCGCGAGCTCGTCGAACTGACCGGGGATCCGCGGAGGGTGGTCTCCATCGCCGACCTCGCCGCGCCGCGGTTCGGTGTCCGGTTCTCCGGCGTGGCCGGGAGCGTGCCGGAAGCGCTCGCCGAGGCCGTCGGCCTCATCTCGCGGGGAAGGCTCCACATCCCGGTCGAGAAGTCGTACCCGCTCGCCGAGGCCGCGGCGGCCCACATCGACAGCCAGGCCGGTCACACGCGCGGGCGCCGGGTCCTGGTCGTCTGAGCCGTTTCCCGCGCGGTCGTACGGCCCGGCGCGCCGATCCCCTCCCGGAGGTCCCGCCCGGAGCGACGAGCCCTGTCGTGCGTGCCCGCGTTCGGACCTGACGTGGTGGGTGGTCGTTCCGTCCATCCGGTGTGGTGCAGCCAGTCCTCGAAGGTCATCAGGTCGGGGTGCAGGCGGCGCAGGAGGTTGACGTCCCGGTCTCGGGCGTGCAGATCACGGTCGGCGAAGAACTGGAACATCGCCGCGTAGTCGTGGCCGAAGTCGGGGACGGCGGCGCGCAGTTCGTCATGCGGCATCGGGAGGTAGGTGCTGGGGGTGCCCGTGACCCGAGCGAAGGTGGCGGCGATCTCGTCGCCGGTGAGGCTGTCGCCGATCACCGCGAGGTCGCGGGCGCCCCAGGACTGCCAGTTGTCGAACATGTGGCAGGCGAACCAGGCGATGTCGTCGAGGGCGACGAGCGGATAGCGGGCGGCGCCGAGGGGGAGCCTGAAGGTCAGGCCGCCCCGGCCGTCCGGTCGGGGCGTGAGTCGGTCCCGCAGGTTCTCGAAGTACGGCGCCGTGGTCAGTACCGAGACGTGGTCCGTGTACCAGCCGTCGGTCTCCTTGCGGAGCATCTCCTCCGACCGCATCAGGTCGATGTGGGCGGCGACGGCGGCTTTGCCGTCGAAGTGCGGGACGGGGTGGCCGGTCAGGGACACCGCGCTGTCCAACGAGGACCAGATGAGACGCTCCACGCCGGCCCGCTCCGCGGCGGCCAGCAGGTGCAGCCCTTGCCGGTACTCACCCACGGCGCTGCCCGTCGCGAAGAAGTCGGTGTTGGCGAACACCCGGTCGGCCTGCCCGAGCAGGACCTCGAGGGCCGCCGAGTCGGAGCGGACCAGTCGCACGCGCTCGGGCGCGGTGGCGGCGAGTCCGGTGGCGTGGGCGGACTCCGGGTGGCGGGTGGGGACGGTGATGGTGGCGTCGGTGGTGGCCAGCAGCCGGTGGATCACGTGGCTGCCCATGGCTCCGGTGCCGCCGACGACGAGGACGTGGGTCATGGCGTTCTTCCCTGGTGTGTCAGGACGTGTTCGGCCACCTGGGCGTGGGTGGCGACCCAGACGTCGCCGGACTCACGGAGGTGGTCGAGGATCTGGCCGACCATGCCCGCGAGGAGCGGTCGGCCTCCGACGTGGGCGTGGACGGTCAGGTGGAAGACGCCCGGGCCGGGGGCGGCGAGCAGCTGGTTCAGCAGCTCACGGTGCAGATCGCGGTAGGCGTGCGGGCCGGCCGCGGCGTCGCGGACGTCGGAGTGGTCGCTGTGCATGAGGGAGACCAGAGGACCGTGAGCGGTGGACAGGACCTGCGGGAGGTCGTGGTCTCCGTGGTCGCCGGTCCAGCGGTAGCCGGCCTCGGCGAGCAGGTCGGCAGTGTGCCTCGAACCGGTGGCGCGTGGGCTCATCCACCCCGTCGGGCGAACGCCGGTGACGCGGCGAAGGATGTCGGTGCAGCGACGGATGTTGGTCCGCTCGGCATCGACGTCGAGCAGCGCGGGCACCACGTCCTGGGCCCAGGAGTGGGCGGCGATCTCGTGACCCGCCTCGTGCACGGCCATGACGGTCTCGGGGTGCCGCTCGGCCACCAGTCCGTTGACGCCGACGGTGGCGGGCAGGTCGCCGAGGACGTCGAGCAGCCGCCAGATGCCGGTGGTGACGCCGTAGTCCGCCCAGGAGGTGCTGTGCGTGTCGTCGATGCCGGACAGCGGCCACGCCGCGGCCATCGGCGCGTAGGCGGGCCAGTGCCCCGGTGACCACAGCTCCAACGCGACGGTGACCAGCGCGACGACCTTCCGCCCGCCCGGCCAGTCGGTTACTGCCCTCATTCGGTTCCCCCGCTCGGTAGCTTCCGTCGAGGACGCTAGTGAGGCGGTAGGTACCTCCGGGTTCCCGGCAGCGGGCTACCGTCGGGGCATGCGTGAGTACTCCGGCAGCGTCTTCCTCGCCGACTGCCCGGCTCGGCTGGCGATCGAGATCATCGCCGACAAGTGGGCGGTGGCAGTGCTGTTCGCGTTGAGCCGGGAACCGTGCAGGCACGGCGAGCTGGTCGACCTGATCGGCGGAATCTCGCGCAAAGTGCTGACCCAGACGCTGCGTCGGTTGCAGGGGTACGGCCTGGTCGACCGCCACGCCGAGGCCGGGAAGGTCGAGTACGTGCTGACGGACTTGGGCCGGACGCTGGTGAAGCCGATCGCGGTGCTGACCGAGTGGGCTCACGAGCACGGCGCGGCCGTGGTGGAATTCCAGGAGTCCAAAGCGGACTAGGTCCACTCGGCCTCCCCCTCACGTCCGCCACCGCCGTTCGCGCTCGGACGGTGCCCGGCCTGGGATGCGGGCGAGGGTCGGCGACGAGTGACTGGCTGATCGGCGCGGGGCTGGACCAGAATCACCGTCACCCGGAAAGGTGAAATCTCCGACCAGGGAGTCTCACAACGCCGGCACACGTGCCACCGGTGTGCCACCGTGCCACGAGATCTGAGGCCCTACCGGCCCGGATCAGTCCCGGGTCATGTCGACGAAGCGCGAGTAGTGGCCCTGGAAGGCCACGGTGATGGTGGCGGTGGGGCCGTTTCGGTGCTTGGCGACGATCAGGTCGGCCTCGCCGGCGCGGGGTGACTCCTTCTCGTAGGCGTCCTCGCGGTGCAGCAGGATGACCATGTCGGCGTCCTGCTCGATCGAGCCCGACTCGCGCAGGTCGGAGACCATCGGCTTCTTGTCGGTGCGCTGTTCGGGACCACGGTTCAGCTGGGAGAGCGCGATCACCGGCACCTCCAGCTCCTTGGCCAGCAGCTTGAGGTTTCGCGACATGTCGGAGACCTCCTGCTGCCGGCTCTCGGCCCGCCGGGAGCCGCCGGACTGCATCAGCTGGAGGTAGTCGATGACCACCAGCTTCAGGTCGTTGCGCTGCTTCAGCCGGCGGCACTTGGCGCGGATCTCCATCATCGACAGGTTCGGCGAGTCGTCGATGTAGAGCGGGGCCGCGGTGACCTCGGGCATCCGGCGGGCGACCCGGGTCCAGTCGTCGTCCGTCATGTTGCCCGAGCGCATGTGGTGCAGGGCGACCCGGGCCTCGGCGGAGAGCAGGCGCATGGCGATCTCGTTGCGCCCCATCTCGAGCGAGAAGATCACGCTGGGCAGGCCGTTGGTGATCGAGCAGGCCCGCGAGAAGTCGAGCGCCAGGGTGGACTTACCCATCGCCGGACGGGCCGCGATGACGATCATCTGACCGGGGTGCAGGCCGTTGGTGAGCTGGTCCAGGTCGGCGAAGCCGGTCGGGACGCCGGACATCTGGCCGGCCCGGGAGCCGATCGCCTCGATCTCGTCGAGCGCGCCCTCCATGATCTCGGAGAGCGGCGCGTAGTCCTCGCTGGTGCGCTGCTCGGTGACGGCGTAGATCTCGGCCTGCGCGGCGTTGACGATCTCGTCCACGTCGCCCTCGGCGGCGTAGCCCATGCCAGCGATCCGGGTGCCCGCCTCGACCAGCCGGCGCAGCACCGCGCGCTCGTGGACGATCTCGGCGTAGTACTCGGCGTTGGCGGCGGTCGGGACGGAGTTGACCAGGGTGTGCAGGTAGCCCGGGCCGCCGACCCGGCTGAGCTCGCCGCGCTTGGTGAGCTCGCTGGCCACGGTGATCGGGTCGGCCGGCTCGCCGCGGGCGTAGAGGTCGAGGATCGCGCTGTGGATCAGCTCGTGGGCCGGCCGGTAGTAGTCGAGCGGCTTGAGCACCTCGACCACGTCGGCGATGGCGTCCTTGGAGAGCATCATGCCGCCGAGGACGGACTGCTCGGCCGCGAGGTCCTGCGGGGGGACCCGCTCGAAGCCCTCGACACCGCCGGAGCGGTCGCCGTCCCGGCCGCGGTCCTGGTCACGGTCACGGTCCCGCTTGCGGAACTCGCCGCCCTGCTGGCCGGAGGGAGCGCCGGAGCGGTTGCGGGAGACCGGCAACCGGTCACTCGGACCGTCGGGCTGGTAAGGGCCGGCGAAGGCGTCGTCGGACGGCTGCCAGTCGTCCTCCGGGGGCGGAGGCACGTCGTGGGCGTCGTACTGGGGGCCGGTCACGCGTGTTCCCCGATCAGCGAGCGGTGCGAGTGTGGTGCGGGAGCCTGGGGGCCGAGACGGGTGGGTGCGGTCATGGCCGTGGCCACCTCTTTCTTACGCCACTCGGCCGACGAAACGGACGCCGGGTACGAGCGTGGCGCGTCGGACGAGCGACCACGCTAAGGGGCCGGCGGGCTTTCGACCAAGACGGTTATCCACAGGGCGTGTGGATGATGGTCCCATCACTGTGGACAACTGCCCGAAAGCTGTGCACAAGCATGTGGACGACCCTGTGGATAACCAGACCATCCACTCGGTGTCAACTCGCTGACCTGCAGGGACTTAATCCACCGGCTGTGCATGAGAAATACTTCACACAGTTGGGGACAGTGCCCGACCGAGCACCGATAGACCTCACCGCCCCCCGCAGGAAGTAACGACCAATCAGCCATTGCGCCACTTACCTGTGGATGGTTACGGTGTCCCCATGACACCTCCGCCCGCCGTCCGGAGCGCCCTGCCGCTCCGAATGCCAAGGCCGGACCGACCCGACCGGACCGAGCGGCGCCGCCAGGACCGGGAGATCCTCGCGCTCGCCGTGCCGGCCTTCGGCGCACTGGTCGCCGAGCCGCTCTTCCTGATGGGCGACTCGGCGATCGTCGGCCACCTCGGCACCGCCGAACTGGCGGGCCTCGGCGTCGCGGGCACCGTGCTCT
Source organism: Kitasatospora sp. NPDC052896 (assembly GCF_044547075.1). NCBI lineage: Bacteria > Bacillati > Actinomycetota > Actinomycetes > Kitasatosporales > Streptomycetaceae > Kitasatospora > Kitasatospora sp. NPDC052896. The sequence continues at coordinate 997,253 of NZ_JBITZU010000001.1, forward strand.
CCACCCTGACCGGTGTCTTCGTCTTCCTCGCCTACGCCACCACCGCCGCGGTCGCCCGCCGGATCGGCGCCGGGGACCGCCGGGCCGCCGTCCAGCAGGGCGTCGACGGCGTCTGGCTGGCCCTGCTGCTCGCCGTCCCGCTGGTGCTGCTCACCCTGGTCGGCGCGCCCCTGGTGGTCGCCGCCCTGGGGGCCTCGCCCACCGCCGCCCCGTACGCGGTCGAGTACCTGCGGATCAGCGCGCTGGGCATCCCGGCGATGCTGATGGTGCTGGCCGCCACCGGGGTGCTGCGCGGGCTGCAGGACACCCGCACCCCGCTGCTGGTGGCGCTGGCCGGCTTCACCGCCAACCTGGGCCTGAACCTCGGCCTGGTCTACGGCGCCGGCCTCGGCGTGGCCGGCTCCGCCTGGGGAACGGTGCTGGCGCAGACCGGGATGGCCGCCTGCTACCTCACCGTGGTGGTCCGCGGCGCCCGCCGCGAACGGGCCGGGCTGCGCCCCGACCGGACCGGCATCCGGGCCTGCGCCCGGGCCGGCGGCCCGCTGCTGGTCCGCACCCTCAGCCTGCGCGCGGTGCTGGTGCTGGCCACCGCGGTGGCCGCCCGGCTGGGCGACCGTGAGGTGGCCGCCCACCAGATCGCGATGACCCTGTGGAGCTTCCTGGCCTTCGCGCTGGACGCGATCGCGATCGCCGGGCAGGCGATCATCGGCCGCTCGCTGGGCGCCGGCGACCTGCCGGGCGCCCGCGCGGCCACCCGGCGGATGGTCGAGTGGGGCGTCGGCTCCGGCGTCCTGCTCGGCCTGCTGGTGGTGCTCTGCGGGCCGCTCTACGTGCCGCTCTTCACCCCGGATCCGGCGGTCCGGCACCAGCTCGCCACCGTGCTGCTGCTGGTGGCGCTGACCCAGCCGACCGCCGGCCTGGTCTTCGTCCTGGACGGGGTGCTGATGGGCGCCGGCGACGGCCGGTACCTGGCCTGGGCGATGCTCGGCACGCTGGCCGCCTTCACCCCGGTCGCGCTGGCGGTGCCGGCATGGGGCTGGGGGCTGGTCGGCCTCTGGTCGGCGATGAACCTGTTCATGCTGGTCCGTGGCGCCTTCCTGGTCGCCCGGGCCCGCACCGGCCGCTGGCTGGTGGCCGGTGCGGTCCGTGGCTGAAACGCGGAAGCACGGCTGAGGGCCGGGGCTCGCGAGGAGCCCCGGCCCTCGACCGGTCACTGCGGGTGCTGCGCTCAGGCGGAGACGACGGCGACGTCGAGGTCGGCCTGGACGTCGGCGTGCAGCTTGACCGAGACCTTGTGGGTGCCCACGGTCTTGATCGGCGAGGCGATCGTGACGGCGCGCTTGTCCACCGCCGGGCCGCCGGCGGCCTTGACGGCCTCGACGACGTCGGCCTGGGTCACCGAGCCGAACAGGCGGCCGGCGTCGCCGGAGCGAACGGCCAGCTTGACCTGCAGACCCTCGAGCTTGGCCTTGAACTCGTTGGCCGCCTCGATGGTCTGGATCTCGTGGATCTTGCGGGCGCGACGGATCGCGTCCACGTCCTTCTGGCCGCCCTTGGTCCAGCGGATGGCGAAGCCACGCGGAACCAGGAAGTTACGGGCGTAGCCGTCCTTGACGTCGACGATGTCGCCGGCGCCACCGAGGCCGGAGACCTCGTGGGTGAGGATGATCTTCATTCTTCGGTCACCCTCTCTTAGCGCGCGGTGCTGGTGTAGGGCAGCAGCGCCATCTCACGGCTGTTCTTCACGGCCGTGGCGACGTCACGCTGGTGCTGGGTGCAGTTGCCGGTGACCCGGCGGGCACGGATCTTGCCACGGTCGGAGATGAACTTCCGCAGCAGGTTCGTGTCCTTGTAGTCAACGTAGTTGACCTTGTCCTTGCAGAAGACGCAAACCTTCTTCTTCGGCTTGCGAGCAGGCGGCTTCGCCATCATGTGCTCCAAAAGGGGTTCACGATCCGGACCGGTGCCGGGGCACCGGGCCGGGTCGCACGAAATCTGTCAGCTCTAGAACGGAGGCTCTTCCGAGTAGCCACCACCGGCCGGGGCTCCCCAGCCGCCGCCACCCTGGTTGCCACCAGAGGGAGCGCTGGACGCCCACGGGTCGTCGGAGGGGCCGGACTGGCCGCCGCCGGAGTTTCCACCCCAGCCGCCGCCACCCTGCTGGCCGCCACCGCCGTAACCGCCGCCGCCCTGCTGGCCGCCGAAGCCGCCACCGCCAGGACCGCCGGACCGGTTGGCCCGGGTCACCTTGGCGGTCGCCGAGCGCAGGCTCGGCCCGACCTCGTCGACCTCGACCTCGAAGACGGTCCGCTTCTCGCCTTCCTTGGTCTCGTAAGACCGCTGGCGCAGTCGGCCCTGCACGATGACGCGCATGCCGCGCTGCAGCGACTCGGCCACGTTCTCCGCCGGCTGACGCCAGACGTTGCACGTGAGGAAGAGGCTCTCGCCGTCCTTCCACTCGTTGGTCTGGCGGTCGAAGGTGCGGGGAGTGGACGCGATGCGGAACTTCGCGACCGCCGCACCCGAGGGGGTGAAACGCAGCTCGGGGTCGTCGACGAGATTGCCGACGAGTGTGATGACGGTCTCGCCTGCCATGGTGTGCTGACCTCTCGGGAGGAGGAGTTCCGTTCAGCGATGTTTCACGTGAAACATCGGACGCGAGCTACCGGAGGCCCGGGGGCCTCAGCGGTGGCTCAGTGGGTGTCCGGGCGCAGGACCTTGGTGCGCAGAACCGACTCGCTCAGCGACAGCTGGCGGTCGAGCTCCTTGACGACCTCGGGGGTGGCCTTCAGGTCGATGACCGTGTAGATGCCCTCGGACTGCTTGTTGATCTCGTACGACAGGCGACGCCGGCCCCAGGTGTCGATCTTCTCCACGTTGCCGCCACCGGTGCGGACGACGTTGAGGAAGTTCTCGATCATGGGGGAGACAGCGCGCTCCTCGACCGAGGGGTCGAGGATGACCATCACCTCGTAGTGACGCATGGGTAACCCACCTCCTTTGGACTCAGCGGCCACGGTCTCTCCGTGGCAGGAGGGTTGTACAGCGTCGGCACCGGTTCGGCGACGACACCGGCTCACCGTAGCGGCCGGGTCGGACATCGGTCGGCCGCCCTCCCACGAAGGGGTGACCCGCGAACGGGCACAAGGCGGCACAACTACACCAGTGCAGACCGCACAGCCTACCCGCACCCATCCGGCCGAACAAAACGCGTACGGGTTGAGATCAGGGGGTCAACCGGAGCAATCTGGGCAGAACGGGTTCACGCGCAGTCCTCGCCCCCGCAGGAGGTGGGTTTCATGGCACAGACGCTCCGCCGAATCCCCGTACTCACCCTCAACACCGACGGCCACCCCCACCCCAAGGAGAACACCCTGGTCGGGCTGACCGTGGCCTTCGGCCTGGTGGCCATCGTCTCGGCCTTCTTCGCCCATCTGCACATCCTCGGCTCGTGGACCGGGCTGGCCGGGATCGTCACCGGCCTGTGGGGTCAGTTCATCTCGGCGACCACGGCCGAGCGGTTCGTGGTGGTGATCGCACTGGGCGCGTCAGCGGTGGGCTTCGGGATCGCCCTGGCCCACGGCGGGCTCTTCGGCGGGGCCTGGTAACAGGCCGCGCACCCCGGGACGGCGCTCTCCGCACGGGGAGCGCCGTTCGCCGTCCAGGACAGGTTCTAGGGTTCCGTCAACGCGCCGCAGTGGGACCCACCCGAATCGGACTATTCGGGCATTAAGGTGCAATTAGCCCTCCCGAAGCCAAGGAGCACCCCGAGCATGAGCCTGCGTCTGAGGACGATCACCCGCGAGGAGCACCTGGCCTTCGTGCGCAGCCGGCCCTCCGCGAGCCACATGCAGGTGCCCTCCTGGGGTGATGTGAAGGCGGAGTGGCGCACCGAGTCGATCGGCTGGACCGACGCCTCCGACGCGGTCGTCGGAGCCGGCCTGGTGCTCTACCGGCAACTGCCGAAGGTCAAGCGCTACCTGGCCTACCTGCCCGAGGGACCGGTGATCGACTGGTTCGACCCGGACCTCGACCGCTGGCTGCAGCCGCTGCTGGCGCACCTCAAGGCGCAGGGCGCGTTCTCGGTGAAGATGGGCCCGCCGGTGGTGATCAGGCGCTGGGACGCCGCCACCATCAAGGAGGCGATGGCCAACAAGGACGCCAAGCGGCTGCGCGACCTGGAACCGGACTGGTACGAGCCGCGCGCCTTCGACCTGGCCGAACGGCTGCGCCGGTCCGGCTGGCTGCAGGGCGAGGACGGCGGGGCCGGCTTCGGCGACGTCCAGCCGCGCTACGTCTTCCAGGTACCGCTGGCCAACCGCTCGCTGGACGACATCCAGCGCGGCTTCAACCAGCTGTGGCGGCGCAACATCAAGAAGGCCGAGAAGAGCGGCGTCGAGGTGGTCCAGGGCGGCTACCAGGACCTGGCGGTCTTCCACCAGCTCTACCAGGTGACCGCCGAGCGGGACCGGTTCACCCCGCGCCCGCTCGCGTACTTCCAGCGGATGTGGCAGGCGCTCACCTCCGAGGACCCCAACCGGATGCGCCTCTACCTCGCCTACCTGGACGGCGAACCGCTGGCCGCCACCACCATGCTGACGGTCGGCGACCACGTCTGGTACTCCTACGGCGCCTCCGCCAACCACCGCCGCGAGGTCAAGCCGTCCAACGCGGTCCAGTGGCGGATGATGCGGGACGCCTACGCGCTCGGCGCGAGCGTCTACGACCTGCGCGGGATCAGCGACACGCTGGAGGAGGACGACCACCTCTTCGGGCTGATCCAGTTCAAGGTGGGCACCGGCGGCCAGGCCGCCGAGTACCTCGGCGAGTGGGACTTCCCGCTCAACAAGCTGCTGCACCGGGCGCTGGACCTCTACATGTCCCGCCGCTGAAACAGGAACCATCCGGCACCACCTCGGAGAGTCCGATGACCCTCTCGCTGTACGTGGACACCGAACGCTGGCGGGCCCATCAGCACGCGCTGCTCGCGGAGTTCCCGGGGCTGGTCCCGGTGGCCAAGGGCAACGGCTACGGCCTGGGCAACCGGCGGCTGGCCACCGAGGCCGGCCGACTGGGCCGCCCGATACTGGCGGTGGGCACCGCGGCGGAGGCCGCCGAGGCGCTGCCGGGCTACCCGGGCGAGCTGCTGGTGCTGACCCCGTACCGGATCGGCGAGGAGGGCGGGCCGCTACCGTCCCGGGTGGTGCGGACGGTGGCGAGCGTGGAGGCGCTGCGGGCGCTGCCGGGGGCGCGGGTGGTGGTGGAGTGCATGACCAGCATGCGCCGGCACGGCATCTCGCGCGCCGAACTCCCGCACCTGGCCGCATCGCTGGACGTGGTGAGCTTCGAGGGCTTCGCGCTGCACCTGCCGCTGGACCGGCCGGACGACTCCGACCCGGCGCTCGAGGTCTCCGACTGGATCCGGGCGATCGCGGCGGTCGGACTGCCGGTCCGCACGGTGTTCCTGAGCCACCTCGGCTCGGCCGGGATCGCCCGGTTGGCCGAGCGGCACCCGGGCACCGAGTTCCGGTCCCGGATCGGCACCCGGCTCTGGCTGGGCGACGTCGGCGCGCTGGAGGCCCGCGCCACCGTGCTGGACGTGACGCCGGTGGCGCGCGGCGAGCGGTACGGCTACCGCCAGCACCGGGCGCCCTCGGACGGCCACCTGCTGGTGGTCTCCGGCGGTACCGCGCACGGCGTCGGCCTGGAGTCGCCGAAGTACGTGCACGGCGTGCTGCCGCGGTTCAAGGGCATCGCCCGGGCCGGGCTGGCCACGCTCAACCGGGTGCTGTCGCCGTACCAGTGGAACGGGCGGCAGCTCTGGTTCGCCGAGCCGCCGCACATGCAGGTGAGCATCCTGTTCCTGCCCGGCCCCGGCAAGCCGCCGGCCATCGGTGACGAGCTGAGCGTCAACGTCCGGCACACCACCACGCACTTCGACCGGGTGGCCGATCGTCAGGGGACGGGGGCGACGACGGGCTCCTCCGCGCGGTAGGACTCCTCCGCGCGCAGCCGGCGGGCCTGGCCCAGCACGAAGACGTCCGTGGCGAGGTCCAGCACCCCGCCCGACGGGTCGTCGCTGCCGTCCCAGCGGACCGGGTCGAGCTCCGGGCGGAGGATGTCGCGGATCACCATGCCGCACAGGTAGAGCGTGCCCAGCAGGTGCAGCAGGACCGCGAAGTGGTACCAGTCCTGGCCGATGCCGTGCTGCTTGGTGTCCCCGAGGTAGGCCAGGTAGGACCAGATGCCGAGGAAGTACAGCACCTCGCAGGCCTGCCAGATCAGGAAGTCGCGCCAGCGCGGCCGGGCCAGCGCGGCCAGCGGGATCAGCCAGAGCACGTACTGCGGCGAGTAGACCTTGTTGGTCACCACGAAGGCGGCCACCGCCAGGAAGACCAGCTGGGCGTAGCGCGGCCGGCGCGGGGCCGACAGGGCCAGCCAGCCGATGGCCAGGAAGCAGAGCACCAGCAGCACGCCGATCCAGGTGTTCAGGCCGTCCAGGGACTGGTTGCGGTCCTGCATCAGGATCATCCAGAAGGACCCGTAGTCCTCCTTGCGGGTCTGGCTGAAGGTGTAGAAGGTCGCCCAGCCGTCGAAGTTGGCCAGCATGATCGGCAGGTTGACCACCAGCCAGGCCACCACCGCCGCGCCGGCGGCCCGCCAGAACTCCCGCCAGCGGCCGGCCCGCCAGCAGAGCACGAACAGCGGGAAGAGCAGCAGCACCGGGTAGAGCTTGGCGGCGGTGGCCAGGCCGATGAAGACACCGGCCCAGACCGGGCGCCGGCCGGACCAGTAAGCCATCGCGACCGCGGTCAGCGCGATCGCCAGCAGGTCCCAGTTGATCGTGGCGTCCAGCGCCAGGCAGGGCGCCAGGGCGAACAGCAGGGCGTCCCACGGCCGGCGGCGGTGGGTGCGGGAGAGCGCGATCACGGTGACCACCGCGCAGATCAGCAGCATCCCGGCGTTGACCATCCAGAACCAGCGCTCGCGGTCCTGGATGACCCCGGCGGTGGGGGTGAGCCAGCTGGCGATCTGCATGAAGAACCCGGTCAGCACCGGGTACTCCAGGAACTTCATGTCCGGGGTGGCCGAGGGGATCTGGTCGAGGTAGGGGTGCAGCCCGACCGAGAAGCCGCGCGCCGTGTAGAGGTGCGGGATGTCGCTGTAGCAGGCGTGGGTGTACTGCGCGGTGAGGCCGAAGAACCAGCCGCTGGTGTAGCAGGGCAGCTTCTGCACCATGCCGGCCAGGTAGGACACGATGGTCAGCAGGGCCAGCACCCGGGCCGGGATCCACCAGGAGACGCCCAGCAGGGCCCTGCGACCGGGCGGCCCGCCGAGCAGTTCGCTGCCGGCCGCCGCGACCGGATCCTCGTCCGCGGGAACGACCACGGTGTTGGCCGGGGGGCCCTCGACCATGGTCGGCCCGGGCTCGGCGGATTCGTCACGCGCGATCGAGGTCATGGCGGACATACTGCCGTACCTCCCGGGCCGCCACGAGGACCACCCCGGAAACGGCCGCGGCGGCCCTGCGAGGTGCAGGGCCGCCGCGGGCGGTCATCCTCCGACGAGTCCGCCCCCACCGTCGGTGGGACCGGCTGTCGCGGTGTCCGTCGGGCTCGGCGAGTGACCGTGGCCCCTGGTCGGCGTCGACGTGGGCGGGCAGCCGAAGAAGCCGCAGCCGCCGCCGTTCGGCGGGCCGGTCGAGGTCGAGGTCGGCCCGGTGGTCGGCTCCTCGGTGGTCGGCGCCGGGGCCACCGAGGTCAGCGACGGCGACGGTGCCGCCGTGGTGGCCGGCGCGGAGACCGTCGGCGAGGCGGAGACCGAGGCGGAGGCCGAGGGGGACGGCGAGGCGGTGCTCGGCGCACCCGACTCGTCGACCTCGGTGTTGACCGGCTGCGGCGTCGGGAAGTCCTGGACCTGGGAGTTGCCCAGCGCGGCCTTCATGTACTGGGCCCAGATCTCGGTCGGGACGTCACCGCCGTAGAAACCGTCGGTCGAGCCGCCGGTGCCGTTCAGCGACATCAGCACACCCTTGTTCGGGTCCTCGCGGAAGATGCTGACCGCGGTGGCCAGCTGCGGGGTGTACCCGTCGAACCAGGCGGACTTGTAGTCGTCGGTGGTACCGGTCTTGCCAGCCACCGGCCGGCCCACGGCCTGGGCCTTGGTACCGGTGCCGTTCTGCACCACGCCCTGCAGCACCTGGGTGATGTTGTCGGCGACCGCCTGGTCCAGCACCGGCTTGGGGGTCGGCTTGCCGAAGCCCGGCCGGGACTGGCCGCTGAACTCGACCTTGGTCACCGAGTACACGTCGGTCTGCTGGCCGCGGGCGGCGAAGACCGAGTAGGCGGAGGCCATCTGGATCGCGTTCGGGGTGGAGGTGCCGAGGGCGAAGGAGGCCGTGTTGGGGTCGGCGAAGCTCGCCTTGCTCAACCCCATCTGCTGGGCCAGCGCCTCGACGTTGGTGCCGCCGACGTTCTCGCCGAGCTGCACGTACGGCACGTTGAAGGACTGCGCCATCGCCTTGGCCAGCGTGACGTACCCCTGCGGGCCGGGCTCGTCGTTCTTCTGCCGGAACGGCTGGTTGTTGCTGTCCAGCACCGGCGTGCCGTCCGGCTTGTAGATGACGCTCATGTCGTCGGCCAGGTACCGGCTGTCCTGGTTGATCTTCTTGGTACCGCTCGGCGTCTGCACGCCGACCTGCATCGCGGTGGCCAGCACGAACGGCTTGAAGGTCGAGCCGACCGGGACACCGGAGGCGTTGGCGTTGTTGGTGAAGTACTTCTGGTCGTACCCCGGACCGCCGTAGATCGCGACCAGAGCGCCGTCACCCGGCACCACCGAGGCGGCACCGACCTGGACGTTGGTGTCCGTGTCGGGGCGCTTGGTGGGGCTCAGCTTCGCATCGGCGTCGTCGACGGCCTGCTTCAGCTCGTCGACCTTGTCCTTCTGGAAGGTCGTGTAGATCCGGTAGCCGCCCCTGGTCAGGGTGGCGTCGGTGATCGTCGGATCCTTGCTCTCGATGTACTGGTTGGCGGTGTCGACCAGGTAGCCGATCTCGCCGGTCAGGCCGGCCTGCGGCTGGAGCTTGATCGGCTCCGGCAGCCCCGCGGAGACGCACTGGTTCATCTGGTCCTGGGTGATGGCCTTGGTGCTCACCATCTTGCCCAGGATCCACTCCCAGCGGCCGCTGGCCGGGTCGCTCGGGGTGCCGAACATCCGGGCGTGGTTGCCCGCGCTCAGGCTGGGGTCGTAGAGGCCGGCGCCCTTGAGCAGGCCGGCCAGCATCGCGGACTGGCAGGGGCTCAGGTTGCTGGCGTCGATGCCGTAGTAGGCGCGGGCGGCGGCCTGGATGCCGTTGGCGTTGCGGCCGAACCAGCTGGTGTTCAGGTAACCGTCGAGGATGTCGTCCTTGGACATCTTCTGGTTGATCTTCAGGGTGATGAAGATCTCCTTGAGCTTGCGGGAGACCGTCTGATCCTGGTTCAGGTAGGCGTTCTTCACGTACTGCTGGGTGATCGTCGAACCACCCTGGGTCGACTGGCCCTCCGCCATGTTGACGATGGCTCGGGCCATGCCCTGGGGGTCGATGCCGCTGTCGGTGCGGAAGGTCTCGTTCTCGGCGGCGATCACCGCGTTCTGCACGTTGACGCTGATGTTGCTCAGCGGGACGATCTGCCGGTTGGTGCTGCCGGTGCGGACCATCTCCGAGCCGTCGGCCCAGTAGTAGATGTTGTTCTGGTCGCTGACGATGCTGTTGAGGTCCGGAACCGTCGTCTCGGCGTAGGCCACGCCGACGGCCGCGGTGGTGCCGCCGAAGAAGATCAGGAACAGCGACAGGATCAGCTTCCACGAGGGCAGCCAGCGGCGGATGCCGCTCTTGCCCCAGCGCGGGTAGTCGATGAACCGCTTCTTGCCGGGCGGCTTGGCACCGCCGCCGCGGCCACCCCGGCCGCCACCGCCCGCGGGCGCCGCGTTGCGGCCCCCCTTCTGGGCGGCCTTGCGCATCTCGGCCCGGGTCATCCGGGGCTGCTGGGCGGTCTCCCGCAGGTTCTGCGGACCGCGCGCGCCGGCCCGGCCGGAGGCGCCGTAGGACGGCGCACCCTCCGGCGGCGTGCCGTAGGCGTACGGACGCCCGCCGCCATAACCAGGCGGTTGCTGATTGCCGTCACCATTCGGCGACCTTCGCCGTCGTTCGCTCATAGTCCAGTAACTCCTAGGCCAGGCACAGGCGCCTGGAGACGGATTCCACTTCCGATGCCCGCAACCGCCCTAGGCCTGTGGTCGTGCGGCCCGTTGCCCCGGTGGTGGTCCTCGTGCACACGCGACAGCGTACGCATCCAGAAATACGAGCTAATCGGGCATATCCCCACAAGAGTTACGAAACGCCAGCAGATCATTACATGGCCGTTGCCAATAACCCCCGAGTTGGCCTTGACGTGAGGGTGCCCGAGCCCCCTCAGAAGTCCTGTGATCACATTCACCCGTGCCCCCCTTGCCCGAATCGTGACCCCGGCCTATCGTTCTCGATATATCGAGTCGATACATCGCAGCGGCATACCGCGTGCGATGTGTCCGCGGAGACACCGCAGGAGAGGAGGCCGGAGAGGGTGAGCAGGCGCTCTGGAGTGCTGGAGTTCGCCGTCCTCGGCCTGCTGCACGACGCCCCGATGCACGGGTACGAACTGCGCAAGCGCCTCAACGTGCTGCTGGGCTCGTTCCGCGCCTTCTCCTACGGGACGCTCTACCCGTGTTTGAAGGGCCTGGTCGCGCAGGGCTTCCTGGTGGAGGACAACCCCGACACCGAGTACGTCCCGGCGACCGCGCTCAACGGCAAGCGATCGAAGATCGTCTACCGGCTCTCCGCCGAGGGCAAGCAGCGCTTCGAGGAGCTGCTCGCGGACTCCGGTCCGGACGCCTGGGAGGACGAGCACTTCGGGGTGCACTTCGCCTTCTTCGGCCAGACCGACCGGGCGGTGCGGATGCGGGTCCTGGAGGGACGCCGTAGCCGCCTGGAAGAGCGGCTGGAGCGGATGCGCAGCTCGATCGCCCGCACCCGCGAGCGGTTCGACGACTACACGCTCGAACTGCAGCGGCACGGGCTGGAATCGGTGGAACGCGAGGTCCGGTGGCTCAACGAGCTGATCGAGACCGAGCGGGCCAACCGAACCGGCCGGGACCGCCCCGGGCGCTCCGGCTAGGAGCAGCCCGCGCCACCGGCCCCGGTGCCACGTGGCGGGAGTGGGCGCAGCGCGCCATTCAGATTGTCAGATGAGTAGCAAAGAGGCCCGTCGATCTCCGGCGAGTCTCACGAGATCACAGGGAGCAACCGGAATGGGTTCGGTTCGCGTAGCCATCGTGGGCGTGGGCAACTGCGCCGCGTCGCTGGTGCAGGGTGTCGAGTACTACAAGGACGCCGACCCGGCCGGCAAGGTCCCCGGGCTGATGCACGTGCAGTTCGGCGACTACCACGTCCGTGACGTGGAGTTCGTCGCCGCGTTCGACGTCGACGCCAAGAAGGTCGGCGAGGACCTGGCGCACGCCATCAGCGCCAGCGAGAACAACACCATCAAGATCTGCGACGTGCCGCCGACCGGCGTGACCGTGCAGCGCGGCCACACCCTGGACGGCCTCGGCAAGTACTACCTGCAGACCATCGAGGAGTCCGACGAGGCCCCGGTCGACGTCGTGCAGATCCTCAAGGACAAGCAGGTCGACGTTCTGGTCTGCTACCTGCCGGTGGGCTCCGAGAACGCCGCCAAGTTCTACGCGCAGTGCGCCATCGACGCCAAGGTCGCCTTCGTGAACGCCCTTCCGGTGTTCATCGCCGGCACCAAGGAGTGGGCCGACAAGTTCACCGAGGCCGGCGTGCCGATCGTCGGTGACGACATCAAGTCGCAGGTCGGTGCCACCATCACGCACCGCGTGATGGCGAAGCTCTTCGAGGACCGCGGGGTCATCCTGGAGCGCACCATGCAGCTGAACGTCGGCGGCAACATGGACTTCAAGAACATGCTCGAGCGTGAGCGCCTGGAGTCCAAGAAGATCTCCAAGACCCAGGCCGTCACCTCGCAGATCCGCGACCGTGAGCTGGGCGCCAAGAACGTCCACATCGGTCCGTCCGACTACGTCGCCTGGCTCGACGACCGCAAGTGGGCCTACGTCCGCCTCGAGGGCCGCGCCTTCGGTGACGTTCCGCTGAACCTGGAGTACAAGCTCGAGGTCTGGGACTCCCCGAACTCGGCCGGTGTGATCATCGACGCGGTGCGCGCCGCGAAGATCGCCAAGGACCGCGGCATCGGTGGCCCGATCCTCTCCGCGTCCTCGTACTTCATGAAGTCCCCGCCGGTCCAGTACTTCGACGACGAGGCCCGCGAGAACGTCGAGAAGTTCATCCGCGGCGAGGTCGAGCGCTGAGCGCAGCGAAGTTCGCGACTGCAGGAGCCTCGCGCTGAGCGCAGCGAAGTTCGCGACTGTGGGAGCTTCGCGCTGAGCGCAGCGAAGTTCGCGACTGCAGGAGCCTCGCGCTGAGCGGTCCGCGACCGTAGGGGCTCCGCGCCCATGACGACGGCCGATGTTTCACGTGAAACATCGGCCGTCGTCATGACACCCTGGGCGGGTGGCGATCACCCGACGGCCGGCTCCGGCTCCCGACAACCCGTCCACCGGCCGCGCCACGCTCGGCGCTCTGGTACGCACCCGCGACTTCCGCCGGCTGCTCACCGCACGGCTGCTCTCGCAGCTCTCCGACGGGGTCTTCCAGGTCTCGCTGGCCTCGTACGTGATCTTCTCGCCGGAGCGGCAGTCCAGCCCGGCCGACATCGCCTCGATGCTGGCCGTGTTGCTGCTGCCGTTCTCGGTGATCGGCCCGTTCGCCGGGGTCCTGCTGGACCGCTGGCGCCGCCGGCAGGTGCTCTACCTGGGCAACCTGGCCCGCTTCGGGCTCGGCCTGGTGACCGCCGCCCTGTTGCTCGGACAGGCCCCGGACTGGCTGTTCTTCGCCGCCGCCCTGCTGGTCACCGCGCTCAACCGGTTCATCCTGGCCGGCCTCTCCGCCGCGCTGCCCAGGGTGGTCGCCCCCGCCCAGCTGGTCACCGCCAACGCCCTCTCCCCCACTCTCGGCACCGTCGCGGCGGCCTGCGGCGGCGGGATCGGCTTCCTCTTCCACCAGGTGATGGCTCCCGGCCCGGAGGCGGACGCGGCGCTGGTCACGGTCGCCGCCGCGCTCTACCTCGCCGCCGCGCTGGCCGCGCACCGGATGGCCCCCGAGCTGCTCGGCCCCGAGCACCACCCGGACCGGCCCGATCTGCGGCAGGCGCTCGGCCAGGCCGGGCACGAGTTCGCCGCCGGCCTGCGCCACCTGCTCCGGGACTGCCGACCCGCCGTGCACGCGCTCGCCGCGGTCACCGCTGCCCGGTTCTGCTACGGCGTGCTGATCGTCACCGTCCTGATGCTCTCCCGCTACACCTTCAACGACCCCGAGGACAGCCAGGCCGGCCTGGCCACCCTGGGCACCGCGCTGGGCTTCTCCGCGGTGGGCTTCTTCCTCGCCGCGGTGGTCAGCCCCTGGTTCACCCGGCGGCTCGGGCTGGCCGGTTGGATGGCCGGCTGTCTCGGCTCGGCCGCCGTCTTCGTGCCGGCGCTCGGTCTGCCGTTCCGGGTCGCGCCCGCGATGGCCGCCGCGCTGCTGCTCGGCGTGGTCACCCAGGGCAGCAAGATCTGCGCCGACACGATCGTGCAGAACTCGGTGGAGGACGCCTACCGCGGCCGGGTCTTCGCGCTCTACGACGTGCTCTTCAACGTGGCCTTCGTGGCGGCTGCCGGGGTGACCGCGCTGGTGCTGCCGCTGAACGGACGATCGGTGGGTGTGGTGGCGGGGGTCGCGCTGGTGTACGCGGGCAGTGCGGCGCTCTACGTCCGCGCCGCCCGGCGGACGCCGCCGCCCGTCAACTGAGCGGCGTCAACCGAGCCACGGCGCACGGCGTCCGGCCGGCGCGGACTCGCTAGGGTACCTGCCGCCCGCCTCACTCCGTCACCGGGTGAGGACAGTCCGTCGTCGCAGGGGGAGCCTGTGAGCACGCCACCGAACCCCCATCCGTACCCCGGCTTCGGCCCGCCGCCAGCCTCGTACGGGCCACCTCCCCCGCCGACCGGCGGCCCGCCGCTGCCCGGCCAGGGCCACCCGGCCCCACCGCCGGCGATCCCCGAGCGTCGTCCCACGTCCGTACCGGACGGACCGGCCTGCCGGTTCTGCGGCGGGCGCCCGGCGTTGGCGGCCACTGTGCGCGGTCACCGCGGCCGGGGCCTGCTGGCCCGGCCGCTCCGTCGCCCGGGCCCGTACTGCGTGGTCTGCGGCACCGCGACGATCCGCGACCTCTCCCAGCAGACCCTGCTGCGCGGTTGGTGGGGTTACCTGTCGCCGGTCCTCGCGCCGGCCGCCCTGTTGCGCAACCGCGCGGTGCACCGACGGCTGCGCGAGCTGCCCCCGCCGCCGGCCGGCAGCCACGGACCGCAGCTCGACCCCGGGGTGCCGCTGACCAGGCGCCCGGCGATCGGGATGCTGGTGGTGCCGGCCCTGCCGGTGCTGGCGCTGGCCGTGCTGCTGACCGTCGGCCCGGGTGACCGGCCGCTCGCGGACCGTCCCTCCGAGGCGGGTGTCGCGCCGAGCCCCCGGGCCGTCACCGCTTCACCGGCCGGTCCGGCCGCCGACCCGACCGGCGCCGCGGTCGGCGACTGCCTGCGCGACGACCACCCGGGCGCCGGCGCGGACGACCCCGCGCCGGTCATCGAGCTGCTCTCCTGCACCGACCACCGGGCCGAGTACCGGGTGGTCGAGCGGGTTCCCGGCAGCAGCGACGGGCCGGGCGCCTGCCGGGCGGTGCCCGGCGCGGACAGCTGGTACAGCCGCGAGCAGGGGTCGCGGCGGCTCGTGCTCTGCCTGACCGCCACCCGCTAGTCGGCCGCCGACTGCTCGGCCTCCCACCACTGCTTGAGCGCGGCCACCGCGGTCTCCTCGTCCATCGGGCCGTGCTCCAGCCGCAGCTCCAGCAGGTGCTTGTAGGCCTTGCCGACCAACGGGCCGGGCCGCAGTCCGAGCAGCTCCATGATCTGGTTGCCGTCCAGCGCCGGGCGGATGGAGTCCAGCTCCTCCTGCTCCTTGAGCTGCTCGATCCGCTCCTCCAGGCTGTCGTAGGTGCGCGAGAGCGTGAGCGCCTTCTTGCGGTTGCGGGTGGTGCAGTCGGAGCGGGTCAGCTTGTGCAGGCGCTCCAGCAGCGGACCGGCGTCCGTGACGTAGCGGCGGACGGCGGAGTCGGTCCACTCGCCGGCGCCGTAGCCGTGGAAGCGCAGGTGCAGCTCGACCAGCCGGGCGACGTCGTCGATCAGCTCCTTGGAGTACTTCAGCTCCCGCATCCGCTTGCGGGTCATCTTCGCGCCGACCATCTCGTGGTGGTGGAAGGAGACCCGGCCGTCCGACTCGAAGCGGCGGGTGCGCGGCTTGCCGATGTCGTGCAGCAGCGCGGCCAGCCGCAGCGTCAGGTCCGGGCCGTCCGTCTCCAGCGCGATGGCCTGCTCCAGGACGGTCAGCGAGTGCTCGTAGACGTCCTTGTGCCGGTGGTGCTCGTCCCGCTCCAGGCGCAGCGCCGGCAGCTCGGGCAGCACGTGGTCCGCCAGCCCGGTGTCGACCAGCAGCCGCAGCCCCTTGATCGGGTGGTCCGCCAGCAGCAGCTTGTTCAGCTCGGCCTGCACCCGCTCGGCCGACACGATGGTGATCCGCTCGGCCATCGCGGTCATCGCCGCGAGCACCTCGGGTGCGGGGGCGAAGTCGAGCTGGGCGGCGAAGCGGGCGGCCCGCATCATCCGCAGCGGGTCGTCGGAGAACGACTCCTCGGGCGTGGCCGGGGTGCGCAGCACCCGGACCTCCAGGTCCTCCAGACCGTGGTGCGGGTCGACGAAGCCGCGACCGGGAAGGTCGACGGCCATCGAGTTGACCGTGAAGTCCCGGCGGACCAGGTCCTCCTCGATGGTGTCGCCGAAGGTCACCTCGGGCTTGCGGGAGGTGCGGTCGTACGCCTCGGAGCGGTAGGTGGTGATCTCGATCAGGTAGGACCCGTCCGCGGTGTCCTTGCGGGCACCGACCGTGCCGAAGGCGATGCCCACGTCCCAGACCGCGTCCGCCCAGCCCTTGACCAGCTTGAGCACCTGCCGGGGGCGGGCGTCGGTGGTGAAGTCCAGGTCGTTGCCGAGCCGGCCGAGCAGCGCGTCCCGCACCGAACCGCCGACCAGCGCCAGCCGGAAGCCGGCGTCCTGGAAACGCCGGGCGATCTCGTCCGCGACCGGCGAGACCCGGAGCAGCTCCTGCAGGCCGAGGGTCTGCGCCTCGCTCAGGCCTGGCAGGACGGAGCCGGCGGCGGGCGGGGCGAGCGGCGCGGAGCTGGAATCATTGGTGGTGGACACGGCACACAAGGGTACGTGGCCCCGACCACCGGTGGCCCGTGGGTTTTCCGGCCGGTCCGCATCGCCCGGCCCGCAACACTGCCGACCGGGCGGCGTCGTTACCATGCCGGTGGGGAACCTCCGGTCCGGCGCGGCGCGTCGTCCCGGGCAGTGCCGCGACAGCGGTCGGCGCGGAGCGGCACCGCAGGATGTTGACGGCAGCGGACCAGAACGGTGAGGGCGAACGGCGTGAGTGAGCCAGCACGGCACACGGGAGGTCCTCGCGGGCTGGTCCGGGGGCCCCGACGCGCGGGCCGGACCGGACTCGCCGCCCTGGCCGGTGGCTGCGCGCTGGCGCTGCTGGGCGCGGTGGTGGCCCCGCAGGCGCTGGCCGCGCCGACGCTGGCCGGCGTGACCCCGGACTTCCCG
The DNA here is from genome assembly GCF_044547075.1 of Kitasatospora sp. NPDC052896. Classification (NCBI taxonomy): domain Bacteria; kingdom Bacillati; phylum Actinomycetota; class Actinomycetes; order Kitasatosporales; family Streptomycetaceae; genus Kitasatospora; species Kitasatospora sp. NPDC052896. The sequence goes on from NZ_JBITZU010000001.1 coordinate 1,014,113, forward strand.
GTCGCGGTCAGCATCAACAGCGTCGAGCCGACCGCGCCCGGCGCGAACGGCACCCTGGTCGTCAGCGGCCAGGTCACCAACGGCGGCACCGCCCCGGTCAGGAACGCCCACGCGGGCCTGCTGGTCGGCGGCCGGACCAAGGACCCGCTGAGCACCCGCAGCGACATCGACACCATGCTGGCCAGGACCACCCCGACCGCTGCCGACGGCCGCGAGCTGGACAACCCGACCCAGCAGCTGAACGACCTCGCGCCGGGCGCCTCGGCGCCCTTCACGCTCCAGGTCTCGATGGGCGACCTGAAGCTGGACCAGGGGGTCTACGAACTCGCGGTGGACGTCCAGGGCGGCACCCAGGACGACGACAGCACCCACCAGGTGGGCATCGCCCGCAGCCTGCTGCCGTACTTCCCGGACCCCAAGGACACCAAGCCCACCCAGATCGGCACGCTCTGGCCGCTCACCCACGCACCCGAGCTGGTGGCCCAGACCGTGGCCGGTAACGACACCGACCAGACCCCGGTGCTGCGGGACGACTCGCTGGCCACCGAGCTGGCGCCGGGCGGCCGGCTGGACCAGCTGGTCAGGATCGGGGCCACCGTCCCGTCGTTGACCTGGGTGATCGACCCTGACCTGCTGGACACCGTGTACGCGATGACCCAGGCGTACCGGGTGCAGCAGCCCGGCCACGGCGGCGAGCCGGCCAAGGACGACAACACCACCCCGGGCAAGGGCCAGGCGGTGGCCACCGCCTGGCTGAACGAGCTGCGCGCCGCGGTGACCAAGAACGGCGACGAGGTGGTCGCACTGCCGTACGCCGACCCGGACCTCGCCTCGATCGCGCACAACGGCCAGGGCCTGGCCGGCCTGGACACCGCGCTGGGCAAGGCGAGCACGGCGGGCAAGGTCACCGTCGAGGGCCGGCTGTCGGTGGACGTCCGCAACGACGTCGCCTGGCCGTACCAGGGCGAGCTGGACCAGGAGATCGCCGGCACCGCGCAGAAGCTGGGCGACTCGCTGGTGCTGGTGAACGGCACCAGCCTGCCGGACTCCCCCTCGCTGGCGCACACCCCGAACGCGGCCCGGCCGATCGGCGACAACCTGACCGCGGTGGTGGCCGACAGCGGACTGTCCGCGCCGTTCCAGTCCGACCTCAGCACCCAGGCCGAGCGCACCCTGGCCGAGCAACGCTTCCTGGCCCAGAGCCTGGCCATCACCCAGGAGCAGCCGAACAACCAGCGCAGCCTGCTGGTGATGCCGCCGCGCGAGCTGACCGCCAACACCGCGCAGGCGCTGGCCGACTCGCTGAAGGACGCGCAGAACGGCAAGTGGACCACGCCGGCCACGCTGGACGCGGTGGCGAGCGCGCCGGCCGACCCCGGCGCCACCACCACCGTGCCGGGCGCCGACTCCTACCCGGGCGACCTGCGCTCCTCCGAGCTGACCAGCTCGGACTTCGCGGCCGTCTCGACCATGCAGCAGGGGGTCGACCAGCTGCTCCGGATCCTGACCGTGCCGCAGCGGGTGAGCAGCCCGTTCGGTGCCGCCATGGTCCGCTCGGTCTCCACCGGCTGGCGCGACCAGCAGTCGGCCGGCACGGGCTACCGCCTCAACGTGCGGAAGTACCTGGACCAGCTGACCTCCGCGGTGAGCATCCCGGCCAAGAGTAAGATCATCACTCTTCCGGGTGACTCCGGCCTGTTGCAGGTCAGCGTCAAGAACGACCTCAACCAGACCGTGGAGAACCTGCAGCTGCGGCTCACCTCCGGGCAGCCGAACCGGCTCAAGGTCAGCGTGCCGGTGCCGGTGGTGCTGGGCGCCGCGCACAGCAACTCGCTGCGCTTCACCGCGCAGGCCAAGCAGAACGGGCTGGTCCCGATGACCGCCCAGCTGTGGACGGTCGGGCCGGACGCGCAGCCGTACGGGCCCGCGGTGCAGTTCAACGTCGAGGTCACCAAGGTGCCCAGCGGGGTCTGGTGGGTGGTCGGCGCCGGCGGCGTGCTGGTGCTGCTGGCCGGGGCGCGGATCTACCTCCAGCGCAAGAAGCAGGACGGGGAGCCCGAGGACCCGGACGCGCCCCTGGTGCCGGATGCGGCGGACCGGGTCACCGATCAGGGGACCGCCACGGCGCAGGCGTAGCGGTCGGCGTCGAAAGCCGGGTTCGGCCGAGCCGTGATGAGACAGTAGGTCTCCGAGACCAGCCGGACCAGGACGCCTAAGAGGTGGCATGAACGCGCCGCGTGACGACCGAGTGCAGGGCCAGGAGCGCGACCGGAACCGGACCGGGAGTGCGCCCGCACCGGAGGCCACGGCGGAGGAACCGGACTGGTACCTGGCCGACACCTACGCTCGGGACCCGTACGCCGCCGATCCGTACGCCGGCGCCGACCAGCCCGGGCCGTACCACCGCGCCACGGACGACCCGGGGCCAGCCCCGGAACCGGCCCCGGAGCCCGTCGAGGAATCCGCCGAGGAGCCGGTCGAGGAGCCCGTCGAGGCGGCCACCCCGACGGCGGACGGCCTGGAGGCGGTGATCCCGGCCTCCCGCTGGGCCCGCCCGGCCCCGGTGCAGGTCCCGGTGGCCGCCGGCACCGCGGGGGACGGCGAGCCCGACGAGTACATCGGGGTGGACGACCTGCTCGGCACCGCGACGGCCGCCGCGGAGAAGCCGTTCGTCCCGGTGATCGAGTTCGACCCGCCGCTCACCACCGAGGAGACCGGGGGGCGGGCCGCCAGCGCGCCGCCGGCCCCGCCCGGCCACCGGCCCGAGGAGCCCGCCGAGCGCGGGGAACCGGACCGGGGCCCGGGGGGCACCGTCGGAGAACCGCCGGAGACCCCGGGCGAACCGGACGAGCCGGGCGAACCCGCCGAGCCGCTCGAGCCGTCCCCCGCCGCCACGACCCCCTCGGTCGGCGGCCGGGTGGTCAACCTGGTCAACTCCAGCGCCGTGATGGCCGCCGGCACCCTGGTCTCCCGCGCCACCGGCTTCCTGCGCACCATGGTGATCGCCGCCGCGATCGGCGTCGGCACCATGGGCGACTCCTACTCCGCCGCGAACACCCTGCCCACCCTGCTCTACATCCTGATCGGCGGCGGCGCGCTCAACGCGGTCTTCGTCCCGCAGCTGGTCCGCAGCATGAAGCAGGACGAGGACGGCGGCACCGCCTACGCCAACCGGCTGCTCACCGTGGTGATCACCGGCCTGGCCGGGGTCGCCTTCGTGGCGGTGCTGGCCGCCCCACTGCTGGTCCAGCTGATCTCGCACTCGCTGATGCGCGACCCGGTCGGCGCCGACACCACGGTGACCCTGGCCCGTTACTGCCTGCCGACCATCTTCTTCATGGGCGTTCACGTGGTGATGGGTCAGATCCTCAACGCCCGTGGCCGGTTCGGCGCGATGATGTGGACCCCGGTCCTCAACAACATCGTGGTGATCTTCAGCTTCGGGATGTACCTCTGGGTCTTCGGCACCTTCCAGCACAGCCGGGTCACCCCGGAGAGCGTCTCTCCCGAGGGCCTGCGACTGCTGGGGATCGGCACCCTGCTCGGGCTCGCGGTCCAGGCGCTGTCGATGATCCCGTACCTGCACGCCGCCGGCTTCCGGTTCCGGCCCCGCTTCGACTGGCGCGGGCACGGCCTGGGCAAGGCGGCCCGGCTGGCCAAGTGGACCTTCCTCTTCGTGCTCGCCAACCAGGCCGGCTACCTGGTGGTCACCCAGCTCGCCACCGCGGCCGGCGCCCGGGCCGCGCAGACCGGCGTCCTCGGCGTGGGCCTGGCGGCCTACTCCAACGCGCTGCTGATCTGGCAGCTGCCGATGGCCGTGATCACCGTCTCGGTGATGAGCGCGGTGCTGCCCCGGCTCTCCCGCTCGGCCGCCGACGGCGACGCCGGCGCGGTCCGCGACGACCTCTCGTACGGGCTGCGCACCTCCGCGGTGGCGATCGTGCCGGCCGCCTTCCTCTTCCTGGCCCTCGGCCCGCAGATCGGCACCGCGATCTACGGGCTGGGCAACGGCGGCGGCGTCGCGCACGCCACCACCGCGGTCGGGTACATGCTCTCCGCCTTCGCCCTCGGCCTGATCCCCTACTCCGTGCAGTACGTCCTGCTGCGCGGCTTCTACGCCTACGAGGACACCCGGACCCCGTTCTCCAACACCGTCTGGGTGGCCGCCGCCCAGGCCGGCGCCGCGGTCCTCTGCTACCTTGTGCTCCCCGCCCGGTGGGCGGTCACCGGGATGGCGCTCGGCTACGGCGCCTCCTACGCGCTCGGGGTCGCGGTGGCGCTGCCCAAGCTCAAGGCACGGATCGGCGGCCTGGACACCGGGCGGATCGCCCGGACGTACGCCCGGCTCAGCATCGCCTGCCTGCCGGCCGGCCTGCTCGGGTTCCTGGTCGCGTTCGGCCTCGGCGACCTGCTCGGCGGCTGGTTCGGCAGCGTGGTCGCGGTTGCCGTCGCGGCCGCCGTCCAGCTGTCCGCCTTCCTGGCGCTCGCCCGCCGGATGCGGATCGAGGAGCTGAACGCGATGATCGGTATGGTCCGTAGTCGACTGGGCCGCTGACCCCGGCTCAGTTTGTCCACCAACCGAATGGAGTAACCAGGCCGCAACCAGTTGGCCCCCTCACCGGTCGTACTCCGGTGAGAAGAGTAGGCACAATTGTCTTCGAACGACGGGCTCTGCGGACCCGGGTTCTCGCGCGCCCGCCCCTCCCGGGGCACCCCGCCGAGGGCACCCAACCGGGCGATACAAGGGGAGGCAGGACGACGGTGACTGATCGCACCAAGGCAGTCGTCGACACGTCAGCGGCCGAGGAGGGGGCCGAGGTCACCGCACCGCTCTCGGCCGAGGAGATCGCGGCCGAGATCGCCGCCGCACCGGCCGGCCCGAGCGGCGAACCGCCGGCGGGGTCCGGGGAGACCGTCCCGCTCCGTGCCCTGCCCGACGACGCCACCGCGCTCCTGCCGGCCTCGGCCGACCCGGCCAGCACGCCGCTCGGCACCGTGCCCCCCACCGGGGCGGTCGCCGAGCCGCCGGCGCCGGTCCGGCACAGCGGTGACATGATCGCCGAGCGCTACCGGCTGGAGGAGTGCATCTCCCAGGCGGAGTACTTCAGCAGCTGGCGCGCGGTGGACGAGAAGCTGCGCCGCGCGGTCGGCGTCCACCTGCTGGCCGCCGGGCACAGCCGGGCCGACACCGTGCTGGCCGCCGCCCGCTCCGCCGCGCTGCTCAACGATCCGCGTTTCGTCCAGGTGCTCGACGCGGTGCGGGACGGCGAGCTGGTCTACGTGATCCGCGAGTGGCTTCCCGGCGCCACCGACCTGGCCACCCTGCTCGCGGCCGGCCCGCTGGAGCCCTACGACTCCTACCAGCTGGTCAAGCAGGTCAGCGACGCGATCGCGGCCGCCCACCGCAGTGGCCGGGCGCACCTGCGGCTCACCCCGCGCTGCGTGCTGCGCACCGAGACCGGCCAGTACCGGATCAACGGCCTGGCGGTCGACGCCGCGCTGCGCGGCCTGCCCGAGGACGACGCCGAGCTGACCGACACCCGCGCGATCGGCACCCTGCTCTACGCCGCGCTCACCCACCGCTGGCCCTACCCGGAGGACCGCTACGACCTCCAGGGGCTGCCCAAGGGCCTCGGCTGCCTCCCGCCGGACCAGGTCCGGGCCGGGGTGCACCGCGGTCTGGCCGAGCTGGCCGCCCGGGCGCTCTGCGACCCGCCCCCGCACCACCTGGCACCCATCCGCACCCCGGAGGAGCTGGCCAAGGCCGTCGCGCTGCTGCCCAGGATCCGCCAGCCCGAGCCCGATCCGGCGCAGCCCGGGCTGGCCGCGCCGCGCTACTCGGCCCCGCAGCCGGTGGCCGGCCGGGTCGGCCGCGAACCGCGCCCGGTCCAGCCGGCACCCGCGCACCCCGCTCCGCCGGCCGGACCCCGCTCCGCCGCCCGGGCCAACCGGGGCCGGGGCAGGCGGCTGCTCACCTGGACGGTCTCCGCCGTCCTGCTGGCCGCGATCGGCTACGGCTCCTGGGAGCTGGTCGGCCGACTCGGCGACACCGGCAGCCCCGGCACCCAGCACCAGGCGCTGGGCCCCTCGGGCGCCGCCAGCGCGCCCGGCCGGCCGTCCGCCGGCAGCGGCACCGCCGCCCCGGTCCAGCTGCAGATCGCCAACGTCACCTCGTTCAACCCGTACGGCGACCCGAACGTGCACGCCGACCAGCTGCACAACACCTACGACGGCAACCCGAACACCGTCTGGACCACCGAGGGCTACTACGACGACCTACCCAGGCTCGGGCACGGCACCGGCCTGCTGGTGGACCTCGGCTCGGCCAAGCCGGTCAGCTCGGTCACCGTGCAGTTCGCCGGCGGCAGCACCACCGCCGAGCTCCGGGTGCCCAACGCGACCGGCGGCGCCATGCCCACCGCCTTCGGCGACTTCGGCAACCCGGTCGCCCAGGGCAGCGGCACCACCGTGAACTTCCAGCCCTCCTCGCCGGTCAACAGCCGTTACCTCTTGATCTGGCTGACCAGCCTCCCCAAGGATGTGGATGGAAGTTACCGGGGCCAGGTCGCCGAGATCACGGTCACCGGCTGAGTACGAGCCTCGATGGGGGGCGGATGGCGGAGCCGACCGAGCCGCGCGCGACGGCGGCCGAGGAGTGCAGCGACGCCGAGCTGCTCGCCCGGCACGTCGCCGGGGACCCTACGGCCTTCGGCCGGCTGGTCGAGCGGCACCGCGAGCGGCTCTGGGCGGTCGCCGTGCGTACCCTCGGCGACCGCGAGGAGGCGGCCGACGCCCTGCAGGACGCCCTGGTCTCGGCGTTCCGCTCGGCCGGCGGCTTCCAGGGCCGCTCCGCCGTGACCACCTGGCTGCACCGGATCGTGGTCAACGCCTGTCTGGACCGGGCCCGCCGGGCCGCGGTGCGGCGGACCACGCCGCTGGACGACGATCCGCAGAAGCTGGACGCCCTGGTCGGCAGCGCCGAGCCCACCGACGTCCAGGTGGTCCGGCACGAGCTGCGCCGCGAGTTGGCCACCGCGCTCGCCGCCCTCCCCGCCGAGCAGCGGGCCGCCCTGGTCCTGGTGGACATGCAGGGCTACCCGGTCGCCGAGGCCGCCGAGGTGCTCGGGGTCGCGGTCGGCACGGTCAAGAGCCGCTGCGCCCGCGGCCGGGCCAGGCTGCTGCCGCTGGTCCGACACCTGCGGGAGACCGGCGTTTCACGTGGAACACCGCCGGGCGGGCCCGGGGGGAACCCGGAGGGCCCCGGCCCCGTCCCACCGGAGGCCCCTGGCGTCCGCTCCGAGTTGCGCCTGGAAGGAGATGCGACGGCCCGATGACACACCAGACACCCGAACCGGTCGAGTCGGCCCGGTCCGCCTCCCATCCCTCCCTCGACCAGCTGGCGGACCTCCAGGAGGAGTTGCTGACGGCCGCCGAGGAGCGGTCGGTCCGCGCCCACGTCGCCGGCTGCCCCGAGTGCGCGGAGACGCTGACCGCGCTGGCCGGCGTCAGCGAGCTGCTCGCCGCCGAGCCGGCGCCCGCGCTGCCGGCCGAGGTGGCCGATCGGATCGACGCCGCCCTGGCCGCCGAAGCCGCGACCGCTCCCGCCCGTCCGTCGGCGGCCACGCCCACCCGCCCGCACGCCCCCGCCGGACCGGCCGGCCACGCCCGCCCGCCCGGTCGCGCCGACCGGTCCGCCGGCCCGGCCCGGAGCCCGCGCCGCCGCCGGCTGCTGGCAGCGGCCGCCGGCACCTTCGCGGCGCTCGGCCTCGGCGCCGGCCTGCTGCTCTCCGGTGTGCTCGGGCAGCAGCAGCCGAGCACCACGGCCGGTGCCCCCGCCCGACCAACCCCCGCCGTCGCGGCCGGCCCGGCCTTCACCGCGGCCCAGCTCCCGGCCGAGGTCCAGCACCTGCTCGCCGGCGGCGAGTCGGCCGCCGCCCAGCCCCCCGGCAACGTTCCGCACCTCGCCACCGAACAGGTTCCGAGCGCCAGCAGCGCCGCCCTGGCGCCCTGCGTCCAGCAGGCCGTCGGCGTCCACCGGGCCGAGCAACCGCTGGCGAGCACGCACGGCTCGTACGACGGCTCGCCGGTCGACCTCTACGTGTTCCGGATCGCGGGCGACCCGAGCCACCTGGACGTCTACCTGCTCAGCCCGGACTGCGCCCAACACCCGGGGACGACGGCCTCGGTGGCGCTGCACCAGGTCGTCCCGGCTGGCTGAGCCGGTCCCGCTCACTCGTCCGCGCGGTGGGCGGCTGGTACCGGCGTCCGGGGGAATGCGGGACACTGGGGACTCGTTGTCCCGGGCGGCGGAGCAGGACCGCCACCCCTCCCCGCCCTGGGCGGGTCGCGATGCGAACCAGGAGATGCAGTGAGCGACGTCCGTAACGTGATCATCATCGGCTCCGGCCCGGCCGGCTACACGGCCGCGCTCTACACCGCGCGGGCCTCCCTCGAGCCGCTCGTCTTCGAGGGCGCGGTCACCGCCGGCGGCGCGCTGATGAACACCACCGAGGTCGAGAACTTCCCCGGCTTCCGGGACGGCATCATGGGCCCCGAGCTGATGGACAACATGCGGGCCCAGGCCGAGCGCTTCGGCGCCGAGCTGGTGCCGGACGACATCGTCGCGGTCGACCTCACCGGTGAGATCAAGACCGTCACGGACTCCGAGGGCACCGTGCACCGGGCCCGCGCCGTGATCGTCACCACCGGTTCGCAGCACCGCAAGCTCGGTCTGCCCCGGGAGGACGACCTGTCCGGCCGCGGCGTCTCCTGGTGCGCGACCTGCGACGGCTTCTTCTTCCGCGACCAGGACATCGCGGTGGTCGGCGGCGGCGACACGGCCCTGGAGGAGGCGACCTTCCTCTCCCGCTTCGCCAAGAGCGTCACGGTCATCCACCGCCGGGACACCCTGCGCGCCTCCAAGGCCATGCAGGAGCGCGCCTTCGCCGACCCGAAGATCACCTTCGCCTGGGACAGCGCGGTCGAGGCCATCCACGGCGACCCCAAGCTCACCGGGGTGACCCTGCGCGACACCACCACCGGCGAGCTGCGCGAGCTGCCGGTCACCGGCCTGTTCATCGCGATCGGCCACGACCCGCGCACCGAACTCTTCAAGGGCCAGCTGGAGCTGGACGCCGAGGGCTACCTCAAGGTGGAGGCCCCCTCCACCCGGACCAACCTCACCGGCGTCTTCGGCGCCGGCGACGTGGTCGACCACACCTACCGCCAGGCCATCACCGCCGCCGGCACCGGCTGCTCCGCCGCGCTGGACGCCGAGCGGTTCCTGGCCCACCTGGCCGACCAGGAGGCCAAGGCCGCCGCCACGGTCGCGGTCTGAGTCACCCCCGGCCCCGGTTCCGCCCGCCGCGTTTCACGTGAAACAGTGCGGGCGGAGAAACAGATTCCGCTCCCCCGTTGTTCTGCCTGTAGAAACCCCGTAACAGACCTTAGGAGATCCCGTGGCCGGCGCCACCATCACCGTGACCGACGCGACCTTCGACGCCGAGGTCCTCAAGAGCGACAAGCCCGTCCTGGTGGACTTCTGGGCCACCTGGTGCGGCCCGTGCAAGCAGGTCGCCCCCGTCCTGGAGGAGATCGCCAAGGAGCACGGTGACCAGATCACCGTCGCCAAGGTCGACGTGGACAAGAACTCCGCGGTGGCCGCGCAGTACGGCGTCATCTCGATCCCGACCCTGAACGTCTACCAGAACGGCGAGCTCGTGAAGAGCATCGTCGGCGCCCGTCCCAAGGCGGCGCTGCTGCGCGAGCTGGCCGACTTCATCCAGGCCTGATCAAACTGCGAAGGGGGCGTGGCCCGGATCGGACCACGCCCCCTTCGCCGTCCTCCGACCCGGGGTCAGAACGCGACCCGAGGTCAGAACGGTCGCAGCACGGGCTCCTTCCGCGCGCCGCCGAGCAGGCGCTCCAGCGCCCCCTCGACATCACCCTTCCAGGAGAGCGTGGAGCGGGCCTCCAGGCGCAGCCGCGGATGGCGGTGGTGCGGGCGGACCGTCTTGAAGCCCACCGCCAGCAGGTGGTCGGCCGGCAGCAGACAGCTCGGCCGCTCGCCCCCGGCCGAGCCGAACGCCTCGATCGCGCGGAACCCCCGCCCCAACAGGTCCTTGGCCACCGTCTGCACCAGCACCCGCCCCAGCCCCTGCCCCTGGAACTCCGGCAACACCCGGCTGATCATCAGCTGGACGGCGTCCGGCGAGACCGGACTGGTCGGGAAGGACTGCGAGCGCGGCACATAGGCCGGCGGCGCGTAGAGCACGAAGCCGGCCGGAGCCTCGTCCACATAGACGATCCGACCGCAGGACCCCCACTCCAGCAGCACCGCGGAGATCCAGCTCTCCTTCTCCAGCTCCGGCTTGCCGGACTCCACCGCCTCCCGGCCGCGCACCGGGTCGAGCTCCCAGAAGACACAGGACCGGCAGGGCCCGGGCAGGTCCGCCAGATTGTCCAGTGTCAGGGGAGCGATCCTCCGTCCCATCCACCACACCTCCTCGTGGTTCCTACCCGCGGTACGCGGACGGCACAGACGCCTGTGGGTGCATGTTTCACGTGAAACATGCACCCACAGGGTGGCACCGCACGATCAGCGGGTCCCGATCAGCTCTGCGAGAGCCGCAGTCCGTCCTCCCCCGGAGCCAGGCTGTCGAGGATCCGGTTGAGGTCCTCCACCGAGGCGAACTCCAGCACCACCTTGCCCTTGCCGAGCTTGCCGTTGCGCTGCGAGACCTCGACCTTGACCCGGGTGTCGAAGCGGTCGGAGAGCCGCCCGGCCAGGTCGTTGAAGGCCGGGGAGAGCAGCTTGCCGGCCTTCGGGCCGGCCGGGCGCGGCGGCTTCTCCTCGCTGTCCATCAGCCGCACGATCTCCTCGGTGGTCCGCACCGAGAGGCCCTCCGCGACGATCCGGGTGGCCAGCTGCTCCTGCCGCTCGTGCTCCGGGACGCCCACCAGGGCCCTGGCGTGACCGGCGGTCAGCACTCCGGCGGCCACCCGCCGCTGCACGGTCGGCGAGAGCTTCAGCAGCCGCAGGGTGTTGGAGACGTGCGAACGCGAGCGGCCGATCCGGTCGGCCAGCTCGTCATGGGTGCAGGAGAAGTCGTGCAGCAGCTGCTCGTAGGCGTTCGCCTCCTCCAACGGGTTGAGCTCGGCCCGGTGCAGGTTCTCCAGCAGCGCGTCCAGCAGCAGCTTGTCGTCCTCGGTGGCACGGACGATCGCCGGGATCTGCTCCAACCCGGCCTCCCGGGAGGCCCGCCAGCGCCGCTCGCCCATGATCAGCTCAAAGCGCTCCGGCCCCACCTGGCGCACCACCACCGGCTGCAGCAGGCCCACCGCCTTGATGGAGTCGACCAGCTCCTCCAGCTTGTCCTCGTCGAAGACCTCACGCGGCTGGCGCGGGTTCGGCGTGATCGCGTCCAGCGGCAGCTCGGCGAACCGGGCGCCGTCCACCGGGCTCAGCTCGGCACCGCGCGCACTCTCCTCCCGGACGGCCGAGGCCGCCCGGGCCGCCACCGTGCCACGGCCGGAGGGCAGCAGCGGCACCGCGCTGGGCGACACCGCCCCGCTGCCCGCCGCGGCGAGAGCCCCCGACGGCGCGGATGGGGCCGGCGACGCGGGCCGTTCCGGGGCCTCCGTGGCCACCCCACCGCCGGCCCCATCCGCCGTGGTCGGCGGGATCAGCGCCCCGAGCCCTCGTCCCAGACCCCTGCGACCGCTCACCGATTGCCCTCCATCGTGCTGTGCTGTGCCGTCGGCGTCGCCTGCGCGCCGATCGTGGTCCGCTGCTGCCCCACCGCGCCGAGCGCGTCCGCCGCCGTCTGCTCGGCCGCGGTGGGCGACGCCGCCAGCCCGGGGGCGCGCAGCGCCAGCTCACGGGCGGCCTCCAGGTAGGAGAGTGCACCGGCCGAGCCCGGGTCGTAGGTCAGCACGGTCTGCCCGTAGCTCGGGGCCTCCGAGATCCGGACCGAGCGCGGAATGGCGGTCCGCAGCACCTCCGCGGTGAAGTGGGTGCGCACCTCCTCGGCGACCTGGGCGGCCAGCCGGGTCCGGGCGTCGTACATGGTGAGCAGGATGGTCGAGACGTGCAGCGTCGGGTTGAGGTGCGCCCGCACCAGATCCACGTTGCGCAGCAGCTGCCCCAGCCCCTCCAGCGCGTAGTACTCGCACTGGATCGGGATAAGCACCTCCTGGCCGGCCACCAGGGCGTTGACCGTCAACAGGCCCAGCGAGGGCGGACAGTCGATCAGGACGTAGTCCAGCGGCTGCTCATAGGCGGCGATCGCGCGCTGCAGCCGGCTCTCCCGGGCCACCAGCGAGACCAGCTCGATCTCCGCGCCGGCCAGGTCGATGGTGGCGGGGACGCAGAACAGGCCCTCGACGTCCACCACCGGCTGCACCACGTCGGCGAGCGGCTTGCCCTCCACCAGGACGTCGTAGATCGAGGGCACCTCGGCGTGGTGGTCGATCCCCAGCGCGGTGGAGGCGTTGCCCTGCGGGTCGAGGTCCACCACCAGGACGCGCAGTCCGTGCATGGCCAGCGAGGCGGCCATGTTGACGGTACTGGTGGTCTTCCCCACCCCGCCCTTCTGGTTGGCCACCACGATCACGCGGGTCGCCGACGGCCGGGGAAGCCCCTCACCCGCCCGCCCCATCGCCTGGACCGCGGCCTGGGCCGCCCGCCCGATGGGGGTGTCATCGATCTGGTCGATGGTCTCCGAGTCCTGCATGGGGGTCAGTGTTTCACGTGAAACCGGAGCGGCAACAGTCGCCGCCCGGCTGAGACCCAGCCCGCGGCGGAGCCGCAAGTCAAAACCGGACGAGAGGAGAGAGCGACGTTTCACGTGAAACACCATGCCGGTAATGTCGCGAATCTGACGGTGCGACACTCCGAGGGAACGACAGAGGCCCGGGGCAGCCGCCCCGGGCCTCGAACGACCTCACTCAGCGCCGACGACGCCCCGTGCCCCGGCCGCCGTCACCCGGACGCCCCGCCCGGCCGGCCCGGGCCACCTTGGCCCGCCGGGTCGCCGCCCTCACCCCACCCGGGCTCTCCCCCGCCTTCACCTGCACCACCCGGGTCGCGGCACCGAGCAGGTTCGCCCCCACCGGGATCACCGCCCACTCCACCGCGCCCAGCCGGGTCAGCGCCGCCCGCGAGTCGGCCAGCTCCTGCTCGGCGGTGTCACCCTTGAGCGCCAACATCTGCCCGTACGGGCGAAGCAGCGGCATCCCCCAGCCGGCCAGCCGGTCCAGCGGGGCCACCGCCCGCGCGGTGACGATGTCCACCGAGACCTTGCCGACCATCTCCTCCGCGCGCCCGCGCAGCACGGTGACGTTCGACAGCTCCAGCTCCCGGACCACCTCCTCCAGGAAGGTGGTCCGCCGCAGCAGCGGCTCCAGCAGCGTCACCGAGACGTCCGGGCGAGCCAGCGCCACCGGAATCCCGGGCAGCCCGGCCCCCGAGCCGACGTCGCAGAGCGTGGCGTCCACCGGCAGCAGCTCGGACAGCACCGCGCAGTTCAGCACGTGCCGATCCCAGAGCCGCGGCACCTCCCGTGGCCCGATCAGCCCGCGCTGCACCCCCGCCGTCGCCAGCAGCTGGGCATAGCGCTCCGCGGCCGCGAACCGCTCCCCGAAGACCTCCCGCGCCGCCTCGGGCGTCGCGCCGAGCTCACCCGGGCCACCATCGGCCGCCGCACTCTCCGTCGCCATCTCAGCTTCTCCGCTCACCGATTCCACCGACCGCACTCCAGCACCGTTTCACGTGAAACACCACTCGCCAACTCAGGCACGACGACCCCGTCCGCACCGGGCGGACGGGGTCGGAGGAGGGACTCGTGCCGCGGGCGTCAGCCCGCCAGGACCACGACGCAGCGCTGGGGCTCCTCGCCCTCCGACTCGCTGCGCAGACCCGCCGCGGCCACCGCGTCGTGCACCACCTTGCGCTCGAACGGCGTCATCGGCCGCAGTTTCACCGACTCCCCGGTGCGCTGCGCCTGCTCCGCCGCCTCGGCGCCCAGCGCCGCCAGCTCGGCCCGCTTGCGCGCCCGGAAGCCCGCGATGTCCAGCATCAGGCGGCTGCGCTCACCGGTCTCGCGGTGCACCGCCAGTCGGGTCAGCTCCTGGAGCGCCTCCAGCACCTCACCGTCCTGTCCGACCAGCCGCTGCAGGGTCCGGTCGTCGCCGTCGCCGACGATGGAGACCAGGGCCCGATCGCCCTCGACGTCCATGTCGATGTCGCCATCGAGGTCGGCGATGTCCAGCAGGCCTTCCAGGTAGTCGGCGGCGATCTCGCCCTCCTGCTCCAGGCGGGCGATCAGCGCATCGGAATCAGTGGCCTGAGCGGTCTGTCCGGCGTCGACGGCAGAGGTGGTGCCTTCCGTCACGAGAGAGACTCCTTCGAGGATGGGGCCCGGGGGACCGGGCCGAGAACGAAGATCGGGAAGAGATCCGGCTCAGGACTACTTCTTCTTCGGCCGCTGGCCGCTCTGCTGCGGACCGCGCTTGGCGGTGCCGCCACCCTGCTTGGTCGCCGGGCGCTTGCTCCCCGCCGCCGGCTTGGCGGCGCTCTGCGCGGTGGGCACCACGTCCTGCACCGGCGCGTCCTCGGACGCCTCCGGCTCGGCCTCCTTGGTCAGGCTCGCCTTGGTCGTGCCGGCGCTCACCTGCTGCCGCTGCGCCTTGGTCTGCTTGCGCGGCTGCTGCCGACGGGCCTGCGCGGACTCCTCGACCACCGCTGCGGCCTGCTGCTGCGCCGGCTTGGCACCGAAGAGGCCGAACAGACTGGCACCCTTGATCACCGTGCCGTCCGGGTTCAGTCGGCCGGCCGCCTTCAGCCGGGCCTGCCGCTCCTGCCAGGCCTTGCTGCCCGGAGTCGGGTTGTTGCGGATGACGACCAGCTGCTGGCCCATCGACCAGACGTTGGTGGTGAGCCAGTAGACCAGCACACCGACCGGGAAGTTGATGCCCATCACGGCGAACATCAGCGGGAAGACGTACATCAGCATCTTCTGCTGCTGCATGAACGGCGTCTTGACCGTGAGGTCCATGTTCTTGGTCATCAGCTGGCGCTGCGTGATGAACTGCGAGGCCGACATCATCACGATCATCACGGCCGTGACGATCTTGACGGTGGTGTCACCGCTGTGCACGAAGGTGGCCGACAGCGGCGCGCCGAAGATGTGCGCCTTCTGCGCGCTGGCCAGCAGGGCGCCGTGGATGACGCCGATCTGCTTGTTGTGGGCGACCGAGCTCAGCACCCCGTACAGGGCGGTGAAGAACGGCATCTGCACCAGGATGGGAAGGCAGCTCGAGAAGGGGTTGGTGCCCGCCTCCTTGTAGAGCTTCATCATCTCTTCGGACTGGCGCTGCTTGTCGTTCTTGTAGCGCTCCTGGATGGCCTTCATCTTCGGCTGGATGACCTGCATGGCCCGGGTCGCCTTGATCTGCTTCACGAAGAGCGGGATCAGGCAGATCCGGATCACGACCACCATCGAGGCGATGGCCAGGCCCCAGGCCCAACCGCTGTTGGGGCCGAAGACGTTGCTGTAGAGCGAGTGGAACTGGACGATGATCCAGGACACCGCGGTGTAGAGAGGACTCAGGAAGGACCAGGTCACCGGTCAGACTCCTTGGGCGTTGGGCTTGGTCGTCAGGCTTGCGGACATCGGGCCTACCGACGTCTGACCAGCAGCCGTCGAGCCTGGGGTGACCGGGCCGTCCGCCGGGGAGCCGGCGGGCTCCGGGCTCGCGGAGCCACCGGTCCTGGACTGCACCAGGGCGCGGAGCCGCTGGTGCCAAACGGGACGCTTGCGCGGCGGTACGTGATCCACACCGCCGGGGGACCAGGGGTTGCAGCGGAGGATCCGCCAGGCGGTCAGGGCGCTGCCCTTCACCGCTCCGTGCAGGCGAACCGCCTCGTACCCGTAGTGCGAACACGAGGGGTAGTAGCGGCACACCGGGCCGAGCAGCGGACTGATAGTCCACTGGTAAACCCTGATCAGTCCCATCAGCAGGTACTTCATCGCCCTGATCCTGTCGCCGAGGCGGCCTGCTCCGTCCGGAGCAGGCGCCTGAGCGCCGCATCCAGGTCTTGCGCAAGATCCGAGTACGCGGCCGTCCCCGCCGGGGGCAGCGCCCGTACCACTATCAGGCTACCTGCGGGAAGTCGGGCCAGCCGATCCCGGACCAGGTGACGTAGGCGACGCTTGACCAGGTTGCGCACGACGGCCGGGCCGACCGCCTTGCTCACGACGAAACCCGCACGCGCCGAGGGGGTCCCCTCGGCGACGTGCGGGTGGGAGTCGCTGTTCCCGCTGGTCTGCCCGACCTGGTCGGCCACTCTGAGGTGGACCACCAGCAGGGGCCGACCGGCTCGGCGACCGCGTTTCACCGCGGTCGCGAAGTCCTGGCGCCGCCGCAGCCGATTCTCGGAGGGCAGCACTGCAGACCCTGGGCGCGGATCAGGCGGAGATGCTGGCGCGGCCCTTGCCACGGCGGGCCGCCAGGATGGCGCGGCCGGCGCGGGTACGCATACGCAGCCGGAAGCCGTGGGTCTTGGCGCGACGACGGTTGTTCGGCTGGAAGGTGCGCTTGCTCACTCGGGGGCTCCTGGGGTGAATCGTAGGGTGACGAATCGCAGCTTGGCCGTCACCGTGCGTCCGCGTGATCTCCCCTTCGGTACTGGGAAATCCGGCCCAACGTCCCAGGTCTGCTGGGGTTGAGGCAATCCACGGCGCCCGTGCTGCGCGCCTTTTGGAAGCGGGAAGGACCCGCGGACATGCGGCAGCGGCCATCGACAACTCGACCTGGTTACGGTACGCGGGACGAGGGGCGAGGGTCAAACCGGCCTGGCGACGCGGTCGATTCCGACCTTGATCGCCCAATCATGCACAGCCTGTGGACAACAACTTGAATCAGCTCTGTCAGCTGACTACCGTTGCAGGACTTGTCTGGTTTTGTTCATCCACACAGACCAGCCCATGATCCTGGCCAGGACCACCACCCCGTTCGGGGGAACCGAGAAAGCGTGCACCAGTGGCTGATGTCAACAGCGATCTCGCTCCCGCCTGGGCGAAGGTCGTCGAGCGGCTGGTCAACGACACCTCGGTCGGTGACAAGGACAAACTGTGGGTGCAGCGCACCCAGCCGATGTGGATGATGCACGACACCGCCCTGCTGGCGGCCCCCAACGAGTGGGCCAAGCAGGTGCTGGAGGGCCGGCTGCTGCCGCAGCTGACCGACGGGCTGAGCCAGCAGTTCGGCCGCCCGGTCCGGATCGCCGTGATGGTGGACGCCAACGCCGTCCCGCCGACGCCGGCCCCGACCATCCCGGCCGCCCCGCAGCCCGCCGCGCCGGAACCCGTGCCGCCGGCCCTGGAGGAGCCCTCCCCCTGGCCCAGCGCCCCCCAGCAGCCCGGCTACCCGGCGCAACCCCCGGAGTACGGCCGCAGCCGCTACGACACGGCCGGCTACGAGCAGCGCCCAGCCCCCTACGCCGAGCGACCGGAGCAGCCCGAGCGGGCCGCCGAGGCCGAGCCGGCCGACTGGGGTGCGCAGGGCGAGGGCTGGGAGGGCCCCGGCGGCGGCTACCCGCCGGCCGGCTACCCCGAGCAGCCCCCGTACGGCGAGTACCCCTACCCCGAGCGCGGCGGCTACCCCGAGCAGGGCTACCGCGAGTGGCCCGGCCAGGTGGCCGAGGGCCCGCGGCAGCCCGGTCCGTCCGGACCGCCCGCCGGTCAGCCGTCCGCCGGTCAGCGCGTCGGCGACCCGGCGCAGGGCGACCTGTTCGGCGGCGCCTACGACTCCTCCGGCGAGGAGCGCCGCCGGGCCGGCCGCCCGTCCGGGCCGCGGCGGGAGGGTCCCACCGGGGGCCGCCCCGGCGCCCCCGGCCAGGAGCGCCGGCCGCTGCCCGAGCCGCCGCGCCCCGGTGGGCTGCCGGTCGCCCGACCCGGCGCCGAGTCCGACCGCCCGGGCCCCGCCGAGCCACCGGAGCGTGCCGGCGTCCCCGGGGCCGCCGAGCGGACCCCGGTCCCCGGCGTGCCCGCGCCGCCCGGCGGTTCCTCGGACAGCGGGTCGCGCAAGGACGAGCCGGCCGCCCGGCTGAACCCCAAGTACCTGTTCGACACCTTCGTGATCGGCGCCAGCAACCGCTTCGCGCACGCGGCAGCGGTGGCGGTCGCCGAGGCCCCGGCCAAGGCGTACAACCCGCTGTTCATCTACGGCGAGTCCGGCCTCGGCAAGACCCACCTGTTGCACGCCATCGGGCACTACTCGCGCAGCCTCTTCCCCGGCACCCGGGTCCGGTACGTGAGCTCGGAGGAGTTCACCAACGAGTTCATCAACTCGATCCGGGACGGCAAGGCGGACGCGTTCCGCAAGCGCTACCGGGACATGGACATCCTGCTGGTCGACGACATCCAGTTCCTCGCGAGCAAGGAGTCGACCCAGGAGGAGTTCTTCCACACCTTCAACACCCTGCACAACGCCAACAAGCAGATCGTGCTCTCCTCCGACCGGCCGCCCAAGCAGCTGATCACCCTGGAGGACCGGCTGCGCAACCGCTTCGAGTGGGGTCTGATCACCGACGTCACCCCGCCCGAGCTGGAGACCCGGATCGCGATCCTGCGCAAGAAGGCGATCCAGGAACGGCTGAACGCGCCGGCCGACGTGCTGGAGTTCATCGCCTCCCGAATCACCCGCAACATCCGGGAGTTGGAGGGCGCGCTGATCCGGGTCACCGCCTTCGCCAACCTCAACCGGGCGCCGGTGGACCTGGAGTTGGCGGGCATCGTGCTCAAGGACCTGATCCCGGGCGGGGACGAGGACGCCGGACCGGAGATCACCGCGCAGGTCATCATGCAACAGACCGCCGCCTACTTCGGGTTGAGCGTGGAGGACCTCTGCGGCTCCTCGCGCAGCCGGGTGTTGGCGACGGCGCGTCAGATCGCCATGTACCTCTGCCGGGAGTTGACCGACCTCTCGCTACCGAAGATCGGCGCGCAGTTCGGCGGGCGCGACCACACCACCGTGATGCACGCGGATCGCAAGATCCGCTCGCTGATGGCCGAGCGGCGCTCGCTCTACAACCAGGTCACCGAGCTGACCAACCGCATCAAGAGCTAGCCACGGCCGGCCAGTTGCCGGCCCACAGGGGCACCGGGAGACCCTCCCGGTGCCCCTGTGTCGTTCCCGGCCGCGGGCGGCTCCCGGGCCTCGGAAACAGGCGGATCCGACGGTGTGAAACCCGGTGGGCCGGGGAAGGCTCGGAGCGACTGACACTCCACCACCCCTGGTCCGCCGTCGCACATCTGAGCAGCGATTCGAACAGCATCGACCACGGGGCGAGTAGTCCACAGGATCGGGTGGTTTTCCCCGTCCACAGCGTGGGGAGCGCCGAGTTATCCAGAATTCCTCCACAGGCGGTCCGCCGCTACGCTCTTCGGCGCAGGTCAACGGCCTGTGGACTTGTGCACAACCGTTATCCACAGGGTGTGGACAGTTGGCGGCCCGTCATCCCGCCCCGAAGGTTGTCCACCGCCCGTCCCCAGGCTCGGGCCGGTTGTCCCCAGCTTCTCCACAGAGATATCCACTGTTCGACAACGGACGGCAGCTGTTCATCGCCTGGTGTGAAAGGCGTCACGCGATGTTGACCGGCGGGCGTGGATAACTGCCCTACGATCTGGGGACGGCCCTGGGGAAAAGCTGTGGATACTGAGCGTGGCTTGTGGGTAACGCTTCGCCGTCCACAGCGGCGGCTGGTTATCCACCGCCGCGGTCCACACCGAGTGTGGACAAAAAACCAGCCTTGACCTGCGGAAACGCGGTTATCCACGGTATCCACAGGACCTACTACTACGGCTACACCTATAGACCCCTCGACTCGTTCAACAGCGGGGTGGCCCGAAATCTGTGGACAAGCCGCCCCCGACACCTGTTCGGGGTTGCTCCGGCCCGTCTGCCCCGTCTGTCCGTGGAGTACGTCAGACTGTCCTCGGCACCAGGAGCCGGGCCCGCTCGGCCGAGGCACGGTGCCGGCAGACGATCAAGAGCAGAAGCGACAGCAGGATCCAGGAGGCGGTTACCGGTGAAGTTCCGGGTGGAGCGTGACGTCCTCGCGGAGGCGGTGGCCTGGGCTGCCCGCAGCCTCCCGGCGCGGCCGCCGGTGCCGGTGCTGGCCGGCCTCCTGTTGACGGCACAGGAGGGCACCCTCGCGCTCTCCGGCTTCGACTACGAGGTCTCCGCCCGGGTCGAGCTGGAGGCCGACGTCGAGGAGCAGGGCACCGTGCTGGTCTCCGGCCGGCTGCTCAACGACATCTCGCGCAACCTGCCGAACCGCCCGGTGGAGATCTCCACCGACGGCCAGCGGGTCAGCGTGGTCTGCGGCAGCTCGCGGTTCACCCTGCCGACCCTGCCGGTGGACGAGTACCCGGCCCTCCCGGTGATGCCGACCGCGACCGGCACGGTCTCCGGCGAGGTCTTCGCCTCCGCCGTCAGCCAGGCCGCGGTCGCCGCCGGCCGGGACGACACCCTCCCGGTGCTGACCGGTGTCCGGGTGGAGATCGAGGGCGACCGGATCACCCTCGCCGCCACCGACCGCTACCGGTTCGCCGTCCGTGACCTGCTCTGGAAGCCCGAGCAGCCGGACATCTCCGCGGTCGCCCTGGTCCCGGCCCGGACCCTGCAGGACATCGCCAAGTCGCTGGGCAGCGGCGACCAGGTCTCGATCGCGCTCTCCTCCGGCGGCGCCGGCGAGGGCCTGATCGGCTTCGAGGGCGCCGGCCGGCGGACCACCACCCGGCTGCTGGAGGGCGAGTTCCCCAAGTTCCGCACCCTCTTCCCGACCGAGTTCAGCGCGATCGCGGCGATCCAGACCCAGCCGTTCCTGGAGGCGCTCAAGCGCGTCTCGCTGGTGGCCGAGCGGAACACCCCGGTCCGGCTCAACTTCGAGCAGGGCGTACTGACCCTGGAGGCCGGCTCGGGCGACGACGCGCAGGCCACCGAGCGGATCGACGCCGACCTCGAGGGCGACGACATCTCGATCGCCTTCAACCCGGGCTACCTGGAGGAGGGCCTGAAGGCGATCGACGCCGCCTACGCCCAGCTGGCCTTCACCACCTCGACCAAGCCCGCCCTGCTGAGCGGCAAGCCCTCGGTCGAGGCCGAGGCGGACGCCTCGTACCAGTACCTGATCATGCCGGTCCGGCTCTCCGGCTGAGCCCGCTCCACCCCGACCTGACGACGCCCGTGGTGTCCACAGGCCTTCCCGGACCTGTGGACACCACCGCGGCGTAGGCTCTTGAGTCGCGGCAACGGCGCCGTCCTCAAGTACGACACCCCAGGTAAGGACTTGTCATGGAGCTCGGCCTCATCGGTCTCGGCAAGATGGGCGGCAACATGCGTGAGCGCATCCGCCGCGCCGGCCACACCGTCATCGGCTACGACCGCAACCCCGACCTCGCCGATGTCGCGAGCCTCCAGGAGCTGGTGACCAAGCTCCAGGGCCCGCGCGTGGTCTGGGTGATGGTCCCGGCCGGCGCCCCGACCCAGGCGACCGTCGAGGAGCTGGCCGAGCTGCTCTCCCCCGGCGACGTGGTGGTCGACGGCGGCAACTCGCGCTGGACCGACGACGTGGCGCACGCCGAGCTGCTGGCCGCCAAGGGCATCGGCTTCGTCGACTGCGGCGTCTCCGGCGGTGTCTGGGGCCTGGAGAACGGCTACGCGCTGATGTACGGCGGCGACGCCGAGCACGTCGCCAAGGTCCAGCCGATCTTCGAGGCGCTCAAGCCCGAGGGCGAGTCCGGCGCGGTGCACGCGGGCAAGGTCGGCGCCGGCCACTTCGCCAAGATGGTCCACAACGGCATCGAGTACGCGATGATGCAGGCCTTCGCCGAGGGCTGGGAGCTGCTGGAGGCCGTCCCCGAGGTCACCGACGTGCGCGAGGTCTTCCGCAGCTGGCAGGAGGGCACCGTGATCCGCTCCTGGCTGCTCGACCTGGCCGTCCGCGCGCTGGACGACGACGAGCACCTGGAGAAGCTCAAGGGCTGGGCCGCCGACTCCGGCGAGGGTCGCTGGACGGTCGAGGCCGCGATCGACCACGCCGTGCCGCTGCCGGCGATCACCGCCTCGCTCTTCGCCCGGTTCTCCTCCCGGCAGGACGACTCCCCGCAGATGAAGATGATCGCCGCGCTGCGCAACCAGTTCGGCGGCCACGCGGTCGAGTCGAAGTAGTTCCGAGGTCAGAAGGCGGGCGCAGTCCACACCCATGCATGTCGCGCATCTGTCGCTCGCCGACTTCCGCTCCTACGCCCGGGTCGAGGTGCCCCTCGACCCGGGCGTGACCGCGTTCGTGGGCCCGAACGGTCAGGGCAAGACCAACCTGGTCGAGGCGATCGGCTACGTCGCCACCCTGGGCAGCCACCGGGTGGCCACCGACGCCCCGCTGATCAGGATGGGCGCGCAGCGGGCGGTGATCCGCTCCTCGATCGTGGACCGGTCCCGGACCACCCTGGTCGAACTGGAGATCACCCCGGGCAAGGCCAACCGGGCCCGGATCAACCGCTCGGACAACGTCCGGCCGCGGGACGTGCTGGGCCTGCTGCGCACGGTGCTGTTCGCGCCCGAGGACCTGGCCCTGGTGAAGGGCGACCCCGGTGAGCGCCGGCGGTTCCTGGACGAGCTGCTGACCGCCCGCGCGCCGCGGCTGGCCGGGGTCCGGCAGGACTACGAGCGGGTGCTCAAGCAGCGCAACGCGCTGCTGAAGACCGCCGCGATGGCCCGCCGGGCGGGCGGCGGCAAGGGCGCCGACCTCTCCACCCTGGAGGTCTGGGACGGCCATCTGGCCCGGGCCGGGGCCGAGTTGACGGCCTTCCGGCTGCAGCTGGTGGCCGCGCTGCAGCCGTTGGTGGCCCAGGCGTACGAGCGGCTGGCGCCGGGCGGCGGACCGACCCGGCTGGAGTACCGGTCCTCCTTCGAGGGTGAGCTGCCGACCAGCCGGGAGCAGGCCCACGAGCAGCTGCTGGCGGCGCTGCGGGCCGCCCGCAAACAGGAGACCGAGCGCGGGCTGACCCTGGTCGGTCCGCACCGGGACGAGCTGCAGCTGTTGCTCGGACCGCTGCCGGCCAAGGGGTACGCGAGCCACGGGGAGTCCTGGTCGTTCGCGCTGGCGCTGCGGCTGGCCTCGTACGAGCTGCTGCGCGCGGACGGCGGCGAGCCGGTGCTGATCCTCGACGACGTCTTCGCCGAGCTGGACGCCAAGCGGCGGGACCAGCTGGCCGGGCTGGTGGCGGGCGGCGAACAGGTGCTGGTGACGGCCGCGGTGCCGGAGGACGTGCCGAAGGAGTTGCGGGGGGCACGGTACTCGGTCGCCGAGGGGGCGGTGACCCGGATCGGCTCGTGAGTCTCCACCCGCCGCCGGAACCTCGTACGCTGGTCTGTCCACAGCATGTGTACAGAGCCTGGGGAAAGGTGCGCGCCGGGATGAGCAAGGAGTCCGAGCTGTCCGGGGTGGACCTGGCCCGGGTGGCGTTGCGGGCGGCGAAGGAGCAGGCCCGGCAGCGCGGTGAGCAGGTCCGGGAGAAGCGCGAGGCGAAGCGGCACGGGCTGCGCAGCGGGGCGCGGGCGGACGGCCGGGATCCGGTGCCGCTGGGGGCGGCGCTGAACCGTCTGATCACCGAGCGGGGCTGGGAGGCGCCGGCCGCGGTCGGCGGGGTGATGGGGCGCTGGGCGCAGATCGTCGGCCCGGACATCGCGGCGCACTGCGCGCCGGAGCACTTCGCGGAGGCCGAGGCGGTGCTGACCGTGCGCTGCGACTCCACCGCATGGGCCACCCAACTGCGCCTGTTGGCAAGGCAGTTGGTGGCACGCCTGAACCACGAGCTGGGGCACGGCACGGTCCGGGTGATCAAGGTGCTGGGGCCGGCGGCACCGGAGCGGCGGTACGGCCGGCTGCGGGTGCCGGGCAGTCGCGGGCCGCAGGACACCTGGGGCTGAGGCCGGGGGACCGCCGGGTGTCGCACGACGGGCGGGAGCTCCTGACGGATGGCCCGACTCCGGAACCGCTGACGGCCCTTTCAGGGCCGCTGAGCCCCCTGGGCGAGTATCGGGACATGTGCAGAGGGGATTCAGAGCGGCACATCCGCCCTCAGGGCCTGCCAAACGCCCATCTCTGTCGGTGGTACCGGTAGACTAGGGGTCAAACACTGCCGCTTGCGGTAACTGAGTCGAAACACTGTGGTCGCACGCCTGCCCGGATCCCGGGTGGGGATGCGGCCCGTGCTGTGCCAGAGAGGGCGCTTCGTGGCCGATTCCGGCGAATCCAGCCAGTCCCCAGTCCCCACCGACCCGGCCACCGGGTCCTCCGCCACGGACCGCACGGCGTACGACGCCAGCGCGATCCAGGTGCTGGAGGGCCTCGACGCGGTCCGCAAGCGCCCCGGCATGTACATCGGTTCCACCGGGGAGCGCGGCCTGCACCACCTGGTCCAGGAGGTGGTGGACAACTCCGTCGACGAGGCCATGGCCGGGCACGCCGACACCATCGAGGTGAGGATCCTGGCCGACGGCGGGGTGCGGGTGGTCGACAACGGCCGCGGCATCCCGGTGGGCATCGTCCCGGGCCAGGAGAAGCCGGCCGTCGAGGTCGTGCTGACCGTGCTGCACGCGGGCGGCAAGTTCGGCGGCGGCGGCTACGCGGTCTCCGGCGGTCTGCACGGCGTCGGCGTCTCGGTCGTCAACGCGCTCTCCACCAAGCTCGCCATCGAGATCCACACCGACGGCCACCGCTGGACCCAGGACTACAAGCTGGGCGCGCCGACCGCGCCGCTGGCCAAGCACGAGGCCACCGACCGCACCGGCACCAGCGTCACCTTCTGGGCCGACCCGGACATCTTCGAGACCACCGTCTACTCGTTCGAGACGCTCTCCCGGCGCTTCCAGGAGATGGCCTTCCTCAACAAGGGCCTGACCATCTCGCTGATCGACGAGCGCCCCGAGCACACCGACGACGAGGGCAAGCCGCTGTCGGTGACCTACCACTACGAGGGCGGCATCGCCGACTTCGTGAAGCACCTCAACTCCCGCAAGGGCGAGCCGGTGCACCCCTCGGTGATCGACTTCGAGGCCGAGGACAAGGACAAGACGATCTCGGTGGAGATCGCGATGCAGTGGAACGCCTCGTACACCGAGGGGGTCTACAGCTTCGCGAACACCATCCACACGCACGGCGGCGGTACCCACGAGGAGGGGTTCCGGGCGGCGCTGACCGGCCTGGTGAACCGCTACGCGCGGGAGAAGAAGCTGCTCCGCGAGAAGGACGAGAACCTCTCCGGCGAGGACATCCGCGAGGGCCTGACCGCGATCATCTCGGTCAAGCTCGGTGAGCCGCAGTTCGAGGGCCAGACCAAGGACAAGCTGGGCAACACCGAGGCGAAGACCTTCGTCCAGAAGGTCGTCCACGAGCACCTGAACGACTGGCTGGACCGCAACCCGAACGAGGCCGCGGACATCATCCGCAAGTCCATCACGGCCGCCACGGCCCGGATGGCGGCCCGCAAGGCGCGCGACCTGACCCGGCGCAAGGGCCTGCTGGAGAGCGCCTCGCTGCCCGGCAAGCTGAGCGACTGCCAGTCCAAGGACCCGGCCGAGTGCGAGATCTTCATCGTCGAGGGTGACTCCGCCGGTGGCTCGGCCAAGCAGGGCCGTGACCCGCGCACCCAGGCCATCCTGCCGATCCGCGGCAAGATCCTGAACGTCGAGAAGGCCCGGATCGACAAGGTGCTGCAGAACACCGAGGTCCAGGCGCTGATCTCGGCCTTCGGCTGCGGCATCCAGGAGGACTACGACGAGGCCAAGCTGCGCTATCACAAGATCGTACTGATGGCGGACGCCGACGTCGACGGGCAGCACATCCGGACCCTGCTGCTGACCCTGCTGTTCCGCTTCATGCGCCCGCTGGTCGAGGCCGGCTACGTCTACCTGGCGATGCCGCCGCTGTACAAGATCAAGTGGGGCAAGGACGACTTCGAGTACGTCTACTCCGACCGCGAGCGCGACGCCGTGATCGAGGCGGGCGTGGCGGCCGGGCGCCGGCTGCCGAAGGACGACGCGATCCAGCGCTTCAAGGGTCTGGGCGAGATGAACGCCGAGGAGCTCCGGGTCACCACCATGGACCAGGCGCACCGACTGCTGCTCCAGGTCACCCTGGAGGACGCCGCCCGGGCGGACGACCTCTTCTCGGTCCTGATGGGCGAGGACGTCGAGGCCCGCCGCTCGTTCATCCAGCGCAACGCCAAGGACGTCCGCTTCCTGGACGTGTGACGCAGAGTCACTCATCGGTCCAGTCACGCGTGAAAGGAAACTGACCACCAGTGGTCGACGACAACCGTCCCGACGGCGACGAGCAGCCGGAGAGCAGCCCCGTCCTCCTCGAAGGACAGACCGCGATGCGGATCGAGCCGATCGAGCTCGAGACCGAGATGCAGCGCTCCTACCTCGACTACGCGATGAGCGTGATCGTCAGCCGGGCCCTGCCGGAGGTCCGCGACGGCCTCAAGCCGGTGCACCGCCGGGTGCTGTACGCGATGTACGACGGCGGGTACCGGCCCGAGAAGGGCTACTACAAGTGCGCCCGCGTGGTCGGCGACGTGATGGGCAACTACCACCCGCACGGCGACACCTCGATCTACGACACCGTGGTCCGGCTGGCCCAGCCGTGGTCGCTGCGGATGCCGCTGGTCGACGGCAACGGCAACTTCGGCTCGCCGGGCAACGACCCGGCCGCGGCCATGCGCTACACCGAGTGCAAGATGATGCCGCTGGCCATGGAGATGATGCGGGACATCGACGAGGAGACCGTCGATTTCGCCGCCAACTACGACGGCCGCTCGCAGGAGCCGACGGTGCTGCCGTCGCGCATCCCCAACCTGCTGATCAACGGCGCCACCGGCATCGCGGTCGGGATGGCCACCAACATCCCGCCGCACAACCTGCGCGAGGTCGCCTCGGGCGCGCTGTGGGCGCTGGAGCACCCGGACGCCTCCAACGAGGAGCTGCTGGAGGCCCTGGTCGAGCGGATCAAGGGCCCGGACTTCCCGACCGGCGCGCTGATCGTCGGCCGCCGCGGCATCGAGGACGCCTACCGGACCGGCCGCGGCTCGATCACCATGCGCGCGGTGGTGGAGGTCGAGGAGATCCAGGGCCGGCAGTGCCTGGTGATCACCGAGCTGCCGTACCAGGTGAACCCGGACAACCTGGCGCTGAAGATCGCCGACCTGGTGAAGGACGGCCGGATCGCCGGCATCGCGGACGTCCGGGACGAGTCCTCCTCGCGGACCGGCCAGCGCCTGGTGATCGTGCTCAAGCGCGACGCGGTCGCCAAGGTGGTGCTGAACAACCTCTACAAGCACACCGACCTGCAGACCAACTTCGGCGCCAACATGCTGGCGCTGGTGGACGGCGTGCCGCGGACGCTCTCGCTCGACGCGTTCATCCGGCACTGGGTCAACCACCAGGTCGACGTGATCGTCCGGCGCACCCGGTTCCGGCTGCGCAAGGCCGAGGAGCGGGCGCACATCCTGCGCGCGCTGCTCAAGGCGCTGGACATGATCGACGAGGTCATCGCGCTGATCCGGGCCTCGGAGTCGGCGGACGCCGCCCGCACCGGCCTGATGAACCTGCTCACCATCGACGAGCTGCAGGCCAACGCGATCCTGGAGATGCAGCTGCGTCGCCTGGCCGCCCTGGAACGGCAGCGGATCACGGACGAGCACGACGAGCTGCAGCGCAAGATCGACGAGTACAACGCGATCCTGGCCTCGCCGGGCCGCCAGCGGCAGATCATCTCCGAGGAGCTGACCGCGATCGTCGAGAAGTACGGCGACGAGCGGCGCTCCACGCTGATCCCCTCGGACGGCGACCTGTCGATCGAGGACCTGATCGCGGAGGAGGACATCGTCGTCACGATCACCCGTGGCGGCTACGTCAAGCGGACCCGGTCCGACCTCTACCGCTCGCAGAAGCGCGGCGGCAAGGGCGTGCGCGGTGCGCAGCTGAAGCAGGACGACATCGTCGACCACTTCTTCGTGACCACCACCCACAACTGGATCCTGTTCTTCACCAACAAGGGCCGGGTCTACCGGGCCAAGGGCTACGAGCTGCCGGACGCCGGTCGGGACGCCCGCGGCCAGCACGTGGCCAACCTGCTCGCGTTCCAGCCGGAGGAGCACATCACCCAGGTGATGGCGATCCGCACCTACGAGGACAAGCCCTACCTGGTGCTCGCCACTCGTGAGGGTTTGGTTAAAAAGTCCCCCCTCAAGGACTACGACTCGCCGCGCTCCGGCGGCCTGATCGCGATCAACCTGCGGACCGACGAGAACGGTCGGGACGACGAGCTGATCGGTGCCGAGCTGGTCTCGGCGGAGGACGATCTGCTGCTGGTTTCCCGTAAGGCGCAGTCGATTCGCTTCACCGCGACGGACGAGGCGCTGCGGCCGATGAGCCGGGCCACCTCCGGGGTCAAGGGCATGGCGTTCCGTGAAGACGACGAGTTGTTGTCGATGAACGTGGTCCGTCCGGGCACGTTCGTCTTCACCGCGACCGACGGCGGGTATGCCAAGCGCACGTCGGTGGACGAGTACCGTGTCCAGGGTCGTGGTGGTTTCGGCACCAAGGCGGCGAAGATCGTCGAGGGCCGTGGCTCTCTGGTCGGGGCGCTGGTGGTCGAGGAGACCGACGAGATCATGGCGATCACCCTGTCGGGTGGGGTGATCCGGACCAGGGTTTCCGGTGTCCGTGAAACCGGACGTGACACGATGGGCGTCCAACTGATCAACCTCGGAAAGCGCGACGCGGTGGTGGGCATGGCCCGCAACGCGGAGGCGGAGGACGAGGAGACCACGGAGGATGTCGCGCAGGACGCTTCACCGGACCAGGACGGTCCGGGCGGGGTCGGTCCGGTGGACGAGGGCGGCCAGGCGCCGTCGGACGACGCCGGTCAGGTCTGACGAGGCGTCCGGTAGCGGGTGCCCCGCCCTCGGGCGGGGCCTGGGTCGGCCCGGTCCCGGGGATTTCGGCCCGATGCTGGACACTGGAGTGACGACCAGGGCGCAGAGCGCGGCCCTGGCGGGGAACTGGGAGGACCAGGGTGAGTGGGACCACGGGTGCCGCGGGAGGTGCCGCACCGGGCGGTGTGCCGTACGGGGGTGCGCCCCAGCCGCCGGCCGAGAAGCCCGCGGCGTCCACCTCGCTGATGTCCGCGGTGGGTTCGGGCGGCGGCTTCGGCGGCACCCCGGCGCCGGGACAGCCGGCGGGTGGCAGCGGCTACTCGACGCCGACCACGTACACCAAGGGCCAGCCGGCGCCGACGCCCGCCCGGGGCACCCGGACGGGCGCGGGCCAGGGCGGCGCGGCCCGGCGGCCCGGGGCGGGCCCGGCGGTCCCCGCCCCGGCGGCCGGCGGCACCGGGCTGGCGGGCCGGACCCGCAAGGCCCGGCTGCGGCTGCTGCGGGCCGACCCGTGGTCGGTGATGAAGGTCAGCTTCCTGCTGTCGGTGGCCATCGGTGTGATCATCATCGTGGCGGCCGCGGTGCTGTGGATGACGCTGGACGCGCTCGGCGTCTTCGCCTCGCTCGGCAAGACGCTGAAGGAGATCACCGGCTCCGACACCAGCGGTGGCGTCAACCTGATGGACTACATCGGGTTCGGTCAGGTGCTCGGCTACACCTCGCTGCTCGCGGTGATCGACGTGGTGCTGATGACCGCGCTGTGCACCCTGGCCTCGTTCATCTACAACGCGGCCGCCGGCTTCAGCGGCGGCATCGAGCTGACCCTGGCCGAGGAGGAGTGAGCCACGCCGGTCCGGCTGCCGGACCGGCCGTGCACTGACGGAACCTCACGTAGTAGTGCCGTTCCGGGTCGTTCGTGGAATCGACGGGCCCCACCGAGTGTTTGATCGGTGGGGCCCGTCGGCATTCGGGTGACCGGCGTGGGGCGACGGCGTGCCGCCGGGCGCCACGCGGTGGTTGCGGATTGGCTGGGCGGGTTTGAACGGCTACCGGTAGGACACTCGGGGCAGCATCCGTGGGGAGGGCTGTCCGCTCGGTCGCTTGGAGGTTTCGCGCCATGGCTCAGATCGCTCAGCAGCTGGTCGGATCGCTGGAGGGGCTGCTCGGTACGCACCTGCCGTTCCGGCTCCGCGCCTGGGACGGCAGCACGGCCGGCCGGCCCGGCCAACCGCTGCTCGTGCTGCGCAACCGGCGGGCGCTGCGCCGGCTGCTCTGGGCGCCCGGGGAGCTGGGGCTGGCCCGGGCGTACGTCGCGGGCGATCTGGAGCCGGGCCCGGGCGAGGACCTCTACCAGGTGCTGGCCGAGGTGGCGCACTTCGTGGAGCGTCCGGAGCTGCGCGGCCTGCACCTGGGCCTGTCGGACCTGAGCGGCCCCGCGGGGCGCCGGGCGCTGGCAGCCCTGCTGCGGGCCGGCGCGTTGGGCCCGCAGCCCGCGCTGCCGCCGGAGGAGGCCCGGCCGACCGGCCGGGTGCACAGCCGCAGCCGCGACCGGGCCGCGATCAGCCACCACTACGACGTCGGCAACGACTTCTACCGCCTGGTGCTGGGCCCCACGATGGTCTACAGCTGCGGGTACTGGACGCCGGAGGGCACGAACCTGGAGGACGCCCAGCGGGCCAAGCTGGACCTGATCTGCCGCAAGCTCGGCCTGCGGCCGGGGATGCGGCTGCTGGACGTCGGCTGCGGCTGGGGCTCGCTGGTGCTGCACGCGGCCGAGCACTACGGCGTGACGGCGGTTGGGGTGAGCATTTCCGAGGAGCAGGTGGCGCTGGCCAGGGCGCGGGTGGCGGAGGCGGGCCTGACCGACCGGGTGGAGATCCGGCTGCAGGACTACCGGGAGGTCGCCGACGGCCCGTACGACGCGATCTCCAGCGTGGGGATGGCCGAGCACGTCGGCAGCGAGCAGTACCGCGTCTACGCCACCGGCCTGTACGGCCTGCTGGCCCCGGGCGGGCGGCTGCTCAACCACCAGATCGCCCGTCGCCCCGGCCGGCCCGGCGAGCCCTACGTGACCAGCCCCTTCATCTCCCGGTACGTCTTCCCGGACGGCGAGCTGGCCCCGGTCGGCAGCACGGTCTCGCTGCTGGAGGAGGCGGGCTTCGAGGTGCGGGACGTCGAGTCGCTGCGGGAGCACTACGCGCTGACCCTGCGGGCCTGGGTGGCCAACCTGGAGGCGTCCTGGACGGAGGCGGTCCGGCTGGTGGGCCTGGGTCGGGCCCGGGTCTGGCGGCTGTACATGGCGGCCTCGGCGCTGGCCTTCGAGGAGAACCGGATCGGCATCAACCAGGTGCTGGCGGTGCGCACCGGCCCCCGCGGTGTCAGCGGTCTGCCGGCCACCCGAGAGCAGTGGCTGGCCCGCCGCGCGAGCGCTCCGGCCCCGCTGAAGTCGCCTGAGCTGCGGGTCGCGATCCAGGGGAGCTGAGCGCCTCGGGATACGGATTTGGGAGATCGGCCGTCGGTCCGCTAATCTTTCAGTGCGGCAAGGGCCTATAGCTCAGACGGTTAGAGCGCTTCCCTGATAAGGAAGAGGCCACAGGTTCAAGTCCTGTTAGGCCCACCTGCGGAGACGCCCCGGATGGTTCACCATCCGGGGCGTCTCGTCTTTCCGGGACTTTCCGGGAGAGGAGCACGGGTGCTGATCAGTTCGGCCAGCGAACCGGCGCCGGGCGGGCCCGCCAACGAGGACGTCGTGCTGGTGGGCGCGGGCTTCGTGGTGGTGCTGGACGGGGCGACGGCCCCGGCCGGGGTGCCGACCGGGTGCGTGCACGACGTGGCGTGGCTGGCCGGGCGGCTCGGGGAGCGGCTGGCGGCGGTGCTGACCGAGCGGCCGGGGCTGGAGCTGCGGGAGGTGCTGCGGACCGGGATCGAGCGGCTGTGCGCCCTGCACGAGGGCAGCTGCGACCTGGCGAACCCGGACAGTCCGTCGGCCACGGTGGCGATGGTGCGGCTGCACGACGGGCGGCTGGACCACCTGGTGCTGGCCGACTCGCCGGTGCTGGTGCAGGGCCGGGACGGCGAGCCGGAGGTCACCCTGGACGACCGGGTGGAGCGGCTGCCGGCCTACGACCTGGCCTCGGTGCGCCGGCTCCGCAACGCCCCCGGCGGGTTCTGGGTGGCCGGCACCCGCCCGGAGGCCGCCGACCGGGCACTGACCGGCTCGCACTCGGTGGAGCGGGTCGAACGCTTCGCGGTGCTCACCGACGGCGTGTCGCGGCTGGTCGAACGGTACGGCTGGTCCTGGTGGCGGCTGCTCGACACACTGGACGCCGAGGGCCCGGAGCGGGTCGTCCGGGCGGTCCGGGCCGAGGAACGGGCCGATCCACCGGGTCGGTACCGCGGCAAGCGGCACGACGACGCCACGGTGGCCTTCGGGCGTCCGTGAGGCGTGCCGGACGGGGGACCGGAGCCGGGCCGTCAATCCGTCGGCGGAGTCGGCCGGTTGGGGGACCGAGTGCCGGTCTCGAACAGGACACGGGTGTGTATCATCGGCCGCATGGTGGTTTGCCCGTTCGACCGCCGGTTCGTACTTGTACATTCCAGGACTCGCAGTCCCGCTGTTGAGCCCGCCATTGCTGAGAAGGACGAGGTCCCGCGGTGAAGAAGCTCCTCCTGGTCGCCCTGGTCGCCCTCGGCGGCTTCTTTGTCTACCGTCAGGTGCAGGCCGACCGTGCCGAGCAGGACCTGTGGACCGAGGCCACCGACCCGATCCCGGCCGGCCGCTGACGTTCGAGTGCGACGGCGGGAGGCCCGTCGGGCCTCCCCGTCCGCTCGCTTCGCGCGGGGAGTTCCGACTCCTCGCGTCGGACACTCCGACGGACCCGGTACGCTGTTCTCTGGCGTCACCCGAGGTGCCGTCACGGGGCTTTAGCTCAGTTGGTAGAGCGCTGCCTTTGCAAGGCAGATGTCAGGAGTTCGAGTCTCCTAAGCTCCACATGGCAAGGCCGTCGGCCGGCCCGGATCACCGGGCCGGCCGGCGGCCTTCTCCGTCACCGGTGGCTCTTTCCGCCACAGCGGCCCTTGCCGTCTTCGACGGCGTTGCGCCTCCCGTGACCAGGCTCACTGCGGCTTGGGACGGTCCTGGCTGTCCGGGCCGGGGGAGTTCTCCTCACCGGTGGGCGGGGCGGACCCGTTGAGGCTGGTGGTGCCGCTGGCGGTCGCGCCGCCGAACTCGTCGCTCGCCGGGTGGACCCGGTTCGGCGGGCCCTGCACCTCCGGCGGCTCCACCAGCCACTCCGGCTCGGCCTGCCGGCGCCACCACTGCCACATGAGCACGCCGCCGCCGACCGCGACCGTGCCGGCGATCGCCAGCCCGGTGGCCAGGCCGTTGCGGCGGCTCTTCCTGGCGTTCTTGGCGGCCAGCTTGTCGATCTCGGCCGCGGTGACGTGGCCGTGCAGGGCGCTGAGCGCGGCGGCGCCGCGCAGCTGGGCCTCCTGGAGCACCGGGCCGGCGGCGGCCCGGGCGTCGTCCACCGCGCCGCTGATCCGCGGGACGGTGGCGGCGGTGGCCCGGTCGGCGGAGTGCTTGGCGGCCAGGGCGGCCTCCTGGGCCCGGTGGACCGCCCGCAGGGTGTTCTGCTGGGCCTTGGGCGGCAGGGCGGCGAAGGCCTGCCCGACGTGCGGCGCGACGTGCCTGGTGTAGCCGGTCCGGGCGGACTGGGCGGCCTGCAGGGTGCCGGCCCGCGCCTGGCCCCCGGCGGCCTGCAGGCCGGGGCCGAGCGCGTCGAGCGCCGGGCCGAGCCGCTGGCGTGCCTCACCCGCGTAGTGCACGGCGGTGCCCTTGGCCTGCGCGGCGTACGGGGCCAGGGTGGCCATGGTCCGGCCGGCCGTCTGACGTGCGGTGTCCAAGCGAGT
The DNA here is from genome assembly GCF_044547075.1 of Kitasatospora sp. NPDC052896. NCBI lineage: Bacteria > Bacillati > Actinomycetota > Actinomycetes > Kitasatosporales > Streptomycetaceae > Kitasatospora > Kitasatospora sp. NPDC052896. Next base: position 1,048,033 of record NZ_JBITZU010000001.1, read on the forward strand.
CACGAGGTCCTCCTCCTGGGTGGGCATCTTTTAGGCACATATCCACCTGGTTAGAGATCATGCATCCTGATTTGTCCGGTCGCATGACGGGCTGAGCCGTCCGCGCCCGGGTGCTCCCCGGCAACGGCGGGGGCGACGTGGGATGATGCCTGGGTCAGTGATCCAGACAGGAAGGCACCTCTCGTGGCCGAGAAGCTTCTCGCGACCCTGAAGACCAACCACGGCGACATCGTGATCGAGCTCTTCCCGAACCACGCCCCGAAGACGGTGGCGAACTTCGTGGAGCTGGCTCAGGGCGAGCGTGAGTGGGTCGACCCGAACACCGGTCAGAAGACCACCGCGCGCCTGTACGACGGCACCGTCTTCCACCGCGTGATCAGCGGCTTCATGATCCAGGGCGGCGACCCGCTGGGCAACGGCACCGGCGGCCCGGGCTACAAGTTCGCCGACGAGTTCCACCCGGAGCTGGCCTTCACCGAGCCCTACCTGCTCGCCATGGCCAACGCCGGCCCGGGCACCAACGGCTCGCAGTTCTTCGTCACGGTCGCCCCGACCACCTGGCTGACCGGCAAGCACACCATCTTCGGCAAGGTCGTGGACGAGGCCGGCAAGAAGGTCGTGGACGAGATCGCCGGCGTGAAGACCGGTCGCAACGACCGTCCGGCCCAGGACGTCGTGATCGAGTCGGTCGAGATCACCCGCGGCTGACGCTGCCGACGCCAGTCCGGCGGCAGTAGCCTGGTCGGTCCCGGTGGTACTCCGTACGCGGAGCCGCCACCGGGATCCGTCATGAGGAGGAGACCCCGGATGGTCCAGGACGAGCCCGGCCGGCCCGACACCGGCGCGCCGCCGGTGGAGCCGGCGATCGCCGCCGCCCGGCCGGCCGGCGGCGTGCCGGCGCAGCCGACCGCGCTGCCGGGCTGCTACCGGCACCCGGAGCGGGAGACCGGGATCTCCTGCTCCCGCTGCGGGCGGCCGATCTGCCCGCAGTGCATGGTCAACGCCTCGGTCGGGTTCCACTGCCCCTCGTGCGTGCGGGGGGAGTCGGGCGGCCCGGCCCGGCCGGCCACCACCCGGTTCGGCGGGCGGCCGGTGCGGGACGGCGCGCTGGTCACCAAGGTCCTGATCGGGATCAACCTGGCGGTCTTCGTGTTGGCCGCCTACCTGGACAAGTCCCTGCAGCAGAGCCTCTCGCTGTACAGCGTCGGCCCGCAGCTCAACGGCCACGCGTACGGCGTCGCGGCCGGCCCGGACCAGTGGTACCGGCTGCTCACCGCGACCTTCCTGCACGTGGCGCCCTGGCACATCGGCTCCAACATGCTGGCGCTCTGGTGGATGGGTCCGACCGTCGAGCGGGTGCTCGGGCGGCTGCGCTACCTGGCGCTGTACCTGGTCTCCGGGCTGGCCGGCAGCGCACTGGCCTTCCTGGTGGCCGGCGACTTCATGAACTCGCTGGGCGCCTCGGGGGCGATCTTCGGCATCTTCGGTGCGACCGTGGTGCTGTTCCGGGCGGCCCGGCAGCCGCTCGGGCCGGTGGTCGCGCTGATCGTCTTCAACCTGGTGATCACCTTCTCGGTGCCCGGGATCGACTGGCGGGCGCACGTCGGCGGGCTGGTGGCCGGCTACCTGACCGCGTTGGGGATGGTGCACGCCCCGCGGGAGCGGCGGACCCTGGTGCAGGCCGGCACGGTGGCGCTGATGCTGGCCGTGGTGCTGGGGATGGTGCTGGTGGAGTGGGCGCGGCTCGGCAGTTGAGCCGCGCGCGCCGGGCCGTCCGCGCCCAGTTGTCCACAATCCGTCCGAGTTGACGAACCGCCAGCGGGACGCGCGTAGACCCAGCTGTCCTCACGGTGTGGTATCCACTGCTACCCGATAGTTATCCACAGGTCGAGTTGACTTTTCCCCACTGTGGATAACTGTGTGGATAAGCACACTGTCGTACCTTGCGGACCGCCTGTGGGTGGACAGCACGACGCACCGCCCCGCCGATCCCCGGCGGGGCGGTGCCGGTCAGGCGTTCAGTGAGCGGCTACTTCCACTGGGTGGAGACGCCGAACCCGGCCGCGATGAAGCCGAAGCCGACCAGGATGTTCCAGTTGCCCCAGGACTGGACCGGCCAGCTGCCGCTGGTCACGTAATAGGTGACGATCCAGACCAGCCCGATCAGGAAGAGCGCGAGCATCACCGGCGCCACCCAGGTGCGACCCGTACTGATCTTGACGGAGGTCGCCGCCGTGGGCGGCGGGGTGTAGTCGGACTTCTTGCGGAGTCGAGACTTCGGCACGAGGGGCTCTCCTGTCGATGCGCTGTGAGACCGCGCAGGGGTGCAGCGGGGCGGGGCGGCTGTGGAAACCGGTTCGTACGAATCGTGCTCCGCACATGCCACCGGCGTCCGTTAGCGTAGTGGCTCGCCGGGTCGGAAGGAGATAAGGGTACGGTGCGGAATTCCTCGATTTCCGGGGAGACTCCCCCGAACCGGGGCCCTGAGCGCCGACCCGCCGCCCGATTTGCCGGACGTGCCCTAACATACGGGGTTTTCGGGCTGGCGGGCCTGCTGTTCTACCTGAGCGCCCACGCGGCGCACGGCACCGATCTGCGCACCGACAACGCGCTGCTGCAACTCAGTGACGTGATGCGGCAGCGCAGCGACCAGAACCAGCAGACCCAGGCGGAGCTCGCCGCGTTACGGCAGCGCGCCGGCCGGCTGGCCGGGCGGCGGGACGGCGACCCGGCCGACACCGCCAAGCTCGCCGCGTTGCAGCGGGCGGCCGGCCTGGACCCGCTGCGGGGCCCCGGGCTGAGCGTCACCCTCGACGACGCCCCACCCGACGCCACCGCCCGGATCCCCGGCGTCCCCGAGCCCGGCGTCAACGACCTGGTGATCCACCAGCAGGACGTCCAGGCCGTGGTCAACGCGCTGTGGCGGGGCGGCGCGATCGGCGTACAGGTGATGGACCAGCGGCTGATCGCCACCAGCGCGGTCCGCTGCGTCGGCAACACCCTGCTGCTGCAGGGCCGGGTCTACTCCCCTCCCTACGTGATCCGCGCGGTCGGCCGGACCGGCGACCTCAGGTCCTCGATCGACGCCGACCGGGCGATCCGGAACTACCTGGAGTACGTCACCGCGTACGGCCTGGGCTGGAAGGTGCAGGAGAGCGCCGGGATGGTCCTCCCCGGCTACACCGGCAGCACCGACCTGCGCGAGGCGGCGGGCCGGTGAGCCCGCTAGCACGACCCGGCCCCGGTTGACGGGAGATCGGCCGCAGCAGCCGTCGAGCACAGGAACGAGGTCTAGTCTGGTCCCCACTGCCCATCTCTCAGGGAGCCTCATGTACAGCTGGATCTGGCGCCACCTGCCGGGGACCACCCCGGTGCGCGCGATCATCTCGCTGCTGTTGATCCTCGGGGCGGTCTACCTGCTGTTCCAGTACGTGTTCCCCTGGGTGGAACCGTTGCTCCCCTTCAACAACGTCACTGTGGACAACAGCGGACCCGGCTGAGCCCGACCGCGCCCGACCGTTCCCGCACCCGTACCTGACCGGAGTTAGCGCGCATGACCCCGCCTGTCACCGCTCCGCGGATCCTCGTGGTGGACAACTACGACAGCTTCGTCTTCAACCTGGTCCAGTACCTCTACCAGCTGGGTGCGACCTGCCAGGTCGTTCGCAACGACGAGGTGACGGTGGAGGAGGCGGTGCGCCGTTCCGGCGACACCGGATTCGACGGAGTGCTGCTCTCCCCCGGCCCGGGTGCGCCCGAGGAGGCCGGGGTCTGCATCGAGATGGTCCGCCACTGCGCGGCCACCGGGCTGCCGCTGTTCGGGGTCTGCCTGGGCCTGCAGTCCATCGCGGTCGCCTACGGGGCGGTGGTCGACCGGGCGCCCGAGCTGCTGCACGGCAAGACCTCGCTGGTCGACCACGAGGACGGCGGCGTCTTCGCCGGCCTGCCCTCGCCGATGACCGCCACCCGCTACCACTCGCTGGCCGTCGAGCCGGCCACCGTGCCGGCCGAGCTGGTGGTCACCGCGCGCACCGGGAGCGGCGTCATCATGGGCCTGCGGCACCGGGACCTGCCGGTCGAGGGTGTGCAGTTCCACCCCGAGTCGGTGCTCACCGAGGGCGGGCACCGGATGCTCGCCAACTGGCTGGCGGAGTGCGGCGATCCAGGGGCGGTCGGCCGCTCGGCCGGACTCGCCCCGGTGATCGGCCGGGGCTGAGGTCGTGACCGCGGTGCGCCCGGAGGGGCGCCAGGACGCCTACGGCTCCGGAGAGTACGCCGAGCCCACTCCGTACCAGCCCGCTCCCGGCTACGGGCAGCGGCCGGCCGAGCCGGACGGCTGGGGCGTGTACGACGCCGCCGGCGACCGGCCCGGGCAGGGCGAGTACCCGTGGCTGGCCGACCAGACCCTGCAGCTGCGGGCCATCAAGGACGCGCCGGCGGGGGCCGGCCCGGTCGACGGTGGCCGCGCCGAGCGCCGCCGGGCCGCCCAGGGCCGGACCTCGCTGCGCTCCGGCAACGGCCGGCGGCGGGCCGCCGGGCGGCTGCCCGCGCCGCCGCGGCCCAAGGAGTCCAAGGGCACCATCGCGGCCCGGGTGCTCGGCGAGCTGTTCATCACCCTCGGCCTGGTGATGCTGCTCTTCGTCTCCTACCAGCTCTGGTGGACCAACGTGCAGGCCGACGCCGCGTCGAACAGCGCCCGCTCCAAGCTGGAGCAGCAGTTCAACGCGCCGCCGACGCCCGGTCAGCCCACCAACGCCCCCACGGCGTTCGCGCCGGGCCAGGGCTTCGCGATCATCCACATCCCCAAGATCGGCCTGACCGACCCGATCGCCGAGGGCACCGACACCACGAAGGTCCTCAACAAGGGCCTGGTGGGACACTACGTCGGCACCGCGCTGCCCTCCGACCCGACCGGCAACTTCGCGGTCGCCGGGCACCGGACCACGCACGGCCAGCCCTTCCGCAAACTCGCCGAGCTGGGGCCGGGGGACCTGATCGTGGTGGAGACCGCCACCACCTACTACACCTACCAGGTGGAGGGCGGGATCCCGGAGACGCCGCCGACCAACGTCTCGGTGCTGCAGCCGATCCCCAAGGGGTCGCCGTTCACCCAGCCCGGTCAGTACATCACCATGACCACCTGTACGCCGGAGTTCAGTTCCCGGGGAAGGCTCATCGTCTTTGGCAAGATGATCGCTCAGCAACCGAGGAGCCAGGGGCAGCCTCCGGCGCTGACCTCCTCCTCGTAGCGCCGGAGGGCGGTGCCCCGGCCACAGCACGAGGCGGGGCACTGTGACGAAGCAGCCGGAGTCGAGCGTGGCCCGTCCGCACCCGGGCGCCCTGGCGCTCGGCGTGCTCGGCGAGCTGCTGATCACCGCCGGGCTGGTGCTGGCGCTCTTCGTCGGCTACTCGCTCTGGTGGACCGACCTGGTGGCCGACGCCCGGGCCGAGCGGGCCGGCGACCGGCTGCGGCGGGCCTGGGCGGCCCCGGCCGCCGCTCCACCCGGCCAGGCCGCCCCGGCGCCGACGTACCGGCCGGGCGCGGACGGGATCGGGTTCCTGCACGTCCCCGCGATGGGCCGGGACTACTCGGTGCTGATCCGGCTGGGCACCGGCTCCGAGGTGCTCGACGGGGGAGTGGCCGGCGTCTACCGGGAGCCGTACCGCGCGGCGATGCCCTGGGACGCCAGCGGCAACTTCGCACTGGCCGCGCACCGGGACGGGCACGGCGCGAAGTTCCACGACCTGGACGAGGTCGGCAGGGGCGCCGCCGTGGTGGTGGAGACCCGGGACCACTGGTACGTCTACCGGGTGGACGGCACGCTGCCGCGGGCCTCGAAGTTCGACACCGGGATCATCGCGCCGGTCCCGGAGGGCTCCGGCTACCCCGGGCCGGGCCGCTACATCACCCTGACGACCTGCACACCGGTCTACAGCTCGCGCTTCCGGATGGCGGTCTGGGGCAGCCTGGTCCGGGTCGACCCGGTGGACGCCCGGCGCACCCCGCCACCGGAGCTGCGCACCTCCTGAGCGGCCGGGAACGCCGAGGGGCCGTGGACCCGGCTCAGGTTTCCGGTGGTCCACGGCCCCTTCGAAGGCTCAGCTAGTTGCCGCCGCCCCATGATGACGTCGACCCGTTCCAGGGCCCGCCGATGGCGCCACCGATGGGCCCTTTGCCGGACGGCGTCGCCCCCGCGCCGGGCTGGGTGGTGAGCTGGATGACCGTGCCGGGCGGCTCCGGGGTGCCGGAGGGCGGGTTGCTTGCCGTCACGATCGCGTTGTCGTCCTGCGGACCGCTGGTCACACTGGGCGTCAGGTGCAGCGCGCTGAGCGCGGCGAAGGCGTCCTTGTAGGTCTTGCCCACCACGATCGGCACGTTGACGTTGGCCGGGGCCGCGTAGATGGTCAGCGTGATGGTGGCACCCTTGGCGGCCTTGGCGCCGGCCGCCGGGTTCTGGGTGGCGACCTGGCCGACCGTGGTCGGGTCGGTGGCCGGGGTGGTGGCCGTGGAGTTCACCGTGAAGCCCTGGCCCTGCAGGGTCTGGGTCGCCGCGGCGGTGGTCTGGCCGACCACGTTCTGCACGGCGATCTGGCCCGAGCCCTGCGAGAGCACCAGGGTGACCGGCTGGGTCGGGTCGGCCTGGGTGCCGCCGGCCGGGGTCTGCGAGATCACCGAGTCCTGCGGGACGGTGTCGCTGTTCTGGTAGGTGACCGTGCCGAGCTGGAAGCCGGCCGCGGTCAGCGCCTGGGTCGCGGCGTCCCGGGACTTGCCGGTGACGTCCGGCACGGCGGCCTGCGACGGGCCGCTGTTGAGCTGCACGGTGATCGTGCCGTTGCCCGGCAGCTGGGCGCCGGCCGCCGGGTTCTGCTGGCAGACCTGGTTCTGGCCCGCGTTGGTGCAGGTGGTCCCGGGGCCCTGGACGACCTTGAGCGAGGAGCTGACCGCCTGGGCGGCGGTGGTCGCGTCGGTCAGGCTCTTGCCGACCAGGTTCGGCGCGGTGACCTGGCTGCTGGCGCTGCCGCTGCCGCCGCTGTGGCCCTTGAACATCACCGAGGCCACGAAGAACGAGCCGACCAGGATCAGCACCGCGGCGATCGCGAGCAGGATCCACGAGGTGTTGCTCTTCTTCGACTGCTCCTCGCGCCGCCGCCCGCTGCGGCCGCCGTCCTGGCCGCCGTAGCCGTCGTCAGGCTGGTAGCCGCCCTGGTGGTAGCCCTGGTTCGGGCCGCCGACCGTGCCGAGCATGGTGGTCGGCGCGGAGCCGCCCTGCTGCGGCATCACGCTGGTCTGGCCGTACGGGTCGCTCGGGTAGCCGTTCTGGTCGTAGCCGTAGCCGCCCATGCCGTACGCGGCGGCCTGCTGGGCGGCGGCGACCGGCAGCCCGTCGAGGAAGCGCTCGATGTCGTCGCGCATCTCGTCGGCGGACTGGTAGCGGTAGTCGCGCTCCTTGGCGAGCGCCTTCAGCACGATCGCGTCGACCTCGGGGCGCACCTCGGGGTCGTAGACGGACGGTGGCTGGGCCTCCTCGCGGACGTGCTGGTAGGCCACCGCGACCGGCGAGTCGCCGACGAACGGCGGGCGCACGGTGAGCAGCTCGTACAGCAGGCAGCCGGTGGAGTAGAGGTCGGAGCGGGCGTCCACGGTCTCGCCCTTGGCCTGCTCCGGGGAGAGGTACTGGGCGGTGCCGATGACGGCCGAGGTCTGGGTCATCGTCATGCCGGCGTCGCCCATGGCGCGGGCGATGCCGAAGTCCATCACCTTGACGTTGCCCTGCCGGGTGAGCATCACGTTGGCGGGCTTGATGTCGCGGTGCACGATGCCGGCCCGGTGCGAGTACTCCAGCGCCTGCAGGATGCCGATGGTCATCTCCAGCGCGCGCTCGGGCAGCAGCCGGCGCCCGGAGTGCAGCAGCTCGCGCAGGGTGGAGCCCTCGACGTACTCCATCACGATGTAGGGGATGGAGATGCCGTCGATGTAGTCCTCGCCGGTGTCGTACACGGCGACGATGGCGGGGTGGTTCAGCGACGCCGCCGACTGTGCCTCGCGACGGAACCGGGCCTGGAACGACGGGTCCCGGGCCATGTCGGACCGGAGCGTCTTCACGGCGACGGAACGGCCGAGCCGGGTGTCATGGGCGAGGTACACCTCGGCCATGCCGCCGCGTCCGAGGACGCCGCCGAGCTCGTACCTGCCGCCGAGGCGACGAGGCTCTTCCATAGTTCCGACCCTCTCCCTCACCGGGCGGTGAGGATATGACGTAGGTGTCCCCGCACGCTCTTGTGTGACGCTGCCCTCGTCACTCTGGTTCTCCGGGCCCGGGAGGACCGCAGAACGAAGCAGCGGGCACACCCGCTGCTGGCGGATACGCTACCGGTCGCGTGCCGGACAACTCGACACGCCCGCCAGCCGAGACCAGACCGGTATCCGAGCCTACGCGGCGGTCCGGCGTGATCGAACGGGATCCGCTGGGATCCCGGCCACACCACCGGCCGCCGGGGGACTTACTTGTTGATCACCGCCTGCATGATCGACTTGGCGATCGGCGCGGCGATGGAACCGCCGCTGATCTCGTCCTTCTGGGCCGCGCCGTCCTCGACCACCACGGCGACCGCGACCGGGTAGTTGTTGCCGACCTTGGCGTAGGAGACGAACCAGGCGAACGGCAGGCCGCTGTTGTCCTGGCCGTGCTGGGCGGTGCCGGTCTTGCCGCCGACCTCCGCACCGTCGATCTGCGCCTTGGTGCCGGTGCCGCTCTGCACCACGGCGACCATCATCTGCTGCAGCTTCTGCGCGGTGGCCGGGCTGATCGCCTGGTCCATCTCCTTGGGGCTGGTCTTGGAGACGGTGGTGCCGGTGCCGGAGTCCTCCTCGTCCACCAGGTAGGGCTGCATCAGCTTGCCGTTGTTGGCGACGGCGGCGGCGACCATGGCCATCTGCAGCGGGGTGGCGGCGGTGTTGTGCTGGCCGATCGCGTCCATCGCGGTGCCGTCCGGCGAGGAGTTGTTCGGGAAGGTGCTGGCCACCGCGCGGATCGGGGTGTCCACCGTGCTGTTGAAGCCGAACTTGTCGGCCTGCGCCAGCAGCTTCTGCTCACCGAGCTCGGCGCCGATCTTGCCGTAGACGGTGTTGCAGGAGATCGCGAAGGCGTCGATGAGGGTGGCGTTGGCGCACGGCTCGTCGGGGCTGTCGTTGTTCAGCTGGGTGTTGGTGCCGGGCAGGGTGTACGTCTGCGGCGTGTCGGTCTGGTCCTGCGGGGTCTGGTACTTGCCGGTCTCGAACGCGGTCGCCGCCGTGACGATCTTGAAGGTCGAGCCGGGCGGGTAGGTCTCCCGCAGCGCCCGGTCGAGCATCGGGTTGTTCGGGTCCTTGAGCAGGCTGTTCCAGGCCTGGCCGTCCGCGTTGGAGTTGCCGGCGAAGCTGGACGGGTCGTAGGAGGGGGTGCTGACCAGGGCCAGGATCGCGCCGGTGGCCGGGTCGATGGCGACCGCGGCGCCCTTGCGGTTGCCGAGGCCGTCGAAGGCGGCCTGCTGCGCCTTCGGGTTGATCGTGGTGATGACGTTGCCGCCCTGCTTCTGCTTGCCGGTCAGCATGTCCAGGGTGTTGTGGAAGAACAGCCGGTCGTCGGTGCCGGCCAGGATGCCGTTCTCCAGCGACTCCAGGCCGCTGCTGCCGAAGCCCTGCGAGGAGTAGCCGGTGATCGGGGCGTACAGCGGGCCGTTGGTCCAGCTGGCCTTGTACTTGAACCGGTAGCCGTTGGTGAGGGTCGAGCCGGTGATCGGCTGGCCGGCCACCACGATGCTGCCGCGCGGGTAGGAGTACTGGTCGTACAGGTTCCGCTCGTTGTGCGCGTTGTCGGCGTACGAGTCGGCCTCGACGCCCTGCACCCAGTTCGCGCGCAGCAGCAGGGCCAGGATCAGCACCATGCAGAAGACGGAGACCCGCCTGATGGGCTTGTTCACGGGACGGCCCCCTCCTCGTTCCGACTGTGGCAGGTGATGCGGTGGGAGCCATTCAACCGCACGATCACTTATGCCCGGTCCGCCCGGGTCGGTTGCAGGGCCGGCCGGCGGGCGCTGTCACTGATCCTGAGCAGGAGCGCCACCAGGATCCAGTTGGACACCACGGAGGAGCCGCCCTGGGCGAGGAAGGGCATGGTCATCCCGGTCAGCGGGATCAGCCCGGTGACCCCGCCGGCGACCACGAAGACCTGCAGGGCGAGGGCCGAGGCCAGCCCGCCGGCGAGCAGCTTGCCGAACGGGTCGCGGGCGGCCAGCGCGGTGCGCAGACCGCGCTGCACCAGCAGCCCGTACAGCAGGAAGAGCGCCATCAGGCCGGTCACGCCCAGCTCCTCGCCGAAGGAGCCGAGGACGAAGTCGCTCTTGGCGGCGAAACCGATCAGCCAGGAGCGGCCCTGGCCGAGGCCGGCGCCGGTGACCCCGCCGGAGCCGAGGGCGAACAGCGCCTGGCCGATCTGCTCGGTCGTGCCGGCCGGCGGGTGCGGGCGGAACCCGGCCAGCGGGTCCAGCCAGGCGCGGACCCGGATCCGGACGTGGCCCTCGGTGCTGGCCGCCAGCGCGCCACCGCCGAGCGAGAGCAGCACGCCGAAGAGGATCCAGCTGGTCCGCTCGGTGGCGATGTAGAGCATCACCACGAAGAGGCCGAAGAAGAGGAAGGACATCCCGAGGTCGGTCTCGAAGACCAGGATCAGCACGCTGAGCAGCCAGACCACCAGGATCGGGCCCAGGTCGCGGCCGCGCGGGAGGTAGAGGCCCAGCACCCGGTGACTGGCCAGGGCCAGCGCGTCCCGCTTGACCATCAGGTAGCCCGCGAAGAAGACCGCCAGCACGATCTTGGCGAGCTCGCCCGGCTGGATCGAGAAGTCGCCCAGGTGGATCCAGATCCGGGCGCCGTAGTCCGACCGGCGGGCGGGGAAGAAGGCCGGGGCGGCGAGCAGCGCCAGGGCGAGCGCCATCGAGACGTAGGTGTAGCGCTGGAGCATCCGGTGGTCCGGAAGCAGCACGATGACGCCGAGCAGCAGGGCGACGCCGAGCGCGGACCAGAGCAGCTGGTCGGCGGCGGCCGGATAGTTGTCGCGCAGCACCGGGCCGAACTTGTCGAGCCGCCAGATCATCACCAGGCCGAGGCCGTTGAGCAGGGTGGCCAGCGGCAGCAGCAGCGGGTCGGCGTACGACGCGCAGCGGCGGACCGCCAGGTGGGCGACGCCGGCCAGGCCGCCCAGCCCCAGGCCGTACGTCAGCATCCCGGCGGGCAGCCGGTGGTCGAGCGCCAGCCCGACGTTGGCGTACGCCAGCACCGGCACCAGCACCGCGAAGGCCAGCAGGCCCAGCTCGGTGTTGCGCCGATCGGGTGAGCCGCGTGGGCCCGGCTCGCCGGCCCGGCGGGTGCCGAGGGCGAGCTGGGGCGCGGCCACCGGGTGGCCTAGGAGGTCGTCGAGCAGTTGCCGGCCAGCTTCTGCTCGTCCTGGGTCAGGGCCGGCGCGGTGCTGCTGGGCGTCGGAGCCGGGGTGCTCTGGGCGGGTGGCTGCTGCTGTTGCGGGGTGGCCGACGGGCTGGCGGTCGGGGCGACCGGGGCGCCGGCCGCCCTCGGCTCGGATTTGGGTGTGGTCTCGAACGAGGCGTTGGTCGCCCCGGCGGCGGGGGACGTGGCGCTCGCCGCGGTGCCGCTGCCGTCCGGCTTGGCGCCCTCGGAGATCTTCTGGCAGGCGCTGGCCTGGGTGGTGAGGTCCTGCACCCGCTGGTTGGCGGCGCCCAGGCTGTCGGCGCTGATGGTGTTCTTGAGCTGGTCCTGCTCGTAGGCGGGCAGGAACTTGAGTTCGACGTTCGGGTACTGCTGGTAGACCGAGGAGAGGCTGAGGCCGGCCAGGTTCTGGTTGAGACCGCGGTAGACGGCGACGTGGTCGCCGTTCTCGCCGATGTAGTACTGGTCCTGGGTCCAGTGCCAGCCGGCGTAGCTCGCGCCGCCGACCAGACCGAGCGCGACCACCATGATCGCCGAGCGGCGGAACCAGCGGCGCTTGGGCTTGGCCCGGGAGATCGGTTCCTCGGTGCGGCCCTCGGCCTCGTGCTCGGCTGCGCCTTCGGGCTCCTCGGCGGTCAGCTGGGCGGTGCCGTAGCCCTCCTGGGCGTAGCCGGGGTAGCCGTCGGCGTACCCGTCGGCGTGGTGGCCCCCGCCGTACGGCTCGCCGTAGCCCTCGGCCGGACCGAAGCCGCCCTGGGCCGGGTCGTAACCGGGGTCGTAACCGTCCTGGTAGCCGTCGGCGGGGCCGAAGGCACCCTGCGGGGCGGCGGGGCGGCCGAGGCCGGCGGCCCGGCCGGCCGGGGTGTCCAGTACCTGGTTGTCGTGCGCCGTGCCGTGCGGGCCCTCGGCGACCGCGCCGACCACCATCGGGACGGCGCCGTACTGGCCCGACTGGGTGTCGGTCGGGCCGACGTCGATCACGTCGGCCACGATGCAGGTGATGTTGTCCGGGCCGCCGCCGCGCAGGGCGAGCTGGATCAGTTCCTGGATGGTCTGCTCGGGGGAGTAGAAGCTCCCCAGCGTCTCCTCCAGGGTCTGGTGGCTGACCGGGCCGGACAGGCCGTCGGAGCAGATCAGGTAGCGGTCGCCGGCCCGGACCTCACGGATCGACAGGTCGGGCTCGACCTGGCCGCGGCCGTCCAGCGCCCGCATCAGCAGCGAGCGCTGCGGGTGGGTCTCGGCCTCCTCGGGAGTGATCCGGCCCTCGTCCACCAGCCGCTGCACCCAGGTGTGGTCCTGGGTGATCTGGCTGAGCGAGCCGTCCCGGAGCAGGTAGGCGCGGGAGTCGCCGACGTGCACCAGGCCCATCCGCTCGCCGGTCCACAGCAGCGCGGTCAGCGTGCAGCCCATGCCTTCGAGCTGCGGGTCCTGCTCCACCATCAGGCGCAGCCGGTCGTTGGCGGTCTGCACGGCGTCGTTCAGCAGGGTCAGCAGGTCGGCCCGGGGATCGGCCTCGTCCAGCGTCATGATCGAGCTGAGGACCTCGGAGGAGGCGACCTCGCCGGCGGCGGCGCCGCCCATGCCGTCGGCCACCGCGAGCAGGCGCGGACCGGCGTACCCGGAGTCCTCGTTCCCCTCCCGGATCAGCCCCTTGTGGGATCCGGCGGCGAAACGCAGCACGAGGCTCATACGGTGCCTGCCCCCCTCTGGGCCTCGCGCACGGCAACGGCAGCGCCGGCGCTGCCCTCCGGGCTGGTCATGGACGGGGTGCTGTCCCTCATGCGCTACTACTTCCGCAGTTCGATGACGGTCCTGCCGATACGGATCGGCATGCCTGGCTGAAGCGGCATCGGCGCGGTGAGCCGCTGCCGGTCCAGATAGGTGCCGTTGGTGGAGCCTAGATCCTCCACGGTCCACTGCCCAGTCTGATCGGGGTAGATCCTGGCATGACGCGAGGAGGCGTAGTCGTCATCGAGCACGATGGTGGAGTCGTGGGCCCGGCCGAGCGTGATCGTCTGACCCTGCAGCGCGACGGTGGTGCCGGCCAGCGACCCCTCGACCACGACCAGCTGGCTCGGCGCGCCGCGGCGGGCGGCCCGGCCGCCCAACTGGTGGGTGCCGGTGTCGCGCGGGGACTGCTGCGGCCGGGACGGCGGCGCGGGCGTCGCGGCCGCTGCGGCCGGGCTGGCCGTGCCACGGGCGGCCCGACGGCCGGAGCGTGCGGTGCCCTTGGCCCCGAACAGGTCGCTGCGGATCACCTGGACCGCGACGATGACGAACAGCCACAGCACGGCCAGGAATCCCAGCCGCATGACCGTCAGGGTCAACTCTGACACCGGTGCCCCGCCCTACCCTTCGACCTGTCGGTAGATGATCGTCGTGGAGCCCACGACGATCCGCGAGCCGTCGCGGAGCGTAGCGCGCTGGGTGTGCTGTCCGTCCACCACGATGCCGTTGGTGGACCCCAGGTCGAGCACCATGGCCGGGTTGCCGGGGCGGATCTCGGCGTGCTTGCGGGAGACGCCGGGGTCGTCGATCCGGACGTCCGCCTCGGTGGAGCGGCCCAGTACGCAGGCGTTGCCGGTGATCTGGTGCCGGTTGCCGTTGACCTCGATCCAACGGCGGGTGCCCGCGCCGGTGCCGGAGCCCGGGAACGGGCGGACGTTGCCGCCGGCGCCGTTCGGCGGCGCGCTGGGCATCGCCGGGGGCATCGCGGGGGGCGCGCTGGGCGGGGTCGGCGCCCCCGCGTACGTCGGGGCGCTGCTCTGCTGCCACGGTGCGCCGGGCGCCTCGGGCGCCGGGCCGCGGCCGTAGCCGGCCGGCGGGGCCGCCGGCGGTTCGGGGGTCTCGCTGGCCAGGGTGCGGCTGCGCACCCGGTACAGGCCGGTGTCCAGGTCCTCGGCCCGCTCCAGGTTGACCTGGAGGGGGCCGAGGAAGCTGTAACGCTGCGCCTCCGCGTACTCCAGGACCATGCCCGAGAGCTCCTGACCGAGCTGGCCGGCGTACGGGCTGAGGCGCTCGTAGTCGTGCGGGCTCAGCTCGACGATGAAGTCGTTGGGCACCACGGTGCGGTCGCGGTTCCAGATGGTGGCGTTGTTGTCGCACTCGCGCTGCAGCGCTCCGGCGATCTCCACGGGCTGGACCTCGGACTTGAACACCTTGGCGAAGGTGCCGTTCACGAGACCCTCGAGTCGCTGCTCGAACTTCTTCAGGACTCCCACGGGGCACCCCCTTCCAAGGGCTCTCTGCGCTCTGGCTCGGGCCCGAGTGGGCCGCGATTGCGGTACTTCCGTACTGATCGTATCCACGCAGAGGCCATCTGTACGGTTCCCCGTCCGCCTCGGCACCGGGCGTGGGCTTGCGCACACCCCTTCGGGCGGTGCGCCGCACGGGTCCCCCTGTACCCAGGTCGTACCCGGCTCACCCCTGCGGCATCCGGGCTCACCCGTTCGCCAGACCGTTCGAGTGGTGGCTTCCGGTGAGGTGTGCCGGCCGCGGTGAAGAACGGATTCGTAGGTGCCCCGTCGGGCGTGCTAATGTTTTCCATGTCGGAAGGGGCGCCCGAGAGGGAGCCGAAGCCGGAAGGCGGAATCAAGGACCGGGTTCGATCCGGTTGGGATTCAGTCGGACGATCGGTTAGCATCTACGACAACACCCATGCGCGGGTGGCGGAATAGGCAGACGCGCTGGATTCAGGTTCCAGTGCCCGAAAGGGCGTGGGGGTTCAACTCCCCCCTCGCGCACCACGGTCGCAAGACCGAACGAGGCCGGTTGGCTCGACGGAAGTCGAGCCAACCGGCCTCGTCGTTGTGCCGTTGTGCCGTTGTGCCGTTGTGCCGTTGTGCCGTTGTGGGTTTCCGGGCGGTGGGGCGCGCGCCGGTCGTCAGCCGTCGCCGCTCTCCTCCTCCGGGGTGTGCGGGAGTTCGATCCCGTGCTTGGCCGCCATCCGCAGCAGGCCGGAGATCCGGCCCTGGTAGGCCTGGATGCCGTCCAGATCGCCGTCGGCGCGGGCCAGCGCCAGCGCCTCGCGGGCCTGGTCGAGCTGATCGCGCAGCTCCTCGTCGAACATCCCGGTCACCCGACCAGCATCACCGGGCCCGGAGGATTCTTCAACCGTGCCCGCGCGGGCGAACGGTAGCTTTGGGGCCATGAACGCGCTTCTCCGGTCGGTGAACGTCGGCTCCGCCCTGCCCGTGGACTACGCCGACACCGGAGCCACCGGCATCGACAAGCGGCCCGTCGCCGGGCCCGTCGAGGTGGCCGAGCCGGCCGCGGGCAGCGGGCTGACGGGCGACGCGATCTGCGACGGCCGGCACCACGGCGGCCCGGACCAGGCGGTCTACGCCTACGCCTGGGAGGACCTGACCGGCTGGTCCGGGGAGCTGGGCCGCGACCTCGTGCCGGGCGTCTTCGGGGAGAACCTCACCACCGAGGGCCTGGACGTGAACGGCGCGCTGATCGGCGAGCGCTGGCGGGTCGGCGAGCGGCTGCTGCTGGAGGTCTCGGCGCCGCGGATCCCCTGCCGGACCTTCGCCGAGTGGCTGGGCGAGCGCGGCTGGGTGCGGCGGTTCACCGAGCGGGCGCTGCCCGGCGCGTACCTGCGGGTGATCGAACCCGGGGCGGTGCGCCCGGGCGACCCGGTGACGGTGGTGCACCGGCCGGCCCACGGACTGGACGTGGCCACCACGTTCCGGGCGCTGACCGCGCGGCCGGAGCTGCTGCACCTGCTGCTGGACGTGCCGCAGCTGCCCGAGAAGGCGCGCGAGAAGGCGCGTCGGCGGGCCGGGGGCGTGCGGGCGTGACGGACCACGGGCGGTTCGGTTGACCGGCGGGGTGCGTTGGTTCGTCCGGCCGGCGGGGGCGCGGGCGGCGGTGCTGCTGCTGCACGGCGGCCAGGAGCACAGCACGGCGGCGGCCCGGCCGTGGCAGCTCGCGGCGGTGCGGATGCACCCCTTCGCCCGGGCGGTGGCCCGGGAGACGGTCGGCTCGGCGGTGGCGGTCGGGCAGCTGCGCTACCGGCACCGCGGCTGGAACGGCGAGCGGGCGGACGCGGCCCGGGACGCCGCGGCGGCGCTGGACGGGCTGGGGCCGGAGCCGGTGCTGCTGATCGGCCACTCGATGGGCGGCCGGGCCGCGCTGCGGGTCGCCGGGCACCCGCGGGTCACCGCGGTGCTGGCGCTGGCGCCCTGGTGCCCGCCGGAGGACCCGTGCGGGCAGCTGGCCGGCCGCACCCTGGTGGCGCTGCACGGTGACCGGGACCGGACCACCTCCCCCGCCGACACCCGGCGGTTCGCCGCGCGGGCCCGGGCGGCCGGGGCCGCGGTGGCCGGGATCGAGGTGGCCGGCGCCGGGCACGCGATGCTGCGCCGGTCGGCCGACTGGCACCGGGCCACCGCGGAGCTGGCCGCCGGGCTGCTCGGGGTGCGCGAGCTGCCGGCCGAGGTGAGGGCGGCGTTGGCGTCGGACCGGGACGGGACCGGGGGCCTGCGGCTGGCGTTGCCGCCGCGCGGCTGACGGGATCGGCGCGGAAAGCGGAATTCGTTCTGCCGGGCGGACCCGGGTGACGGTGCGGACCGCGGCCGGGGCGGCGGAATGCGGGTGTTTTCCGCCGGGAAATACCGGCCCCTTCGCCGCGGCTCCGGTGCGTCCGGGGAATCGCCGCCCGGTTCCGGATATCGGCCCGGAAAACGCGGACGGCCGGTTCCGCCCGAAGAGGGAGCGGAACCGGCCGTCCGGGCCGGTCAGCCGTTGTTGGTGCAGGTGTTCCCGAAGGCGGGGTTCAGCAGGCTGATCACACCGATGCTGTTACCGCAGGCGTTGACCGGGATGTGGATCGGGATCTGGACCACGTTGCCGGACAGGATGCCCGGGGAGCCAACAGCGGTGCCCTCCGCGCCGGCCGAGGCGCTGGCCGCGCCCGCCCCACCCAGTACGAGGGCACCGGCGGCACAGGTCAGCACGAGGGCCCTGCGGAAGTCCTTCATGGTGTTCTCCATTCCTTGCGGGATCGAACAGGGTCACGCAAGAATGCCTTCGACCGGGGCTGGCCGAACGCGTTCCCTCGCTTACTCTTCGGGGTCGGCACCGGATTCGCTCGTTTCGCCACCCTTCATTCACCCACCCGGAGGAGAGCCGGACCGCTACTCCCGGCCGGCCGGAAGCTCGGTGTGGATCGCGAACCCGCGCTCCGCGGTCGGCCCGGCGGTCATCGAGCCGCCCAGCAGTTGGGCCCGTTCGCGCAGGCCGACCAGCCCGTGGCCACCGCCCGGCAGCGGCGCCGGGTACCCGGGCGTGCGGGCCGGGGCGGGTCCGTTGCTGACGTCCACCAGCAGCCGGCTGCCCCGGACGCCGACCCGGATCCGCACCTCCGCGCCCGGCGCGTGCTTGCGGATGTTGGTCAGTGCCTCCTGCACCGTCCGGTAGGCGGCCCGCTGGACGGCCTCCGGCCACTCCCGGTCGCCGGGGTGCAGCTCGCACTCGGTCGGCAGGCCGCTCTCCTCGATCAACCGCGGCAGGTCGGCCAGCCGCGGCTGCGGGGCGAGCGGGCCCCCGGCCGCCAGGGCGGCGTCGGTGTCACCGGCCAGGTCCGCACCGCCGGCCGCCCGCAGCACGCCGACCATCTGCCGCAGCTCCTGCAGGGTGCGCACGGAGAGCTCGCGGATCGTCCCCGCGGTCTGCGCGGTGAACGGGTCGGCGGTGGAGACCTGCAGGCCGCCCGCCTGCACGCTGATCAGGCTGACCTGGTGGGAGACCACGTCGTGCATCTCGCGGGCCAACCGGGCCCGCTCGGTGGCCAGCACCCGCTCGGCGAGCAGCCGGGCCTCGCGCTCCTGGCCGCGGGTGAGCTGGTCCAGCCGGACGGTCAGCTCGCGCCGGGTCCGGGTCAGCATGCCGAGCGCCACCGGGGCGACCCCGAGCAGCAACGACTGGATCATGGCCAGCCCGTTGACCTGGTTGACCGCCAGCGGGTCTATCGGCGAGTTGCTCTCGGTGACCGACCAGGTGAAGTAGTCGGACAGCGCGAAGGCGACCGCGCACGCCACGGTCAGCGGCAGCCGGGTGCGCCGGGAGGCGACCGTGTAGAGCGCGGTCATCGAGGCCAGCCAGCTCTCGGTGAAGAAGGTCCCGGGCAGCGCCAGCAGCAGCGAGCCGAGCGGCCACCGGGTGCGCAGCAGCAGGCCCAGCGCGGCCGCGCAGTTGAGGCCGGTCTTCCACCAGGCGGTGTTCCGGTCCAGCAGGAACGACTCCAGGAGTGCCAGCAGCACCGGCAGCAGCAGCATCAGCCACGGCCGGGTCAGCCGTTCGCGCAGCGCGGCGGCGGTGTGCGGCGCGGGGGCACGGCGTGGTCGGGGGGCCGCGGCGTGTGAGCCGCCCGGCGGCTCGGTGGCTCTCACTGCTTCGGGGCCTGGACCAGACCGGCCCGGTGCGCGATCACCGCGGCCTGGACCCGGTTGGTGGCGCCGAGCTTGCCCAGGATCGCGCTGATGTGGTCCTTGACCGTGCCGGTGCCGAGGAAGAGCCGTTCGGCGATCTCGGCGTTGGCCAGGCCCTGCCCGAGCAGCGCCAGCACGTCCAGCTCGCGGCCGGTCAGGGTGCGGACCTGGGCCAGCGCCGCCGCGTCCGGGCCGCCGCCGTCCACGTAGCCGCCGATCACCGTGCGGGTGACCGCCGGGGAGAGCATGCTGCCGCCGGCGGCCAGGATCCGCACCGCGTGCACCAGCTGGTCCGGCGCGGTGTCCTTGAGCAGGAAGCCGGCCGCACCGGCCCGCAGCGCGGTGCCGATGTACTCGTCGGTGTCGAAGGTGGTGAGCATGGAGACGGCCGGTGGCTCGGGCAGCGCGCGCAGCCGGCGCAGCACCGAGATCCCGTCCAGGTCGGGCATCCGGATGTCCAGGAGCACGACGTGCGGCCTCAGCCGGATCGCGGCCTCCTCGGCCTCGCCCCCGGAACACCCGCCGACCAGCTCCAGGTCGGGGGCGGACCCCACGATCAGGCCGAGGCCCGAGCGGACCAGCAGCTCGTCATCCACGATCAGCACACGGATTGCGGTCACGGTCTCTCCTCACTCTCTCGGGGACGAGCCTAGGGGTTCCTCAGGGTCGAACCCCCGCCGATCGGCGGGGTCCGAATCCGCTGACCGGTTCACGCGTTTCTCATCCGGTGTGAGCCACGATTGATGACGTTCCACCTGGCACATGCGGATGCGCCCAGATACCTGATCGTTTGGAATTGAGCTGTGTCCTCCACCACCAAGCAGCCGGCGTCGGCGGCACCGACCCTGCCCCGGTCCGGTTTCCTCACCCGTCTGCGCCCGTGGGCCGCCGGGGCGACGGTCTGGTACCTGCGGCTGATCGCGCTGCTCAACCTGGTGGCGGTGCTGCTGACGCCGTTCCGGACCACCGTGCGGCACCACTCCGAGGGGCAGTTCTTCACCCCGTACCTGATGACCGCGGGCCTGGCCGCCATGGTGCTCTCGCTCTTCCTCGCGGTCTCGATGCGCCGTCGCAAGCGGGCCGCCTGGATCTTCAACACGGGGCTCGGCGGGCTGACCTTCCTCCTCTACCTGCTGGCGCTCGGCTTCCCGGGTGAGGACCACTACAACCGGCACGGCTTCAACTACTTCTCCACCGTGCTGACCGGCCTGTTCGTGCTGGCCCTGCTGGTCAGCCGGCGGGAGTTCACCTCCAAGGGCGACCGGTCCAACCCGAAGACGGCGGTCGCCACCTTCTTCGGCGGGCTGATCGTCGGTGGCGCGGTCGGGGCGATCCTGGTCGGTTTCTACAACACGCTGCCCGGGGCGAACCTCGGCGACCGGTTCGGCTACGCGATCGCCCGGATGGTCACGGTCGAGCCGTCCGAGCACGTGCTGGACGTGATCAACGTCCCGAACTGGCTCAACGCCTTCATCAACGCGATGGGCGCGGTGCTCTTCCTGCTGGTGCTGTACGTCGCGTTCCGCAGCCCGCGCGGCAAGGAGCTGCTCACGCCGCAGGACGAGCTGAAGCTGCGCGAGCTGCTGGACCGGCAGGGCGAGCGGGACTCGCTGGGCTACTTCGCGCTGCGCCGGGACAAGGCGGTGATCTTCTCGCCGACCGGCAAGGCGGCGATCGCCTACCGGGTGGTCGGCGGGGTCTCGCTGGCCTCCGGCGACCCGATCGGCGACCCGGAGGCCTGGCCGGGCGCGATCGACCGCTGGCTGGCCGAGGCCCGCGAGCACGCCTGGGCGCCGGCCGTGATGGGCGCCTCCGAGGAGGCCGGGGTGATCTACGCCCGGCACGGGCTGGACGCGCTGGAGCTGGGCGACGAGGCGATCGTCGAGCTGGACGAGTTCTCCCTGGAGGGCCGGGCCATGCGGGTGGTCCGGCAGGCCTACAACCGGGTCAAGCGGGCCGGCTACACGGTCCGGATCCGCCGGCACGAGGACATTCCCGAGGCGGAGATGGCCGAGCTGCTGAGCAAGGCCGACCGTTGGCGGGACGGCCAGACCGAGCGCGGCTTCTCGATGGCGCTCGGTCGGCTCGGCGACCCGGACGACGGGCGCTGCGTGATGCTGGAGTGCCACGACGCCCAGGGCGAGCTGCGGGCCCTGCTCAGCTTCGTGCCCTGGGGCCCGAAGGGCCTCTCGCTGGACCTGATGCGCCGGGACCGGGAGACCGAGAACGGCCTGATGGAGTTCATGGTCATCGAGCTGCTGGAGCGGGCCAAGGAGGTCCAGCTGGAGCGGGTCTCGCTGAACTTCGCGATGTTCCGCTCGGTCTTCGAGCGCGGCTCGCGGCTCGGGGCCGGCCCGGTGCTCCGGCTCTGGCGCGCGGTGCTGGCGTTCTTCTCCCGCTGGTGGCAGATCGAGTCGCTGTACCGGGCGAACGCCAAGTACCGGCCGATCTGGGAGCCGCGTTACCTGCTGTTCGAGAAGAGCAGCGAGATCCCGCGGATCGGCCTGGCCAGCGCGCGGGCCGAGGGCTTCATCACCGCACCGAGTCTCCCCGCCCTCTTCCGTCGCCGGCACGCCCGGTCGGCCGCCCTGGCGGCCACCTCGGGCTTGCCGGTGGCGGAACGGGATGGGAAGGGCTAGCCCTCCGCCGGGGGGCGGAGGGGGAGCCGTGGAATTCCCGTCGGGGGGACGTTGTTGCGGCGGGTTGTCAGGGCGCTTCGTCAAGACAATGCGACCCTTGGCTGAAAATCGGTTTATCAACCTCAAGGATGAGCCGAGAATGGGCACCAAGGGTGAGTCGAATCCTTTTGCCACTACCTAGGCTGGATCCGGCATCCAAGGCGGCGACGAGTCGTCGACGGGGAACTGGAAATACTTCGGGGAACAGCATGGGAGAGGAAGTCGTGGTGCAGAGGACCCACCCGGGGGGCGAGCGACGGAGGGTTGTCGCGCTGATCAAGCGCGGGGCCGTCGCAGAGTGGGGAACATTGTTCGGTACCGTCCGTGACCAGCTGGCGCTCAAGCGGTTCGCCGCCATTCCACTGGCGATCACCGCGACGTTCCTGATCCTCCTGTTCAGCATCGTTCAGCACATGCCCGGCGGGGAGGTCCTGGTCACCCGGCTCGGTGTGGTCAAGGCCGCGCTCCCGCTCGACGTCTCGCTGCTGCGCACCCCGTTGTCGCTCTACGTGCCCGCGCTGGACCTGCCGGTCTGGGGGGCGCTGGCCCAGGTGCTGGTGGTCTTCGGGATCGCCGAGATCGTGCTCGGCCGGAAGATGACCCTGGTGGTCGCCTACGCCTGCACGCTGGCCGGCACGCTCTACGCCCGGTTCGGCGTGGAGGTCGGCCCGGACCACCTGTTCGGCTTCCCGGCCTGGGTCGCCCACGTCCGCGACACCGGGCCGTCCGCCGCGGTGGTCGCGCTCTCGGTCTGCGTCGCCTGGAAGTGCCGGGCCTGGGTCACCGGCGGCGCGGTGATCGCCGTCATGGTGGGCGAGGTCGCGGTGCTGCCCAACCTGGCCGGTCTGGAGCACGTGGTCGCGATCGTCACCGCGGTGCTGATCGCCGCCTCGCTGGAGGTCTTCGGCAGCTACTGGCCGCGGGTGCTGGGCGACGTGGGCGCCGCCCGGCTGCTCGCCGCCGAGGCCCGGCAACACGCCGTGCTCTGAACCGGGCGCCGGCTCGGCCGGCGCCCGGTTCAACGTCGCGGCAGCGGCTGCTCGAACCAGACCACCTTGCCGACCGCCTTGCGGGCCGTCCCCCAGCGCTCGGCGAGCTTGCTCACCAGGTTGAGCCCGCGGCCGTTCTCGTCCATCGACTCGGCCGGCTCCAGCGAGGGCAGCATGTGGTTGTCGTCGCTGACCTCGACCAGCAGTTTGTCCACCCGGATCAGCTGCAACTGGACGTAGTCCCGGGCCACCCGGACCGCGTTCGTGACCAGCTCGCTGACCAGCAGCTCGGTGGTGTCGCTGAGCGCGGCCAGCTGCCAGGCGGCCAGCTGCTCGCGGACCAGGGTGCGGGCCCGGCGGACCTCCGCCCGGTCCACCGCCAGCGTCCAGGTGGCCACCTCGGTCTCGGCCACCCCGTCGAAGCGGGCCACCAGCAGCGCCACGTCGTCCTTGCGGTCCTCCGTGTGCAGCCGGTCCAACACCGTGTCGCAGGCCTCGTCGGGGGTGCGCCGCGGGTCGATCAGGTTCCCGCAGAGTGCCGCCAGGCCGGCTCCTATGTCGCCACCGCGCACCTCGACCAGGCCGTCGGTGCACATCACCAGCATCGAGCCGTCGCTGACGTCGATCGTCTTGGCGACGAACGGCACCCCGCCGACCCCGATCGGGGCGCCGGCCGGGATCTCCAGCAGCTCGCCGGAGCCGTCCGGGTGCACCAGCACCGGCGGCACGTGGCCGGCGCTGGCCAGCTCGCAGGTCCGGTTGATCGGGTCGTAGACCGCGTACAGGCAGGTGGCCAGGTGGTCGTCGCCGAGCTTCTGGGCCAGGTTGTCCAGGTGCCGCAGCAGCTGGCCGGCCGGCAGGTCGAGCGCCGCCAGCGTCTGCATCGCGGTGCGGAAGCGGCCCATCGCGGCGGCCGAGTGCAGGCCGTGGCCCATCACGTCGCCGACCACCAGCGCCACCCGGCTGCCCGGCAGCTGGATCGCGTCGAACCAGTCGCCGCCCACCTCGGCCCGGCGGTCGCCCGGCATGTAGCGGTGCGCGATCTGCACACCGGGGATCTTCGGCGGGCGGGTCGGGATCATCGAGCGCTGCAGGGTGGTGGCGACCTTGGACTCGGCCCGGTGCAGCCGGGCGTTGTCCAGCGAGAGCGCGGCCCGGGCGGACAGCTCCAGCAGGGTGGCCGCGTCGCCCTCGTCGAACGGCGCCCGGTCGGACAGCCGCAGCAGCTTGAGGATGCCGAGCACGGTGCCGCGCGCCGAGAGCGGCAGCACCAGCATCGACCGGCCGGAGACCACCGGGACCAGGCCCGGCCCGCCCAGCGCGGTCGCGTAGTCGGTGGCCAGGTCCTCGGTCACGGTCGGCACCAGCACCGCCTGGTTGCGCTGCAGGGCCATGCCCGGTGGGGTGCTGCGCGGCATCGCCAGCAGCGCGCCCTCGTCCAGCACGTGGGCCCAGCTGCCGGAGGAGTCGTGGAAGGTCCGGGCCACCCGGCGCAGCATGGTGTCGTCGTCCGGCTGCTCCTCGGGCAGCTCGGCGTCCGAGATCAGCCGGTCGAGCAGGTCCACACAGGCGAAGTCGGCGACTCGGGGGACCAGCACCTGGCACAGCTCGCGGGCGGTGGTGTCGAGGTCGAGCGTGGTGCCGACCTTGCCGCCGACCTCGTTCAGCAGTGCCAGCTGGTCGCCGGCCTGGCCGTTGGTCAGCAGCGGGACCAGCTGGTCGTCCAGCGGGATGCCGGCGCGGCCCTCGCCCGGGGCCTCGGCGACGGGGTGATGGGTCGTCAGGGCTGCTCCCTGGGTCGGCGGGGAGACCGGGACCGCGGCGCGCGGGCCCGGCAGGGCGGTGGGACCGGAGCCGGCGCCGGGACCGGACGGCGGGTCGGTGCGGGCCTCGGGGGCGTCGGGGGCGGTGCCGCCGTCCGGGCCGGTTCCGTCCGGGCCGGGCTTGGGGCCGCCGGCCTTGGGGACCGGGACCACCCGCAGCCCGCGGACGCCGGCGGCCGCGGCGGAGCGCTGCTGCGCGGTCGGGTAGCGGCGACCGATCCCCGCGGCCAGCTGGGCCATGCCGGCGGCGGCCGGCTCGTACGGGACCACCGGCAGCCTGGTCGCGGCGTCCATCCACAGCGCCGGCACCCCGGCCGCCGTCAGCTGCCGCAGCAGCGTCCGCTGCCGGGCCGGGCCGACCGGCAGCAGCGGGGCGAAGGCCGCGGCGCCGCTCGGCCCGGCCGGCGCCAGCGCGGCGGCGACCAGGTGGGCGCCGCCCGGCGGTTCGCCCGCGGCGGCGTACGGCAGCAGCCGGCGGCCGATCGCGATCCGCGGGCCGTGGGTGCGCAGCACCCGGGCGTCGGCGGCCAGCGCGAGCAGGCCGCGGCCGGCGGGCTCCAGCAGCGGGTAGGCCCACCAGAGCACCGGGCGCAGCCGCTCCTCGCGGTCGGTGGCCGGCATCAGGCCGGCCCAGGCGGTGCCGGTGGCGGTGAGGTTGGCCAGCGCCTCCAGCGCGTCGCCGAGCGCGCCGCCGCGGCGGACCGGCGGTACCGCCCGGCGGGCGGTACCGGGACGGGCGGCGCCGGGGAGGTCGGGCACGGCGGGCCGGTCGGGCCGGGCGCCCGGCCCGTGCGGCTCGATGGCGGGCAGCAGTCCGGTGGCCGGGCGGCCCCGGACGGTCTCGCTGCGGTGGCCGAAAAGCTCCTCGGCACCGCGGGTCCAGCCGGCGATCCGGCCGTCCGGGTCGACCAGCACGGCGGCCAGCCGCACCATGGCCACCACGCCCGTCGGCTGGTCGGCGGGGCCGGCCTCGGCGGCCGGGAGGACCGGCCCCAGCGCCCGGGGCAGGTCGAAGGGCATGTCCGCTGTGGAGTTCGGGTCGTCCGCCATGGGATCCGTTCTGCTCCCGCCTGGCCGCCCGGCTGGCCGGCCTCACCTGTGCGGCTGTCAGGTATCAGTGCTGTACCGCCACCTAGCGAAGCACGGCTCGGCCGCTGACCGGTACCGAAACCACGAGATTCGTCAGTATCAGTTGCGTGTCACCCAGCGTGCGCCGTCCGGCACGCCGTGTCCATCAGTTGGTTGGCCGGTTTTCGTCCTTGTCGGCCGCCACCCCCCGGCGCCGTGACGGCGGGTGGGTGGGGCCGGGCGCCCGGGTAGGGTGGCGGAGCCCGGAGAGACGAGTGATGAGCGAGGCGAGCAGGTGACCGCGGAGAGCCCCGTCCGTTGGACCGACCCCGAGCGGCAGCGGCTGGAGGAGCAGGTCGCCGCCACCGAGATCGCCTGGCTGACCCTGGAGGTCGACGTCGAGACGCTGCGGGTGGAGATCGACAACTTCGCGCTGATCCACCACGAGCGGCTCGGGCCGCTGTACGCGCGGCTGGACGAGCTGGACGCGCTGGTGGCGGAGGCCCGGGCGGCGCGGACCGGCGATCCGGAGGACGTCCGGCGGGCCGTGGACGCGCGCCGGGTGGTCGACGAACTGCCCGACCTGGACGCCCTCTTCGACAGTGTGCGGGCGGCCGAGGCGGGGGCGACCGAGGGGGCCGAACCCACCGGGGGGGCCGAGTCGGCCGAGCCGCCGCGGCGGGTGCGGCCCGGCAGGGACGCCCAGCGGCTCTACCGCGAGCTGGCCCGGCGGGCCCACCCCGACCTGTCCACCGACGCGGCCGAGCAGCAGCGCCGCTCGGCCTTCATTGCCCGGGTCAACGAGGCCTACGCGCGCGGCGACGCGCCGGCGCTGGAGGCGCTGGCCGAGGAGTGGTCCACCGCGCCGGAGACCGCACCCGCCCCGGAGGCCGCCGACCGCGGGGACTGGCTGCGGCAGCGGTTGGCCTGGCTGACCGCGCGGATCGGCGAGCTGGCGGCCGAGCAGGTGCGGCTGGAGGCCACCGCGATGGGGTCGCTGCTGCGGATGAGCCCGCAGGACCCGGACCGGCTGCTGGAGGAGCTGGCCGAGGAGCTGCTGGGCCGGGCCGCGGCCCGGCAGGACGAGCTGACCCGGCTGCTGGGGGCGTAGCGGTTCGGGGGCGGCTCGGGGGTGTCCGGGGTTGCCCCGGCAGTACCGGGACGGGGGACAATGGGCGGGTGCCGGCCCGAGCCGGCCCCCGACACCGCGACCCAGGAGAGCCCGAGCATGTTCGCGCAGATCCCCACCGCCCAGGCCGCCGCCGTCCCCGCGGACGCCGTGCTGCTCGACGTCCGTGAGCAGGACGAGTGGGACGCCGGGCACGTCGACGGTGCGCTGCACATCCCGATCGGCGAGTTCGTGGCGCGGATCGCCGAGGTGCCGGACGCGCCGCTGTACGTGCTCTGCCGGGTCGGCGGGCGCTCGGCGCAGGTCGTCCAGTACCTGGTCCAGCAGGGCCGTGAGGCGTTCAACGTGGACGGCGGGATGTACGCCTGGGAGGCGGCCGGCCGACCGATGGTGAGCAGCTCGGGCGACGCCGCGTACGTGCTCTGACGCGCCGCGCGCGCCGGGTGGGCGGGGCCGAGTGGGTGGGGGAGCACGCGCGATGACGGAGGACGGCACCGGCGGGTCCGGTCCGGGTGAACGGGTCTGGTCGCTGCCCGCGCTGCTGGTGCTGGCGGGCGCGGGGGTGGTGCTGCTGACCGCCACCGTGGCGTTCCTCGGGGCGCTGTTCCTGCAGAACGCGCCGGCCAACACGGTCTCGCAGCGGTACCAGGGGCAGCTGGACGGTCTGGTCTACCCGGAGTTCGAGCAGAACTGGAAGCTCTTCGCCCCCGACCCGTTGCAGCAGAACATCAGCGTCGACGCCCGGGTCCGCACCGCCACGGGCACCGGCCCGTGGATCGGCCTGACCGCCCAGGACATCGCCGCGATCCGCGGCAACCCGGCGCCGAGCCACGTCGACCAGAACCTGCTCCGGCGCGCCTGGGACTTCTACGACAGCACGCACAGCAGCGCCGACGAGAGCTCCACCGGCCCGCGCGGACCGCTCGCCGAGGAGTACCTGAAGCGGATCGCCCTGCAACGGATCGGGCGGGCGGCGGGCGGCGCGCCGGTCACCGCGATCCAGTTCCGGGCCGGCAGCACGCAGATCGTGCCGCCGCCGTGGAGTGCGGGCGGCACGGGCTGGTCCGCCCAGCCGGTGTACCGGCAGCTGCCCTGGTGGCCGGTGGGCGACGCGGACTACCGGGGGTTGCGATGAGCCGGCCCGAGGCCGAGGACCTGGTGACCGGGATCCCCCGGCAGCTGCGCGGCGCGGCGGCCGGCGCGGAGCCGCGCCCGGCACCCCGGCCCTCCCTGGCGGCGCGGTCGGGTGACGGGCTGGCGGACGGCTTCACCGCGTTCACCGGGCGCGCGCTCGGCCGGTACCAGGCGGCGGTGGTCCGGATCGGGTTCGGGCTGGTCTTCACCCTGCAACTGCTGCTGGAGTGGCCGCACCGCCGCGAGCTGTACGGCGACCGCGCCGCCTGGAGCCTCGACCTGGCCCGCCAACTGCTGCGCGAGGACCACGCGTTCACCGTGCTGGCGTGGACCGGCGACCGGTGGTGGTTCGAGGCGGTCTACCACCTCGGCATCCTGGCGGGGGTGTTGATGGTGCTCGGGTGGCGGACCCGGGCGAGTTCGGTGCTCTTCCTGGTGACCGTGCTCTCCCTGCAGAACCGCAGCGTGCTGATCGGTGACGGTGGGGACAACATCGTCCACCTGATGGCGGTCTACCTGGTCTTCACCCGCAGCGCCGAGGTCTGGTCGCTGGACGCCCGCCGGGCCCGTCGTCACGTCCGTGCCACCGGGCACGACTGGCCCGGGGTGTTGGTCTGGACGGTGCTGGGCGGGCTGCTGGCGGCCGCGCAACTGGCCGGGCGGATCGGCTGGGACGGGCCGGGCGGCGGGCCGGATCCCGGCTGGGAGGTGTTCTTCTGGACCCTCTGGGGGGTCGCCGGCCTCTGGTACGTGGTCAACCGCCGCCGGCCGCACGGCGAACCCCGGGCCGTGCTGGACGCGTTGGCGAACATGCTGCACAACTGCGCGCTGCTGGTGATCGGGGCGCAGGTGGTGCTGGTGTACGCCACGGCCGGCTGGTACAAGGTGCAGGGTGCCCGCTGGCAGGACGGCACCGCCCTCTACTACCCCCTGCACCTGGACTACTTCACCCCCTGGCCCGGACTCGCCGGGTGGCTGGGGTCGAGCGCGCTGCTGGTCTTCGCGATCACCTACGGCACCGTGCTGGTCCAGGTGGCGTTCCCGTTCACCCTGCTCAACCGGCGGCTGAAGAACGTCCTGCTGGCCCTGATGATGCTGGAGCACCTGGGCATCGCGGTCCTGCTCGGCCTGCCGGTCTTCTCCCTCGCGATGATCGCGGCGGACGCGGTCTTCCTGCCGACGGGTGCCCTGCTGTGGCTGGCGGAACGGGTGCGCACGGACGTGCGTCGGGTGCGTGCGCTGTTGCTCCGATGAGCGGACGTCAGCCGGGCGGCCGGCGGTAAAGTGTCCGGTATGCCCTGGAGTGTCGCGATTCGTGCTGCTGGTCGGGCGGGGCTGCGTCTGGAGCGGGAGCTGACGGATCCCCGGCGCGCGCTGCGCGGGGCACTGGCGGTGGCGGTGGTGCTCTTCGCCGGACTCGCGGTGGCGGGGCCGGCGGCGGCCACCGCCGGCGCGCTGGGCGCCTTCATCGCCGGGACGGCCACCTTCCAGCGGAGCTTCCGGCCGCGGCCCTCACTGGCGGTGGCGGCGGGGGCCGGGCTGGGGATCAGCACCTTCCTCGGCTACCTGGCGGTCCCGGTGCCGGGGCTCTTCCCGGTGCTGCTGGCGGTCTGGTCGTTCGGCGCCGGGCTGGCCTGGGCGCTCGGGCCGACCGCCGGGGTGGTGGCCACCAACACCGTCACCGTGCTGCTGGTGATCGTCCGGTTACCGGTGGGCGTGCCGGCCGCGCTGGGGCACGGGCTGCTCTGCGCGCTGGGTGGCGGGGCGCAGGCGCTGGCGATCACGCTCTGGCCGATCCGGCCCTGGGGTGCCCAGCGGGACGCGCTGGCCGACGCGTACGCCTCGCTGGCCGACCACGCCCGGCGGCTGCGGCACGATCCGTACGCCGCGGTCGATCCCGAGCCGCTGATGACCGCCCGGCACGCCGCCGAACTGACGCCCTGGCAGGAGCGCCACCGGCCGCCCGAACTGCACGGCCTGCGCGGCATCGCCGAGCGGATCCGGCCCACCCTGGCGGCCGTCGCCGATCCCCGACTGGGCGCCGCCGCCCAGGGGCCGGAGCGCGACCGGGTCCGTGAACTGCTGGCCGGCACCGCCGAGTTGCTGGACGCGCTGGCCCGGGCGATCCGGACCGGCGAGCCGCTGTGCTACCCGAGGTCGGCGCCGGCCGCGCTGGTGGCGCCGGCCGGCCCGGTGCTGCACGGCGCCGCGCTGCGCGCCTCCCGGCGGCTGGTCACGCTGCTCGGCCAGGCCACCGGGGCGCTCGAGCGTGCCGGCGAGGACACCATCGACACCCCGGTGGCCGGCCCGGCCGGCGCGCTGCTGCGGCCGGGGGTGGCCCGGATGCTGCCGATCGCGCTGGGTACCGTCCGGCGTCAACTGACCGCGGACTCGCCGGTGCTGCACCACGCGGTCCGGCTCTCCGCGGTGGTGACCGCGGCCTACCTGCTGAGCCGGGCGACCGGCCTCCAGCACGGCTACTGGGCCGCGCTGACCGCCGCGATGGTGATCCGGCCGGACTTCGCGCAGACCTACAGCCGCGGGGTGGCCCGGGTGGTCGGGACCCTGGCGGGCGTGCTGCTGGCGACCGGGCTGGTCGAGCTGCTGGACCCCGGTCAGTGGGCCTCGGCGGCGCTGGCGGTGGGCTGCATCGGCTGCGCCTACCTGACGCTGCGCACCGGCTACGCGCCGACCACCGCCTGCGTCTCGGCGTACGTGGTCCTCCTGCTCAACATGGTGCCGGGCGACGTGCTGCGGACCGCCTACGAGCGGATCCTGATGACGCTGCTCGGCGGGGCGCTGGCGCTGCTGACCTACGCGCTCTTCCCGACCTGGGAGACCGCCCGACTGCCGGAGCGGACCGCCGAGTGGATCGCCGCCGCCGGCCGGTACGCGGGTGCGGTGCTGGCGGCGCACGGCGACCCGGCCGGGCGGGATCCGCGCGAGGTGCGGACCGCGCTGCTGGACTCGCGGGAGCGCCGGTCGGCGTTCCTGACGGCGCGGCAGCGGGCCGAGGCCGAGCCGGTGCGGCACACCGCGTGGTCGCCCGGGCTCTCCCGCGAGCAGTTGGACCTGGTCCGCGAGGCGGTCGGCGCGCTCTCGCGGGCCGGGCTGCTGATGGAGGCTCACCTACCGGGGCCGGACGCACCGCCGGTGCCGGGCGCGGCGGAGTTCGGCGCGGTGCTGACCGACGCCACGGCGGCGGCCGGGGCGGCCGTGCTCACCGGACGGCCCGTCGACTTCCGGGACGCCCGGGCCGCGCACGCCGCCTGGGAGGCGCGGCTGGCGGCCGATCCGGCCCCGGCGGGGGAGGCGGACGTGGCGCGCTCCGGGGCGTGGCTGCTGCTGCGGGCGCTGGAGGAGCTGGAACGGGCGACCCGGACCGCTAGCGCGGCGGAGTGATCGCGGGGACGACCGGGGAGGTGGTGTGCGCCATCCAGTGGAACAGGCCCATGCCCACCGAGGTGGCCAGGTTGAAGCTGGAGACCTGCGGTTGCATCGGGATCGCGACCAGTCGGGTGGCCCGCTCGCGCAGCGCCGCCGAGACGCCGTGCCGTTCGGAGCCGAAGACCAGCAGGGCGTCGTCCGGGAAGACCACCGAGCGGATGTCCGCGCCCTCCGGGTCCAGCGCGTAGAGCGGGCCGGGGGGAAGGTCGGGCAGGTCGAGCCGGGCCACCGCGGTGGCGTAGTGCAGGCCGGCGCCGGCCCGGACCACGTTGGGGTGCCAGGGGTCGACGTCCCCCGTGGTGACCACGCCGGTGGCCCCGAAACCGGCCGCCAGCCGGACCACCGCGCCGATGTTGCCGAGGTTGCGCGGGTTGTCGAGGAGCACGACGGGGGCGCGGCGCGGGGTCTCCCGGAGCCGGGCCAGGGTCCGCGCCGGGTCGGGCCGGACGGCGAGCGCGGCGACCCCGGTCGGGTGTGGCCGCGGGACCAGCTCACGCAGCACCGCGGCCGGCACCTCGACCGCGGCGGCCAGGACGGGGGCGGCGACGTCGGCGGCCAGCCCCTCGGCGAGGGCGGCCAAGGCGGAGCGGTCGGTGGTGAGCACCTGGTGGACCTGGCCGCCGAAGCGCAGGGTGTGCTTGAGGGCGTGGAAGCCGTCGATCAGCACGGTGTCCGGGCGGGCGGCGGTGTCGCGCCAGCGCTGGCCGGCGGGCTCCTGGGCTGTCATGCCCCCACTCTCGCACCGTGGTGGGCGGGAGTGGGAGGAGGGGCGGGGAGGTCAGTAGTACTGGTGCATCAGCTCGGTGGCCCAGCGGGGTTGGCCGGTCCGACCGATCGGGGCGAACTCGGCCATCCACGGCTTGATGTCGAGCACGGGCGTGCCGTCCACCGCGTCCAGGTCGAGGACGTGGACGTCGAGCCCGTCGACCTTCACCAGCCGGCAGCGCGAGACGCCGATCCGGTTGGGACGGTTCTTGCCGCGCTGGGCGAAGATGCCGACCTCCGGCCAGTCCGGGTTGCCGCGCGGCCGGCGGGCGGTGGTCTCGATCTTCTCGGCCGGCACCCGGTGGAAGTGGAAGACCACCTCCAGGTGCGAGAAGGCGTCCAGGCCGCGCAGCGCCTCGGCGCCGTACTGCGCCGGGTCCAGGCTGATCACGGCGGGGACGCCGCCCCAGTCGTCGTCGACCAGCTCGGTGCGGCCGCCGGTGACCCGGCCGACCGGCCGCAGTTCCACGGCGTTGCCGTCCAGGGTGCGGTCGGTGCTCATCGGTCCCCCCGGGGATGTGTTGGTGGTGTTCCGACGTCGATCGTGCCGCGCCGCCCGGGGTCCGTCACTCCCACTCCCAGCGGATGCCGGTCTGGCCCGGTGGCTGCTCGGTGGCCAGCACGTGGGCGCTGGCCGAGGCCCCGATCCAGAGCCGCTGCCGCAGCCGGTCCGACTCGGCGCCCGGGTTCCGTTCGTAGCGCTCGCAGTGCGCCGGCACCGCGGCCGGGTCGAAGTGCACCTGCAGCACGTACTCGCGGACCGGCACCGCGAACCGCCGTCCGTAGCCGGTGGTCGGCTCGCCACGCGGGATCTCCACCTCGTACTCGAAGACCGTGCTGTCGCCCAGCGCCAGCGGCCGGTCCAGCAGCAGTTCGGCGACCAGCAGGCCGATCTCCGGGCAGCGCCGGACCCGGCCGAGCCGGGCGTGCCGCACCGAGCTGATCTCCGGGCAGCCGGTCGCCCCCTCGTCCGCCTTGTGCACCACCAGGCAGCGGCTGACCCCGGGCACGGTGGCCCGGACCACCTGGCGCATCCGCAGCAGATGGCCGAGCCGTCCGGCGTCCACGTAGTACGCGTCGTGGATGCTGAGCCGCTCCAGCTCGCTGATCGGCGGGGCGTCCAGCTCCTCGAAGACCTGGGCGACCCGCTGCTCCTCGGGCCAGACCTCCGCGACCGGCAGGCTGCCCGGCATCGCGCCGGCGGCCCAGCGGCCGCGTGGGCGCGGCGGACCGAGCAGGCCGGAGAGCGCGGCGGTGGGCAACCCGAGCAGCTCCTCCAGCAGGGCCACCGCGCGGACGGACGAGGCGCGTTCGGGCTGGCTGCGGCCGCGCCGCCAGTAACTGAGGGTCGTGACACTGATCCTGACGCCCTGTCCGGCCAGCGCGGTCCTGATCCGGTCCAGGCTGAGGCCGCTGGCCTCGATCGCGCCGTGCAGGGCCTCGGCGAAGTTGCCGGCCGCGGCGACGGCGGCCGCCGCGGGGCCGGCGGCGGGGAACGCGGCGGCACGGCCGGTGAGGGCGGTCAGTGGCGCGGCGGCGTTCGGACAGGACGCCGGCAGGACGGGTCCCGGCAGGATCGGTCGCTGTTCGACCAGCCGGAGGCGTCCGGCGTTCTGCGGGTAATGCGAGCCCATGCGGATACCTTCCCCACCAACCGAGTTCGGCGGGCCCGGCCCGGTCGCGGAGTTGTCGGGCGTTGCGTCACCGAGCTTGAGGAACCTTACGCACGGAGCCGAGGCTACGTCATCTACCGGCAAGTATGACAGTGGTCACGACAAATTACTTTCACGTTTCCGCCGGGGATCTGCAAACCCGCGAAACAGGAATGCAACAATCCCGCCGGCATCGGGCGGACGGCCCGGTACCGGCGGGATGTGTGAGCGGCTGGTATTTCCCGCGCTCCGGTGGCGTTAGGGCACCGGATAATCACGCGGAGTCGTCGGATTTCTCAGAATGCGAGATCCCGGGACTCAGGAGACATTCAGCGCGGTGTCGTCGATGACGAAGCTGGTCGACAGCGAGTCGCCCTCGGTTCCGGTGAACTTCAGGGTGACCGTCTGGCCCGCGTAGGACGAGAGGTCGAAGGACTTCTGGACGTAGCCGGTGTTGGCGTCCACGTTCGAGAAGGTGTGCAGCGTGGTGCCGTTGGCCTGCACCGTGAGCGTGTCGTACGCGGTGTTGCCGGTCTCGGTGGTGTCGACGTGCAGCCAGAAGCTGAAGGTGGCGGTGCAGCCGGCCGGGATGGTGACGGTCTGGCTCAGCGTGTCGGTGTGCGCGGAGCCGTAGCCGTCCAGCCAGGCATCCCAGTTGCCGGAGTGGGCCGGCTCGGAGGACATGTCGTTGTTGATCACGCCCGGGGTCGAGGTCCACGGCGCGGCGCTGCCGGACTCGAAGCCGGGGTTGCCGAGCAACTGGGCCGGGGTGCAGCTGGAGGCGGTGACGGTCCAGGTGAAGCTGGTGGTGCCGGTGGCGCCGGTGGCGTCCTTGGCAGTGACCGTGACGGTGGAGCTGCCCGCGGTGGTCGGGGTGCCGGTGATCAGGCCGCTGCCGCTGATCGACAGGCCGGCCGGCAGGCCGGTGGCCGAGTAGCTCAGGGTCTGACCGGAGGTGCTGTCCGAGCCGGCGAGCTGCAGGTTGACCGCGCTGGCGGTGGTGCTGGTCTGGGTGCCCGGGTTGGTCACCGTGACGGTGTTGCCGCCCGCGGACGAGCCGCTGCCGAGCAGGGCGTTGGTCAGCGCGTCGGCGACCGGGGAGCCCCAGCCGGTGACCTGGTCGTAGCCCGGGCCGGCGTTGAAGTCCTGGTTGGAGCCGGTGGTCACGTCGTGGAAGGTGCTCTTGTACGCGGCGCTGTTGGCGACCGAGTAGAGCGCCGGGTTGGCCTGGCCCAGGTTGGGCTTGGTGGCCGCGGCGGCCTTCTGGTTGAACAGCGCGGTGAAGCCGGACCAGAGCGGGGCCGCCGCGCTGGTGCCGCCGTAGACCTGCCAGGCCGGGCCGTTGGTGCCCTGGGTGTAGATGGCGAAGCCGCTGTTCGGGTCGGCGTTGGAGGCCACGTCCGGGACGGTGCGCATGTTGCCGCTGATGTTGGTGCCGGTCTGCCAGCTGGGCTTGGCGAAGACGGTGGAGACACCGCCGCCCGCGGTGCTCCAGGCGCTCTCCGAGGAGTAGCTGCTGCCGCTCAGCTGGAGGTTGGTGCCACCGACGCCGGTCACGTACGGGTCCGAGGCCGGGAAGTCCACCGACTTGACCGAGGAGCCGCTGGTGGAGCGGGTGCAGTCGCGCGAGCCGTCGTCACCGGAGGCGGAGAAGACCGAGATGCCCTCGGCGGCGGCCTGCTTGAGCGAGTTGTCCACCGCGGTCATCGAGGACTGCGTGGTGTCGGGCTCGCAACCGCCCCAGGAGATGGAGATGACCGAGACCTGGTCGTCCGCGACGATCTTCGCGGCCATGTCGATCTCGCCCTGGTCGGTGTTGGGGGCCTCGTAGATCAGCTGGGTGGCCTTGGGGGCGACCCCGCGGACGATCTCGCTGTCCAGCTCGACCTCGCCCTGGCCCTGGCCCGGGTTGCTGTCGTAGTTGGCGCCGTCGACCGAGACGGTGCTGACGGCCGGGCCGGTCAGACCGAACTGGCTGTTGTAGGTGCTCAGGTTGGAGGCGCTGTAGCCGTCGAACTCCCAGAGCGCGACCTTCTCGCCGGTGCCGTCCGCGCCGACCTTGTTCAGGTTGTAGGCGCCGTCGTACTGGGACGGGCCGTAGCCGCCCGGGGTGGCCTGCGGGCTGGCGTTGTTGGGCTTGGCCAGCTGCGGGGTGCGCACGGTGTGGTTGTTCAGGCCGGAGACGCCCTGGACGACCGCCGCCACGTCGGCCGGCAGGGTGGCCGCGCCGTCGTTGGCGAAGAACTGCTTGTGCTCGCCCGAGTCGTAGTACGCGCTCTCGTGCGTGCCGAAGGCCTTGGCGATCTGCGCGTCGGTGCCGTGCGCGTCGACCACCTGGCGGTTGGCGCTGACGGTCGCGGTCAGGCCCTGCGACTTGAGGTAGTTGACCACGTGGTCGACGTCGGCCTGGGCCGGCGCGTAGCGCGCGGTGAACTGCGCCGGGGTCAGGTAGTGGCCGTAGCCCGCCGAGTGGGGGTTGGCGACGTTGGCCAGGAACGTGTCGAGGTCGGCGGTGTTGCGCAGCTTGAGGCTGACCGCGACCGAGATCTGCTGGGCGGCGGGAACATCACCCTGCTTCTGCGCGTTGGCCACCGCGGGGGTCACGGTGTCGGGCAGGGATATCCGCGGTGCCGCCACGTTGGGGGTGGCGGCCTGCGCGGTGGTGACTCCCAGCGAGGCGGCGGACAGCGGCAGCAGGGCGATGGCCGCTGCGAGCGCGAGGGGGCGGGGACGCACTGGCTCCTCCTCTGGCCGGCGTGCATGGCCGGCAAGGGGCTAAGCGTTCCGGTCGAAAACGCTCCGATGAACATCCCAGAAACTTGCTGGAAGTTGACCCAAGAAAAGGTAATCGATTCCCCAATAACAGTAAACTGTTAAGGAGTTGGGTCTGAACTCAAGAGGCCCCGACCATACAGTTTATGGCATCGGTCTGGACCACCTCGCGGCGGGTGGAGGAGGGGTGGCGACCCTCCTCCGGGTACGCTCCGGCCACGCCTGTTGGAGGCCGTTCCGGCGACTGCGACGAACGCGAACTGCCCACCGTCCCCGAAGGGATGGCGGGCAGTCGGGACCGGTTTAGGTCAGCGTTAAGGCTGCCGTTCGGTTCTCCTCAAAGCGCTCGGTCCTCCGCCGGGGTGCCGAGCCACCGGGTCAGCGCGAGGCGCAGCTCGGTCCGGCTCGGATCGGCCGCCGCCCAGGCCGCGTAGCCGTCCGGGCGGACCAGCAGCACCGTGGAGCGCAGCTTGCCGTGCGGGTTGGCCGGCGCCGCGTGCACCAGCCGGTCGGCCCACGGCTCGGTGACGGCCGGCTCCAGCCCGCTGAACGGCGCGCCCGGCGCCCGCTCGTCGGTGGTGACCAGCACGAACTTGCCCTCGCGCAAGGCCTCGTAGAGCCGCGCCGGCCGGCCCGGGCGGTCCGCCGCGAGCCGCAGGTCCGGCACCCGGCGACCGGCCAGCGGGTGCGCGCCGGGCTCGGCGCGGTAGCGGAAGGTGATCCCGGAGACCGTGCCGGCGGCCCGGGAGACCACCGGGCTCAGCGCGTCCACCAGCGCGGCGACCGCCGAGCGGGCGGCCCGGCTCGCCGTGCTCCGGGCCAGCGCGATCCGGATCAGCGCGCCGGAACTGCGCAGCACCGAGCGGCCGATCGGGTGGCGCTCCTCCTGGTAGCTGTCCAGCAGGTGCTCCGGTGCCCAGCCGCGGACCACCGCGGCGAGCTTCCAACCCAGGTTGGCGGCGTCCTGCAGGCCGGTGTTCATGCCCTGGCCGCCGGCCGGGGAGTGGCAGTGCGCGGCGTCCCCGGCGAGCAGTACCCGGCCGTCCCGGTAGCGGTCGACCTGCCGCTCGTCGCTGTGGAACCGGGAGAGCCAGCGGGCGTCGTGCAGGCCGTAGTCCTCGCCCAGGACGCGCCGGGTGATGTCGGCCACCTCGGTCAGCTCCACCGGCGCGTCGTCCGGCAGCTGGCGGGAGCGGTCCCAGGCGATCACCCGGTACCAGCCGTCGCCGAACGGGGCGACGAAGCCGAAGCCGTCGGCGGTGGCACGGGCGGTCAGCACCTCGCTGGGCGCCCGGTCCAGCCGGACGTCGGCCAGCAGCACCGAGCTGACCACCGACTCCCCCGGGTACGGGACGCCGAGCAGCTCGCGGACCGCGCTGCGCACGCCGTCGCAGCCGACCACGTAGCGGGCCCGGTGCCGCGTCGGGCCGGCCTCGGTCCGCACGTCGAGGGTGACCCCGTCGGCGTCCTGCCGCAGACCGGTCACCTCGTGGCCGCGCAGCAGGTCGGCGCCGGCCTTCACGGCCCGTTCCTGCAGCACCCGTTCGGTCTGCGACTGGGGGGTGATCAGGACGAACGGGAACCGGGTCGGCAGCCTGGCGAAGTCGACGTCGAGCCGGCCGAACAGCCGCATCGTCGAGATCACCGTGCCGGTGGCGAGCAGCTCCTCGGCGAGCCCGCGGGCGTCCAGCTGTTCCAGGGTGCGGGCGTGCACGGCGAAGGCACGGGTCAGGTTCGACTCCTTGCCGCGCTTCTCCAGGACGGTCGTCCGCACCCCGGCCGCCGCCAGGTCGCCTGCCAGCAGCAGGCCGGTCGGGCCCGCCCCGACGATCACCACATCGGATTCGATCGGCTGGTCGGTCATGGGTCATCTCCCCGCGCTCGGACGATGATCGGCGATCGGGGACGGTTCTCAGTCCCCGCTCAGCTTCCCATCATCGCGGGCCGGGCCGGCGCTGTGAATCTCCTCGGCCCGGCGGAGTCGGCGGCGGGACCGGGGATGGGGCCGGGCCGGGGCCGGACGAGGCCGGCCCCGCCCCCCCGACCCCGCGCGCCCCCACTCGGCCCCGCCCGCCCCCCGGTGGCTCAGGCCGGCCGACGGACCTGGACCACCCGGAACCGGCTCGCCACGAACGCGGCGTCGGTGTACGCGGCGTTGGCGGCCGGGTTGGCGCCGGTGCCGTGCAGGTCGGAGAAGGCCGCGGTCTGGTTCGGGTAGACCCCGCCGGTGAGGTTGAGCGAGAGGGACACCCCGCCGTCCAGGCAGGCCCGGACCAGCTGCCGCTCCACCTCGGGCGAGGTGGTGTAGCCGGTCGCGGTCATCGCGCCCTGCTCCCGCACGGTCCGGCCGAGCAGCTCCACCGCGTCGGCGGTGTTGTCCACCGCGACCGCGAAGAAGACCGGCCCGAAGCACTCGCTGAGGAAGACCGCCCGGTCGTCCGGCTTGTGCGCCTCCACCTTGATCAGCGCGGGGGTGCGGATGGTCGCGCCGGGGAACTCCGCCGACTCCACCACCCGCGGCGCGAGCGCGAGTTCGCCGTACTCGCCGCCGGCCGCGGCGGCGCTGCGCTGCAGCACGCCCGGGTTGACCACGGCGCCCAGCACGGCCGCGGCCCGCGCGTCGTCGCCGAGCAGGCCCTCGATCGCGGCGGCCAGGTCGGTCACCACCTGGTCGTAGCTCTTCTCGCCCTGGTCGGTGGCCACCCCGGTGCGCGGGATCAGCAGGTTCTGCGGGGTGGTGCACATCTGGCCGGTGTAGAGCGAGAGGGCGAAGGCCAGGTTGTTCAGCATGCCCTTGTAGTCGTCGGTGGAGTCGATCACCACCGTGTTGACGCCGGCCTTCTCGGTGTAGACCAGGGCCTGCCGGGCGTTCTCCTCCAGCCAGTCGCCGAACTCGGTGGATCCGGTGTAGTCGATGATCTTCACGTCCGGGTGCAGGGCCAGGGTCTTGGAGATGCCCTCGCGGTCGTGCTCGGCGGCCAGCGTGACGGTGTTGGGGTCGAAGCCGGCCTCGGCGAGCACCTCGCGGGCGATCAGCACGGTCAGCGCGAGCGGCAGCACGGCCCGCGGGTGCGGCTTGACCACCACCGGGTTGCCGGTGGCCAGCGAGGCGAACAGGCCGGGGTAGCCGTTCCAGGTCGGGAAGGTGTTGCAGCCGATCACCAGCGCGGTGCCGCGCGGGACCACCACGGAGTCCTTGATCAGCTTGAGCGGGTCGCGCTTGCCCTGCGGCTTGGTCCAGCCGGCCCGCTCGGGCAGCCGGGTCTGCTCGGCGTAGGCGTAGGCGACCGCCTCCAGGGCGCGGTCCTGGGCGTGCGGGCCGCCGGCCTGGAAGGCCATCCCGTAGGCCTGGCCGGTGGTGTGCATCACGGCCTGCGCGAACTCGTGCGAGCGGGCGTTGATCCGGGCCAGGATCTCCAGGCAGACCGCGGCGCGCTCGGCCGGGCTGGCGGCGCCCCAGGTCGGGGCGGCGGCCCGGGCGGCGGCCAGCAGCGCGTCCGCCTCGACCCGCGGGTAGCCGATGCCCAGCTCGATGCCGTACGGGGAGGCCTCGCCGGCGACCAGCTCTCCGGTGGTGGGGTGGCCGGGCAGCTCGAAGGCGGTGCCCAGCCGGGCCTCGAAGGCGGCCTTGCCCTCGGCCGGGGCGTTCTCGCCGTAGGCCTTGGGGAACTCCGGGTACGGCGACCAGTAGTCCCGGTCGGCGAGCGCGGTCAGCGCCCGGGCAAGGGTGTCCTGGTGA
Organism: Kitasatospora sp. NPDC052896; assembly: GCF_044547075.1. NCBI lineage: Bacteria > Bacillati > Actinomycetota > Actinomycetes > Kitasatosporales > Streptomycetaceae > Kitasatospora > Kitasatospora sp. NPDC052896. The sequence goes on from NZ_JBITZU010000001.1 coordinate 1,088,141, forward strand.
CGTTCGATCAGTGCCTCGACGGCGGCCATGCGGCGCTCCTGGAGAGGGGAGGACAGGGCTGACGTACCCCAGCGTAACCGAACGATCGGTCGGTCCAACAGGGTGCGCGCCGGAGAAACCTCGGCCGACCACCTCGGGAACGGGGGCCGGTTCGCCGCCGGGAAGCCGCCAGGGATACTTCAGAGCATGGCCGACAACCCCACCCGCACCACGTACACCGTCGACTCGTTGCTCGCGGTGACCGTGGAGGTCTTCAATGCGCGCGGCTACGACGGCACGTCGATGGAGGACCTGTCCCGGGCCGCCGGGATCTCCAAGTCCTCGATCTACCACCACGTGCGCGGCAAGGAGGAGCTGCTGCGGCTCGCCGTCGGCCGGGCGTTGGACGGGCTGTTCGGCATCCTGGACGAGCCGGGGGCGCTGGCCGGCCGCCCGGTGGACCGGCTGGAGCACGTGGTGCGGCGGACCACCGAGGTGCTGCTGGCCGAGCTGCCGTACGTCACGCTGCTGCTGCGGGTGCGCGGCAACACCGGGACCGAGCTGTGGGCGCTGGAGCGCCGCCGGGACTTCGACCACCGGGTGGCCGAGCTGCTCCGGGAGGCCGTCGTCGACGGTGACCTGCGGGCGGACGTCGAGCCGCGGCTGGCCACCCGGCTGCTCTTCGGCATGATCAACTCCATCGTGGAGTGGTACCGGCCCGGCGTCTCCGGCGCGGACGGCGTGCCGGACGCGGTGGTCCGGCTCGCCTTCGACGGGCTGCGGGCGTAGTCAGAGCGCGGGCGGCACCCGGTCGGTCTCCTCGAAGACCAGCAGGGTCTGGGTGGCCAGCACCTCCGGGATCGCCTGGATGCTGCCCAGCACCAGCTCGCGCAGGGTCCGGTTGTCCGGGGTGTGCACCAGCATCAGGACGTCGAACTCGCCGCCGACCAGCGCGATGTGCGCCACCCCGGGCAGCTCCAGCAGCTGCTCCCGCACGGTCCGCCAGGAGTTCTGGACGATCTTCAGGGTGACGTAGGCGGAGGCGCTCTGGCCGGCCCGTTCGTGGTCGACCCGGGCGGTGAAGCCGCGGATCACGCCGTCCTCCATCATCCGGGCGATCCGGGCGTAGGCGTTGGCGCGCGAGACGTGCACCCGCTCGGCGACCGAGCGCACCGAGGCCCGGCCGTCCTGCTGGAGCAGGCGCAGGATGGAACGGTCCACCCGGTCCAGGCCGCGCTCCACCGAGGTGCCCGGGGCGGAGGGTGCGGCCGGGGTCCGGCCGCTCGGCGGCTTCGCCGGGCCGGGCGGCCGGCCGCCGTCGCGTGGCGCGGGCGGTTCGGCCGTTCGTCCGGCCATTTGTTCAGCGTCCATGTCCCCGGGCCCTCCCATGGTGGACGTAGTGCCTCCAGTCGACTGCCGTGGCAGCCGATTGTCCAGCACCTTCGTTCGGCTGTGGCCACAATGAAAAGACAACCGAACAATCGGTTGGGAGGCAATCCCTTCCCCCCTCGTTGCCCCCCATGGGCCGGCCTTCCCCTTGTCCACCTGCCGGCCCCCTGCCCTCCCCACCCCTTGGAGGTGCCCGAGATGACCGTCCTCGACCACCGGCCGACCGCGCCCGTGCCGGGCTGGCTGCCCGGAGCGACCGGTCCCCGGACCGACCCGGCGCCACTGCTGCCGGACCAGGCCCCGCTCCGGGTGCTCGACACCCCGGAGTTCGAGAAGGCCGATCCGGCGCTGCTGCTCGACCTCTACCGCCGGCTGGTGGTCGGCCGCCGCTACAACCAGCAGGCGACCACCCTCACCAAGCAGGGCCGGCTCGCCGTCTACCCCGCCTCCACCGGTCAGGAGGCCTGCCAGGTGGCGGCCGGCGCGGTGCTGCGGCCCGAGGACTGGCTCTTCCCGAGCTACCGGGACACCCTCGCGGTGGTCTCCCGCGGGGTCGACCCGCTGGAGGCGCTCACCCTGCTGCGCGGCGACGCGCACACCGGCTACGACCCGCTGGCCACCCGCACCGCGCCGCTCTGCACCCCGCTGGCCACCCAGGCCCCGCACGCGGTCGGCCTGGCGCACGCCGCCCGGCTGCGCGGCGAGCCGGTGGTCGCGCTGGCCATGCTGGGCGACGGCGGCACCAGTGAGGGCGACTTCCACGAGGCGCTGAACTTCGCCGCGGTGCTGAACGCGCCGGTGGTCTTCCTGGTGCAGAACAACGGCTACGCGATCTCCGTCCCGCTCACCCGGCAGTCGGCCGCGCCGAGCCTGGCGCACAAGGCGGTCGGCTACGGGATGCCGGGCCGGCTGGTGGACGGCAACGACGCCGCCGCCGTGCACGCCGTGCTCGGCGAGGCGGTCGAGCGGGCCCGGGCCGGCGGCGGACCGACCCTGGTCGAGGCGCTGACCTACCGGCTGGAGGCGCACACCAACGCCGACGACGCCACCCGCTACCGCCAGGACGCCGAGGTGGCGGCCTGGCGCGAGCACGATCCGATCCTGCTGCTGGAGCGGCGGCTGCGGGCCGCCGGTCTGCTGGACGACGCGCTGGCCGAGCGGGCCGTCCAGGAGGGCGAGCAGCTGGCCGCCCGGATGCGCGCCGAGTTCCACGCCGAGCCGGAGCTCGACCCGCTCTCCCTGTTCCGTCACGTCTATGCCGAACCGACCCCTCAACTGCGTGAACAAGCCGAGCAGTTGGCTGCCGAACTGGCCGCCGGGGCGGAGGCCGGGGAGTGAACACGATGGCACCGGAGGCGACCCCGGCGGTCCGTACCAGCACCATGGCGCAGGCGCTCAACGCGGCGCTGCGCGACGCGATGCGGGCGGACCCGACGGTCCACCTGCTCGGCGAGGACGTCGGCACGCTCGGCGGGGTCTTCCGGATCACCGACGGGTTGAGCGCGGAGTTCGGCGCGGACCGCTGCCTGGACACCCCGCTCGCCGAGGCGGGCATCCTGGGCACCGCGATCGGCATGGCGATGTACGGGCTGCGGCCGGTGGTCGAGATGCAGTTCGACGCCTTCGCCTACCCGGCGATGGAGCAACTGGTCTCGCACGTGGCGAAGATGCGCAACCGGACGGCCGGCAGGCTGGCGCTGCCGATCACCGTGCGGGTGCCGTACGGCGGCGGGATCGGCGGGGTCGAGCACCACAGCGACTCCTCGGAGGCGTACTACGCGGGCACCCCCGGGCTGCACGTGGTGACCCCGGCGACGGTGGCCGACGCGTACGGTCTGCTGCGCGCCTCGATCGCCTCGGACGACCCGGTGGTCTTCCTGGAGCCCAAGCGGCTCTACTGGTCCAAGGCCGAGCTGGACCCGGCGGCGCCGGTCGAGCCGGTGGGTCGGGCGGTGCTGCGGCGGACCGGGCGTTCGGCGGTGCTGATCACCTACGGCCCCTCGCTGCCGGTCTGCCTGGAGGCGGCCGAGGCCGCGAAGGCGGAGGGCTGGGACCTCGCCGTGCTGGACCTGCGCACCCTGGTGCCGTTCGACGACGCCACGGTCTGCGAGGTGGTCCGCTCGGTGGGCCGCGCGGTGGTGGTGCACGAGTCGACCGGTTTCGGCGGGGTCGGCGCCGAGATCACCGCTCGCGTCACGGAGCGGTGCTTCCATCACCTGGCGGCGCCGGTGCTGCGGGTCACCGGGTTCGACATCCCGTACCCGCCGCCGATGTTGGAGCACCACCACCTGCCCGGTGTGGACCGGATCCTGGACGCGGTCGCGCGGCTGCAGTGGGAGGACTGAGCGATGCCGATCGTGCGCGAGTTCACCCTGCCGGATCTGGGCGAGGGGCTGACCGGGGCGGAGATCACCCGCTGGCTGGTCGAGGTGGGCGAGGTGATCGCCGTGGACCAGCCGGTGGTGGAGGTGGAGACCGCGAAGGCGGTGGTGGAGGTGCCCTGCCCGTACGGCGGGGTGGTCACCGCGCGGTTCGGCGAGGTCGGCGACGAGCGGGAGGTCGGGCAGCCGCTGGTGACGGTGGCCGTCTCGGCCGGGGAGCCGGGGGCGGTGCCGGACGGCGGCGCCCGGGACGGCGCGGCGGCCGAACGGCCACTGGTGGGGTTCGGGGTGGCGGAGGGCGGCAAGGGGTCGCGCCGGCGCCGGGTGGGGACGGCCGTCGCCACGCCGGTCGCCACGCCGGTCGCCGCGCCGGTCGAGGCCGCCGCGCCGGTCACGGTGCCCGGCGTCGTCGCGGTGATCTCGCCGCTGGTCCGGCGGCTGGCCCGCGAGCACGGGGTCGAGCTGGGCCGGCTCACCGGCAGCGGGCCGGACGGTCTGATCATGCGGGCCGACGTGGAGCGGGCCATCCGGCCCGCGCCCGCCGCTGCTCCGGTGGCCCCGGACCAGGACGTGGTCCCGCTGCGCGGCCTGCGCCGCACGGTGGCCGAGAAGCTCACCCGCAGTCACCACGAGATCCCCGCGGCGACCTGCTGGGTGGATGCGGACGCCACCGAACTGCTCGCGCTGCGCGAGCAGATGAACCGCGGCGGCGGCCCGAAGGTCGGCCTGCTCGCCCTGTTGGCCCGGATCTGCACGGCCGCGCTGGCCCGCCACCCGGAGCTCAACTCCAGTGTGGAGCTTGATGCTTCCGGTGTTCCCGGCGCGCTGCGCCGGCACTCGGCGGTCCACCTGGGGTTCGCGGCGCAGAGCGAGCGCGGGCTGGTGGTCCCGGTGGTCCGCGATGCCCACCTGCTCTCCACCGAGCAACTCGGCGCCGAGCTGGCCAGGTTGACCGTGGCGGCCCGGTCCGGCTCGCTGACCCCGGCCGAACTCACGGGCGGCACTTTCACGTTGAACAACTACGGGGTGTTCGGGGTGGACGGCTCCACGCCGATCCTCAACCACCCGGAGGCGGCGATGCTCGGGGTCGGCCGGATCGTCGCCAAACCATGGGTGCACCAAGGGGAGTTGGCGGTGCGTCAGGTCACCCAGCTGTCGTTCACCTTCGACCACCGGGTCTGCGACGGCGGTACCGCGGGCGGGTTCCTGCGCTTCGTCGCGGACTGCGTGGAGCAGCCGGGGATGCTGCTGCGGCAGCTCTGAGGAGCTCGCCGCGGAAATCGGCGGACGCCGCCATCCGTGCAGCCTAGCGCGCGGGTGGGGCGTCCGTCCGGCGTTCGCGCGATTTGTCGGATCAGCTGTTCGGTCATGCCACGCTACCCGAGGCGTTGCTGGGACGACCGGAGGCGAAACGATTCTCTTGAGTACGCGTCAGGCTGGTACGACATCGCTTCGCTCGCTGCTGGTCCGCTCCGGAGCCGGCTCGGCCGCCGCCTCGGCGGTGCCGGGCCTGCCGGCGGCCCCGCCCGGCCCCGATCCGGCGCCGGCGGTCGCCGCCGAACCGGTCCCCGTTCCGGGTGAGATCGGCGGGAGGCCGATACCGCCCCGGCCGACCGTCCCGCCGCTCGTCCCCGCTCCCCCCTTCGCGCCCCCCGCCCCCCGAGCCCCCGGAGCCGCTGGAGTCCCGGCCGCCCCGGTCGGGGCGACACCCGCCCGGCCGCCGGAACCGGCGGCCACCGAGCGCCCGGTGATCGAGCCGCTGTTCAGCTGGGCGCCCGGCCTCAACTGGACCGGCCCGGGCGACCACTGGAGCCGGGCCTGGGCCGTCCGGGCCGAGCACCGGACGCCCCCCGCCGCGCCCGTCCCGCCGCCGGACCTCGCCGCCGAGGCCGCCGCACAGCCCCCCACCCCCGGCGACATCGAGCTGATCCGGGCCAGCCTGGCCGTGGTCGAGCCGGTCGCCGACCGGGCCACCGCGCACTTCTACGCGCTGATCTTCCTGCACTTCCCCGAGGTCCGGGCGCTCTTCCCGGCCGCCATGGACGTCCAGCGCGACCGGCTCTTCCGTGCCCTGCTGATGGCCGCCCGCAACGCCGACGACCCGGCCGGCCTGACCGCGTACCTGGCGAGGCTGGGCGAGGGCCACCGCAAGTACGGCACGCTCACCGCCCACTACGCCCCGGTCGGCGAGTGCCTGATCGCCGCGCTGGCCAAGTACGGCGCCAGCCGCTGGGACGCCGCCACCGAGCTGGCCTGGCGCCGGGTCTACCGGCTGGTCTCGACGATCATGATCGAGGCGGCCGAGGGGGCCGCCCGCACCGCGCCGCCCTGGTGGCAGGCCGAGCTGGTGTCGCACCAGCAGCGCGGCCGGGACGTCGCGGTGATCACGGTCCGCCCGGACCAGCCCTACCGCTACCGGGCCGGCCAGTACACGACCCTGGAGACGCCCTGGTGGCCGCGGGTCTGGCGGAACTACTCGTTCGCCACCGCACCCCGCCCGGACGGCCTGCTGACCTTCCACGTCAAGGCGGTGCAGGCCGGCTGGGTGAGCAGTGCGCTGGTCCGCCGGGCGGTCCCCGGGGACGTGCTGCGGCTCGGTCCGCCGGCCGGCGAGATGGTGCTGGACCACGGTGACCCCGCCGACCTGCTCTGCCTGGGCGGTGGCACCGGGATCGCGCCGGTCAGCGCGTTGATCGAGGAGGTGGCCGAGCACGGTCCGGCCGGCCGCCGGGTCGAGGTCTTCTACGGTGCCCGGCGCGCCGACGAGCTCTACGAGCTGGACGCGCTGCGGCGGCTGGAGCAGCGGCACCGCTGGCTCTCCATCCGCCCGGTGGTCTCCGAGGCGGGGGCGACCGCCCTCAGCGCGGCCCAGGCCGGTGGCTGGGAGCGGGTGCGGCCGGGGACGCTGCTGCCCGGGCTGCTGCCCGACGTGGTGGCCCAGCTCGGCCCGTGGGACGGCCACCGGGCCTTCCTCAGTGGCCCGGCGGCGATGATCCGGCGCAGCGCGGCGGCGCTGGCCCGCTCGGGGGTGCGGGCCGAGCACATCCGGCACGACCTGGTCGGCGAGCTGGCCTGAGCCCCGGTGTTCAGGCCAGGTCGGGCGCGAGCATCGCCCGGACGCCCTCGATGTTGGCGGCCAGGAAGGCGCGCAGCGAGGGCGGCACCAGGTTGACCTGGGTGACGCCCTCGCGGGTGAACGGCAGCCGGACGATCTCGTACTCCCCCTGCGGCTCGTCCACCTCCGGGCCGTGCCGCCGGTCCGGGTCCATCGAGGCCAGCCGGCAGACGAAGAAGTGCTGCACCTTGACCCCGTGCGGGTGCGCCAGGGTGCCGTCGTCGTGGTGGGTGTGCGCGACCGTGTCGACGAAGACCGGCACCACGTCGACCACCTTGCCGCCGAGTTCCTCGTCCACCTCGCGGTGCAGGGCGTCGACCACCGTGCGGTCGGCGGGCTCGACCCCGCCGCCGGGCGTGATCCAGTACGGGTCGTGGCCCGGCCGGGTGCGCTTGATCACGATCAGCTCGGCGGCGGCGCCCGGGTGGTCGGCGGGCAGGTCGAGCAGGATCGCCCGGGCGGTGCGCTTGACCACCGGCCGGGGGTGCGGAGTCGTGGACGGGTGGGCGACGGACTGCCCCATGGTCACCTCCGAGGGGCCCGGCGGACGCCGGACCGGCACGTTGTGCGGGAGTCTGCCGCGCCGGAGGCCCGCCGAAACGCCGTACCGCGAACGAAGCGGAGGTGATGGTTCCGAAGGTGTGCCGCTCGGTCCCCGCCGCTCAGTCCTCGTCGTCGATGGCCAGGTGCAGGCCCCAGGAGACCAGGCTGATGATCAGAGCGCCGAAGAGCGCCGCCCAGAAGCCGCGGACGTGGAAGTCCAGCTTCAGCTGGTCCGAGGCGAACGAGGTCAGCCAGAGCATCAGGGCGTTGATCACGAAGGTGACCAGGCCCAGCGAGAGGATGAAGAGCGGCAGCGAGAAGAACTTCACCACCGGCTTGATCAGCCAGTTCACCACCCCGAAGATCAGCGCGACGGCGATCACGGTGAGTGTCTTGTGCTGCCAGTCGCCACCGGACAGGGCGATCCCGTTGACGAGCCAGGCGGCCACCCAGATGGCGACCGCGTTGATGAGGGTCTTGACCACGAAGTGCTTCATGGCCCGCATCGTGACAGGACCGGACGGCGGGCGGAAGCTTCCCCGACCCTGGTTTGTCCCGGAAAGTGTTGTCGACCGTTGTCGAGGAAGGCAGCGACCCCCGGAGAGGAACAGCGCTGATGAAGGTCTTCCGGCTGGACGAGCTGGACGCGGAACGGGCCGCCAACCAGGGCGCGTACCTGCGCTTCCTGCGTGAGCGGAACATCTCGGCGGGCCTGTACGCGCTCTCCCCCGGGGAGAGCGACACCCAGTCCGCGCACGAGCAGGACGAGCTGTACCAGGTGATCAGCGGGCGGGCCTACCTCACCGTCGGGGAGGAGACCGCGACGGTGGCGCGGGGGAGCGTGGTGTACGTGCCGGCCGGGGTGCCGCACCGGTTCCACCACATCACCGAGGAGCTGCGGGTGCTCGTGGTGTTCTCACCGCCGGAGGCGTGAGCCGCGCGGCAGGCGTGCGGTGGGCCCGTGCGCCGGGCGCCCGGGGCACGTCCCGGGCAGGCGTTCGAGCCGTGAGCGGGCCGGCCGCCGGCCCGGCCCCGGCGCGTAGGGTCGGGCCATGACCCAGACCCTGACCGAGGAGCTGTGGGCCGCCATCGAGCCGGTCTACGAGCGGATCCTCGACCACCCGTTCCTGGCCGGGCTGACCGACGGCACGCTGCCGCGCGCGGCGTTCCGGCACTTCGTCGTCCAGGACTCGCACTACCTGCGCGACTACGCCCGGGCCCTGGCGGTCTGCGCCGCCAAGGCGCCCGGCGAGCAGGAGGTCAGGGCCTTCGCCGACGACGCGATCGGTGCGCTCGCCGCCGAGCAGGGCATGCACGCGGAGTTCCTGACCGCGTTCGGGGAGAGCGCCGAGCAGGCCGCCGCCGAGCCGGTGCTGCCGACCACCCGGGCCTACACCAGCTACCTGCTGGCCACCGTCTACGGCGGCTCGTTCGCCGAGGCGGTCGGCGCGGTGCTGCCCTGCTACTGGATCTACGCCCGGGTCGGCGCGGAACTGCTGGCGAAGTCCTCCCCCGACCCGCTCTACGCGCGGTGGATCGCGGTCTACGGCGACGAGTCGTTCCAGTCCGTGGTGCGCCGGGTGCTGGCGCTCACCGACCGGCTCGGCGAGCAGCTCTCGGCGGCCGAACGGCGCCGGGTGACCGAGCACTTCACCACCACCTCGCGCTACGAGTGGATGTTCTGGGACGCCGCCTGGCGGGGTGAGGGCTGGCCGGTGTAAGGCGCCGGTAAGGGCTACCCCGAGGCCACCACCTCAGGGCTATCTCCGGGTTCTCTCGGGGGCCGGATCGCTCGTCTCCGCGTCGAGCCCCGCCTACGATCGAGGTAACGGAAAGCGGACGGGATGCGGCGACCGGGTGGAGCCGATCCGAGGGGAGAGAAGGAACGGACATGGCTGAGCTCTGGAAGTCGCTGCCCTCGTGGGTGCGCAACATCGTGGTCCCGATCATCGTGATCGTGGTTCTGTGGAACGTGCTCGGCTTCTTCGTGGGCGTGGTGAGCGCGCTGGTCGGTCTGGTGATCAAGGCGCTGGTGGTGGTCGGCATCGCGGCCGCCGTGGTGATCCTGGTGAAGAAGGCGACCAAGGGCTGACGCCCGCACGGTCCGTCCGGCGCCCGCTCCCCGGCTTCGGGGGCGGGCGCCGTCGTCGTACGGCCGGGCGTACGACGCGGCCCGTCCCGCCACGGTGGCGGGACGGGCCGGGTGAGCACGGGTCGGGTCGGGCTCTCAGGCGGTCGGGTCGGGCTGGATCGGGATGGTCTGCTTGGCGGGCCGGGCGGTGGCGTCGTCCTTGCGGGCGGCGTCCTCGCGTCCGTTCGCGCCGGCGCCGTCCATCGCGCTGAGCAGCTGGCGGGCCAGGCCCAGACCGGTGCCGCCCATGGTGAGCGCCTTGGCGAACATCTCGCCCATCCCGTCCGCGCCGTTCAGCAGCACCATGTGCTCGACGTTGCCGAAGGCCTCGGCGCCGGCCCGGACGATCTCCGGCCAGTTCTCGGCGAGCTGCTGGGCGACCACGGCCTCCTGGTTCTCGGCCAGTGCGGCGGCCCGGGCCTTGATCGCCTCGGCCTCGGCCAGACCGAGCGCCCGGGCGGCTTCGGCGGTGGCCAGACCCTTGGCCTCGGCCGCGGCGGCCTCGGCCTGACCGGTGGCCTTGGTCGCCTCGGCGGCGGCCAGGCCACGGGCCTTGGTGGCCTCGGCCTCGGCCTGCGCGGCGACCCGCACCCGGTTCGCCTCGGCGGCGGTCCGCAGCTCGGTCTCCCGGGCCTGCGCCTGGGCGGCGGAGATCCGGGCGTCACGCTCGGCCTCGGCGGCGGTCCGGGTCTCGTACGCCCGGGCGTCGGCCGGCTTGCGGACCTCGGCCTGCAGCTGCTGCTCCTTGCGGTGGCCCTCCAGCTCGGCGACCTTGGTCTCCTGGACCACGACCTCCTGCCGGGAGGCGGCCTGGGCGAGCGGTCCGGCCTGCTGCGCGCGGGCCGCCGCGGTGTCCATCTCGGCCTGGTAACCGGCCTGCTGGATACCGGAGTTGCGGGTCGCCTCGGCCTTCCGGGCGAACGCCTCCTGCTCCGCCTCGGTGGCCTGCCGGTCCGCCTCGGCGGCGGCGATCCGGGCGTCGCGCTGGACGGCGGCGGCGTGCGGGGCGGCCAGGTTCTTGATGTAGCCGGTCGGGTCGAGGATCTCCTGGATCTGCAGCGAGTCGATGATCAGCCCGAGCTTCTCCATCTCGGTGCCGGAGGCGGCCCGGGTCTCCCCGGTCAGCCGCTCGCGGTCGCGGATCATCTCCTCGACCGTCAGACCGCCGACGATCGAACGGAGGTGGCCGGCGAAGACGTTGTGGACCCGCGCGCCCATCATCTTCTGCTGGTCCAGGAAGCGGCGGGCGGCGTTGGCGATCGACACCGTGTCGTCGCCCACCTTGAAGATCACCACGCCCTTGACCTGGACCGGGATGCCCTGCGACGTCACGCACTCGACGTCCAGGTCGGCCTCGTTGAGGTCGAGCGAGAGCCGGCGGACGGTCTGGATGCCGGGCGTCACCAAGGTCCCCCGCCCGGTGACGATCCGGAAGCCCAGCCCGTCCCCGACCCCCTCGGTGCGGTGCTTGGAACCGGAGATGATCAGGGCCTCGTTGGGTTCGGCGACCCGCCACATCAGCTTGAAGAGCACGATCACCACGATGACCGCCGCGACGACCGCGCCGGCGATGATGCCGATCAGCATCGGCTAACTCCCCCTTCAGGGCACACCGGTTCCGTGGCTGCGCTCGGTTGTGCAGGATGGCGCGGAATCCAGTGGCGCAGGAGATTCTGCGCCTCCTTCGATCACATGGGAAGCCCGGGGTGGCGTGTCGCCCGGCGGGGTCGCGGCTCAGCCCAGCACGGACGCCACGAAGACCGTCCGGGGCGGCTGGTACTCGACCACCACCACCGGCGTGCCGACCGGCAGCGACTCCCCCGGGACCGCCGGGTAGGCCAGGAAGGCCTCGGTCCCCTGACGCTCCGGCACGTGCAGCAGCACCTCGCCGACCAGCCCGGTGCCGACCCGACCGGTGACCCGTCCGGTGTGTCCGATCATCCGTCCTCAACTCCCCCCGTGGCCGCCCTGGTGGCGGTCGTCCCAGTCTGACGCAGCCCCTGGCGGGATGCCCACCCGGTGGGCCCGTACTGGACCGGTGGCGCCCCTCCCGCTACGGTGTGGACGTCTTTTGGCAGGCAAGTCCGCCTGCCGCACGGGAGCTCGGAGCACCGGGCTGAGAGGGCGCTGAACGGGACGCGAACCGCGTGCCGACCGCTGCGCCGACCGCAGGAACCTGACCGGGTAATGCCGGCGTAGGGAGTAGAGGTCAGATGACCATGTTCGACGCACAGTCCGCCGCTGGTACCGAGAACAGCGCGACCACCGGATACCCCACCCCGGCCTGGCACAAGGCCTACCGCACCGGCTCCCGTCCGGACCTGCGGGTGCCCTACCGCGAGGTCCGGCTCACCAACGGGAAGACCGTCCCGCTCTACGACACCTCGGGTCCGTACACCGACCCGGCCTACCAGCCCGACGTCCGGCGCGGCCTGCCCGCGCTGCGCGACGCCTGGATCCGCCAGCGCGGCGACGTCGAGGAGTACGACGGCCGGGAGGCCCGCCCCGAGGACGACGGGATCAAGCACACCTCGCCGCGCGGCGGCAACCTGCGCAACCTGGACGCCGTCTTCCCCGGACGCCCGCGCCGCCCGCTGCGCGCCCGGGACGGCGGCGCGGTGACCCAACTCGGCTACGCCAAGCGCGGGATCGTCACGCCGGAGATGGAGTTCATCGCGCTGCGCGAGGGCCTGTCGGCGGAGTTCGTCCGTGACGAGGTGGCCCGCGGCCGGGCGGTCATCCCGCTGAACGTCAACCACCCCGAGGTCGAGCCGGCCGTCATCGGCACCAACTTCCTGGTGAAGATCAACGCCAACATCGGCAACTCGGCGGTCACTTCGTCCATCGAGGAGGAAGTGGAGAAGATGACCTGGGCCACCCGCTGGGGGGCCGACACGGTCATGGACCTCTCGACCGGGCGGAACATCCACACCACCCGCGAGTGGATCCTGCGCAACTCCCCGGTGCCGATCGGCACGGTGCCGCTCTACCAGGCGCTGGAGAAGGTGGACGGCAAGGCCGAGGAGCTGACCTGGGAGGTCTACCGCGACACCATCATCGAGCAGTGCGAGCAGGGCGTCGACTACATGACGGTGCACGCCGGCGTGCTGCTGCGGTACGTGCCGATGACCGCCCGCCGCAAGACCGGCATCGTCTCGCGCGGCGGCTCGATCATGGCGGCCTGGTGCCTGGCGCACCATCAGGAGAACTTCCTCTACACCAACTTCGAGGAGCTCTGCGACCTCCTGCGCGCCTACGACGTCACCTTCTCGCTCGGTGACGGCCTGCGCCCCGGCTCGATCGCGGACGCCAACGACGAGGCGCAGCTCGCCGAGCTCCGGACGCTGGGCGAGCTCGGCCGGATCGCGCGCGACCGGGACGTCCAGGTGATGATCGAGGGCCCGGGCCACGTCCCGATGCACAAGATCAAGGAGAACATGGATCTCCAGAAGGAGATCTGCGACGAGGCGCCGTTCTACACCCTCGGCCCGCTGACCACCGACGTCGCCCCCGGCTACGACCACATCACCTCGGGCATCGGCGCCGCGATGATCGCCTGGTGGGGCACCGCGATGCTCTGCTACGTCACGCCCAAGGAGCACCTGGGCCTGCCCAACCGGGACGACGTCAAGACCGGTGTCATCACCTACAAGATCGCCGCCCACGCGGCCGACCTCGCCAAGGGCCACCCCGGCGCCCAGGAGTGGGACGACGCCCTCTCCGACGCCCGCTTCGAGTTCCGCTGGGAGGACCAGTTCAACCTGGCCCTCGACCCGGAGACGGCCCGCGACTTCCACGACGAGACCCTCCCCGCCGAGCCGGCCAAGACCGCCCACTTCTGCTCGATGTGCGGACCGAAGTTCTGCTCGATGAAGATCAGTCAGAAGATCCGCGACGAACACGGCGGGGGCTCCACGGCGGTCTCCAGCGAGTTCGACGCCGAGGCGCTGGCCGGCATGCAGGCCAAGTCCGAGGAGTTCGCGGAGCACGGCAACCGGGTCTACCTGCCGATGGCGGACTGAGGCGCGCTGCCCGCGGATGCGCCGTGCCGGGAGGTGGAGGGGACTTCCCGGCGCGGCGCTCCGGCGTGCGGCTGCTGCGCGATCACGGGGAGGTGCCGCACCCTGACGCGGAGCCGATCGCTCTGCTCCATCGCCTCGACGGTCCGGAGTCGCTGGAGTTCCCGCCCGGCTACGACCACGCCGGGACCCGGGCCCGATTCGACCGCCTGGTGGCCAGGCTGGACGCTGCCTTCGCCACGCGATGCCTCGCCGATCGGGAGGCGCAGGACGCGAGCCTGCACGGCTGGGTGGAGGTGCCGGCCGATGCGACCGGGAGCGGTGAGCCGATCGTCGTATCGGTGAGCGACTTCGGTTCGATGGCGGTGATCGCGGCCGAGAACCCGGGCGTCCACCTCGACACCGCCGAGGCCGTGGAGGCCGGCGCGCTGACCGCTGAGGACCTGGCGACGGTGGAGCGAGTGCTCACCGAACTCGGCTACGTGGTGCTCCCGGAACGGGTGCTCACGCGTCCGTACGACGGAGTGGGCGTGCCGTTGATCTCGTACTACGGGGAAGACCGTCCCTGCGACTGGTGGATCCGTTTCTTCGACTACCTGTAACGCGCCAATGCGCCGGCTTCGGGCCGAAGTCCTCCTCGATGACGGGAGCAACCCGGACGGTACGGCCGTTAGCGGCTCGCCCCCGGAGGAGACCGTTGAAGCTCGGGCACGCCTCGTGGACCGGTCTCACCGAGCCGCTGCTATATTCAGAGATGTTGTTGGCTTTATATAGCGGAGGCGAATATGAGCGTGACAACCATCGACCTGGACGATGACGCCCTGGCGAAGGCCATGCGTTTCTCCGGGGGTGAGACCAAGAAGGACGTGGTGAACGCCGCCCTTCGCGAGTACGCCGAGAGGCACGAACGGGCCGCCCAACGGACGCGACACTTCCAGGCCGCCCAACAGTGGGACTACGAGGGTTGGCAGCAACTCCACGACGCCGACAAGCGGGGGACGGAGTGATCCGCTACCTCGTGGACTCCACTGCCGTGTGGCGACTGCTGCGCGAGCAGCACCTGAACGACGCGTGGGGTGAGGACATCGACCTGCGCGTCATCGGGTCGTGCGCTCCCCAGCGCACCGAGTTCCGACGTTCCGCGCGCAATCTCGTGCATTACGAACAGATGGGCGACATGTTCGCCGACCTGTATCCGGACGTACCTCTGCCGAAGAACATGTGGGCCTGGATCGAGTCCGCCCAGTTCCGGCTCGCCCAGGCCGGCGGAGCTGTCCGGGCCCTGTCCACCGTTGATCTGATGGTCTGCGCGACCGCGGCCCATCACGGGTTGATCGTGCTGCACGACGACAACGACTTCGTCACCGCTGCCGCCGTCCTGACCGATGTCCTCCAGCGGAGTGTCCGCGACGTTCCCGCATAGCCGGCGGCGGTCGGGGAAGGCGGAGTTCGGGCTGGGCCGGGCCTCGGCAAGTGGCCGTGCCGGTGCTGCCTCTGTCGGTGTTCCGCCCGCAGGGCAGCGCCCATATGCCGTTGTCGGTCCGCCGCTGGAGCAGGACGCGGCCGTCCGCGTTCACCACGACGACGGAGTCGGCGGGTACCAGGCTGTTGGGCGTCGGGGTCGTCCTCGTGGTCACGCCTGGCCACGGTGTGCCCCACGGTCGATGTCCTCGGGGTACCAGCGGAGTTCGACGGTGTTGCCGTCCGGGTCCTGGACGTAGACGGAGGTCGCGGTGCCGCGCGCGCCGTACCGGTCCACCGGGCCTTCCAGGACGGTGAAGGCGCCTGACGCGATGACCTCCTGCCAGTCCAGCGGCTCCACGGTGAGGCAGAGGTGGTCGACGTTGGACTCGCCGCGGGGGCCGCTGACCAGGTCGATGATGGTCTCGGGGGTGACCCGCACCGAGGGGAACGGGGCCTCGCCGGCGCGCCATTCGGTCACGCGGACCGGCTCCAGGCCGAGCGGGCCGGTGTAGAAGTCCAGGGCCCGTTCGATGTCCTGGACGTTGAGCACCAGGTGGTCGAAGGCCTTCACGCGCAGTGTGGGGTTCATGGTGTCCACGATCCACTGGGTCGGGGAGGATCGGCAAGGCGTGATCCGGATACGGTCGCTGACCTCGACTCAACGATGTGACCCGTCAGGCGTGCTGGAACGGCGGGAGACCGATTCCCGGCGCTCGCGGAGGAGTTGCGCTTCGCCCGTACCGCCGCGCACCTGCGGGGCAGCACCGGGCGGGTCGGCCAGGTGGTCGGGAAGCTCGAACGCCGGATCGGCGCCGCGCTGTTCGAGCGGATCGGCCGTGCCGTGCGGCTCACCCCGATCGGGCGGCGGAAGGCTGGGCACAGCGCCGGTGGGAGGGCCGACCGGTCGGCCGACGCCCGGTGGCGCCGGCCGAGTGGGCGGTCAGGCGGCCGGGTCGGTGGGTTCGTCGAGGACGGCGGTGAGGCCGGAGAAGGTGAACGCGGCCTGACCGGTGCCGTCGACGGCCTTGCTGAGCCGGTCGCGGTCACCGGCGCCCAGCTCGGGGAGGGCGTCGAGGTCGAACCAGGCGACCTCCAGGGACTCGTCGTCGTTCACCCGGGCCTCGCCGCCGACCGCGCGGCAGCGGAAGGTGAGCTCGATGTACTGGGTCCGGTCGCCGTTCTGGTAGGTGACCGGCGGGGAGACGCTCACCGAGGTCAGCAGCTCCGGGACGGCGATCACGCCGGTCTCCTCGAAGCACTCGCGGACGGCGGCGTCGGCCGGCTGCTCGCCGGGGTCGATGATGCCGCCGGGCAGCGCCCAGAGACCGGTGTCCGCCCGCCGACCGAGCAGCAGGCGGCCCGCGTCGTCCAGCACGACGACGGAGGAGCAGGTGAGCCAGAGCGGGCGGGTGCCGACCAGGGCCCGCAGTTCCACCAGGAAGGGAGGGATAGCCATGCGCCCGACCCTATGCCGGGTGGTGGGCCGGGAGGAGGGCGGTGGGTCGGGACCGGTGGTCCGGCCGCACTAGGGTGGCGGAGTGGAGCTGACCATGATTGACGTCGCGCCGGGTGCCCCGGGGCTGGAGCGGGACGTCGCGCCGCTGATCCGGCTGCTGCGCCCCGGGATGGGCGCCCGCGAGTTCGCCGCCTACGCCGCCGAGGCCCAGGAGCAGGGGCTGGTGTTCACCGGGGCGTTCGACGAGCACGGACGCTGTGTCGCGGTCGCCGCGCACCGGATCCTGACCACCAGCCGGGGCCGGCTGCTCCTGGTGGACGACCTGGTCACCACCCCCGACCTGCGTTCCACGGGGGTGGGCGCGCGGCTCTTCGAGGAGCTGGAGGTCCGGGCCCGACGGTCGGGTTGTGTACGGATCGAACTCGACTCCGGGGTGGCGAACCACGGTGCGCACCGCTTCTACCACGCCCGCCGGATGGCGATCGTGGCGTTGCACTTCTCGCACGATCTGTCGTAGCCGGTAGGTCGGGGTCCGGCAGGTCGGGGTCCGGTAGGTCGGGGTCCGGGAGTCAGACCTCGTCGGGGCCGGTGAAGCCCGGGGAGGTGTAGCCGGGGGAGGTGAACTCGGCGGGGGCCGCGGGGGGTGTCGCCGCGGGGCTGGTGAAGCCGGGGCTGCCGTAACCGCCACCGGTGTAGCCGGGGGAGGTGAACTCGGCGGGTCGGGGAGTCGGTGCCGGGGTCCGCGGGACGGCCGGTTCGGCGTCCAGGTTGGCCAGCAGGTAGGGCAGCAGGCCGCGTTCGCGGAGTGCGGCGAGCCAGGCGGTGCGGGCCTCGGCGACCTCGGCGCGCAGCTCCGGGTCCTGGCCGTCCGGGCCGGCCGCGCTGTCGCGCAGCGCGGTGAGCACCAGGCCGACCAGGCCGACCAGCAGTGAGCCGGCCGCCAGCGCGGCGGCGGCCCAGCCGGCCAGCAGCACCGCGTGCGCGTAGCCGAGCCGGGGGTCGGTGGCCCGCAGGGCGTAGCCGAGCAGCAGCAGGACCACCGCCGCGCCCGCGGTCAGCAACGGGACCAGCACGGTGAGCACCGGCCACGGCCCGCCGCCGCCGTTCGCGGGGTGCAACTGGGCGAGCAGCTCGCGGACCGGCCCCTCGGCCGCGGGGGCGTCCACTTCGGCCCGGGGCGGTGCGGACTGCCGCAGGCCGGCTCGTAGCTCGGTGTAGTGGCGGTACTCGTCGGCGGCCGCGCGGGCGATGGTGTCCTGCTCGGACAGCGCCCTGGTGCGCAGCTGCTCGGCGGTCGGCCCGGTGTCGCGCTCGTGCAGCGCGGTGCGGATGGCGTGGTCGCGCAGTGCCGCGTCGAGGGTCCGGCCGAAGTCCGGTCGGTCCTCGGCGCGCAGACGCGGGGTGTAGGTCATGACGACCCCGTTCGCTCCGTCAGGGACGTGGACGGCCCACCGGTGGACGGCGTCGCGCGGGGTGGGCGTGACGGCCCGGGAGTGGGTGTCCTCGATGGTAGGGGTGCGAGTGGGGTCGGTACAGGTGATTTGACGTCAGATGACCCAGCTGTCCGCTCAGTCCACCGGGAGCCGGGCGACCAGCAGCTTGCCCTCCATGGTGACCCCGCCGTCCATCGCCACCGCCAGCTCGTCCGCGTAGATGTACGGGCCGGGCACGTACGGCGGCTCGCCGCTGTCCGCGTTGGCCTCACCGGTGAGGTAGGGGATCGGGCTGTGCCCGTGCACCACCCGGTGCCCGCCGTAGGTGGCGAGCAGCTCGCCGGCCGCCATCGGGCCGGCCGTGCCGCGGAAGGCGAAGCGCTTGGTGAACCGGCGGAAGGCGTCCCACCACTCGTCCGCGCCCTCGTCCGCGAGCAGGTCGTGGACGGCGTCGTTGACCTCGTCGATCGAGCTGCCGTATTCCAGGTAGGCGGTGGTGTCCGAGTGCAGCAGGAGGTGGTCGTCCTCCAGCGCGATGGCCGGCAGCCGCTTGAGCCAGCTGATGTGGTGGCCCTGCAACCGTTCCAGGTCCTGCTGCTGCCCGCCGTTGAGCAGCCAGGCGGCCCGGAACGAGGCGGTGCCGGCGGTGGACTGCACCGGCTCGTCGCCGTAGCGGTGCGCGCCCAGGAAGAGCAGTTCGTGATTGCCCATCAGGGCGCGGCAGTAGCCGCCGGCCGCGGCCGCCTCGGCGGCCAGCTGCATCACCAGGTCGATCACCCCGATGCCGTCCGGGCCGCGGTCGGTGAAGTCGCCGAGGAACCAGACCCGGGCCCGGCCGGCCGACCAGTGGCCCTCGGAGTCCACCAGCCCCTGCTGGTGCAGCGCGGTGAGCAGCTCGTCGAGGTAGCCGTGCACGTCGCCGACCACGTAGAGCGGGCCGACCGGCCCGGGGTCGGTGGCCTGGGCCGGCACGGTGGCCGCGTAGGGGTTGTCCTCGAGGCTGAGCGGCGGGCCCAGCTCGATGGTCGGCGGGTCGTCGGCGGTCCGCGCCACCGGCTGGAACGGCGGGTACCCGGCGGCCTGCGGGGCCTCGTGCCCGGCCACCGGCCAGTGCTGCTCCAGGTAGCGGGCACCGCCGTAGCCGTGGAAGGCGGCGTCCGGCTCGTCGGGCTGGTCCTCCGGCGAACCCGGGTACTCCTGAGGCTGGTTGGGCTCGAAGTACGAGCCGTACGGCAGCACGTCGAGGTCCTGGTGCGGGTGGGGGCCCGTGCGGTGCGGTTCAGGCCCTGAGAAGCGGTCCTCGGGAGTCATTCGCCCATCATAGGAAGACCGCTACACCGTCGTCCCCACCCGGTGGGTATCCAATCCGTCCGCCGGGCCGTTCGCCGCCGTGGGGGCGCCTCCCGGACGGGGCCGGGGGAGCTCAGACCTCGCCCGGGGAGCGCGGTGGGCTGACGGTGGTTCGGGGGCTGCGGCGCTGGGACGAGGCCCGGACGATGAGCTCGGTGGGCATCAGGGTGCCGGGCGGCGGGCCGGCCCGGTCGGTGCGGAAGCGGGGCGGGAAGAGCCGGGCGATGTCCACTCCGGTCCCCGAGTCGACCCCCTCGATCGCGTCGATCAGCAGGTTGACGACGGTGGTGCCGATCCGTCGCGGCTTGAGCGAGAGGGTGGTGATCGGCGGCTCGGTGCCCGCGTAGACGTCGCTCTCGCTGCAGCAGACCAGCAGCAGGTCGTCCGGCACCCGCAGGCCGTAGCGGCGGGCGGCGGCGAGCAGGTCGGTGCCGTTCGGGTCGAACAGGCCGTAGACCGCGTCCGGGCGGTCCGGGCGGGCCAGCAGCCGGTCGGCGGCGACCGCGCCGGCGGCCGGGTCGTGCGCGGGGTAGGTCTCGTAGACCGGCTCCTGGCCGACCCTGGCGCACCAGGCGAGGTAGGCCTCGGTGGAGAGCCGGGTGTAGGTGTCGGTGCTGGTGCCGGTGAGCAGGCCGATCCGGCGGGCGCCGGCCTCGCTGAGGTGCTCCAGGATGCCGAGCACGGCGGCCTCGTGGTCGTTGTCGACCCAGGCGGTGACCGGGCAGTTGCCCGGCTTGCCGTCGCTGACCACCGGCACCCCGGACCGGTACAGCTCGCTGACCAGCGGGTCCTGGTCGGCCGGGTCGATCACCACGGTGCCGTCCAGGGCGACGTTGCTCCACACGTCGTGCCGGGACGAGGCTGGCAGCACCACCAGCGCGTAGCCGCGGCCCAGCGCGGCGCTGGTGGCGGCCCGGGCCATCTCGGCGAAGTAGGCGAACTCGGTGAAGGTGAAGGGCTCCTCGCCATAGGTGGTGACGGTCAGTCCGATCAGGCCGGACCGGCCGGTGCGCAGCGTCCGGGCGGCGGCGGACGGCCGGTAGCCGAGGCGCTCGGCGACCTCGCGCACCCGGCTGCGGGTTTCGTCGGGCAGGCGGCCCTTCCCGTTCAGGGCGTCCGAGACGGTGGTGATCGACACTCCGGCGGCTGCTGCCACATCCCGGATGCCGGCCCGTTCCAGACGTCGTGAGGTGGTGGGTCGCCGACCGCTCTGGTTGGCTGCTGCTGTCATGGCTGACCGATCGTATGGTGCTGGAGCGCGGCCGGGCAGCCGTCCGCGAAGCGGCTCCGGAGATACGTTTCTCCATGACCACGGTTCGTCTCACCCCTTGGATCAGGGGTCTGATTTCGGCTGATTACCTCTGACATACGCCATCCGAACGAGGCACAATGGCTGATCCGCATCGGTACCGGGGCCGGACATCTCACTCCTACGGGTGAGCGTGCTCGGTATCGTGCTAGGCACCCGACCGGGGAGAATCCGCCGCGTTCCGCCACCGGCGCACAACGGCGCGCCGGGGCGCGGGCCGGCCGGGACCACGCCCCCACCGGGGTACCGGCCCCAGTGACCACGAATGGAGAGCACCACCGTGAGCGGTACGGCAGCACAGGGCCCCCGGCTTCGGCCGAGCCTCGACGGCATCCCCACCTACAAGCCCGGCAAGCCGGCCGGCGCCGACGCGTTCAAGCTGTCCTCCAACGAGAACCCGTACGAGCCGCTGCCCGGCGTGCTGGAGGCCGCGGTCGCGGCGGCCGGCAGCCTCAACCGCTACCCCGACATGGGGGTCAACGAGCTCACCGCCGAGCTGGCCGGGCGCTTCGACGTCCCCGCCGAGCACATCTCCACCGGCACCGGCTCGGTCGGCGTGGCCCAGTCGCTGGTGCTCTCCACCGCCGGTCCGGGCGATGAGGTGATCTTCGCCTGGCGCTCCTTCGAGGCCTACCCGATCATCACCCAGGTGGCCGGTGCCACCCCGGTCGCGGTCCCGCTGACCGCCGGCGAGGAGCACGACCTCGACGCGATGCTGGCCGCGATCACCCCGCGGACCCGGCTGATCTTCGTCTGCAACCCGAACAACCCGACCGGTGTGGCGATCCGCCGCCCCGAGCTGGAGCGGTTCCTGGACGCGGTGCCCGGCGACATCCTGGTGGTGCTGGACGAGGCCTACCGCGAGTTCATCCGCGACGAGCAGGTGCCGGACGGCATCGAGTTCTACCGCGACCGGCCGAACGTCTGCGTGCTGCGGACCTTCTCCAAGGCCTACGGGCTGGCCGGGCTGCGGGTCGGCTTCGCGGTCGCGCACGAGGCGGTGACCACCGCGCTGCGCAAGACCGCCGTGCCGTTCGGGGTCAGCCAGCTGGCCCAGGACGCCGCGGTGGCCTCGCTGCGGGCCGAGGACGCGCTGCTGGTCCGGGTCGAGGCGCTGGTCGCCGAGCGCACCCGGGTGGCCGCCGCGCTGACCGCCCAGGGCTGGACGGTTCCCGACTCGCAGGCCAACTTCGTCTGGCTGCGGCTGGGCGAGCGGACCATGGAGTTCGCGGCGGCCTGCGCCGCGGCCGGGGTGATCGTCCGGCCGTTCGCCGGCGAGGGCGTCCGGGTGACGATCGGCGAGGTCGAGGGCAACAACCTCTTCCTGGCGGCGGCCGAGGCGTTCCGCAAGGAGCTCTGACCGCGCGGCCGGCTGCGGCGACGAGGAGGTGGCGGATGCGACCGGGGCGGCGGCGGTCGGCGGTGCTGCTGTGCGCGTTGCTCTGCCTGCTGCTGGCCGGGTGCGGGAGTCCGTCCCGCCCCCGGCCGGTCCCGTCGCCCCCGCCGCCGACCCGGCCGATCACCGGGATCGCCTACGGTGACCGGCTGGTCTGGATGTCCGACGCCGACCTGGCCGCCGCGCTGGACACCGCGGTGCAGGTCGGCGCGAACGTGGTCCGTGCCGACCTGTCCTGGGACGACATCCAGCACGACGGCCGGGGCGACTACGCCTGGCACCTGTTCGACCGGGTGGTCGCCGCCGCCTCGGCGCGTGGGCTGACCGTGCTTCCGGTGCTCACCGACACCCCGCCCTGGGCCCGCCCGGACGGCTGCGCCGACCCGGCCTGCGGCCCGCGCGACCCGGCCCAGTTCGCGGCCTTCGCCGCCGCGGCGGCCCGCCGCTACGCGCCGCGCGGGGTGCACGACTGGGAGGTCTGGAACGAGCCCAACATGACCGCCTTCTGGGCGCCCGCGCCCGACCCGGTCGCCTTCGCCGCCTCCCTCGAGGCGGCCTCCGCGGCCTTGCGGCACGCCGACCGGCGGGCCTTCGTGGTGCTCGGCGGCCTGGCCCCGACCAGCACCAAGGACGGGGACGTGGCGCCCACCGACTTCCTGGCCCAGGTGGCTCGGCAGGGCGGCACCCGGGCCGTCGACGCGGTGGGCTACCACCCGTACACCTATCCGTACCTGCCCAGCGCGACCACCGGCTTCGGCACCGCCTGGGAGCAGATCGACCGGACGAAGGTGAGCCTGCGCAGCGTGCTGACCCAGGCCGGGACCCCCGACCTGCCGGTCTGGATCACCGAGGTCGGCGCGCCGACCGGCGGCCCGGGCGTGGCCTCGGACGGCGCCCCGAGCGACATCGGCCCGGCCACCACGCACGTCACCGAGGCCCGGCAGGCCGAGATCGCCGCCGACGCGGTGCGCACCGCGGCCGCCGACCCGGGCATCGGCGCGCTGATCTGGTACACCGACCGGGACAGCCAGGCGGCGAACGGTCAGCCGGACAGCACCGAGAACTGGTACGGCCTGCGCCGGGCCGACGGCAGCGCCAAGCCCGCGCTCGCGGCGTTGCGCGGGGCGATCGCCGCGCTGCGGGCGGGCCGGTCCGCGAGCGGCGCGCCGTCCGACCGTCCGGTCATCCGCGCGGCAGTGCTCGGAAGAGTCGTAGATACCGCTCGGTCAGGCCGGGCCAGGCGTGGTGCTCGACGACGTGGCGGCGGCCGGCCGTGCCGAACCGGTCCGCGGTGCCGGCGTCGGTGAGCAGCCGCCGGCAGGCCGCCGCCAGCGCGGCCGGGTCGCCGGGCGGCACCAGCAGCCCGGTCTCGCCGTCCGCGATCACGTGCGGGATCCCGCCGACCGCCGAGCCGACCACCGGCGTGCCGCAGGCCATCGCCTCGATCAGGGCCATCCCGAACGACTCGGCGGAGGTCAGCGAGGGCAGCACCAGCAGCGCGGCCTGCTGGAGTTCGGCGACCAGCGCGCGGCCGGTGAGCGCGCCGGTGAAGACCACCCGGTCGGCCAGCCCCAGCCGCTCGGCGTGCCCGCGGTGCTCGTCCAGCGCGTCGCCGTCGCCGACCAGCCGCAGCCGGGCCGCCGGCAGGTCGTCCAGCGCGGCGAACGCCTCCAGCAGCACCGGCAGGCCCTTCCAGGCCGAGCTGCGGTCCAGCCGGCCGACGTAGAGCACGGTCCGCGGCCGCTCGGCGACCGGCGGGCCGGGGGTGAACCGCTCGACGTCCACGCCCGGCGGGATGCGCACCGCGCCGGCGCACCCGGCCGCCAGCGAGACCGGGGAGACCGCGACCAGCGCCCGGGCCCGGGCGAACACCCGGGGCAGCAGCAGCCGTTCGTAGCCCTCGATCAGCCGGTCGACTCCGGCCTGCCCCTTGGCCATGGAGCCGGCGTGGTAGGTCAGCACGGCCGGCCGGGCGCCGCTGAGCGCCACCGCCAGGTCGCCCAGCCCGGGCACCGGAGCGTGCGCGTTGACCACGTCGGCATCCAACTTCCGCAGCCAGTAACGGAGTTGGAGCGGCCAGAGCGGGCTGAGCGGGGTGTTGGAGAGCCGCGCCCAGGTGCCCAGCCGGACCACCGGCAGGCCGGCCTCGACCGAGACCGTGGTCCGCCGCCCGGTGGTGTTGCTGGTGATCACGGCGGCCCGCAGCCCGGGATCGTCGGCCACCGCCCGGGCGATCCGGGCGGCGTAGTTCTCCACCCCGCCGATCTTCGGCGGGTAGTAGGGCGCGACCACCGCCACGCCCCGGCGCGGCCGGCGCTCCAGCGCGCGGGCGAAGACCTCGGCGGTCCGGTCGGCCTGCCGCTGCCAGGAGAGGTCGGCGGCCACCCGGGCCCGGCCGGCCGCGCCGAGCCGCTCGGCCAGCTCCCGGTCGGTCAGCACCCGGCGCAGCGCGGTGGCCAGCCCCACGAGGTCGCCCGGCGCGGTGAGCAGCCCGTGCACGCCGTCGGTGACCAGCGACGGGATCCCACCGACCCGGGTGCTGACCACCGGCCGACCGGCGGCCATCGCCTCGACCAGCACGGTGGGGAAGCTGTCGTAGTGCGTCGGCAGGGCCAGCACCCGGGCCCGGCGGTAGGCGGCGGTCAGCTCGGGCCCGGTGAGCCGCCCGCTGAAGCGGACCCGGTCGGCGATCCCCAGCCGCTCCGCCAGCCGCCGGTGGTCGGTGGCCGCCGAGCCGTCGCCGACCACCTCCACCCGCAGTCCGGGCAGGCTCCCGGCCAGCCGGGCGGCCGCGCGCAGCAGGTCGGGCAGGCCCTTGTAACCGGTCGCGTGCTCCAGCGAGCCGGCGAACAGCACCAGCGGCGCCTCCGGGAGCGGGCTCGGGGCGAAGCGGTCGAGGTCCACCCCGGGCGAGACGGTGGTGGCCCGGCCGGCGAACAGCCGCGCCAGGTCGGCCCGGACGTAGTCGGACGAGCAGATCAGTTCGGTGGCCCGGCGGGCGGTGCCGGCCAGCAGGGTCCGCTCGTAGGCCGAGCAGACCGTGTTCCAGAGCGGGCCGCCCTGGCGCATCCGGCCGGTGTGGTACGTCAGCACGAACGGGCGGTCGCCGCAGGCCCGGGCGGCGGCGTCGGCGAAGAGCGGCACCGGGGCGTGCGCGTTGACCAGGTCCACCTCCTCGCTGCGGACCAGCTCGCGCAGCGCCTGCCGCCAGCCGGTGCCGAGCGGGGTGCGGGAGACCCGCAGCGGCGCCGGAAGCCGGTGCACCACGACGCCGTCCGGCTCCTCGTGCCGCCCGGGGCCGGCGCCGTCGCTCGCGGTGGCCGCGACCACCACCCGGTAGCCGTGCCGGGTCCGCAGCTGCCGGGCCAGCTGCCAGGTGTACTGCTCGACCCCACCGGTGTCGGGCGGGAAGTACGGGGTGGCCAGCAGCACGGTTGGCCGCGTCATCGTGCGTCGGGTCACGCGGCGGCCCCCACCGGCCGGCCGGCGGTGACCGCGCGCAGCAGCTCGGGCAGCTCCTCGGCCCGGGCGACGTAGCCCGGCAGCCGCTCGGCCAGCGCCCGCAGGTACTCCGCGCGGCCCGCGTGCAGCTTCTCGACCAGCGCGCCCAGCCGTTCGGCGGAGACCTCGGGCATCGGCAGCACCCACTCCTCCAGCCCGAGGTCCCGCATGATCCCGCGGGTCTTGTGCTCGTACTCGATCGCGATGCACGGCACCCCGCTGGTCAGCGCGAAGATCACCGAGTGGAACCGGGTGCCCAGCACGTAGGAGCACTCGCCGTAGAGGCCCTTGAGCTCGCGGAAGTCGACCCGCTCGGTGACCAGCAGCGGTGGGGTGGCGCAGCGGTCGGCGATCCGGCGCTCGACGATCCGGTCGTCGTCGCCCAGGTAGTCGGTGGTGACCTGGGGGATCAGCACCACCTCGGCGCCGCTCGCCCGGACGGCGTCGACGGTCGTGGCCAGCGCCCGTTCGTAGGCCTGCTGGGCCTGCGGCGGCAGCCACTGCCGGGCGGTCACCCCGACCAGCGGCACGTCCGGCCCGACCCCGAGCCGGGTCCGCCAGTCGGTCAGCGGTGGCGGAGCGAAGGCGAAGCCGGAGTCCACCGCGCGGCGCACGGGCGCGCCGCGCACCCCGCAGTCCGCCAGGATCTCCACGCTGACGTCCTCCCGGGCCAGCGCCAGCGCCGCCCGGCGCACCACGTGCGCCGCCAGTCGGCGCTGGGCCGGGGCCGGGAACGGGCCGAAGGACTGCGGCGCGAGCACCACCGGCACGCCCCGGCGCTGCGCCAGCAGCAGCGGCAGCACCACGTAGAAGACGTTCTGGTAACCGTCCAGCCCGGGCCGGGCGTTGAAGTACCCGCCGCCCATCGACACCACCAGGTCGGCCCCGGCCACCGCGACCGCCTCGCGGCGCACCTCGGCGGGCAGCAGCGGCCGCAGCAGCCGGGTCAGCGCGGGGGGCAGCAGCAGGGCCACCGGCGCGGCGGCCAGGCCGAGCGCCTTGCGCAGCACCCGGCGCGGCGTGGAGACCGTGCCGTCGGCGACGTAGCGGCGGATCGAGCCGAGGTTCGCGGCGCCGTCGAACTCCGGGTGGACGGCCGGGTCCTCCATCCCGGCGACGGTGATCTCGGCGTCCGGGAAGGCCGCGCGGACCTGCCGCAGACAGACCGCCAGCAGGGCGGCGTCGCCGGCGTTCTCGCGGACGTAGGCGTTGACGACCACCACGCTCCTCGGGACGGCGTTCCTCGGGACGGCGTTCATCGGGACGGCGTTCATCGGCTCATGCTCCGTTCGGGAGAGGGGATGCGTCGGGGAGCGGCGTGCCGTGGCCGCCGGATCCGGACCCGGGCCAGCGCCGCCAGCGCGACCAGGCCGGAGGCGAGGTTGCCCAGGTCCCAGGCCCAGCCGAACCAGACCAGCCCGTGCCCGGCCCAGGTGGCGGCCAGCCCGATGGTGACCACCGCGTAGACGACGTTGCTCCAGATCAGCGGGGCCATCCGGCGGGCCAGCTTGATCGCGAAGCTGGACCAGGTGTTCACCGCCACCGCGACCGTGCCCAGCGCCAGCACCACCAACAGGCCCTGGGCCCGGGCCGGGTAGGCGCCGCCGAACAGCCGCAGCAGCAGGCCGCTGCCGGCCGCCAGCACCACCGCGGCCGGCAGCTGGACCAGCGCGATCAGCCGGGCCGAGCGGCGCAGCACCTCGGCGAAGCGCGACTCGTCG
Organism: Kitasatospora sp. NPDC052896; assembly: GCF_044547075.1. NCBI lineage: Bacteria > Bacillati > Actinomycetota > Actinomycetes > Kitasatosporales > Streptomycetaceae > Kitasatospora > Kitasatospora sp. NPDC052896. The sequence continues at coordinate 1,115,328 of NZ_JBITZU010000001.1, forward strand.
GCGGAGACCTCGGCGAACATCGACTCGCTGACCGCGAAGGAGGCCGCGTTGGCCAGGTTGGCGATCTGGAACGCGACGAAGTAGTAGGCCGCCGCCTCGGTGCCCAGCCGTTGCAGCACGATCAGCGGGAGCACCAGCAGCGGCGCCAGGTTGAGCAGGCTGGAGAGGTAGCTGGCGACCGAGAAGCCCAGCTGCTCGCGCAGCCGGGTGCCGCTCGCGACCAGTCGCGGGCGCAGGCCCAGCCGGCGACGGAGGAACCAGAGCGAGGCCAGCACCGCCACCGCGTAGCCGCCGCCGGTCGCCGCGACGATGCCGAACGCGCCCAGCCCGGTCAGCGCGAACGGCAGCGCCAGCTTGGTGGCGCCCTGCAGCACCCCGTCGACCAGGGTGTTGTACTGCGCCAGCCGCTCGCTGACGAAGACCGCGTCGGTCAGCAGGTTGACCGCCGAGAGCGCGCAGAACAGCACCAGCGCGACCGCCTGCACCGGATCCTCGCGCACCGCCAGCAGCCGCGCGCCGTACCAGGGCAGCCCGAGCAGGTAGCCGGTGCCGAGCAGGCAGCCGGCCACGAAGACCAGCAGCACCGCCTGGCAGATCTGCGCGTGCCGCAGCTCGCCCGGCGCGGGGAACCGCACCAGCGTGCTGTTCAGCCCGAACAGGCTGAAGTAGGCGATCAGGGACATCGCGTTGGTGAGCGAGGTGGCGGTGCCGACCTGGGCCGGGCTGAACAGGTGGGCGGCGACCACCCAGAACAGGAAGCCCAGGCCGGCCGTGCCGGCGGTGGCCAGCAGCAGGTAGAAGGAGCTGCGCGTCACCTGGTCGGGTTCAGCCACGGCCGGCCCCCGTGACGGGATGCCGGGCGCGCAGCCGCAGGGCGAGCAGCGCGGCGGCGGAGAGCGCGAAGCAGCCGACCGCGGCGGTGCCCTCGGTCGGGACGGCGGCGAAGTGGGTCAGCTGCCGGTCGATGGTCTGCGGATGGGTCAGCGAGTTGACGCAGAGGTAGGCCCAGGCCAGCAGCGGATAGCCGGTCAGGGTGCGCAGCAGCGCGTCCGTCCGGTCGCCGCGGCCCCGCCGCCACGGGACCCGCTCGACGCGCAGCCCGCGGGCCAGGTGGGCCAGCGCGGAGACGGCGAAGCAGAGCGCGCCGAAGGTGTCGCGGCGCAGTGGCAGCCAGGAGGTGAGCGAGCCGGAGAGGGTGTCGGGGCGGGTGGCGGCCCAGGCCGCGACGTAGAGCCAGCCGAGCAGGCCGTGCACCAGCGCGACGTCCAGTACCGGCCCGGTCAGCGCCCGCCTCATCCGCTCTCCCCCGCGGCCCGGTAGTGGTCGAGCAGCGCTCGGACGTGTTCCGGCCAGCCGAAGCTCCGCTCGGCGTAGTCCCGCGCGTACCGTCCCATCAGCTCGCGGCGCGGGGCGTCGGCGGCCAGCGCGGCCAGTTCGGCGCGCAGCCGCCCGGCGTCCCGGGGCAGCAGGCTGACCCGCTCGCGGTCCAGCGCGTAGGGCGCGTAGCCGGGGTCGTCGGTGGTGACCACCGGCAGCCCGGCGGCCATCGCCTCCTGGACGGTGAGCGGGAACCCCTCGGCGGTGGAGGGCAGCGCGAAGACGTCGCAGGCCCGGTAGACCTCGGCGACCTGCTCGGGGGGCAGCGCGCCGAGGTGGTGCACGCCCTCGGCGTCCGCCGGCACGCCCTCGCCGCCGGTGCCGACGAAGACCAGGTCGTACTCCGGTCCGGCGGCGGCCCGCAGCAGGTCGTACCCCTTCTTGGGGACCAGCCGGCCGACGAAGAGCACCAGCACCCGCCCGTCCGGCAGCCCGTACGTCGCGCGGGCCTCGCGGACCTCCTCGTCCGAACCCGCCGGGTGGAACAGCGCGGTGTCCACGCCGTTCGCCAACTGTCGCACCGCGTCCGGGCGGGCGCCGTGCGCCAGGACGAACTCGCGGACCGTCGCGTTGAGGACCAGCACCCGGCGGGCCCGGCGCAGCAGCGCCCGCCCGAACACCGCGTACACCGCCCGCTGCACACCGCGCACCAGCGCCGAGGGGTGCGCGACCAGCCCGACGTGCTGGGTGAGCACCAGCGGGGTCCGGGTGAGCAGCGCGGCGGCCCAGGCGGCCCAGGAGGTCGGGTAGAGGCAGTCGTGCACGTGGACCACGTCGGCCCGGCGGGCCCGTCGCAGCGCCTCGCGCAGCAGCCGGGGCGCGGGGAGCGGGAACGGCACGCCGGTGCGCCGTTCGATCCCGTTCCAGGCGGCGATCCGGCCGACCCGGACGCCCTCCTCGGTGACCGTCCCGGTGCGTCGCCCGCCGCTGGTCAGCACGGCCACCTCGGCTCCCCGCGCGGCGAGTTGGCCGGCCTCCTGGCGCACCACGTTCTCGATGCCGCCGACGTGCGGCGGGTAGTAGTGGCTGACCAGCAGGATCCGGGGGGGCGTGGTCGTCACCGGAGGAGTCACCCGAGGAGTCACCGGAAGATCTCCGCCCCGTCGCTGCTGTAGATCTCGTTCTTCATGTCGTCGAGCAGGCCCATCGGGTAGCGGTAGGTCACCAGATCGCCCCGGTAGAAGGTGGTCGCCTCGTCCTTGGTCACCGTGGTGCTCCCGAGGAAGACGTAGGAGTCGGTGCCGATCAAGGTCGGGTAGATGTCGTTCAGCGCCCGGCCGTGGATCAGCGTCTGCAAGCGGCTGAAGGTGTAGCGGTCGGTCTGCACCTCGGACTGGACGTCCTGCTTCTGGTCGTCGGTGGTGCGCTGCTCCAGCCAGCTGATCGCGCTGCGCTCCTGCGGCTGGACGTAGTAGATGTCGTAGTACTGGCCCGCGTTGTTGAGGTTGAGCTGCGGCGGGTAGCCGCCGATCACCTGCGGGACGGCCCCGGTCAGGTCCAGGAAGAACGCCACCGCGAGGGTGCCGGCCAGCGGGACCGCCCAGCGCCGGGCCCAGCGGAACACCCAGAGCGAGCCGGCCGCGATGAACGGGCCGAAGAAGAACAGCCCCTGCTGGAAGGCGCGCAGCACGCCGTAGTCCACCGACAGCTGCGGCAGCACGGTGAGCAGGCCGATCACGCCCACCATGGCGATGGTCAAGGTGACCTGGTCGCGGGCCGGCCGGAAGGCCCGTCGGCGGGACCAGAGGCAGACCGCGAGGCCGATCACCAGCAGCAGTTGCAGCAGGTCGGCGGCCCACTGGCGGACCAGCTTGTTGGCGGCGGAGACGTCCAGCCCGGCGTGTTGCAGGGCGCGGCCGAGCCCGGTGAGCGGCAGGTCGGGCTCGGAGACCGCCTGGATCGGGTACTGGTCGACCGTCTGGAGCGGCAGGTAGCCGCCGTTCGCCCGGTCCTTGGCGGTCTCGGTGACGGTGTCCGCCCGGTACTCGCCGAGCCGCTGCTGCGGGGTGGCCGCCGAGCCGCCGAGCAGGCTGTACGAGGTGTCGGAGGAGCCGCTCTGCGCCTTCCCGGGGTCGATCGCCTGCTGCACGGTCTCGGTGAGGGTGCTGCGCAGCTGGCCGCCGGTGTCGGTGAGCGGGCCGGTCCAGAGCACCGCCGCGGCGGCGGTGGCGGCCACCATCCACCAGGTCACGAAGCCCACCGCGGGAGCGCCCGGGCTCCGGCGCCGGGCGCGGGCCAGCAGCCGCCAGCCGCGGTCGGTGGCCAGCGCGGCACCCAGCACCAGCACCACCACGTAGGTGGTGGAGTAGTGCGAGAGCACCACGCCGCCCATCAACCCGGTGAACGCGACCCGGCGCTGTCGCAGCGGCCGGGCCGGCTCGGTGAGCACCACCATGGCGGCGCCCAGCAGCAGGAAGGCGATCTCCTGGCGGGCCAGGAAGGTCATGTCGGTGAAGAAGGTCGGGAACGCCATGAAGTAGAGCGCCGACAGCAGCGCCACCATCCGCTGCGCGACGTTGCGCACCGAGCGGTGGATCAGCGGCGCGCTGAGTGCGAAGAGCAGCGGGAAGACGGCCTTGAAGACGTAGAGGCCGCTGATCCCGGTGAGCCGGGCGAACGCGGTGGGCAGCAGGGTGATGCTCAGGCAGGCGTTGTACGGGTCGCGGAAGGCGGAGATCTGCCAGCGGTCGGCGCTCGAGGCCAACTGGAAGACCTCGTACTCGCGTTGGATGTCGTGACCGGTGATGTACCAGCCGCGCAGCGAGGTGAGCAGCAGCAGCGCGGCCGCCACCAGGAACAGGCCCAGCTCCAGCACCGGCTCCGCGTAGCGGCGCCGCCGGCGCAGCAACTGGGCGAGCAGCGCGGCCATCGCGACCAGCGCGAGCACGGCGACGGTCGAGCCGAGGCCGTTGTTCAGCCGGACCGCGCCGGCCACGCTGAGCAGCAGGCAGCCGGCGCCGAGCAGCAGCACCGGCCGCAGCCCGGGCACCGGACGTCGGCGCGGTCGGGCGACGGCTCCCGGTCCGCGCCTCGGCGGGCGGGCCTCGGCGGGCCCGGCCCAGGCGAGCAGCAGCACGGTCAGCGCGGCGGCGAGCGCGAGCGGGGCCCGCCGCAGCGGGTGGTCGTCGCCCAGCGGCGGCAGCACGGTGTTCAGCAGCAGCGCCGAGACCAGATCGGTGCCGATCGCGAGCGGGACGGCGACCAGCGCGCGGCCGTCCCGGGTGGCGACGAACCGGTTCGCGTAGCCGTACCAGAGCAGGCCGGGCGCGCCGAGCAGCAGCCAGAACCCGGCGCAGGCGAGCAGCGGCACCGGGACCCCTGGCAGCAGCTCCAGGCCGGTGGCCAGCGCGGTGCCGGCGAGCAGCGCCCGGCGGGCCCTGGTGCGCCGGGCGACGGCCCGGCTCAGCGCCCTCACGCCAGCACCTCCGCGTAGACCCGCTCCACCCGGCGGACCACCGCGTCCCAGGCGAACGCGGGCGCCGCCTCCGCGCTGCGCCGGGCGAGTCGCGCGCGCAGCTCCGGATCGCCCGCCACCGCGTCGATCGCGGCGGCCAGCGCGGCCGGCTCCGGTGCTGCCAACAGGCCGATGTCACCCAGTAGTTCGGCGTTCCCGGGGACGTCGGTGGCGATCACCGGCAGCCCCGCGGCCATCGCCTCCAGGGCGACCAGCGGCATCCCCTCCTTGTCCGAGGGCAGCACGAAGGCGTCCGCCTCGGCGTAGGCGCGGACCAGCTCGGGGCCCAGTCGGGCCCCCGCGAAGTCCACCTGGGTCAAGCCCAACTCGATTGCCTGTGCCTCGAGTTGGCCGCGCAGCTCGCCGTCCCCGACGATCCGCAGTCGGACCGGGGCGCGCAGCAGGGCGATCGCCGCCAGCAGCCGCGCGACGTTCTTCTGGGCGCTCAACCGCCCGACGTAGAGCAGCTCCAACGGGCGCTCGGCCACCTCGCGGACCGGCATGAAGTAGCCGCGGTCCACCCCGTTCGGCACGATGTGGATCCGCCGCTCGGGCACCCGGTAGGTCCGCCGGACGAACTCGGCCTGCGCCTCGGTGAGCACGATCACCGCGGCGGCGGCCCGCAGCACCGGGCCGAAGACGTGCTTCTTGTAGGCGGGCAGCAGCCGGCCCAGCCGACCCGAGGCGTCCACGTCCAGGTGGAAGTGGAGCACGAACGGCTGGCGCCGCAACCGCGCGGTGAGCGCGACCAGTTCGGGCAGCAGGGCGTGCGCCGAGTGCAGGTGCAGCAGGGTGCCGCGCGGACGGCGCAGCAGTGACAGCAGCAGGCCGGGCACCAGCGGGGTGTGCGCCACCTCGACCGAGCGGTGCCGGCGAACGGTCACCGCGCCCTGCCGGGAGCGGCGCGGCGCACCCTCGGCGCCGATCGTGGTGGTCAGCACCTGGACCTCGTGCCGGTCGGCCAGTCCGGCCGCCAGGTTCTCCACCACCCGTTCCAGGCCGCCGAGATGGGGTGGGTAGTACGGCGTGATCTGCAGGATGGTGGGCATCAGGCCGCCAGCGCGAGCAGTTCGCGGTTGGTCCGGTAGGCCACTCCTGGACGGCCCGCGATGTGCGCCAACACCCGTTCCAGGCGGGCCCATTCGCCGCGCGCGTCGACCTCCCAGCTGTGCCCCCAGAGGTGGAACACGCCACCCTCGCGCAGGCAGCGGTCGAAGAAGTGGACCGCCAGCTCGTCCCAGGCCAGGTAGAGCCGGGCCGCCGTCCAGGGCCGGCCACCGGCCAGCCGCAGCGCGAGCGGGCCGTCCACCCGGTGGGTGTAGGCGTTGACCGTGGTGGCCAACTCCAGTGCGTGGCCCGGCCGCAGGCTGCCGCGCCGGACGGTGCGGGCCAGCGTGAAGCCGGCCTGCTCGACCAACGTCACCTGCCCCGGGGTGTATTCGCCGCGCGGGTAGCAGAAGCTGGTCACCGGCGAGCCGGTGATGTCCTCCAACTCGGCTCGCCCGCTGCGGATCTCCTCGGCCGCGGCGGCATCGCTGAGCTGCGGCAGGCGCTGGTGGGTCAGGGTGTGGCCGCCGATCTCGAAGCGCTCGGCCAACTCCCGGATGCCGGCCGCGGACAGCCGCTCGGCGGGCGCGAACTCCAGGTTGCGCGGAGCGATGTAGAAGGTGCCGGGCAGCCGGTAGCGGTCCAGCAGGTCGGCCAGCCGGGGATCGAGCACGTGCCCGTCGTCCCAACTGGTGGTGACGGTGACGCGAGGTGCGGAGGTCATGGTGTCGGTGCCTTGGGTTGGGGGAAGCGGTAGCGCAGCGTCTGGGCGGTGCCCAGCAGCGCGACCTGGACGACCGCGTCCGGTTCGGGCAGCGGCAGGCGGACGGTGGTGCCGACCGCGGCGTCCGGCTTCGGGACGAGGGTGACGGTGCTGCTCGCGGTGACCGTGCCGTCGGGCCTGGTCAGTGAGACCCGTAGCTGGAGCGACTGGCCGGGCGTGCCGTGCTGCACCAGCGAGATCGGGACCACCGCGTCACCGCCGGAGGTGGTCGGCGACTGGGTGAAGTACAGCTCGGTGTAGTCGGCCGGGATCCGGGTGAACGACTGCCGCAGTGCCAGCCGGACCGCCGGCTGGGCCCACAGCACCGGCCCGACGGTCGCCGCGACCAGCACGGCGACCGCCGCGAGCACGGCCCGCCGCCGCCCGGGACGGCCGCCGCCGCGGCCCGCCCCGCGCCGCCGCCGGTCCACCGGGCGCGGAGGGGGTTGGACCGCGGGCGTCCCGGTCCTCCCGAGCAGTGAGGTCATACCTTGTCGAACTCCTGGGCGGGGACGACCGCCGGCCGGAGGACCGGGCGGGTCTTGCGGAAGTTGTGCTCGAAGAGCTGGCGCAGGTTCTCGGTGCCGTCCCGGAAGGCGTTCAGCTTCACCTGGCCGCCGCGCTTGCGGTACTCGATGGGGACCTCCAGGTAGCGGTAACCCGCCCTGGTGGCAGCGTTCTTGATCTCCTGGGAGAAGGACATCCCGGTGGAGCGGACGTCCAGGCGCTGCCAGACGTAGCGGCGGAAGATCCACATGCCGGACTGCGAGTCGCGCAGCTCGTTGCGGAAGAGCGTGCGGCTGACCGCGCTGAGCACGTGGTTGCCGAGGGAGTGCGAGGGCTTCATGGCCTCGCTGTTGCCGCGGGCGAGCCGGTTGGTCGTCATGAACTCGACGTCGTGGTCGACCAGGGTGCGCAACAGGCGGGGCAGGTCGTCGAAGGGATAGGTGCGGTCGGCGTCGCCGGTGGCGATCACCTCACCGGTCGCCGCGCCGAATCCGGCGTGGTAGGCGTTGCCGTAGCCGCGCGCGGGCTGCGCGACCACCCGGGCGCCGAGTGAGCGGGCGACGTCGCCGGTGCCGTCGGTCGATCCGTTGTCGACGACCAGCACCTCGGTCTCCCAACCCTCCTGCCGGAGACCGGAGAAGGGGATCGAGGCCATCACGGCAGGCAGGTTTTCGGCTTCGTTGAGGGCGGGTATTACGATCGAGAGAGTGTTCATGTGAGCCCCCCTGTGGCTGGCGGAGATCAACGCTGGACGGTCCGACCGCGCGGTGAGACGCGGGGTCGGGATGGAGCCGCGCCTGGCAGCGCGGTGAAGGCACCCTTCGGCACCGTCGGACTGCTGTGTCACGACGGTTGGGATCCGCTGGGGTGTGGTGATGGATGGACACCGGAGGGCGGCCGGGCGCACCGGCAGGCTGGCAGGCCTGTGGTGCCGTTCGGGGTCGGCGAAACCCCGGCGGTGGGTGGGCGCGGCCGCCCGACCCGGCAGATCAGGAGAGTGATGTCCGACCGTGAACCGCTAGGGCACCCTTCGGTGGTGCCGGCGCGCCGTTCCGGTTCCCCCGAACTGACCGGGCGCGGTTGAGCTTTCGGTCCACGGCAGCGACATCAGAGACGGCCATAGTCCCCCTACAGGCGTGATGGCTACACCGGGCGCGTCGCTGTACGTGACGACCACCCTAGCCAGAGGTGAGTCGAGTTGTGAAGCATCTGCTGGTGCTACCTTCCGATTTTAAGCATGCCGGCGCTCGGAGTTGGGCCGTTTTCGCGCCCGGAGCGCCAGCTGGGGAAGGCTGGTAGCCGGCTGATAGAACATCAGCCCGAAAGATTGGCCCGAAGCCAACCGAGCTGCATCAAAAGCTTAATGACGGAACATCAACCCGTAACACGGCTGACTCATCCGGGCAGGTGGCGGCCGGTAGGCTGGCCCGCCGGCCGGAATTGGGGCGCTCGTGAAGGCCCCGGAACGGCTCTTGGCAGCTGTGAAGACCATGGCGGGACCGACGCCTGGTCAGCCCTGGCCTGTGACTACGCTGCGCATTCGCCATGCTCCGGCCATCTGGCGTACAGGTCTTGCGCCGTGCGGCGGGCCGGACCCGCCGGTGCTTTCCCGGTGGCGTTCGACCGGTGCGAGGTGCGCGCTCTCCACGCGCCCGGTCGGTTGCGCCCGGCGCGCATTCCACCCCGCCTTCCGATGGCGCGCGCCCACCGTTCGTCCGGGTACCCCCGTCCTTCGGCGGGGATGACGCTGTCGCGATTTCCCACCTATGGCGGGGCGGGGGGTGAAGGCTATGCACCAGATGACTGGGAAATGGCTGGAAGTTGCTTCAACGATCTCTTTAGCGTCCGGTTCAACCGGGGGATTTTGTCCGTTTTCATCCGCTATTTTGGGTCCCGGCCGCCCCAGTGAACTCTCAGTCGCCGCCCAGTCCTTCGCAAGAGCACCCCGCGACTCTTGACCGCTATGAAGGTCCTCCCGCGACGGCGTCGTGCCGTCCTCGTCAACTCAGTGCTCGGTGTGGCCCTCCTCGCCGGAGGAGCCATCGCCTACAACACCGTGAACAGCAGCACCGCCGCTGCCGCGAAGCCGGCCGCCCGGACCGCCACCGTGACCAAGGGCACGGTCCTGGCCACCGTGTCCGGCTCCGGCTCCCTCAGCTCTCCCAGCGACACCGCCGACAACTTCGTCACCGGCGGCAAGATCACCGCGATCAAGGTGTCGGTCGGTGACACCGTGACGGCCGGCGAGACCCTCGCCACCGTCGACAGCACCGCCGCCCAGCAGCAGGTGAACTCTGCCCAGGGTGCGCTGGACGAGGCGCAGGCGCAGCTGACCGCCGCGGAGGCGAGCCTCACCAAGGCACAGGACGGCACCACGGTCACCCAGAACGAGCCGGTCGCCTCCACGGACTCCTCGGGCGGCCGCGGTTCGGCCCCGGCCCCGCAGTCCACGCCGGTGACCACCACCACGGTCGACCCGTCCGCCGTGGCGTCCGCCCAGGCGCAGGTCACCTCGGCCCAGCAGTCGGTGAACACCGCGCAGACCAACCTGACCAACGCGCAGACCGCGCTGGCCGGCACCACCCTGACCGCCTCGGAGAGCGGCACCGTCGCCTCGATCAGCAACGTGGTCGGCGACACCGTGTCGGGCACCGGCAGCGACAGCTCCAGCGGCGGCTCGGCCGGCTCCAGCAGCTCGTCCGGCTCGTCCGGCTCCGCGAGCAGCAGCAAGACCAGCAGCAGCTCCTCGACCTCCAGCGGTCCGTCCGGCTTCATCGTGATCACCAACCCGACCGGGATGCAGGTCACCGCGGACTTCTCCGAGCTGGACTCGCTCAAGCTGAAGAAGGGCGAGGCGGCCACCGTCACGCTCAACGCCGAGTCCAACGAGGTGCTCAACGCGAGTGTCCTGTCGGTCAGTTCGCTGCCGGTCTCGGGCAGCTCGGCGAGCAGCGCGGTGCAGTACGCGGCGACCCTGCAGATCCAGGGCGACACCAGCCAGCTGCGCACCGGCCTGAGCGCGACCGTCTCGGTGGTCACCGGTGAGGCCGACAACGCGCTCTCCGTCTCGGCGTCGGCGCTCTCCGGCACCGGCACCACCCGGACCGCGACCGTGGTCAAGCCGGACGGCACCACCTCCCGGGTCAGCGTCCAGGTCGGCGTGGTCGGCGACACCACCGTGCAGGTGGTCTCCGGTCTCAACGAGGGTGACAAGGTCCAGATCGCCTCGTCCACGGCCGGCGGTACCGGCGGCTTCCCGAGCGGCTCCTTCCCCGGCCTCGGTGGCGGTGGCGGTGGCGGCGGCTTCGGTGGCGGTGGCGGTGGCGGTGGCGGTGGCGGCGGCTTCGGCGGCGGCGGTGGCGGCGGCGGCCGGGGCGGTGCCTGATATGGCTCGCGGCACCCGTCGGCGCGGCGGCGTCCGCCCCGAGGCGGACGCCCCGGCCGAGGCCCCGGAGAGCGGGGCGGAGAGCGGCTCGGCCACCCCGCCCCCGGTCATCCAGATCCGCCGGCTGCGGAAGTCCTACGGCCACGGCGACGCGGTCGTGCACGCGCTGCGCGGCCCGGACGATCCGGAGACCGGTGGCCCGGCCGGCGTCAGCCTGGACATCATGCAGGGCGACTTCGTCGCGATCATGGGTAGCTCCGGCTCCGGCAAGTCGACCCTGATGAACATCCTGGGCTGCCTGGACGTGCCGACCAGCGGGCGTTACCTGCTGGACGGCATCGACGTCGGCTACCTCGACGAGAACCAGCTCTCGCTGGTCCGCAACCGCAAGATCGGCTTCATCTTCCAGTCCTTCAACCTGGTCCCGCGGACCACCGCGATCGCGCAGGTCGAGCTCCCGCTCGCCTACGCGGGAGTGAAGGCGAGCGAGCGCCGCAAGCGGGCGCTGGCCGCGCTGGACCTGGTCGGCCTCTCCTCGCGCGGCGACCACAAGCCCAACCAGCTCTCCGGCGGCCAGCAGCAGCGCGTCGCGGTGGCCCGAGCCCTGGTGACCGCGCCGACCATGCTGCTGGCGGACGAGCCCACCGGCAACCTGGACACCCGCTCCACCGAAGAGGTTCTGACCATCATCGACGGACTGAACGCGACCGGACGAACGGTCGTGCTGATCACCCACGAGGACGAGGTGGCGCTGCACGCCAAGCGGGTGCTGCGGCTGGTCGACGGCCAGATCATCTCGGACGTCCGGCAGGGTCCGGTGGTCGGGCCGCCGCCGGTGCTGGCCGCGAAGCTCGCCGCCGGGAACGGCACCGGCGAGCTGATCGGGGGCCGGCGATGATCTTCCTCCAGATGTTCCGGTTCGCCCTCGGCGGCCTGGCGGCCAACAAGGTGCGCTCCGCGCTCACCATGCTCGGCGTGCTGATCGGTGTGGCCTCGGTCATCCTGCTGCTGGCGGTCGGCAACGGCTCGTCGGTCGCGGTGAAGAACTCGATCACCTCGCTCGGCACCAACTCGCTGACCGTCTCCTCCAGCGCCTCCTTCGGCGCCTCGAAGAGCGGCAGCGCGGTCAAGAAGCTCAGCCTGACCGACGCCAAGGCGCTCGCCAACCCGGCCGCGGCCCCCGACATCGCGTCGGTGGCGCCGGTGGTCACCACCTCGGCGGCGGCCGTGTACGGGGACATCTCGTACACCCCGGGTTCGATCATCGGGACGTACCCCGCGTACTTCCAGACCGCCAACGAGAAGATCGCCACCGGTGACTACTTCACCAACGACGACGTGCTCAACTCGCGCAAGGTCGCGGTGATCGGCTCGACCACGGCCAGCGAGCTGTTCGACACCGAGAACCCGATCGGCAAGAGCATCAGCATCGGCGGCACCCCGTTCACCGTGATCGGCGTGCTGCAGACCAAGGGCGCCACCGGGTTCAGCGACCCGGACGACGTGGTGATCGCGCCGCTGCCGACCGTGCAGAACGCCTTCACCGGCTTCAGCTCGATCAGCCAGATCCTGGTGCAGGCCACCTCGGCCGACACCACCACCCAGGCCCAGAACGAGATCACCACGATCCTGATGGGCACCCACTCGATCACCGACCCGACCAAGCTGGACTTCCGGGTCAGCAACCAGTCCTCGCTGCTCAGCACGCGGGAGAGCACCTCCTCCACCTTCACCGTGCTGCTCGGCGCGGTGGCCGCGATCTCGCTGCTGGTCGGTGGGATCGGGATCACCAACATCATGCTGGTGACGGTCACCGAGCGGACCAGGGAGATCGGCATCCGCAAGGCGCTCGGCGCGCCGAAGGCCGTGATCCTCGGTCAGTTCCTCACCGAGTCCACCCTGCTGTCGGTGCTCGGCGCCGGCCTCGGGGTCCTGGTCGGTCTGCTCGGCGCGCACTTCAAGGTGGTCGGGATCACGCCCGTGGTGATTCCGTCCTCGGTGTTCGGGGCGTTCGGGATCGCGGTCGCCATCGGACTCTTCTTCGGCAGCTATCCGGCCAACCGGGCAGCCGGGTTGCGTCCCATCGACGCCCTGCGGCACGAGTGAGGCGGCAGTCATGATCACCGAACGAGAGCAGTCAGATCCCATGTCCAACAACAACAGCGACGGGGGCCGGTCGACCGACACCATGCGGCTGCCCGTGGTCAACCCGGGTGCCCGTGGCGGCGCCGTGGCCGTGCAGCCGACCGCCGAAGAGACCATGGCGGCCCACGTCGAGCTGCTGGCCACCCCGCCGGACGCCCGCGACATCGACGGCGAGCTGGCCGCGCCGCCGCGGCGCAAGCTGCCGTGGCTGACCCTGCTGCTGGCGGGTGGCGCGGTCGCGGCCCTCGCCTTCGCGGGCGGCGCGTACTACCAGAAGAACGACGGCGCCTCCAACGGGAGCAGCCGGAGCTTCACGGCCTCCGCCGCCACCAAGAGCGGCGCGAGCGGGCGCGGCGGCGCCGCGGGCGGCGGCACGGGCGGCGGCGCCGCCGGGTCGCCCGGGTTCACCCGCGGCACCGTCAAGCTGATCGACGGCAGCACGATCTACCTGACCGACGCCAGCGGCAACACCGTCAAGGTGACCACCAACGGCAGCACCCAGGTCCAGGTCAGCAAGAGCGGCCAGGTCAGTGACCTGCAGCCGGGCCAGACCGTCACCGTGACCGGCAGCTCGGACGGCTCCGGCGGTTACTCCGCCTCCCAGGTCACCGAGGGCGGCAGCGCAGCCGCGGGCGGCTTCGGCGGCGGTGGCGGCGGCTTCGGTGGCGGCGGTGGCTTCGGCGGTGGCGCTGCCGCCGGAGGCTCCTCCAAGAGCGGCTGACCCGCCGGCGCGGGGGTGACCGGTGAGCAGCGCCGGTCACCCCGCCGGTGGTCGGCGTGAAGCGGCCCGGCCCGGACTTCTCCGGGCCGGGCCGCTTCGTTCTGCCGGTGCGGGTCGTCCGTACCCGTCCGGGCGTTGCTCCCGGTGCGAACGACCCTTGCCGTTCATTCCCCTCTCATCAACCCCACGTAGCCTCCCGAGGCCATCATCCGATGGGATGACACAGGACCCGGGAGGCCGACCCAAGATGCAAGGGACAGTGCCCACCACCAGTCTCGCCCCGACGACGCCGGTCTCCCCGGTCGGCCGGGGGCCGGGCGAGGCCTTCCTGCTCGTCGTCGACGACGAGCCGAACATCCGCGAACTGCTCTCCGCCTCGCTGCGCTTCTCCGGGTTCCGGGTGGAGTCGGCGGCCACCGGTGAGGAGGCGCTGGAAGCGATCGCGGTCGAGCGCCCCGATCTGGTGGTGCTCGACGTGATGCTGCCCGACCTGGACGGTTTCACCGTGGTCGAGCGGCTGCGCGAGCAGACCCGGCGGCAGCAGATCGCCAACCCGGCCGGCCTGGCCGCCCGTCCCGGCCGGCCGCGGCCCGCCGACCACCTGCCGGTGCTCTTCCTGACCGCGAAGGACGGCACCGAGGACAAGGTGCACGGCCTGGCGGCCGGCGCCGACGACTACGTCACCAAGCCGTTCAGCCTGGAGGAGCTGATCGCCCGGATCCGGGCGATCCTGCGCCGGGCCGGCGGTCCGGCCGAGGACGGCCGGCTGACCGTGGCCGACCTCACCCTCGACCCGCTGGCGCACGAGGTGACCCGGGACGGCCGTCCGGTCTCGCTCTCGCCCACCGAGTTCAAGCTGCTGCACTACCTGATGGCCAACGTCGGCCGGGTGGTCTCCAAGGCGCAGATCCTGGACCACGTCTGGGCCTACGACTTCGGCGGCGACCTCAGCATCGTCGAGTCGTACATCTCCTACCTGCGCCGCAAGCTCGACTCCGGTCCGGACCACGGGCCGAAGCTGATCCACACCGTGCGCGGGATCGGCTACGCGCTGCGTCGGCCGCCGCAGCAGGCGCAGGACTGACCCGGGTGCGCGCGGCTCTCGGACGGCTGCGGCGGCTCCGGCCACCGCGGCCGGGCGCGCTGCTGCGCCGCACCGGCCGGCTCTCGCTGCGCAGCCGGCTGCTGGCGCTCACCCTGGCGCTGGTGGCCACCGGGCTGGCGGTCAGTGACGTGGTGCTGCTGGGCAGTGTGCGCGGGCAGTTGGTCGGCCGGCTGGACCAGCAGCTGGAGCGGTTCGGCGAGCCGCTGGCGCACCGGACCGGGATGCACCTGGGCCCGCCGCCTCAACAGTCGGGTTCGGGCCAGGCCGGTTCGGCGCAGTCGGGTTCGGGCCAGGCCGGTTCTGGCCAGGCCGGTTCGTCCGAGGGCGAGGGCGAGGGCAAGCACGACGGGGTGCAGTACCTGGCCGGTCTGCCCAGCCTCTACCAGGTCTCCTACCTGGCCGCCGACGGCCGGGTGATGCGCGAGGTCCGGCAGCAGGTCTCGTCCAACGACCCCGTGCCGCAGCTGCCTCCGCTCAGCGGCCCGCAGCTCACCCAGCGGCTGGGCCACGGCTTCGACGTGCCCAGCGAGCACGGCGACGAGGACTGGCGGGCGCTGATCCTGCCGATCCAGCACACCTCCGCCGCGCCCGCCAACGCTCCCGAGTACCTGGTGGTCACCATCTCGCTCAACGAGGTGGACGCCACGGTGGAGAAGCTGCGGGAGAGCTTCCTGGCCATAGGCGTCGCGGTGGAGTTGCTGATCGCCGGGCTCGGCGCCTTCGCGGTTCGCGCCGGGCTGCTCCCGCTGCGCCGGATCGAGCGCGGCACCGAGCTCATCGCGGCCGGTGAACTCTCCTACCGCATGCCGGAGTTGCCGACCAGCACCGAGGTCGGCCGGCTCTCCGCGGCGCTCAACGGGATGCTCGACCAGATCGAGTCCGCGTTCGCCGCCCGGGCCGAGTCCGAGGCGCGGATGCGCAACTTCGTCGCGGACGCCTCGCACGAGCTGCGCACCCCGCTGGCCGGGATCCGCGGCTTCGCCGAGCTGTACCGGATGGGCGCGCTGCCCACCGAGGCGGACGTCAAGCGCACCATGGACCGGATCGAGAGCGAGGCGGTCCGGATGGGCGGCCTGGTCGAGGACCTGCTGATGCTGGCCCGGCTGGACGAGGAGCGTCCGCTCGACCTCGCCCCGATGGACCTGCGCACGCTGGCCGCCGACGCGTTGCACGACCTGATCGCCCTCGACCCGACCCGCCCGGTCGCGCTCACCGGCCCCGGCGGTACCGGCGCGCCCGGCGCCGCGGCCGTGCTCGGTGACGAGGCGCGGCTGCGCCAGGTGGTCACCAACCTGGTCGGCAACGCGGTCAAGCACACCCCGGCGGGCACCGCGGTGCGGATCGGGGTGGGTGCCGACTCCGCCGGCTGCCTGCTCGAGGTGGCCGACTCCGGGCCGGGTCTGGCGCCCGAGCAGGCGACCAAGGTCTTCGAGCGGTTCTACCGGACGGACGCCTCGCGCAGCCGGCACGGCGGGGGCGGCGCGGGCCTCGGCCTGGCGATCGCCGCCGCGCTGACCCGTGCGCACGGCGGCACGATCACGCTGGACACCGCGCCGGGCCGTGGTGCGACCTTCCGGGTGCACCTGCCGCCGGCCGGCACTCTCTGACCGGGGCGGCCCGTCGCAGCCGCCGCCGAACGGCCCTCGTTTACACAGAACTTACACGTCACCCCCACCCCCGCCGTGACCTCGCGAGCGGGGGTTTGTCATACTGTCCGGGAAGCTTGTGAACGTGTTCACGTTCACAAGCGGACAAGCTTGGCATGCATTGGTGCGATTCACACCGAAGCGCACCTTGTGTCTGGTACGTCGGGTGACAGTCCGCGCGAAACCAGACCAGAACGGACAGCAAGGCCGTAGGGAGAGAGCGCAGTGGAGCTAGCAGTCGCTCACGAGACGATCGCGCGATGGCAGTTCGGGGTCACCACCGTCTACCACTTCCTGTTCGTCCCGCTCACCATCAGCCTGGCCGCGATGGTGGCCGGGCTGGAGACCGCCTGGGTGCGGACGGGCAAGGAGAAGTACTTCCACGCCACCAAGTTCTGGGGCAAGCTCTTCCTGATCAACATCGCCATGGGCGTGGTGACCGGGATCGTCCAGGAGTTCCAGTTCGGGATGAACTGGTCCGCCTACTCGCGCTTCGTCGGGGACGTCTTCGGCGCGCCGCTGGCGATGGAGGCGCTGATCGCGTTCTTCTTCGAGTCCACCTTCATCGGCCTGTGGATCTTCGGCTGGGACAAGCTGCCGAAGAAGATCCACTGCGCCTGCATCTGGATGGTGGCGCTGGGCACCGTGCTCTCCGCGTACTTCATCCTGGCCGCCAACTCCTGGATGCAGCACCCGGCCGGCTACACCATCGACCCGGTGACCAAGAAGGCCCAGCTCACCGACATCACCAAGGTGCTCTTCCAGGACACCACCCTGGTCGTGGTCTTCCACACGCTGACCGCCGCCTTCCTCACCGGCGCCGCCTTCATGGTCGGTGTCGCCTCGTACCACCTGTGGAAGGCCAAGCGGCGGCCGGAGGGCGTGGACCGGCGGAAGACCGCCGCGCTGCGCACCTCGCTCCGGCTCGGCCTGGTGATGGCCGTGGTGGCCGGCCTGGGCACCGCGATCAGCGGCGACTCCCTGGCCAAGGTGATGTTCGAGCAGCAACCGATGAAGATGGCCTCGGCCGAGGCGCTCTGGGACACCCAGTCCCCCGCGCCGTTCTCGATCTTCGCGATCGGCAACGTCAACGAGGGCCACAACTCGGTGGAGTTGGAGGTCCCGGGGCTGCTCTCGTTCCTGGCCAAGAGTGACTTCAGCTCGCCGGTCCCCGGCATCAACGACACCGCCGCCGCCGAGGCCGCCAAGTACGGCGGCAGGCCGACCGACTACATCCCGAACATCTTCGTGACCTACTGGGGCTTCCGCCTCATGATCGGCTTCGGGATGACCTCCTTCGTGGCCGGCCTGATCGGCCTGTGGACCACCCGCAAGCGGTTCTTCCTGGCGCCCGAGTTCCGCACCGGCGAGGACGAGGTGCCGCGGCTGATGCTCACCCGGTCCACCGAGCTCAGTCCGCTGCTGACCAGGTGGAGCTGGCGGATCGGGATCCTGACCATGGGCTTCCCGCTGATCGCCAACAGCTTCGGCTGGGTCTTCACCGAGATGGGCCGCCAGCCCTGGGCCGTCTTCGGCCTGATGACCACGGCCGACGCGGTCTCGCCGAACGTCGGGGTGGGCACCCAGGTGGTCGCGCTGTGCACCTTCACCGGGCTCTACGCGGTGCTCGCGGTGATCGAGGTCCGGCTGCTGGCCAAGTACGCCAAGGCCGGCCCCGACGTCGCCGAGCGGCCGCCCGCCCAGGACCCGACGCTGCGCGGGCCCTCGGGACCCCCGGTCGACGAGGACGCCGACCGTCCACTCGCCTTCGCTTACTGAGCAGGGAAACTGGCCATGCACCTCCACGACGTCTGGTTCGTCCTCATCGCGATCCTCTGGATCGGCTACTTCTTCCTGGAAGGCTTCGACTTCGGGATCGGCGTCCTCACCAAGCTGCTCGCCCGGGACCGGGCCGAGCGCCGGGTGCTGATCAACACCATCGGCCCGGTCTGGGACGGCAACGAGGTCTGGTTGCTCACCGCGGGCGGCGCCACCTTCGCCGCCTTCCCGGACTGGTACGCGACCCTGTTCAGCGGTTTCTACCTGCCGCTGCTGGCGATCCTGGTCTGCCTGATCGTCCGCGGGGTGGCCTTCGAGTACCGGCACAAGCGCAGCGAGGAGCGCTGGCAGCGCGGCTGGGAACACGCGATCTTCTGGACCTCGCTCGTCCCCGCGTTCCTCTGGGGCGTGGTCTTCGCCGACATCGCGCACGGCGTGCGGATCGACCAGCAGAAGAACCACGTGGGCGGGGTCGGGGACCTCTTCACCCCGTACGCGCTGCTCGGCGGGCTGGTCACGCTGGTGCTCTTCACCTTCCACGGCGCGGTCTTCGCGGCGCTCAAGACGGTCGGCGACATCCGGTCGCGGGCACGGCGGTTGGCGGGGCGGGTCGGCCTGCTGGCCGGTGTGCTGGCGGTCGGCTTCCTGGGGTGGACCCAGCTGCACCGGGGTGACGGGTGGAGCCTGGCCGCGTCGGTGGTCGCCGCGCTGGCCCTGGTCGGTGCCCTGGCGGCCAACCGACTGGGGCGTGAGGGTTGGGCGTTCGTGCTCTCCGGGCTGACCGTGGTGGCCGCGGTGGGGACGCTCTTCCTGGCGCTCTTCCCGGACGTGATGCCCTCCACGCTCAACCCGGCCTGGAGCCTGACGGTGTCCAACGCGTCCTCCTCGCCGTACACGCTGAAGCTGATGACCGTGATCGCCGGGATCTTCACGCCGCTGGTGATGCTGTACCAGGGATGGACGTACTGGGTGTTCCGCAAGCGGATCGGGGTCCAGCACATCCCGGTGGACGATCACGCGGCGCCCGTCGGGACCGCCGGTACCGCCGAGCCCGCCGAGTCCGTCGCGGCCGAGCGATGAAGCCGGTCGACCCCCGGTTGCTCCGGTACGCCCGGACCACCCGCGCGTTCCTGGCCGGCTCGGTGCTGCTCGGCACCGTCGGGGCCGTGCTGGTGCTCTGCCAGGCCACCCTGATCGCCGAGATCGTGGTCCGCTGCTTCCAGCACGGTCGGGGCCTGGCCGCGCTCACCACCCCGCTGGTGCTGCTCGCCGTGACGGCGGTCGGCCGGGCCGTGGTCGCCTGGCTCACCGAGCTGACCGCGCACCGCTCGGTGGCCCGGGTGAAGTCGCAGCTGCGCCGCCGGCTGCTCGACCACGCCACCGCGCTCGGCCCGTCCTACCTGGCCGGCCGGCGGACCGGCGAGCTGACCACGCTGGCCACCCGGGGCGTCGACGCGCTCGACGACTACTTCGCCCGCTACCTGCCGCAGTTGGCGCTCGCGGTGACCGTGCCGGCGGTGCTGCTGGCCCGGATCCTCGGCGCGGACTGGGTCTCCGCCGCGATCATCGCCGGCACGCTGCCGCTGATCCCGGTGTTCATGGTGCTGATCGGGCTGGCCACCCAGTCCCGGATGGACCGCCAGTGGCAGACCCTGGCCCGGCTCTCGCACCACTTCCTGGACGTGGTCGGCGGGCTGCCCACGCTCAAGATCTTCAATCGGGCCAAGGCCCAGGCGGCCACCATCGCCCGGATCACCGACGACTACCGACGGGCCACCCTGCGGACCCTGCGGATCGCCTTCATCTCCTCCTTCGCGCTGGAGCTGATCTCCACCCTCTCGGTCGCGCTGGTCGCGGTCTCCATCGGGTTCCGGCTGGTGGACGGCACGATGCCGCTGGAGACCGGGCTGCTGGTGCTGATCCTGGCGCCGGAGGTCTACCTCCCGCTGCGCCAGGTCGGCGCGCTCTACCACTCCAGCGTCGAGGGGCTGGCGGCGGCGGAGGAGATCTTCGCGGTGCTGGAGACGCCGTTGCCGGCCGCCGGCACGATCGCCGCGCCCCCGGTCGCCGGGGCGGTGCTGCGGGTGGACGGACTGACCGTCCGCCACCCCGGCCGGACGGTCCCCGCGCCGCACGACGTCTCGCTCACCCTGCGCCCGGGCGAGACGCTGGCGCTGACCGGGCCCAGCGGCGCGGGGAAGAGCACGCTGCTCGCCGCGCTGCTGGGCTTCGTCCGGCCGGACGGCGGATCGCTGCGGATCACCGCCGCCGACGGGACCGAGCACCGGCTGGCCGAGCTGGACCCGGCCTCCTGGCGGGCCCAGATCGCCTGGGTGCCACAGCGGCCGCACCTCTTCGCCGGGACGGTGGCGGAGAACGTCCGGCTGGCCCGGCCCGACGCGCCCGAGGTCGAGGTGCGGGCCGCGCTGGCAGCCGCGCACGCCCTGGACTTCGTCGACCGGCTGCCGCGCGGCCTGGCCACCGTGCTGGGCGAGGGCGGGGCCGGGCTCTCGGCCGGGCAGCGGCAGCGACTGGCGCTGGCCCGGGCGCTGTTGGCGACCGACCGGCCGCTGGTGCTGCTGGACGAGCCGACCGCGAACCTGGACGGGGAGAGCGAGGCGGCCGTGGTGGACGCGGTGCGCACGCTGGCGGCCGACCCGCGGCGGACGGTGCTGCTGGTCGCGCACCGGCCGGCGCTGCTCGCGGTGGCGGACCGGCGGGTCGAGCTGGCGGCCCCGACCGCCGCTGCCGTCGTCCCGGCTCCTGTTCCTGTTCCTGCTGTCCCGGTCGCCGCGCCGGTCGCCTCCGCGCCGGCCGGCGTTCCGTCCGACGCGCCCGGGCACGGGGTGGGCGTCGGGGGCTCGCCGATGCGCCGGATCGCCGCGCTGTTCCGGGCCGCCGACGCGGGCCGGCCGCGCCGCCGGTTCGCGCTCGCGGTGCTCCTCGGCAGCCTGGCGCTGGGCTGCGCGGTGGCGCTGCTGGCCACCTCCGGCTGGCTGATCTCCAAGGCCTCCCAGCAACCGCCGGTGCTCTACCTGATGATGGCGGTCACCGCCGTCCGGGCCTTCGGCGTCGGCCGGAGCGTCTTCCGCTACGCCGAGCGGCTGGTCTCGCACGACGCCGTGCTGCGCACCCTGGGCGGCCTGCGCACCACCGTCTACCGCCGGTTGGAGCGGCTGGCGCCCGCCGCGCTGCCCGCCTTCCGCCGCGGTGACCTGCTCTCCCGGCTGGTCGCGGACGTCGACGCGGTGCAGGACTGGTACCTGCGCTGGCGGTTGCCGGCGGCCGTCGCGGTCACCGTCTCGCTCGGCACCGCCGTGGCGCTCGGGCTGCTGCTGCCCGCAGCCGGTGTGCTGCTCGGGCTCGGCCTGCTGCTGGCGGGGGCCGTGGTGCCCGCGTCGGGGGCCCTGACGGCCGGCCGGGCCGAACGCCAACAGGCGCCCGCCCGGGGCGAGTTGTCCGCCGCGGTGGTCGACACCTGCACCGGCACGGCGGAACTCGCGGTGGCCGGTGCGCTGCCCGCCCGGCTCGGCGCGGTCCGGGCCGCCGACGCCCGGTTGACCGCGCTGGCCGGCCGCTCGGCCGCCACCGCCGCGCTCGGCGCGGGGCTGACCGCACTGCTCACCGGCCTGACCGTGGCCGGTTGCGCGGCGGTCGGGGTGCGCGGCGTCGGCACCGGCTCGCTGACCGGCCTCTGCCTGGCGGTCGTGGTGCTCACCCCGCTGGCCGCCTTCGAGGCGGTGGCCGGGATGCCGGTGGCCGTCCAGTTCCGCGAGCGCAGCCGGGCCGCGGCGGCCCGGCTCACCGAGGTGCTCGACACCCCCGACCCCGTGGTCGAGCCGGCCGAGCCCGCCGAGCCGCCCCGGGACCCGTTCCCGCTGGCCGTCCGGGGCCTGCGGGCGCGCTGGCCCGGGCAGCGGGAGTACGCGCTGGACGGCGTCGACCTGGACCTGGCGGCCGGGCGGCGGATCGCCGTGGTCGGCCCGTCCGGCTCCGGCAAGACCACGCTGGCCCAGGTGCTGCTCCGGCTGCTCGACCAGGAGGAGGGTGCGGTCCGGCTGGCCGACGGTCGTCCACAGGCTGTGGACACCCGGGCGCTGGACGGCGACGCGGTCCGCCGGGCGATCGGCCTGTGCGCCCAGGACGCCCACGTCTTCGACAGCTCGCTGCGGGAGAACCTCAGGCTCGCGTCACCCGGATGCGGCGACGGGGAGCTGCGCGCCGCGTTGGCCGGGGCCCGGTTGCTGGACTGGGTGGACACCCTGCCCGAGGGCCTGGACACCATGGTCGGCGAGCACGGTGCCCGGCTCTCCGGCGGCCAGCGGCAGCGGCTGGCGCTGGCCCGGGCGCTGCTCGCGGACTTCCCGCTGCTGATCCTGGACGAGCCGGCCGAGCACCTCGACCTGGCCACCGCCGACGCGCTCACCGCCGACCTGCTGGCCGCCACCGCGGGCCGGACCACCCTGCTGATCACCCACCGGCTGGCCGGGCTGGCGGCGGCCGGGGTGGACGAGGTGCTGGTGCTGGACGGGGGCCGGGTGGTCGAGCGCGGTGGCTGGGCGGAGCTGACCGCCCGTCCGGACGGGCGGCTGCGCGAACTGTGGGAGCGCGAACAGCGGACCGACCGGCTGCTGGTGGCGGCCTGACGGCGATCCGGCCCGTTCCCCCCGGGGCCGTCGGGCGGGGTTCGAGGGTAGGCAAACTTTCGTATCAAAACGGATCAAACTAGGCTCGCGCTCATGGAGACCACGCCCGATCCGTCCGTCGGACCCGTGCCGCACCGGGTGCCCGAGATCTCCTCGCTCGGCCTGGACACCCTGGTCACCGAGGTCGCCGAGCGGCTGCAGTCGGCCGCCGTGGTCACCGAGCGGATGCAGCGGCTGCTGGCGACCGTGGTCTCGATCGGCGCCGGGCTCGACCTGCACGCGACGCTGCAGCGGATCGCCTCCGGCGCCGCCGAGCTGGTGGACGCCCGCTACGCGGCGCTCGGCGTGATCGCGCCGGGTGGGCAGGGCCTGGCCGACTTCATCCACGTCGGCATCGACGACGGGACGGCCGCCGAGATCGGGGACCTGCCGTCCGGGCGCGGCATCCTCGGCGCGCTGATCGACCGCCCCGAACCGCTCCGGCTGGCCGACCTGGCCGAGGACCCGCGCTCGACCGGCTTCCCGCCGCACCACCCGCCGATGAGCTCCTTCCTCGGTGAGCCGATCCGGGTCCGCGACGAGGTCTTCGGCAACCTCTACCTGACCGAGAAGCAGGGCGGCGGCGGTTTCACGCCCGAGGACGCCCAGGTGGTGCACGCGCTGGCGGCGGCGGCCGGGGTCGCCATCGAGAACGCCCGGCTCTACGAGGAGGGCCGCCGCCGGGAACGCTGGATCGCCGGTGCGGCGGCGCTGACCACCGCGTTGCTCTCCACCGACGACGCGCAGAGCGCGCTCGCGGTGGCGGCCGAGCAGGTTCGCGAGCTGGCGGACGCGGCGCTCGGGATGATCATGCTGCCCACCGCCGACGGCGGTCTGCGGGTCTCGCACGCCTCGGGCGAGGCGGCCGAGTACGTCACCGGCGAGCTGATCCCCGGCACCGGCTACGCGGCCCGGCTGCGCGGGGGCGAGAGCGTCTTCATCGACGACCTGTCCGCCGATCCGGCGCTGGTGATGCGGCAGGCGCGGAGCTTCGGCCCGTCGATGGCGGTGCCGATGGTGGCGTCCGGCCGGGTGCTGGGCGGGCTCACGGTCTGGCGCCGGCGCGGGGCACCGCCGTTCAGCGGGACGGAGAAGCAGCTCGCGCAGGCCTTCGCCGCGCAGGCGGCGCTGGCCCTGCGACTCGCCGAGGGCCAGCGCGACCAGCAGCGGCTGGCGGTCTTCCAGGATCGCGACCGGATCGCCCGGGACCTGCACGACCTGGTGATCCAGCGGCTCTTCGCGACCGGGATGCTCATGGAGGGCGCGGCCCGGCGGTCCGAGAAGCCCGAGGTGGTGGCGCGGATCGGCACGGCGGTGGACGAGCTGGACGCCACCATCCAGGAGGTTCGCACCACCATCTACGCACTCCAGCACGACGACCACGGCGACGAGCCGGACACCCTGCGGACCAGGGTGCTGCGCGAGGGCAGCCAGGCGGCGGCCGCGCTCGGCTTCAAGCCGTCGATGAGCTTCGTGGGGCCGGTGGAGAACCTGGTCGGCGATGCCACCGCACGTCAACTGCTGGCCGCGCTGAGGGAGATGCTCGCCAACACGGCCCGGCACGCGCGGGCCTCCCGGGTCGGGGTGGAGGTCGACGCCACGGTGCACCTGGACGACCGGGGGTACCCGGTGTCGGGTGTGCCGTCGGGCTCGGAGGTGTCGCTGGACGAACCGGAGCCGCCGGAGCGGGGCGGGCGGCCGGGGGTACTGCTGACCGTCACCGACGACGGCGTGGGGATGCCGGCCGGCGGGCGGCGCAGCGGGCTGGCCAATCTGCGCCGCCGGGCCGAGAACCTCGGCGGCGCCGCCTGGCACGAACCCGGGCCCGGCCGGCGCGGGACCCGGGTCCACTGGTCGGCCCGGTTGTGAGCGGTTCAGCTCTTCCGTGAGCGGTTGAGCTCTTCCAGCCCGGGCGTCAGAGGCGGGCCAGCGCGGCGAAGAAGGCGGCGTCCAGCGGGTGTTGCCAGGAGGCGGCGACCACCGTGCAGTCGGCCCAGCCGAATTGGGCGTCGGCGACCCGCGGGTCGGTCCAGTGGTGCCGCAGTGCGGTCACCGGGGTGCCGCCGATCAACACGGTTTCGGTGAACTCGGCGACCCGGCGCACCTGTTCGGGGCGGTCGCCGTGGGCGAGCAGCCGCAGCAGGGCAGTGTCACGGCGGTCGGGGGCCCGGGTCTGGGAGAGCACGATGACCGGTGGGACCCGCCGTCGGCGGCCGGGGCGCCGGGTGCCGGGCAGGTAGGAGTGCAGCACGCTCTGCGACTGCCGGTCGGAGGCGAAGCCGGCGCCGGAGAAGATCATCATGCCCCGCCGGCCGGGCCAGCCGGGGAGACCGAGCACCGGCAGGTCGGTCGGGGTCCAGAGGCCCTCGAGGCCGCTGCCGCCGTCCGGGTCGCCGCCCGGTCTGTCGTCCGGTTCGTCTTCCTCGCGCATCCTCTTCCTCCCGCTCCCGCTGGTTGCCCAACTCGCCTTTTCTGCTGGGTTGTTGGGCAGCTCCGGGTGGTCCTGGCGGTCTTTTGGACGAGGGTAGCCCGGCGCCCGGAGTCGCGGCCAGGGGCGGGCGGCTCCGGGCACCGGGCGGATGCGCGGGCGTGAGCGCGGTCGCGCGCTCAGCGGCCGATCAGGGACATGAGGACCACGAACGCGATGAGCAGCACGGCCAACCCGGCCGAGCGCGGGTTGCCGAAGTTGACCGTCCAGCCGACCCCGAACCGCTTGGGCACGAAGACCGCGCTGTCCTGGCGGTTGACGTAGAAGAGCCCGCCGGCCCGCCAGAGACGGTCGTCGTCCTGGTGCACCTCGTCGCTCTCCTTCGGCTCCGTCGTTCCCGGGGTCGGTCGGGCCGCAAGCCGGCTGCCGTTCCGGCCGGTCCGGACCGCGACGCCGATCGCCAGGGCCAGGCCGACCGTCACGGGTGCGATCACCGGGAGCAGGGTGAGCGTCCGGTCGCCGTTCCAGATCTGCCAGGCCGCGGCCAGGATCGACAGGTTGGCGCAGGCGGTGAGCAGCAGCACCGAGATCGCCGTCCGCCGGATGAAGCCGCGGTGCTGGTGGGCGGTGATGCCGGGGCGGGCCGGGTCCAGGTCGGCGCGGGACCGGAACGCGAGCCAGGTCACCGCCAGCAGCAGCCCGAGCGTCGCGGCCTGGGCGAAGACCGGCGCGAAGGCCGTACCGACCGATGTCGCGGCGAAGCGGTCGGCGTGACCGGGGCCGTCGAAGTGCATCGGCAGGCGGTCCGGCAGCGAGGGGTAGCGGGCGATCCCGAGCGCCGTGCTGATCGCCAGGACGAGTGCGGCCGGCGTCGCCCAGGGCCACGGGAAGGGCTCCGGGCGGGTGCGCAGCGTGGTGTCCGTGACCACGGCCTGCCGCAGTCCGCGGTACCAGTCCTCCCGCTGCTTCACCGCGCGGATCGCCCGGTTGGCCCGTAGGTAGCCGGCGAGGCAGACCGCGACCGCGGCGAGCGGCCCCACCGTGCGCAGCACGGTGCCGGTGACCACGGCGGACAGCGCCAGCGCGAGCGGCACCAGCGCGGCGCCGCCGAGCGTCACCCACCGGCGGTACGCCCGACGCTGCTCGGCGATCACCGGCGCCGCCGCGTGGGCGGCCGGCACCCGGACCCCGAACGCCAGGGTCGGCCCGCTGAGCGAGGGCGCCAGCCAGGCGGGCAGCAGGACCAGCAGTGGAAGCACTCCATTGATCAGTAACAGCCCGGTCGTCATGCCGGTTCTCCCCCTCGGTCTCGCACTTCCCGGTCGGGCGGCCGCACTCCGAACGAGTCGACCGTTCCCTGGCAGGCCGTCAGGACGGCGGTGGCATCCAGGCCCTGGGCCGCCGCCTCGGCCAGCAGGGTGCGCAGGCGGGCCGACCACTCGTCGGCGAACCCCGGTCCCGGCGGTCCGGAGGCGGGGTCGCGCTGGACCACCGCCCCGCTCTTGCGGTTGAGCAGCAGGAGCCCTTCCTGGCGCAACAGGTCGTAGGCCTTGTTGACGGTGTGGAAGTTGATGCCGAGGTCTCCGGCGAGCTGCCGGGTGGACGGCAGCGGACTGCCCTCGGCGAGCACCCCCGTGGCGATCGCCTCCACGACCCGGTCCCGGATCTGCTGGTAGATCGGGACCTGGCTGGTCAGGTCGAGGCTGAGGATCACGGCGGCTCCCGCTGTCTGTCTGCTCTATTACTTATAGAACAGGCAGGCAGGTGCTGGCAAGAACTCCCGCCGCCCCGGCGTCGAGCCTGCTCACCACCTCGCCTGCTTCGAGTCCGCCCGCCACCTCGACCTCGCCTGCTTCGAGTCCGCCCGCCACCTCGCCGGCCGCGGGACCTGCCGCCGGGGGATGCGCTCGGGGCGCCGCCTGATAGGGATGGGGTGTGCGATTCGACGCTGTCCCGATGCCGACGACCATCCAGAGCAGGCCCCGCGACCCGCGTGGCTACCCCGTGCCCGCGATCACCCCGTGGGAGGAGGGTGAGCCGCGGTTCGCGCTCACCGACTACGGGCGGAGCGCCGACTGCGCGCGGGGGAGACTCTGCTCGGTCTGCAACACCCTGATGCCCAAGGGGCCGGTGTGGCGGGTGGTGGGTGCGGCCGAGAGCGCCGCGATCGGCGAGGCGCTCGCCGCCGGGCGGCCCTACCGCAACCTCGTGCCGACCCTGGAGGGGCCGGGCCACCGGGCCTGCATGCTCTACGCCTCGATGGTGTGCCCCTACCTGGCCCGGCCGAACGCCCGGCGCGGGATGTCGGCCGCGCAGCCGGACGAGCTGACCGCGCACGTGGCCCGGGGCGCGGTGCGCGGCGCGCTGGGCGCGGTGGTGGGCTTCGGCGACTACGAGTTCGCGGTCACCGACACCCGGGTGCTGTTCCGGTTCCTCGACGTGGTGGAGTTCCTGCCGCACGACACGGCGGACGCGCACCTGGACGAACTGCGGGCCGAACTCGAGCGGCGGGGGGGGGGGGGGGGGGGGGGGGGGGGGGGGGGCGGGGGGGGGCGCCCGCGGGGGCGGGGGGGGGGGGGGGGGGGGGGGGGGGGGGTGGGGGCGCCGCGGC
>NZ_JBITZU010000001.1:1142990-1282163 GCF_044547075.1 Kitasatospora sp. NPDC052896
GTGGATGGGCCCCCCGCCTCGGGGGCCCCCCCCCCCCGCCCGCCGGGGGGGGGGGGCGGGGGGGGCGGGGCGCGCCCCCCCCCCCGCCCGCCCCGGCCGCCCCCCCCCCCCCCCGCCGCTCGGTGTGCTGTTCGTGCCGCTGTGCTGTTCGTCCGGCCAGCCGTCCGTTCAGGCAACTGCCCGGAGGACAGGTGTCTGAACGGACAGCTGGCCGCTGGCCCGGTGTCCGCCGGATCAGCCCCGGTAGGCGGGCAGGCCGGTGGAGGTCGAGACCTGGGTCGGCGCGGCGGAGCCGTTGGCCGGGAGGGTCGAGATGCCGTGCGGGGTCCGGACGGCGATGGTCTTGCCGTCGGGGGACCAGGCCGGCTCGGTGTAGTCCGTGGTCGCGTTCGGGGTGAGGTCCTTGGCGACCTGCCCCGAGCTGTGCAGGTCCTGCTCGAAGAGGTGGTCGTGGCCGTCGATGGAACGGACGAAGACGACCTCGCCGCCGTCGGGCGACAGCGCGGGCTCGGAACCCGGGGTCAGCACACCGCCCTGCTGGCGCAGGTAGTCGTCCCGGATGTAGACGTCGCCGTTGGTGTTCTGGTAGACGGTGCTGCCCTCGGCCGCCTCGCCGCCGCCGTTCACCCAGGAGTTCCCGTTGACCGGGTTCGGCGCCGGGACGTCGGAGGGGTACGAGCCCAGCGACAGCTGGGTCGGGCCGGCGTTGACACTGGTGGCCGGCACGGTCATCAGCATGGCGGCAGCGCCCTGGCCGGAGACGAAGAAGATGTTGTTCTTGGCGGGCAGGCGGTCTGCCGAGTCGGCCGGCGCGACCTGCCAGGTCGGGTGCGACCAGGCCTGACCGCCGGGGTTCTTGGCCACGGTCACCCGGCCGCTGCCGTTCGGGTTGGCGATGTCCAGGTTGCCCGAGCCGTCGATGAAGGCCGCCTTGCTGCCGTCCGGCGACCAGGCCAGGTCGCGGACGATGGTGCCGAAGTTCACCGAGGTGCCGTTCATCAGCACGTACTGGGTGCCGTTGCTGATGGTCAGTGAGCTGCCCCCGGTGCCGTTCACGGGCGTGCTGGGCGCGGCGGCGGACGAGGTGGGCGTGCTGCTCGGCTTGCCGCCGGAGGCGCCGCCCGAGGAGCCGGTACCGGTCGGCTTGGTGCCGGCGTTGCTGGGGGCGCCGGTCGGCCGGGCCGGGGCGGTCGGCACGGTGGAGGGCTGGGCGGACACCGGCGCCGGAGCGGTGCTGGCGGCGCTCGGCGCGCCGGACGGGACGGCCGAGGCGCTGCTGCTGGCGCCGGCCGAGGCGGTCGGGGCGTCCGGCCCGCAGGCGGTCAGCAGCAGGGCGGTGCCGGTGGTCAGCGCAGCGGTGAGCGCGATGGCGGTGGCGGTGTTGCGGCGGCGACGGATGGCCATGAGTCTTTCCCCCGGTTGTGGCGGACCTGATTCGAATGTGCTCGCTGCGAGCCGCCCTGCCGTCCCCCGGTTCGGTGCGCCCGTTCTGGCTGCCTGCCGCTCTGTGCGATGAGAGAAGCCTGTCAGTATGAGATCCGTAATCTGTTCGTCTGGCGTCACGACGGCGTAACCGGCCCTGGAGGCCGTCCCCCGGGGCGCTACCGGCCAGCCGTCCCGGCGGTGCCGTGGTCCCCGGCGCCACCTGCCCTGTTTCGTCATCTTGCCTGGCCCCCGCAGAAGTTGAACCATCAATCGACGTTAACGGGGGAGAACTTCCGGGCCAACAGACCTCCCGCGCCGGTATCGGCCCTATCTGCGTCCGGCTCCGGCCACCTAGCGTGGGGCCGTTGGAACGCGAGCACAGGATCTCTACGCGGTGGTCACGGGTCCCTCGCCGTGCGACGCCGCGTGGAATCGGACGGGAGACGGCAGTGGGCCGAATGGCCGGGGGGCAAGCGGGTGCCGACGGCATCCGTGGCGGGTTCCAGACCGAACGGGCGGCCAACGGGCGCTACCAGTGGCAGCTCAAAGCGCCGAACGGCCGGATTGTCGCGGTCTCCTCGGCGGTCTACGAGTCGCCGACCGAGGCCGCCCGTAGCTTTGACGAATTACGCCGTTCGGCAGCTGAGTTGACGGCGCGGATCACTCACGTCCGGGACGGCATCGGCTGGATCTGGGTGGTCCCGGGCCCGCGAGGGCTGCCCGACGCCCGCTCCAACCGCGCCTACGAGCGGTACGCGACCTGCCAGAACGCCTTCCGTCGCTTCGTCGCCCTCCTGGGGCGCCAGCCGGAACACGACCCCGACGGTCGCGGTCAACGGTGGCCCGCCACTCGCCATGCTCCCCTTGCCGTCCCTTCCACTTCTCTCTCCCAGCCGCCTTCTCCCGTCTCTGCACCCAGCCCCACCACCGCCCCGCCGGACGCCGGTCCTGCCACCCCCGCCGGGCCGGCCGGAGCCTCCTCGCTGAGAACGTCCGACGATGTCTGACCCACGCGCGCCGCAGCGCGGGCCCCGGTTGCTCGCCGTCCAGGGGGCGGATCGCAAGGTCGGCTGGTCGCTCGCGGCCGGCAACGGTCGCCGGCTTGCGGTCTCCGCGCGGTTCTATCGGGGCGAACTCGAACTGGTCGCCGCACTACGTGAGTTGCTGATCGAACGAGGCTCCCTTCGTTACACGCTGAGCCAGGATCAGGGCCGTGCCTGGCGCTGGTCCGCCTACCTCCCCCCGCGTAGCACCCGGCCCGGCCCGGGGATCGACGATCCGGTGGCCCGCAGTGCCCGGGGCTATCTGCGGCGTGACCAGTGCCAGCAGGGAGTGGCGAGCTTCCGTGCCGGACTCCAACTGCTGGAGAACGACTGGCGCATGGCCGGCCGTCCCGGTGGGGACGGGCGTTGGCCGTGGTGACCGAGAGGTTTCCGTCTCCGGCCCGAATCGCCACCGAGAGAAGAACGTCCGGCAGCGCAGCACCCTGATCGTGCCGCCCGGCTGCCCACGAACCACCGCGCCGGGCCAGCGACTAAACCATGCCACTGGCAAATACCTTGAATTCACTTCGACTTGAGCAACCACTGACCGACCTTTCCGGCTCGGAGGGCGTCCGGACAGGATCGGTCGCGCCGGACGGGCCGTCGGAACTGCGGCCCCCGGTCATGGGTCCGGCCCCGGACCCTCTCACGTCATGCCTGCTCTCCCACCGGAGGAAAAGCACCATGCGTCACACCGCCGCAAAGCTGTTCGCCGCCCTTGCGATCACGACCTCGCTCGCCACCATCGCGGTCGGCCAGGCCTCGGCCGACCCGGCCGTCACCCCGGCCGCCCAGGACATCGTCGGCGTGGGCTCGGACACCACGCAGGCAGTGCTGAACCAGTTCTCCACCGACTACAACGCCTACCTGACCGGGACGGGCGACACCACCTCTCCGCGCCTCTACAGCTGGGACGCCACCGGCACCTCGCCGATCACCACCAAGACCGGCGCCACCTCGATCGCCCGGCCGAACGGCTCCGGTGCCGGCATCTCCGCTCTCAACTCCACCACCGACTCCACCGTGGACTTCGCGCGCGCCTCGCGGGGGCCGCAGACCGGTGACCTGAGCACCGACCTCTTCGTGGCCTTCGCCAAGGACGGCGTTTCCTGGGCGGGCAACACCGGCGGCAACGCCCCGGCCAACCTGACCACCGCCGACCTCAACGGCATCTACACCTGCTCCATCACCAACTGGAGCCAGATCACCGACGTCCCCGGCTACACCGGCCCCAACGCGACCATCGACGCGTACCTCCCGCAGATCAACTCCGGTACCCGTGCCTTCTTCCTCAGCGCCATCGGTGGTGGCACCGCGGTCACCCCGGGCAGCTGCGTGGAGGCGTACAACCCGGAGGAGAACGAGGGCACCGACGCGGTGTTCAACGACCCCAACGCCATCACCCCGTACTCCGCCGCGCACTACATCGGCCAGGTCTACGGCGGCCACACCACCAGCACGGACGCCCCCGGCTACCTCGACCTGCGCTCGGTCGACGGCATCAACCCGATCACCTCCTCGAACACCCTGAACCCGTCCTACACCTCCACCGCTTACGGCCGTACGGTCTACAACGTGGTGCGCAACGCCGAGTGGACCGGCACCGACGCGCACGCCGCCGCGCTGAAGGCGATCTTCGGTACCACCGGTTGGATCTGCAAGAGCGGCGCGGCCGACCTGCACAGCTTCGGCTTCCAGACCCTCCCGTTCGGCGCCTGCGGCAGCACCATCCACATCTGATCTCAGGCCATCTCTCGTCGCTGATCCCAGGCCTTCCCCGCCCGGGGACGGGGAAGGCCCCTCAGCTGCCAGCCACCTGCCTCTGAGCTGCCCACCCACCGGGCCCACCGGTGCCCGCCACCGGCCTTTCGGGTCCCCAGCGTTCCCGTCTTCCGGTCCGCCCCACCCAGCGGACCGGGAGGCGGTAGCCCGGCCACCGCTCACGGTGCCCGTCGGAGCACCGTCCTCCTCTCGCGTGCTTCACCGGCAGCCTCCTCGCCGACCTCCGAGCGCTGCCGCTTCACGCTCTCCTGCCCCTCTCCGCCGGAGCCCCCGCGCTCCCGCTGGTGCGCTGCCGAACCCCTTCCCGTCGTCACCGATCCCCAAGGAGACCGCCATGCCCCGCACCAATACCGGCGCCCGCAGCCGTCTCGCCGTGTCCGCCGTCGTGATAGCCGCCGCTCTCGCCGTCCCCGGTCTCGGTGGCACCGCCCTCGCCGCCGCTCCGGCTTCGACTGCTGGCACCACCACTGCGCCGACCGGCAGTCTGGTGCTGCAGGAGGATGGCGCCTTCCTCCAGCAGTCACTCTCGGCCGGCATCGTCGCGATCGCGCTTCCTGGTGCGACCACGGGCTACAGCAGCAGCACCGGCTTCTCGGCGAGCTTCCCGGTGACCGGTGGCTCGGCGGACGTCCCCGGGTACTACGGAAACATCCAGGTGGGGGGCAACCTCCTGCTGGTGAGTGCCAGGACCGGGCGGACCGTGGTGTTCACCAAACTGGCCTTCAGTGTCGACAACTGGGCGATCACCGGTGTGCCGCTGGGTGGGACGACTCCGGTGAACCTGCTGGACCCGGTCGGCAACACCAACATCGCGGTGAGTGGGAAGACCCAGACCATGCAGGCCTCCGACCTGGAAGTGGACCCTCAAGGCGCGCAGTACGCCGACGCTCAATTGAACACCTCCTTTCTCGTGGCCGGCCAGCACGCCGGGACAGCTTCGCTGACCTTCACCGCCGGCAGCTGACCCCGGCCCGGCTCGACCGGGAGCAGCTGCCCCACCCCGGGCCCACCATCTGAGTGGGCCCGGTCGCGTTTCGCCGCGTGCCGGCCGCCGAGTGCTCGGTCACCCAGAGCTGGTGCGCTGCTTCCCGTTCGCGGGTCGCCGACTTCGGAGGTCGACCGGTGAGCCGTGTGTCGTCACCCCGGTGCCCCGCTGGGTGTCCCGACTCCCCTGCCGGAAAAGGCCTCCAGCGCCGGGAATGAGGCTGCGGGGGTCTCGGTAGCCTCGGGGGGCGATCCCTCGTGCGTGGAGCCGCAGGGGCGGAGCAGCGCGTAGTAGGCGAAGGGCGGACCCAGCAGGCGCGTGACGTGCATCCCAGCGGCGTTCGCCCGATGCGCCAGCGTGCTGCGCCTGATCTGGTGCCGGTCGAAGAACTCGCCCACCACCACTCGTCCCTCGGGGTGCACCACCCGGCGCAGCTCGGCCAGTGCCACTTTGGGATCGGGGATCTCGCCCAACGCGGTCACCAGGTAGGCGGCGTCGAAGACCTCGTCCGGGAAGGGCAGCGCGTGCGCGTCCGCGCAGGTCGGCACGATGGTGTCGATCCCCAGCCGCCCGGCTCGGAGCATCACGTGGTCCAGCATCTCCTGCTGGATGTCCACGATGTCGAGCCGCCCGCCCGGGCCCAGCCGGGGAGCGATCCGGAGCGACTGCAGTCCTGTGCCTGGGCCGATCTCCAACACCCGCTGACCGGGGCGGAGTTCCAGCAGGCTTTCCAGACGCTGCTGGGTGAGGAACGGCAGCGGCAGGTCGAGCAGGCGGCGCTGCGCGTACGGATAGGGCGCCGAGTCCAGCGCCCACCAGGACCAGGCCGCCGCGCCGACGGCGGTGGCGGCCAGGCCACGGCGGAGGCCGGGGCTGTGCAGAGCGTGTCGAGCGTTCATGGTGAGCCCGTCCTCGAGATCACGGCTGACCATCGGTCAGCGAACTGGTCCGGAGCTGCTGGTACTCCGTTGACGAACACCAGCATCGGCCCGCCGGGTCGGTCGGTCATTCCCCCAGGGGCCCGTCTTCGTAGTGGTGTTGGCTCCACCCCGAAGACGGGACCTCGCTGGATGGTTCGACTACGGCTGACCCGTCTACGGTGCCGACATGAGTACCAGCGGAAGGCCGCGGCGGCGTTCGGCGGGTGGCGGTGGCGCCGCACTCCCGGCCGGTCGTCCGTGCGGCCGACCGGCGCGCGGTTCGCCGAACGCGAGTGGGGATCGGTCGCTTGGGCCGCACTCCCCGGCGGGGTCCGGTTGGGGCCTCGTACACCTGGCTGGCCGTCAGAGGTCATGTGCTCATGGACGAATGGGGTCACGGGAATCCGTGGATCCATTCGCGCGACCGTCACCCCACCATTCGCTCGTCCGCGGCCTGTGCCACCGGAGGTGTCCCTCATGAAGGTCCGTGACCGAGCCCTCGGGCGGCCGGGCTGGTACTCCAGAGCCGGGCTCTCGGCCGTGCTCGCCTGTGCGCTGCTCGCCGTGCTCGCCGTCCTGCCGCTCGGCGCGGGTACCGTGCAACAAGCCCGCGCGGACGCGGACTCCAAGACCGTGACCGGTCCCAGGGTCTGGCGGCCGGCCACTGGTACCTACGGGCCCACCGGGACGGTCACGGTGACGCCGACCAGCTCGCTGACCGACCAGGTGGTGCACGTCTCCTGGACCGGTTTCACCCCGACCACGACCATCGACGGCCAACCGCGGACCTCGGTCCAGGTGGCCGACAGTAGCGCGATCTACGCGGTGCGGGTCTACGAGTGCCGCGGCAGTGACCCGGGCCCGACCGACTGCTACGGCGACCCGCTCTACGGTGGCAACCCGGCGGCCGGTTTCCAGCAGCCCAACCGCGGCGGCGGCCTCTCGGCGCCGGAGTTCCCGTCGAACATGGCGATCGCCGCCACCGCGCCCAACGGCACCGGCCAGGCCGATCTGGAGGTCTTCACGGCCGTCCAGAGCCAGAGCCTCGGCTGCGACGACACCCACCCCTGCTCCATCGTGGTGGAGCCCAACTACGGTGGGGACGCGCTGGGTATCGACGCCCTGCTGAACAACGACCCCAGCGGCGCGCCGAACTGCGGCGACCACAGCTACGACCGCGACGGCGGTACCAACCAGGCGACCGACGCCACCGTCGCCGGTGGCGGCAACCTGGTCAACAACAACGAGACCGGCGAGGCCTGCGCCTGGGCGAACCACGTGGTCGTCCCGCTGAGCTTCGCGCCGACCGCCACCTCCTGCAAGGTCGCCGCCGCGGACTTCACGATGGCCGGCCTGGAGATGGCCAACCGGGCGGTGCAGCAGTGGCGCTCGGGGCTCTGCCTGGCCACCACCGACCCGTTGAACATCCAGTACACCTTCTCCGGCGGTGAGCCCCAGGCCCGGTCCGCCTTCCTGCGGCAGAGCGGCGCCGATGTCGCGTTGACCGCGCTACCGGACACCTCACCCGCCCCGCGTCCCTATGTCTACGCACCACTGGCGAACTCCGCGATCTCGGTGGTGTTCGCGGTGGACAACCCGGTGACCGGGCGGCCGATCCACACCATGCGGCTCAACGCGCGGTTGCTGGCGAAGGAACTCACCCAGTCCTACGCCATCGAACCGGCCGGCAGTGCCCCGGCATCAGTGGACGGCAACCCGCGCTGCATTTTCGCGGATCCGGAGTTCCTGGCGCTCAACCCGCCGAGTCTGATCGCACCCGAGCAGTGGCCCAGTTGCCCCAACACCCCGTCGAGCCTGCCGATCGTGGTCGGTGGCACCACGGACCTCGTCCAGCAGCTGACCTCCTGGATCGCCGCCGACCCGGACGCGGAGAGCTTCCTGCAGGGTGCGCCCGATCCGTGGGGGATGCGGATCGACCCCTATTACCTGCGCCCGGCGTTCTCCGGCTACCCGGTCGACTCCTTCGTCCCGCAGGACTCCTCCGGATTCCACCGGATCCCCAACGACCCGCTGTCGAACTGGCAGCAGTACGAGTGGAACCCGCTGCTCGGCGGGCTCGACCAGGTGGCCCGGCAGTTCCTCTCCAACACCCCGACCTGCCAGTCCCCCATCATGGACGGCAGCGGCAAGCACCCGGCCTGTGCGGCCGAGGTGCAGGGTCAGCGGCAGTTGATCGCCGTCCTGGACACCGGGGAGGCCGAGGCGTTGGGCATGCCGGAGGCCCAACTGCTCAACGCCGCCGGATCGTTCGTCGCCCCTTCGCTCTCCTCGATCGAGGCCGCCGCGACCGACATGCCGGTCAGCCCGCAGACTGGCACTCAGCAACTGCCCTATGGCGTACCGGACAGCGCCTACGCGCGGGACGCCGGTGCCTACCCGCTGACCACGGTCCAGTACGCGATGGTGCCGACCGCTGGGCAGTCGGCGGCGAAGGCGACCGCGATCTCCCAGTTCGTCCAGCAGGTCACCAACCCGGGGGGCGGGCAAGTCTACGGGCGCAACCCCGGTCAGCTGGCGCTCGGTTACGCCGATCTGACGCAGACGCAGCAGGCGCAGGCCCAGGCCGCCGTCCAGCACGTCGCCGCGCAGGACGGTGCCCTGCCGGGCAACCAGACGGCTCCGGTCTCCCCGTCCGCGAGCCCCACCGCCACCGCGTCGACGACCACCGGCCCGGGAGGGGTGCAGCCGCTTGCCGCCGCCCCGGCGCCGGCGATCGCCAACCCGAACGGAACGGGGGGCGCAGGCCAGGCGGGTGCTCCCGGCCTGGTCCCCGGAGGGAGCGGGGCAGCTCCCGAGGGCGACGGCAAGGCTGCCGCGGGGCCCTCAGCAGCAGCTGCGGCGGAGACGTCGAGTGAGCCTTCATTGGCACCGGTGGCCGCCGGCCAGCCCGCGCCCGACCGAGCGGGGCTGGCCCGGCTGTTGCTTCCCGTGGTGCTGATAGCCGGGGCGGTGCTGCTGGTCGGCGGTCCGGCCGTGCTCCTGCTGAGCGGTACGGCTGCCGGAGGCCAGCTGGTGGCCCGCCTGCGCAGGACGGTCGGCGGCGGCTGAACGCCCCGCGCGCAGCGCGGCGGCCGCGCCCCGGCCGCTGCCCTCGCGCCACAGGAGAAGCCCACCCCGTCCGAGCCGGAGAGCCGATCACCCATGACACCTGAGCAGCCTGTGCCGCCCGCCGAGCCCGGAGCCGGACCCGACCCTGGACCCGGACGTCTGCCCGGTCCTGGTTCCGAACCCTCCGTGCCGGAGGAGGGTTCCTTCCCCGCCGGGATCTTTCCTGCCACCGGCACCGCGGTGGACCCCACGGCCGACACCGTTCGCATCCCGGTGCGGGATGCGGCAGGCGCTCCCGCGACCGCCGTTCCCGACGCCGGGCCAGGCTCCCACCTCGGCCGAACCGACGGTGACCCTGACGCTGACAGCGACCGCCCGCGGGCCCTGACCGCGCCTGCCACCGCCGGTGACCGGGTCTTCCGCGGGCTGCTGCGGGCGGCCGGACTCTCGGTCTTCGCGATCATGGGTCTGATCGCCTTCTTCCTGCTGCTCCGCGGTATCGAGGCACTGCGGGTCACCGGGTGGTCGTTCCTCACCGAGCAGCGCTGGCGCACCGAGGCGCACACCTTCGGCATCGCCGCGGTGCTGCCGGACGGTGTCCTGATCGCGGTGGTCGCGCTCTGCTTCGCCGTGCCGGTCTCGCTCACCGCGGCGGTCTTCATCTCGGAGTACGCGCCGGCCAGGTTGCGTGGGCCGCTGGTCTCCCTGGTGGACCTGATGGCCGCGATCCCGAGCATCGTGTACGGGCTGTGGGGGTTCTTCTTCCTGCAACCGCGAATCGTCGGCCTGGTCCGCTGGTTGGCGCTCCACCTGGGCGGTGTCGTCCCGTTCTTCAAGGTGACCACCGGTGACATCGGGACCTCCTACACCTCCTCGACCTTCATCGCCGGGCTGGTGGTGGCCCTGATGATCACGCCGATCATCACCTCGCTCAGCCGTGAGGTGTTCTCGCAGGCGCCGCAGGGCGAGCGCGAGGGGGCGTACGCGCTGGGTGGCACCAGGTGGGGGATGGTCCGCACGGTGGTGCTGCCGTTCAGCCGGGGCGGGATGATCGGCGCGGTGATGCTGGGCTTCGGCCGGGCGATGGGGGAGACCATCGCCGTCGCGATGATCATCTCTCCGGCCTTCAAGATCACCGGTCATGTGCTGGAGAACGGCGCCAACTCGATCTCCGCCCTGATCGCGCTGCGCTTCAGTGAGTCGGACGGCCTCTCGCTCTCCGCGCTGATGGCCGCCGGCCTGGTGCTCTTCGGGCTCACCCTGCTGGTGAACGTGCTGGCGGGCGTGGTGGTCGGCCGCTCCCGCTCCGGCGCCGCGACGGCGGACTGACCATGACCGGACCGACCACGCCGGCCAACCCGTCAGCCCCCGCCGCGCAACCCGCGCCCGGCCCCTCCGCATCACCACCCCGCTGGTCCGACTCCGAAGGGAAGCCCCGATGACCACCCTGGATCTGCCCGCGGCGGTGCCGGCGCTGGGCCCGGCCGTGTCACCGGAGCGCCGCCGGCGCCTCGGCGGTGTCACCGGCCCGGAGGTCGCCACCCTGGTCGGCGCGGCGGTCGGCTCGCTGGCGCTGGACTGGCTGCTCTACGAGCGCCTGCTGCCGCTCAG
The DNA here is from genome assembly GCF_044547075.1 of Kitasatospora sp. NPDC052896. NCBI lineage: Bacteria > Bacillati > Actinomycetota > Actinomycetes > Kitasatosporales > Streptomycetaceae > Kitasatospora > Kitasatospora sp. NPDC052896. The sequence goes on from NZ_JBITZU010000001.1 coordinate 1,153,826, forward strand.
CGGCGCGCAGGGTTTCCTGTTCTGCTGGTACCTGCTCTTCCTGGCCTTCTGCTACGCGCTCGGCAGCCTGCAGTGGGACCGGCTGACCGTGCGGGAGCGGCTGGTCACGGTGGTGGCCTGGAGCGCCGGCCTGCTGCTGGTCGTGCTGATCGTCGAGCAGCTCGTCTTCGTGACGATGCGCGGGCTGCCCGCCGCCATCCACGGCAACTTCTTCACCCAGACCATGGAGCACACCTCGGCGCTCTCGCCGATCACCTCCGGCGGGGTGCTGCACGCCGTGGTCGGCTCGCTCGAACAGCTCGGCCTGGCCACCCTGTTCGCGGTGCCGCTGGGGATCGCCACGGCGGTCTTCCTCTCCGAGGTCGGCGGCCGGACGGCCCGCCCGGTCCGGACCCTGGTGGAGGCGATGACCGCGCTGCCGTCCATCGTGGCCGGGCTCTTCGTGCTCGGGGTGGTGATCCTGACCCTGGGTGTCGAGTCGAGCGGCTTCGCCGCCTCGCTGGCGCTCACCGTGATGATGATGCCGATCGTCACCCGCGCCGCCGAGGTGGTGATCCGGCTGGTTCCGGGAACGCTGCGGGAGGCCTCCTACGCGCTCGGCGGCAGCCAGTGGCGCACGGTCTGGAACGTCGTGCTGCCCACCGCCCGCCCGGGGCTGGCGACCGCGGTGATCCTGGGCATGGCGCGCGGGGTCGGCGAGACCTCGCCGGTGCTGCTCACGGCCGGCTTCACCGCCCGGCTGAACGCCGACCCGTTCACCGGTCACCAGGTCAGCCTGCCGCTCTACATCTGGAACTACGTGCGGCAGCCCTACCCGGACATGATCGCGCGTGGTTTCGCCGCCGGGCTGACCCTGATGGCGCTGGTGCTGGTCCTCTTCGTGGCCGCCCGGCTGCTCGGTGGTCGCCGGCCGGGCGAGTTGACCCGGCGCCAGCGTCGCGCGATCAGCCGGCAGGAGGGCGGCAGATGAGAACCGCCGGCCCGCTCACGTCCGCGGCAACGCCGCCACCCGCCCCTCGTATCGGAGGAACCGCCATGCCCTGGGCCCCCGCCCGCTGTCGCCGGGCCCTGCGTGCCCTCGCCCTGCTGCTGGCCCTTCCGGTCCTGCTGCTGGCCGGGCCGCAGGCGGTCGCGGACACCTCGCTGAGCGCCGACGGTTCGTCGTGGGCGGGACCGGCGCTCGACAAGTGGCGCACCGACGTCTCGACCCAGGGCATCCAGATCGACTTCCGTCCGATCGGCTCGGCCGCCGGCCGGCAGCAGTGGGAGGCCGGGCAGGACGACTTCACCGCCTCCGACGTCCCGTTCCGGTCGACCGCCGACACCGGCGCCAGCGACGGCGACCACCGGGCGGGCAGCGGAAACGCCGAACTCCCGGTCTACGGCTACTCCTACGTCCCGGTCACGGCCGGCGGTACCGCCTTCATGTACAACCTCAAGCTCGGCGGCAAGCAGGTCACCGACCTGCGGCTCTCCCCGGACAACCTGGTCGACATCTTCACCGGGAAGATCACCTACTGGGACGACCCGAGGATCACCCAGGAGTACGGCCGGGCACTGCCGCACCTGCAGATCACGCCGGTGGTCCGCTCGGATGGTTCCGGCGCGACCGCGCAGTTCACTCGCTGGATGGAGCACACCCACCAGCAGCAGTGGGACGCCTACTGCACCGCGGCCAACGGCGTGACCTGCGGCGACTACACCGAGTTCTTCCCGCCGACCGGCCGCATGGTGTCGCTGAACGGCTCGGACGCGGTCGCCAACTACATCCAGCAGCCGACCGGGCTCGGCGCGATCGGCTACGACGAGTACGCCTTCGCGCTGACCAGCAACTGGCCGGTCGTCAAGGTGCTGAACCCGGCCGGCTACTTCAGCCTGCCCACCGCCTCCAACGTGGCGGTCGCGCTCACCGCGGCGAAGATCCGCGGAGTGGACGACAACACCTCGCCCAGCGACCCGAGTTACCTGGAGCAGGATCTCGACGGCGTCTACACCAACCCCGATCCACGCTCCTACCCGCTCTCCAGCTACAGCTACCTGATCGTGCCGCGGGCGGGTGCGGCCGATCCGGTGCCACCTCGATTCAACAACCAGAAGGGCGCGGCGCTCAGCCAGTTCCTCAGCTACGTGCTCTGCGCCGGGCAGGGCGCCGGGATCGACGCCATCGGCTACTCGCCGATCCCGCGCGGGCTGGTCCGCGGCGGCCTGCTGCAGACTGCGCACATCCCGGGCAACACCAGCACCGTGGATCCCAACACGCTCGCCAACTGTCCCAACCCGACCTTCAACGCGGCGGGCCAGCTCACCATCCTGGTCAACGCACCGCAGCCGAGCCCCTGCGACCACCAAGGTGAACCACTCACCTGCACGGTGACCAACGGCCAGCCGAGCAGTGGGGGTTCGGGCTCGGCCGGGTCGGCGGCCGGCTCCGGGGCGGGCGGCTCGGTGGGTGGCGCCGGCGGCAAGCCGGGTGGCAGCGGCACGGCTGGTGCCGGGGCCCGCGGCGGGAGCGGTGCGTCGGCCGGCGGCAGCGGACCGGGTGGTGCGGCCTCCGGCGGTGCGACGGCGACCGATGGCAGCGGGAGCGGCAACGGCCCGGCGGCGATCGACCCGCAGACCGGCGAGCAGGAGGTCGCCCAGGGCGTCGGTGGCGCGGCGCCCGCGACCGTGGTCGCCCTCGACGGTCGCCCGCAGAACTGGGTGCTCGGCTCGCTCACCGGGTTGGAGCTGGTCGCGGTGGTGGCGGTGCCGCCGTTCCTGGGCAGCTGGCTGCGCCGCCGCCGGGCCGGCGCGGTCTCCGGAGGCCGGCGATGACCCAGCAGCTCGCCGCTCCGGCGGCACCCCTGGACAGCCCGGCGGTGCCGGGCCCGCCGTCGGGTCCGCCGGTCGCCGAGCCGCCCGTCGCGGTGGCCGGTCCGGCCCCGCGAGCGGTCCGCCGGCCCGGCCGGCTGCTCCGGGTGGGCTGGTCCGCCACCCTGCTGGCCGGGCTGCTGCTCGGTTTCGTGGGCTACCTGGTGGCACTCTCGGGCCTCCAGGAGCAGCACTACCAGGCGGCCACCTACCAGACCTTCCGCTACCAGCTGGCCAACGCGACGGCCCCCACCGGTGCCGCGGCGGACGGCACCCCGGTGGCCGTGCTCGACATCCCGGCGATCGGCCTGGAGCACGCCGTGGTGGTCGAGGGCACCAGCGGGCGCGACCTGATGCGTGGTCCCGGCCACCGCAGGGACACCGCGCTGCCCGGTCAGCAGGGGACAGCGGTGCTGTTCGGGCGTGGCACGGCGTTCGGCGCGCCGTTCGGGCGGCTCGCCGCGCTGCGGTTGGGCGACAAGATCTACGCCACCACCGGCCAGGGCAGGTTCAGTTACACCGTCAACGCGTACGGGGACGGGAGCCATCCGATCCGTGACCCGGCGGCTCCGGCCCGGCTGGTGCTGACCACCAGCGACTCGGGCTGGATCCCCACCGGCACCGTGCTGGTCGGCGCGCGGCTGGACGGCCCGGCCCAGGACAACCCGTACGGCCGGCCGGCCCTGCTCCCGGCCGACCACGCGTTGGCGGTGGACGCCGGCGCGCTGGCCGCGCTCCAGCTCTGGGCGCTCGCGCTGTTCGGCGCGGTGCTGGCGGCGACGGTCGCGGCCCGTAGTTGGCAGCGACGGGCGGCGTACCTGGCGTCGGCCCCGGTGGTCGCCGCGCTGCTCTGGGCGGTCTACGAGAACGCCGCCGCGCTGCTGCCGAACCTCTATTGACGTCCGCTGTTGACGTCCGCCCCCTCGTGGGCCCGTTCGTTCGCATGGTGGCCCGTCCGCTTGGATGCCCGCCCGCCCGCTCGCTCGCATGCCGGCCCGCCGATGCCGCCGCGCCCGCACCGCCCGTACCAGTGCCCGGAAGGACCGCCGATGACCAGCCACCCGCACGACCAGCCCGCCGCCGACGAGCCCGAGGCCCCCGCCGCCAGCACCGTCACCCTGCCGTTGCCGCTGCCGGTCCAGCCGACCACCGCGGACCCCGCGGCCGGGACGGTTGGGGCAGCCGGGGTGAGCGATCCGGAGGCCGCCCGGCTGGCCGGCCTGGTGACCCGGGACGTCTCCGCGTGGTTCGGCGCCCGCAAGGTGCTCGACCGGGTCTCGCTCGCCATGGCGGCCGGTGAGGTGACCGCGCTGATCGGGCCGTCCGGCTGCGGCAAGTCCACCTTCCTGCGGACCCTGAACCGGATGCACGAGATGGTGCGCGGTGCCCAACTCGCCGGTGAGGTCCTGCTGGACGGGGAGGACGTCTACGCGCACGGCCGCCGCCCGGCCGAGGTGCGGCGCCGGATCGGGATGGTCTTCCAACGGCCCAACCCGTTCCCCGCGATGTCGGTCGCGGACAACGTGGCCAGCGGTCTCAAGCTGGCCGGGATCCGGGTCTCCCGCGAGCACCGCGAGCACCTGGTGGAGAGCAGCCTGCGGCGCGCGGGTCTGTGGCACGAGGTCAGTAGCCGGCTGCACACCCCCGGTGGCGCGCTCTCCGGCGGTCAGCAGCAACGGCTGTGCATCGCCCGCTCGTTGGCCGTCTCGCCGGACGTGCTGCTGATGGACGAGCCCTGTTCGGCGCTGGATCCGACCTCGACCCGCCGGGTGGAGGAGACCATCGCCGAGCTGCGCGGGCGGCTCACCGTGGTCATCGTCACCCACAACATGCAGCAGGCACAGCGGGTTTCACAGTCCTGCGCGTTCTTCCTGGCGAGTCACGACACGCCGGGCCGGATCGTCGAGGCCGGTCCGACCGAGCGGCTCTTCACCGACCCGGCCGACCACCGCACCGCCGACTACGTCAACGGCCGCTTCGGCTGACGGGGTTGGGCCAGGAGGCGTGAGGAGGGGAGAGGGACAGTAGCCGGCGAAGGCGCTCAGCCGGCCCGGCGGCCGATCAGATCCTCGATCACCCGGGCCACGCCGTCGTCGTCGTTGCTGACGGTGTGCTGGGCGACCGCGGCGAGGACCTCGGGGTGGGCGTTGGCGACGGCGTACCCGGTACCGGCCCAGGCCAGCATCTCCAGGTCGTTGGGCATGTCGCCGAAGGCGACCACCGCGCTGCGGTCGATGCCCTGCTCGGCGCACCACCGGGCCAGCGTGCTGGCCTTGGTGACACCCGGCGCGCTGATCTCCAGCAGGGATATCGGACTGGAACGGGTGATCTCGGCCAGCGGGCCGGCCGCGGCACGGGCCTCGCCGAGGAAGCGGTCGGGATCCAGATCGGGGTGCTTGGCCAGCACCTTGTAGGTGTCCTGCACCCGGCCGTCGGTCAGCAGCTCCTCGGCGGGCCCGACCGGGTGGTCCTCCTCGGCTCCCCACATCGGCACCTGGTACTCCGGCTCCCGGGCGAACCCGAGCGGGCACTCGAAGGCGAACGCCGTGCCGGGCAGCCGCTCGCGCAGCAGCCCGATCACCTTGCGAGCCTCCGCGACCGGCAGCGGGAAGCTCTCCAGCGCCACTCGACGCCGGACGTCGAAGACCACGCTGCCGTTGGAGCAGATCGCCACCCCGTGGTCACCGATGTGCGGGCCGAGGTGCTGCATCCAGCGCGGCGGCCGGCCGGTCACGAAGACGACCTGCAGCCCGGCCTCCTCGGCCGCGCCGAGTGCGGCGGCGGTCCGTTCGGACACCATGCCGTCGCGGCACAGCAGGGTGCCGTCGAGGTCGGTGGCGATCAGTCGGGGGCGCGGGGCAGCCTGGGTCACCCATCCATCCTCGCAGGTGCGGTCGGCCAGATGGACAGGCTCGGAATCAGGCCCGGAAACAGCGCCGGCGGCACGCGGTCAACCCCCGTGTGACCGTGTGCCGCCGGCTGCCGTCTATTTTGTTGGACGGCGCGCTTGAACATACGCTGACCCCACCGGGGGCTGTCAACCGTGGATGAAACAAGGCGGTTCAGTCAGATCCGAGATCCATTTGAGTGGATACTGGGATGATTCGAACAGAACCCCCTGGAGCTTCGCGGACGAGGAACGGTGATTCCGATGGCTGAGTCGATGGGCATCCGGCCCGCACCCGGCCGACGCACCCTCGCGGAGAAGCTCGACCACCTCTTCCGGGAGATCCACCCGGCCCACCGCGGACCGTTCAGCTACCACGAGGTCGCGCAGGCGATCAAGCAGCAGGCCGCGCCCGGCGGCCCCACGGTCTCGCACGGCACGCTCCAGCAGATCCGGACCGGGGCCAAGACCAACCCCACGGTCAACACCCTGGAGGCGATCGCGGCCTTCTTCGGCGTCCCGGCGGCCTACTTCCTGGACGACACGGTCGCCGAGCGGGTGGACGAGCGGCTGTGCGAGCTCAAGGCGGACCTCCGGGCCGCCGACCCCGCGCGGATCCCGGGTGCCATGCCCGCCGCGATGGCGATGGTCCCCCCGACGGCCGTCCCCCCGGCCGCCGCCCCAGCGGCCCCCGTGGTTGCTCCCACCGACGAGCTGGCCGACATGCTGGCCGACAGCAACATCCGCGCCGTCGCCTTCCGGCTGGCCGGCCTCTCGCCGCGAGCGCTCCAGGGCCTGCGCACCATCGTCGACCAGGTCCGCAAGATCGAGGGTCTGCCCGAGGTGAACCTGGCCCGGCGCGGCCGCCAGCGGGTCGAGCAGCGCGGTGAGTAGCGCGGTGAGTAGCGCGGTGAGTAGCGCGGTGGGGGTCGCGGTACCGGCCGTCTAAGCTACTCGTCGATCCGTGACAAGCCGGCTACTCCCGTCCACCCGCGGCCGGGCCGTGCGGGCGCGGCGCACCAGGCGACTCCCAGAGGAACAGGGCCTCCATGAAGTGGCGAAGACAGGCGCGCGCCGACCTCACCGCCTTGGCCGACCGGCTGACCGTGCCGCGTCCCTTCGACCTCACCGAGTTCTGCCGCCGCATCGCCGACCAGCGTGGCCGCCCGCTGCACCTGGTGCCGGTGGCCAACCCCGGCGAGGTGGACCTGCCGTGCGGGCTCTGGCTCGGCACCGACCGCGCCGACCTGGTGTTCTACGACGCCGCGGCCGAACCCATCCTGAAGACCCAGATCGTCCTGCACGAGATCTCACACATGCTGCTCGGCCATCTGACGCCCGACGTCGGCCTGCTCACCACGGCCTCCGACGCCGCCGGGACGCCTGCCGACGCCCCTGCCGAAACCACCGCGCCCGCTCACGACCCGAAGGCCGCGCTGGCCGTGGCCGCCGACCGGGTCGCCGACCGGGAGCTCGGCCTGGCCACCGACCAGGAGCTCGGCCTGGCCACCGACCGGGTGCTCGCCCTGCTCGCCCGCGACGGCTACAGCAGCCGTCAGGAGAGCGAGGCCGAGGCGCTGGCCACGCTGATCCTGGAGCGCGTCACTCGGGCCACCGCCCCGCACCCGGACGCCCGGGACTCCGCCGACGTACTGGCCCGCCTCGACGACGCCTTCGGGCACCCGGTGCGCAGCTCGTGACACCCGCCAAGCTCGCCGTCATCGTCATGCTCTGGGTGGTCACCTGCTGGCGCCTGCCCGCCGCCGTCCGGAGCCCGCGCCAGCGCTCGCTGTGGACCGCGTTCGCCGGGCTCACGGTCGCGATCACCCTCGGCCTGCCCGCGCTGACCGCCTGGATCGACCGGGTCAGCCACGTCCACAACCTGACCGTGCCGATCAAGCACGTGGTCGGCATCGTCGCCTGCGGTGCGGTGCTGACCTTCGTCGCCGACATCTCCCGGCCCGAGCTGGCGGCCCGGCTGCGCGGACCGCTGCGCACCGCCGTGCTCGTCGCCTCGGCGGGGCTGGCAGGAACGTTCAGCCTGCTGCACCAGCCGACCGAGGTCACCGACTTCTACCTGGCCTACCCCGGTTCCGTCCCGGCCGCCTGCTACGCGCTGATCTTCACCGGCTACCTGGGTGGCTCGATGCTGGTCGCCAGCTGGCTCTTCTGGACGTACGGGACCAGGGCCGGGGCCGGCTGGTTGGGCGTCGGCCTGCGGATCCTGGGCGCCGGCACCGCGGCCGGCGTGGTCTACGCGGTGCTGCGGCTCTGCCAGGTGGTGCTGCACCTCTTCGACCGGCCGATGTTCATCGGCTCCGCCGTCCTCTACGGCATCGAGTGGTCGGCCATCGCGCTGATCGTGGTCGGCAACTCGGTCCCCGCGGTCGGCGTGGCGTGGCGCGGGCTGCGCGACTGGCACACCGCCCGGCGGCTCGGCGCACTGTGGACCTCGCTCACCGGAGCCGTGCCCGAGGTGGTGCTGACCGCGGAACTCGGCCGCGGGCCGCGGGTGCGGCTGCACCGGTTGGTGATCGAGATCCGGGACGCCGAGTTGGTGCTCGCCCCGCACGCCCCCGACGGGCTGCGCGAGCGGGCCCGGCGGGCGGCCGCGCGGACCGGGCTGAGCGGTGAGCCGCTGGACGCGATGACCGAAGCGCTCTGGCTGCGAGCGGCCCGGTCCGACCGGCTGGCCGGCCGGGCGCCGGGCGGCGTGCCCGCACAGCGGGCCGCGGGCGGGTTCGCGGAACTCGACTTCGAGACCGAGACCCGCCGGCTGCGCCGCCTCGCGGAGGCCTACCGCTCGCCCACCGCCGACGCCTTCGCCCACACCCATGCTCACGCCGAACCCCAGGACATCCCGTGACCACCGCCCCCACCCGTCCCACGCCCGCCGTCGCCGTCGAGTCCCGGCCGGCCCGGCTGATCACCGACGGTCTGGAGCCGAAGAACTGGATCATCGCGGTCACCCTGCTGGTGGGCTGGCACGCGGGCCGGCTGCCGGGGGTGGCCTGGGGCGTCGAGGCCGCGCTGTTCTCCGGGGTGATCCCGATCCTGCTGATCAAGGCCGGCGAGCGGCGCGGCCACTGGGGTGACCGGCACGTCCGGCGGCGGCAGGACCGGCTGGTGGTGATACCGCTGATCATGGCCTCGGTGCTGTGCGGGATGGCGCTGATGCTGCTCTGCCACGCCCCTTCGGCACTGGTCGCGCTGGTCGCCGCGATGCTGGCCTCGCTGGCCGCGATCCTGGCGATCACCACCTTCTGGAAGGTCAGCGTGCACACGGCGGTCTCCTCGGGCGCCGTCGTGATCCTGGCACTGAGTTACGGGCCCTGGCTGCTCGCGCTGTACCCGCTGGTCGCGGTGGTCGGCTGGTCCCGGGTGAAGCTGCGGGACCACACCCTCGGCCAGGTCCTGGTCGGCACGGCGCTCGGGGCCGCCGTGGCGGGGGCCACCTTCGTGGCCCTGCGCTGATCCCGGAGACAGGGGTCAGTCCTCCAGGTGCGCGAAGCCGACCTCGAAGTGTTCGACACTGATGATCTGCTGCTGCTCGCGCGCCGCGCTCTCGGCACGGATCTGGGCAGCCTTCGCCTCACTGGCCCACATGGACTCCTCGTCCTTCCACAGGCTCAGCACGATCTCCCGGCCGCTGGCCCGGTCCGTCAGGAAGTAGGCGCCGCAGAACCCGGGCAGCTGTCGCACCTGGCGCAGCGCCGGCGCGCTGCCCTCGGCCAGATCGACGTGCGGGGGGATGGGGCCGCTCTGGTAGGTGCTCAGCCGTGCGTACATCACGGCCACCTCCTAGATCCACCGCCGGTCCGGCAACCGGCTGCTCCTTCCAGCGTCGCGCGCCCGGCCGTTCGCGCGACACGAGCGGAATCCCGGAGCGGAACCAGGGCCCGTCCGCGGCGGGCGCTCAGCCCAGCTGGGCCAGGCCCTCGGTGGCGATCCGTTCGAAGACCGCGAGGTCGTTCTCGAAGATCGAGTCGGGGACCGGCCAGTGGATCACCAGCTCGGTGATGCTGAGCTCCCGGTAGGTGCCGGCCCAGTCGACGAAGGCGTCCAGCGAGGCCAGTGGCCGCTCCGCGGTCGAGCCCTGCAGCAGGACCTTCTCCAGTTCGGCGACGTCCCGGCCGCGCTGCTCGCAGGCGGTCCGCAGCTTCGCCAGCTGCCCGGCGACCACGGCGGGCGCCTGGTCGGCCGGCACGTCCGCCGGGCCGCGCGGGTCGCCGTACGTCACCCAGCCCTGCCCGTACTCGGCCGCCAGCCGCAGCCCGCGCGGGCCGGTCGCCGCCACGTAGAACGGCACCCGCGGCCGTTGCACGCAGCCCGGGATGTTCCGCGCCTCGACGGCCTCGTAGTACTCGCCCTCCCGGGTGGTCGAGGGCTCGGTGAGCAGCTCGTCCAGCAGCGGCAGGAACTCCCCGAACCGGTTCGCCCGCTCCTTCGGCGACCAGGCCTGCTGGCCCATCGCGGTCGCGTCGTACCCGGTCCCGCCGGCCCCGATCCCGACCGTCAGCCGGCCGCCGGAGACGTCGTCGAGGGTGATCAGCTCCTTGGCCAGGGTCACCGGGTGCCGGAAGTTCGGCGAAGTTACTAGGGTCCCCAGGCGGATACTCTCCGTAGCCGCCGCTGCGGCGGTCAAGGTGGGTACCGCCCCGAACCAGGGCGCGTCGCGGAAGGACCGCCAGGAGAGGTGGTCGTAGGTGTAGGCGGCGTGGAACCCGAGGTCCTCGGCTCGCTGCCAGATCTTCTGACCCTCGTTCCACCGGTGGATGGGGAGGATCACCGTACTCAGTCGCATGACATCGACCCTACGCGTGCACACCGGCGGGTGAGAGTTCTGGCAACTCGCGGTGACCCACCCGCGCTACCGCTAGCGTGGCGCTATGAGCGCACTGGGTAGGGCCGAGCTTGAGGCCCTGATCGCTGAGGCCACCGTCGATGCCTACGGCGAGGACGAGGAGCTGACGGGCCTGTTCACCATGATCGAAGAGCACCTCGCGGTGCCGTTCGGTACGACGGTCCTCGGAGTCGAGGTGGCCGTGCACAGTGTCGATCTCTCCGAGGACGGCCGGATCGTCGCGTTGTGCTCGCGCGGCGCCACGCGACAGAAGATCGGGATTCTGGAGTTGCCGATGCCGACGCCTGCCCCTGTCGGTGCCGAGTGGGTCGAGGCTTACCGGCAGTGGGCCGGTTGAGGCGGAACAACTCGCACATCACTTCAGAACCGGCTTGTACGGAGGGGCAGATCGTGGCGATCACAGCGCAGGAAGCGGATCACGGGACCGATGACCGTTCACTCGGTGAACTCACCGAACGCTGCGCCGAATTGAAGGGCGAGCTGGTCGCCTTCGCGCAGAGCGCGCGCTTCGACCGGTGGTTGACTCCGCTCCTGCTGGAGGCCGCCGGACCTGAGCGGCGACTGGACGAGACCGATGCGATCCGGATCACCGACCATTTCATCCTGCGGTACCGCCTGCCGGACGGTGCGACCGTGGTGGACCGGTTCGTCGCCGGGCGGCGGGACTTGAGTGAAGCCGACCGGGAGATGCTGCTCGGCTGGCGCGATCCAGTCGAAGGCATCTTCGAGATCTGTCGCAAGGACGGGGATGCTGTCGTCCTGCTGAACCTGGTCGACGACCTGGAGTACCGCACGTACTCGAACGTCGGGCGGGCGGCCTTCCGCGGAGTGTCCAAGGGAGGATTCCTCCTCGCGTGCCTGGTGCCCCTTGTCCCGACCGACGAGGCCTGGCTGGTCTCCGGGGCAATGTCCTACTACCCCAAGTCCAGCTCCTCCGAGATCGCCCGTGCCGCGGTCCAACTGGCAGCCGGCCAGCCCGAGCTGGTCTTTCGCAACACCGAGAAGATCGAACAGGGCTGGCGGCAGATGCGGGAGGACCGGGCCGCCTTCGTAGAGTTCTTCGGCAGCGACGAACTGGTCCTTCCCCCAGCCGAAGCCGAGGAGCGGCTCAACGCCTACTACCGGCACCGGCAGGAGTCCGCCGTCGCCGAGCACCCCGACCGCACCCGAGGCAGGCGGCTCCCGGGCCTCGACTTTCCGGCCTTCGAACTGCTGCGGGACCTCGCGGACTCGGACACCATCGGTGTCATCTACGACGACGTCGATGGAATGAACTTCTACGCGGACTACGGGATGCTGCGGGATCTCTTCGCCGACCCGGCCCTCACGGGCCGCAGGCAGCACCAGGACCTGCTGCGCACGTACCTGCGCGAAGAGTCGATCGCGCCGCTTCCGATCCGCCGACTGGCCACCGCCCACCCGGAAACCACCGACGCGGTGTTCCGGAAGCTGCTGCGGAAGCCCGGATTCACCTGGGCCGAGCACGGCGAGGCCCTGCTACGCCGACGCAAGCCCTGGTACTACGAGCAGGAACCCCGCCCCGGTGTGTCCGTGATCGGCGAGCGCCTCAGCGAACTCGTCGCCGGCGGCCGACGGCGGAAGCTCACGAGAGCGCGGCGTGTCTCGGCGGCCTCGTCCGGGTGAAATGCTGGCGAGCCTGATGCCCGTACGGGACGATGAAGTAGCGTCGGATCGTCGGCTGGAGCCAAGGAGGTGCCGCATGTCGTACGAGCCCAAGCTGGCTGCCGCGTTGTCCGGTGCGACTCTGCGGCAGCTGTCGCACTGGCGGCGGGCCGCCGGCGAACGCGGCGCTGTCCTCGTGCCGGAGATCTCGGCGTCTCGTCCGATCCTCTACTCCTTTCGCGACGTGGTCGCCCTGCGAGCCTGTGTCCGCCTTCGCGAGGAGGCATCCCTGCAGAAGATCAGGCGGGCGCTGAGCACGTTGCGCGAGGGCCTCGACGAACGTGAACACCTCTCGGCCTACCGACTGGTCGCGGGCGGTGACACGATCTACCTGGCAGCCCCGGAGCACGCAGTGGACCTCGTGCGGAGCAAGGGCAATGTCGTCATCCACGACATGGTGGACGTGCTTGCGCCTTTCTACCGTGGTGGTCGACGAATCCCGGACCTCCTTGAACCCCGGCCGCACGTGTCCATCGACCCTGCCGTGCGAGGCGGTGAGCCGGTCGTCGAGGGGACACGCATCCCGGCGACGGAGGTCGCCGCTCTCCTGAGGGATGGCGTGCCACCTGAGCAGATCGGCGACTACTACCCGGGCGTGACAGCAGAGGCAGCGCGCGACGCAGCGGACTTCGCCGACTATGTCGACAGTTACGAGGACGCGGAAATCCGGCAGGCAGCCTCTTGAAGCTGCTGCTCGACGAGAATGTGCCGCTCCCCATGGCACGGATCGTGCGGCTGCTCCTGAAGCACCACGTCGTCGAGCATGTAGCCGAACTCAGCGGCTGGGCGGGAACCAAGGATGTCGACCTCTACGCCCGGGCGGCAGCGGACGGCTTTGAGCTCGTTGTCACGAATGACACGAAGCAACTGAGCCGCCCACTCGAGGTGGTCGCCATCGCCGAGTCGGGCCTGCATCGCATCGAGTACCGCCAGAATCACAAGCACGGTGGGTTGGTGGGTCTCGGTGCGGCTATCGCCACTGTGTGCGCCGGCCTGCCCCATGCCTTGGCTGAACTCGACCAGGCGGACGGACAGCGTCTGATCTCGCTGAATGCGGTCGACCCGTCCCAGCAGAGCCGCTTGCGCATCGTGGATCCTGCCAGCGCCCCGCCCAAGTTCTGGCCCGCCGACTCGCAGGGATAGTGGCATCAGGGGCTGAACCGGCGAAACATCGCAGGTCAGGCCGCGATAGGTGAAAAAGGATTGACCGAGGTCACCAGCGTCCCGAGCCGCAGCCGCTCGGTCGCCGTCGCGGCGGCGGTCAGGGTCGGGACCGCCCCGAACCACGGCTCGTCGCGGAAGGACCGCCAGGACAGGTGGTCGTAGGTGTACGCGGCGTGGAACCCGAGGTCCTCGGCCCGCTGCCAGATCTTCTGTCCCTCGTTCCACCGGTGTATCGGGAGGATCACTGTGCTCAGACGCATGCTCCCGACCCTACTGCTCGCCTTCGAGGGGCTGCCCGGCCACGAGCACGCCGTCGACGCGATGCTCGCCGCGGTCCCGCACCCGGAGCACGGCGACGTCACGGTCGTGCCCGGTGCTCCCGGGGCCTGCGCCGGCCGCGTCACCGCCGCGTCGCGGTCGCGCCGGTCCGACGATCGCACCCGCCCGGTCCCGGCCGTCAGTGGCGCAGGACGTGGAGCGTGAGCTGGTTGGGGCGGTCGTTGAGGCCGGTGCCGGAGGTGACCGTGACCGCGTTCTGGTGGGCGGGGGCCTTGGCGGAGAGGGCGACGCGGAACATGAAGCGCGCGGCGTGGCCGCTGGCGAGCCGCTGGGCGAGGGACGAGGTGTCGGCGCCCAGGCCCGAGTCGCAGCCCGGCAGCACCGGTAGCGGCTGCCACGCGCCGTTCTTCATCACCTGGACGCTGAGGTCGCCGGGGCGGAGGTCGTCGGCGCCCCGGGCACCGGTGAGGAGCAGCGAGGGGGCGATCCGCGGGTAGTCGGCGCCGGTGAGGTTGGCCATCTCCAGGTCGATGACGACCGGCCTGCCGCCCGCCGTGATGCTGCTCGGCTGGTCGGGCAGGAAGGCGCTGGCCGCGGTGCCCTGGTGGCCCGCGGTGGTCGCGTTGCCGGGGCACGCGGGGGTGGGCGCGGCGGCCGGGGCCGCGGCGGCGGAGAGCAGCGGCAGGCCGGCGCCGATCGCCAGGGCGGCGGTTCCGGCCAGCAGGCGGGTGCGGCGGCGGGTGCTGGAACGAGCGGGCATCGGTGATCCCCCCAGGGGCGCGAGTGCGGAGGGTGGGCTGGGGTGAGAATTCCCTTAGAACCATGTTCGGCCGGAACGGTGGAGTTGTCATCAGGAGGCCGCGCGCTGGGCCGGATGGGCGAGTCGGCCGCCGGGCACCGGCAGGGGTGCCCCTAGGGGACCGCGCTCGGCACGTCATCCCGCGGATGGAGTGACGCCTCGTCATTCGAGCTAACGCCAGGGACTGTTGCCGCCCGATAGGTTCGAGCGGTGTCCACAGCCCCTGCACCGCCCGTCATCAGAACGGACGCCCTCACCAAGCGGTTCCCCCGGGTCACCGCCCTCGACCAGCTGACCGTGGAGGTGCGGCCGGGGGTGGTCGGCCTGGTCGGGGCCAACGGCGCGGGCAAGTCCACGCTCATCAAGATCCTGCTCGGCCTCTCCCCGGCCACCTCCGGAACCGGTGAGGTGCTCGGGCTGGACGTCGCCACCGAGGGCCCGGCGATCCGCGAGCGGGTCGGCTACATGCCCGAGCACGACTGCCTGCCGCCGGACGTCTCGGCCACCGAGTTCGTGGTGCACATGGCCCGGATGGCCGGCCTGCCCGCCGCCGCGGCCCGCGAGCGGACCGCCGACACGCTGCGTCACGTCGGGCTGTACGAGGAGCGCTACCGCCCGATGGGCGGCTACTCGACCGGCATGAAGCAGCGCGTGAAGCTGGCCCAGGCGCTGGTCCACGACCCGAGGCTGGTACTGCTGGACGAGCCGACCAACGGACTCGACCCGGTCGGCCGGGACGACATGCTGGAGCTGATCCGCCGGGTCCACCACGAGTTCGGCATCTCCGTGCTGGTCACCACCCACCTGCTCGGCGAGCTGGAGCGCACCTGCGACCACCTGGTGGTGATCGACGGCGGCCGGCTGCTGCGTTCCTCCTCCACGGCCTCCTTCACCGAGGCGACCCGGCTGCTGGCGGTGGAGGTCACCGACCCGGTCGGCGACCAGCCCGCCCGCGACGCCGACCGGGCGGTCCGCGAGCGGCTCACCGCCGCCGGGCTGACCGTCCGCGCCGAGGGCTCGCGGATCCTGCTGGTGGAGCTGGCCGACGAGCAGACCTACGACATCGTTCGCGACACCGTCGCCGGCCTCGGGCTCGGTCTGGTCCGCCTGGAACAGCGCCGGCACCGGGTCTCCGAGATCTTCGCCCGGGAGGCAGCCGATGACCGTACCGCCTGACGCCGCGGCCGTACCACCGGCGGCCACCGGGCCCCGTGCCGACGCCGGGGTGATCCACGACATCGGCTACCGCGGCTACCAGGGCCCCCGGCTCGGCCGCTCCTACGCCACCCGCTCGCTCTTCACCCAGGGCCTGCGCGGCGCCTTCGGCCTCGGCCGCGCCGGCCGGTCCAAGGTGCTGCCGATGTTGATCGTGGCGGCGATGGCGCTGCCGGCCGCGGCCCTGGTGGCGATCACCGTGCTGCAGCACGGTGATCGCCTGGTCACCGACTATCCGCAGTACCTGGACGGCGTCGGACTGCTCTTCGCGGAGATCTTCGTGGCCGCCCAGGCGCCGGTGCTGCTCTCCCGCGACCTGCGCAACCACACCGTGCCGCTGTACTTCTCCCGCCCGATCACCCGCACCGACTACGTGCGGGCCAAGGCCGCGGCGATGGTCTGCGCCCTGCTGCTGGTGATGGCGTCGCCGCTGCTGATCCTCTACGTCGGCGCGCTGCTCGGCGGACTGGACATCGGCCACAACACCGCGCACCTCGGCTTCGGCCTGCTGGCCGCGCTGCTCTACGCCGTGGTCTTCTCGGCGGTCGGCCTGCTGGTCGCCGCGGCCACCCCGCGCCGCGGCTTCGGAGTGGCCGCGATCATGGGCCTGCTGGTGGTCAGTCAGCTGATCGCGAGCATCCTGTCGGCGTTGCTCGACAACCGCGTGGGGGACTCCTCGCGCTGGCCGTACCTGCTGTCACCGAGCAGTCTGGTGCGGCTCTTCACCAACCAGGTCTGCGGCCTGGCCCGGCAGGGCGGCGCGCCGGGCACCCCCGCCGGGGCGGTCGGCGCGGCGGTCTTCGGGCTGGCGATCGCCGGCCTGGTGGCCGGCTCGTACGGGCTGCTGCTGCGCCGCTACCGGAACATCTGAGAGGGCGTCATGGCTGTCATCGGCATCGACCGGGTCTCCCGCTGGTTCGGCAACGTGGTCGCCGTCAACGACGTGTCGATGAGCATCGGCCCGGGCGTCACCGGTCTGCTCGGGCCGAACGGCGCGGGCAAGTCCACGCTCATCCACCTGATGAGCGGCTTCCTGGCCCCCTCGACGGGCTCGGTCACCCTGGACGGCGCGCCGATCTGGCGCAACCAGCAGGTGTACCGGGCGATCGGCCTGGTCCCGGAACGGGAGTCGATGTACGACTACCTGACCGGCTGGGAGTTCGTGCTCGCCAACGCCGAGCTGCACGGGCTGCCGGACCCGGGCGCCGCCGCCCGCCGGGCGCTCGCCCTGGTCGAGATGGAGCACGCTCGGGAGCGCCCGACCGGCACCTACTCCAAGGGCATGAAGCAGCGGGTCAAGATGGCCTCGGCGCTGGTCCACGACCCGGCCGTGCTACTGCTCGACGAACCGTTCAACGGCATGGACCCGCGCCAGCGGCTGCAGCTGATGGAGCTGCTGCGCCGGTTCGGGGCGGACGGCCGGACGGTGCTGTTCTCCTCGCACATCCTCGAGGAGGTCGAGCAACTGGCCCGGCACATCGAGGTGGTGGTGGCCGGCCGGCACGCGGCCTCCGGCGACTTCCGCCGGATCCGCCGGCTGATGACCGACCGTCCGCACCGCTACCTGGTCCGCTCCAGCGACGACCGCCGGCTCGCCGCCGCGCTGATCGCGGACGGCTCGACGGCCGGGATCGAGCTGGACCGGAAGGAGGGCGGCCTGCGGGTCCAGGCGATCGACTTCCAGGGCTTCACCACGCTGCTGCCGCGGGTCGCCCGGGCGGCCGGGATCCGGCTCTTCACCGTCTCCCCCGCGGACGAGTCGCTGGAGAGCGTCTTCTCCTACCTGGTCGCCTCCTGAGGGCCCTCGCACCCCACCGCACCGCACGCACTCGAAAGGCTGACCCCGTGCTGCACCCCATCCTGCGGACGACCGTGGCCCGGCTGACCGTCCGCGGCCTGCTCGGCAGCCGGCGCGGCCTCCTGCTGCTGGTCGTCCCGGGCCTGCTGCTGCTGATGTCCGTGATCGCCCGCGGCTCGAGCGCCGACAAGCAGCAGCTGACCGCCACCATCCTCGGCCAGCTCGGCCTGGGCACCCTGGTCCCGCTGCTCGGCGTGGTGGTCGGTACCGGCGTGATCTCCACCGAGATCGACGACGGCTCGATCGTCTACCTGCTCGCCAAGCCGCTGCCGCGCTGGCAGATCATCACCACCAAGTTGATCGTGGCGGTGCTGACCAGCTGGGTGGTGGCGGCCGTGCCGACCCTGCTGGCCGGGCTGGTCCTCTACGGCACGAAGGACGCGTTGGCGGTCGGCTACGCGGTCGGCGTCCTGGTGGCCAGCACCGCCTACAGCTCGGTCTTCCTGCTGCTCGGCGTGGTGACCCGGAACGCCGTGGTGGCCGGTTTGGCCTACGCGCTGATCTGGGAGAGCGTGGTCGGCAACTTCGTCGAGGGCGCCCGGACCCTCTCGGTGCAGCAGTGGGGGCTCGCGGTGGCCAGGGCGGTGGCGCCGCACGGGGGGATCAGCACGAACGTCGGGCTCGGCGCGGCGGTGCCGCTGCTGGTGCTGGTCACGGTCGGGGCCGGCTGGCTGGCCGCGGTCCGGCTGGCCGGCCTCACCCTGGCCGCCGGGGACTGACGGAGGACCGACGGCAGAACGACGACGGACGGCACCCGGCGGTGAGCCGGGTGCCGTCCGTCGTCGTTCCCGTCGTTACAGCGTGCGGTCCCGCCCGGCGCCGAGCCCGGCCGCCGCCGCGATGCCCGCGAAGACCAGCATCAGCACCAGCGGCACCGTCCAGCCGCCGGTCAGCTGGTGCAGCGCCCCGGCACCCACCGGCCCGGCGGCGGCGATCAGGTAGCCGACCGCCTGGGTCATCCCGCCCAGCTGGGCCGCGCCGGCCGCGCTGTCGGTGCGCAGCACGATGAACGCCAGCGCCAGCCCGAGCGAGCCGCCCTGGGCCACCCCGAGCACCGCCGCCACCAGCCAGGCGCCCGACACCGGTGCCACCAGCAGCCCGGTGATCCCGGCCGCGTTCAGCGCCGCCATCGCCAGCGCCAGACCGCTCTGCCGGCGCAGCCGGCCGGCCAGCAGCGGTACCAGGAACGCCCCGGCCACCTGCACCAGGTTGCTGAAGGCGAAGACCAGGCCGGCCTCGTCCCGGCTCATCCCGTGGGCCGCCAGGATCGTCGGCATCCACGCCACCAGGGTGTAGACGAGCAGCGAGGAGATGCCCATGAAGAGGCTGATCTGCCAGGCCAGCGGGAGCCGCCAGATCCCGTTGATCGGCCGCGCCACGGCCGCCGGCCGCAGCGGAGTGGCCTCGGCCGTCCGCGGCTGCCGTGCCCGGAGCACCTGCGGCAGCCAGGCGATCGCCGCGACCAGCGCGAGCAGCGACCAGGTGCCCAGCGAGGCTCGCCAGCCGCCGCCCAGCGCGTGCTCCAGCGGCACCGACGAGCCGGCCGCCAGGGTCGCGCCGACCAGCATGGTGGTCGAGTAGACGCCGGTCATGGTGGCGGCCCGGTCCGGGAACTCGCGCTTCACCAGCCCGGGCATCGAGACGTTCAGCACCGCGATCGCCACGCCGATCACCACGCAGCCCGCGTAGAGCGCGACCACCGAGGGCAGCACCCGCAGCAGCACGCCCGCGCCCAGCACCAGCACCGCTCCGAGCACCACCCGCTCGGTGCCGAACCGCCGGGTGAGCCGCGGGGTGAGCGGCGCGCCGACGCCCTGGAAGAGCACCGGCACGGTGGTGATCAGCCCGCTCGCGGTGGTGGAGAGGCCGAAGGTGCGCTGGATCTCGCCGACCATCGGGGAGATGGCCGCGAGGCAGGCGCGCATGTTCAGGGCGACCAGGACGATCCCGGTGAGCAGCAGGGCCGGGTGCGCGAGCCGGTCGCGGACGGGGACGGCCGGAGCGGCCACCGGCCGCTGGGCACGGGTGACGGGCATGGTTGTGCTTTCTCGGTACGGGGGGACGGCAGGAGGCGTGGGGAGGGGTGCCCGGCGTTACTTGCGGGCCGCGAACTCGGCGAGCAGCTGCTCGACCGCGGCCGTCGGGCCGTTCAGCAGGGCGCGACAGGCCGCCTCGGCCCGCTCGGGGTCGCCGCTCTCGATGGCGTCGACCAGGGCCTCGTGGGTGGCGACGACCACCTCGGGCATCTCGTGGTCGCCGAACGCGGTGTGCATGGCCTCCCGGACGGAGGCGCTGAAGTAGCGGTACAGCTCGGCCAGGGCCGGGTTGTGGGCGGCCTCGACCACGGCGGTGTGGAACTCCAGGTCGTGTTCGACGGTGGCCTCACGGGCGACCCGCTCGCTGTGCGCGGCGATCACCTCGGCCTCCCGGGCCAGCGCCGCGCGCATCCGCTCCAGGTCCTCGGCGGTGTGCCGGACCGCCGCCAGCCGGGCGGCCTCGGCCTCCAGCGCGGCCCGGACCTCCAGGACGTCCCGGACGCCCGAGCGCTGGACGCCGCGCAGCACCGAGGCCGGGTCGCTGGTGCTGCGCACGAAGGTGCCCTCGCCCTGCCGGGAGACCAGCATCCCGGCGTGCACCAGCACCCGGATCGCCTCCCGGACGGTGTTGCGGCCGACCTGGAGCTGTTCGGCCAGCTCGTGCTCGGTGGGGATCCGCTCCCCGACGGCCCAGGCCCCGGCGGCCAGCTGCTCGCGGAGCTGCTCGATGGCGAGGTCGACCAGCGACCGGCGCCCGGTGGCGTGCAGGTTCCCGTTGGTCATCACGCCACCTCCGCTCCATTCGGGGACTCCCTTGCCCGGTCATCCTACAACCGGTTGTCCGACAACCCGACCACACTCGGGGCGGTGTGGCCGGGATCGCACCCCGTACGCTGGCCCGGGCGGTCACACGGCTCGTCAGATCACCGAGGAGAGCCGCGAGATGGGTCCGCTGTCCGTCCCCGGTCCGTTGGTTTCCGCCGACTGGCTGGCCGAGCGGTTGGGCCACCCCGAGCTGGTGGCGCTGGACGCGAGCGTGGGTCCGTACCGCGGTGCGGAGCGGCGGATCCCCGGGGCCCGGGTCTTCGACCTCGACGGCGCGCTCTCCGACCAGGCCAGCCCGCTGCCGCACACCATGCCCGACCCGGAAGCCCTCACCCGGGAGCTCCGGGCGCTCGGGGTGGGCGACCGCAGCGCGGTGGTGGCTTACGACGGCTCGTGGAGCGAGTGGGGACTGTCGTCCGGGCGGCCGGTGGTGACGGGCTGAGCATCCGTCGGCGGCTGTGATCCTGATAACTACGGCGGTGACCACCGGAACCGTGGGTCGATTCTCGGTGTTCTCATAACACTGAACTGCTCGGCCGGGCAGGTAAAGCAGATCCCACGCACTACTCAAGTGCTGGTCTCTTTATATGCTCCGCAGAAGCTCATACGTGTCTGCCGCCGGCGAAGGGTTTACGAATGTCAGGCCAGAGGGCGGGGACGTCCGACCAGAGCGCCGGGGGCCGGCGGGCGGAGGACGTCCCGCGGCGGGGCGTGCCCGCCCAGGGCGGCCCGCGGCCCGGCGGTCGGGCCCGGGCCCGACGTGCCCAGGGCAGGAGTGCGCGCCCGAAGCGCAACACCAGGAAGGTGCTGGCCTGGACCTCGGCGGCGGTCGTGCTGGTGGTCGCGGCCGGCGGCGGGGCGATCTACTACAAGCTCGACGGCAACATCAAGAGCTTCGACAAGGCCGGGATCAGTGCCAACCGCCCGCCGGAGGCCACCGCCGACGCCAACGGCAACAAGCCGGTCAACGTGCTGCTGATCGGTTCGGACTCGCGCGGTGGGAACAACGTCGACCTCGGCGGCGGCGGTGACGACGGCGCCCGCTCGGACACCACGATCCTGTTGCACGTCTACGCCGACCACAAGCACGCGGTGGGCATCTCGTTCCCGCGCGACTCGCTGGTCGAGATCCCGCCCTGCCTGGTCAACAACAAGTGGACCAAAACGCAGACCAATGTGATGTTCAACTCGGCGTTCGCGATGGGCAACACCGACCAGGGCAACCCGGCCTGCACGCAGAACACCGTCGAGCACCTCACCGGGATGCGGGTGGACCACACCATGGTGGTCGACTTCTCCGGCTTCTCCGCGATGACCAGCGCGATCGGCGGCGTCGACGTCTGCGTGCCGAAGGCGGTCTACGAGGGCGACCTCAACCCCAACCTCGGCCGCAAGGGCAAGCAGATCTTCGCCCAGGGCGTGCAGCAGGTCTCCGGCCAGCAGGCACTGGACTACGTCCGGGTCCGGCACGGGATAGGCGACGGCTCGGACATCGGCCGGATGCAGCGGCAGCAGGCCTTCCTCTCCTCGATGATCAAGAAGGTCAAGGGCGGGGGGATGGATCCGACCACCCTGCTGCCGCTCGCGGACGCCGCCACCAAGTCGCTGACCGTCGACCCGGGGCTGGACTCGGCCGCCAAGCTGATGTCCTTCGCGCTCTCGATGAAGTCCATCGACCTGCACGACATCAAGTTCATCACGGTGCCCTGGCGGTTCGAGGGCCCGCGGGTCTCCTGGGTGCACCCGGACGTCGACAAGCTGTGGGCCGCGCTCAAGGCCGACAGGACGCTGGACGGTCAGGACGCCAGCGGTGGCCAGCAGTCCGGTCCGGCGGCCGCATCGGCCACCCCGCCGCCCGCCGCGGGCAGCGTGAACGGTGCCGGCGCCCGGGTGAGCGTCTACAACGGCACCACCACCAAGGGCCTGACCGTCACCGCCTCGGCGAAGCTCAAAAACGCGAACTTCACCGTGGTCGGCACCGCCAACGCGGCCGACCAGACGCACGACACCACGGTGATCCAGTACGGCAGCGGCAACGCGCAGGCCGCCCAGACGCTGGCCCAGCTCTTCCCGGGCGCGACGCTGGAGAAGAGCACCGGGACCGGCCTGAGCGTGGTCCTGGGCAAGGACTTCGCCGCGGCCAACGGCGGTGCGGCGCCCGCCGCCAGCGTCGCGCCCGGCCCGCTGCCGAGCAGCATCACCGACGGCGGTCGGACGGCGGACGACGACCCGTGCGCCAACGTCAGCTACAGCGGCTGACGGCCCGCCAGGACGTCACGGGACGTCACCGGGGGTCAGCCGTACAGCCGTTCCAGCACCACGGCCACGCCGTCCTCGTCGTTGCCCGCGGTGACCTCGTCGGCGACGGCGCGCACCTCCTGGTGCGCGCCCGCCATCGCGACCGCGTACCGGGCCCAGCGGAACATCGGCAGGTCGTTGGGCATGTCGCCGAAGGCGATGGTGTCCGCCCCGCGCAGACCGAGCCGGCGGGCCGCGACGGCCAGTCCGGTGGCCTTGGAGAGCCCGAGCGGCAGCAGTTCGACCAGGCCCGGGCCGGCCACGGTGACCCCGACCAGGTCGCCGACCACTCGCCGGGCGGTCTCGGCCAGCGCGTCGTCGTCCAACTCGGGGTGCTGGAGGTAGAGCTTGCTGATCGGTGCGGCGAACAGCTCGTCCTCGGTCCCGACCCGGGCCACCGGCAGCTCGCCGCCGACCGTCAGCCGGTAGTCGGGCCGGGCCAGTACGGTGCCCTCCAGCCCGTCCTGGTTGGCCGCCACCGCGAGCCGGCCCAGCTCGGCGGTCAGCTTCTCCAGGGCCAGCCGGCCGGTCCGGCGGTCCAGCGTCATCGAGGTGAGCAGCCTGTCCGCGCCGGCGTCGTACACCTGGGCGCCCTGGCCGCAGACCGCCAGGCCCGTGTAGCCGATGGCGTCGAAGACCGGCCGGGCCCAGGGCGCCGACCGGCCGGTGACCACGATGTGCACCGCCCCGGCCGCCGTGGCGGCGGCCAGGGCGGCCCGGGTGCGGTCGGAGACCGTCTCCGCGGAGCTGAGCAGCGTGCCGTCCAGGTCGGTCGCGACCAGCCGGTACGCCGGCTCGGTCACTTGACCGGGTCCAGCGTGGTCCGGCCGCCGAGGTAGGGACGCAGCGCCTCCGGCAGGACGACCGAACCGTCGGCCTGCTGGTGGTTCTCCAGGATCGCCACGATGGTCCGCGGCACGGCGACCAGGGTGCCGTTCAGGGTGGCCAGCGGGCGGACCTTGCCCTCCTCGCGCACCCGGATGGAGAGCCGGCGGGACTGGTACTCGGTGGTGTTGGAGGTCGAGGTGACCTCGCGGTACTTGCCCTGGGTCGGGATCCAGGCCTCGATGTCGAACTTGCGGGCGGCCGAGGAGCCGAGGTCGCCGGAGGCGACGTCGATCACCCGGTAGGGGAGCTCCAGCGCGTTGAGGAAGTCCTTCTCCCACTGGAGCAGCCGGCGGTGCTCCGCCTGGGCCTCCTCCGGCGTGGTGTAGACGAACATCTCGACCTTGTCGAACTGGTGCACCCGGATGATGCCGCGGGTGTCCTTGCCGTAGGTGCCCGCCTCGCGGCGGAAGCAGGACGAGAAGCCGGCGTAGCGCAGCGGGAGCTGCTCGCCCTCCAGGATCTCGTCCATGTGGTACGCCGCCAGCGGCACCTCGCTGGTGCCGACCAGGTAGCGCTCCTCCTGCTCCAGGAAGTACACGTTCTCGGCGGCCTGGCCGAGGAAGCCGGTGCCGTCCATCGCGGCGGGCTTGACCAGGGTCGGCGTGATCATCGGGACGAAGCCGGCCGCGGTGGCCTGCGCCATCGCCATGTTGACCAGGGCGAGCTCGAGCAGCGCGCCGACACCGGTCAGGTAGTAGGAGCGCGAGCCGGCCACCTTGGCGCCGCGCTCGGTGTCGATCGCGCCCAGCAGCTGGCCGAGCTCCACGTGGTCCCGGGGCTCGAAGCCCTCGGCCGCGAAGTCGCGCGGGGTGCCGATCTCCTCCAGGGTGACGAAGTCCTCCTCGCCACCGACCGGGGCGTCCGGGTCGATCAGGTTCGCCAGCCGGCGGACCAGCGCCTCGGCCTCCTCCTTGGCGGCGGTCTGCTCGGCGTCGGCGGCCTTCACCTCGGCGGCCAGCGACTTGGTCCGCTCCAGCAGGGCGGCCTTCTCCTCGCCCTGGGCCTTCGGGACCTGCTTGCCGAGCAGCTTCTGCTCGTTGCGCAGTTCGTCGAAGCGACTGCCCGAGGACCGGCGGCGCTCATCGGCGGCGAGCAGGGCGTCGACCAGGTCGACGTCCTCGCCACGGGCGCGCTGCGAGGCGCGCACTCGGTCAGGGTCCTCACGAAGCAGGCGAAGGTCAATCACGGGGCCCAGCCTACCGGGGCAGGGCTGGCCGACCGTACTGCTTTGGGCGCCTGGGGATAACCACTGCCATCCTGTGGATAACTTGCCGCCGGCTGGTGCTGTCCGCGACTTGTCCACAGGCTGCGCCGGCTGCCTGTGGATGACGGAGTGATCAGTGGTCACTGGGTGTGAAATCGGTAATCCGAGGTTTCAAACCTCGATTGGGCCACAAAGTCGAGCGAATTCTCCCGCTCGATCGGGTGACTTAATGGCACAAGGGTGACTCTGGTGTGATTGGTCCGTTCTTGGTGGCTTGCAGCTGATCGGATCGGACCTGTGAGTAGCTATGCCGGTTTGTCGACTCATCCCCAGGCCTGTGGATAACCCGTGGCCACCGGGCCTGCTGGGGATGACGGGATTCCACCGCCCGGCCTGTGGATGACGGTCGGCCGCGGGCGCACCGGCATTCCGAATGGCCGGCCGCCGTTCACCATCCGTTCAGGCGAGCCGGTATTCGGGCTTCATTCAGACTTCGCCGCGACCGTCCAGGCAGCGCGCCAGCCAGTCGGCGGCGTCGACGAAATCCCGGTCCGAGGTCCCCGGCCGGCGGCCGGCCGGATCCCGGCGGTCGGCCCGCGGGTAGGAGCCGAGGAACCGCACCTGCGGGCAGATCCGCCGCAGCCCCATCAACGCCTCGCCGACCCGCCGCTCGGTCAGGTGCCCCTCGCAGTCGAACGAGAAGCAGTAGTTGCCGAGCCCCTGCCCGGTCGGTCGGGACTCGATCCGCATCAGGTTGACCCCGCGCACCGCGAACTCCTGCAGCAGCTCCAGCAGCGCACCCGGGTGGTCGTCGCGCAGCCAGACCACCATCGAGGTCTTGTCCGCGCCGGTCGGCGAGGAGACCCGGCCCGGCCGGCCGACCAGCACGAACCGGGTGGCCGCGTTCTCCGCGTCGTGGATCCCGGTGACCAGCGGCTCCAGCCCGTACAGCGCGGCCGCGAACTCGCCCGCGAAGGCGCCGTCGAACCGCCCCTCCTGGACCAGTCGGGCGCCGTCCGCGTTGGAGGCCGCCGACTCCCAGCGGGCCTCCGGCAGGTGCTTGCCCAGCCAGCGGCGGACCTGCGGCTGGGCCACCGGGTGGCTGGTGACGGTCTTGACGTCGGCCAGCGTGGTGCCGGGTCGGACCAGCAGCGCGAAGGCGATCGGCAGCAGCACCTCGCGGTAGATCATCAGCGGCGCGCCGGTGGCCAGTTCGTCCGCGGTCGCGGTGACCGCGCCCTCCACCGAGTTCTCGATCGGCACGAACGCCCCGGCGGCCTCGCCGGCCCGCACCGCGTCCAGCGCGGCCGGCACCGAGCCGACCGGCACCAGCTCGCGGGTCGCCGCCTCGGGCAGGGTGTGCAGGGCAGCCTCCGTGAAGGTGCCCGCGGGCCCGAGGTAGGTGTAGCGGGTGGCCGACATTTCGTGCCTCCGGACGATTCCACACAGCAGAGCCAGACCCGCCACCCTATCCCTCCGGCCCGCCACCGGAGGGATGGGTCCAGACTGTGGTCAGCTCTCCAGCAGGGCCTGCCCGAGGTAGCCGTCGCCGCCCGCCGGCACCCCCGGCGGCACCGCGTACAGCCCGCTCGCCTCGTGCTTCAGGAACCGCTGGAGCCCGTCCCCGCGGGACAGTTGGCGCTGTACCGGGACGAAGCCGTGGGCCGGGTCGGCCTGGAAGGCGAGGAAGAGCAGCCCGGCGTCCGGCGCGCCGTCCGGCCGGATCCCGTCCGCGTACGAGAAGCCGCGGCGCAGCATCGCCGCCCCGCCGTTGCTCGCCGGCGCGGCGGAGCGGATGTGCGCGTCGGCGGGGATCGCCAGCGAGCCGTCCGGGTTCTGCCTGGTCAGGTCGACCGGGGTGAACTCGGTGCCGCCGGAGAGCGGCGCGCCGTCCGACTTGCGCCGCCCGATCACCCGTTCCTGGCGGTCGGTGGAGATGTTGTCCCAGTCGTCCAGCAGCATCCTGATCCGCCGCATCACCAGGTAGCTGCCGCCGGACATCCAGCCGGGCCCGGTGCTGAAGACCTTCGCCGCGAAGCCGGCGTCGGTGGGCTTGGGGTTGTTGGTGCCGTCCACCTGGCCCATCAGGTTGCGCGGGGTCCGTGGCCGCGTGGTGGCGCCCGGGGTGCGGCTGAAGCCGGCCATCTGCCAGCGCGGGGTGGCCACCTCGGCGGCCTGGTGCTGGAGCACCCGCAGCGCGTGGTAGACGACCAGCCCGTCGTCCGCGCCGATCTGCAGCCAGAGGTCGCCGTCGCTGCGGGCCGGGTCGAGGGCGTCCTCGGGGAAGGCCGGCAGCGGGGCCAGCGCGGCGGGGCGCTTGGCCTGCAGCCCGGTCCGGTCGAAGAGCGTGCTGCCGAAGCCGACCGTGACGGTGAGCGAGCAGGGGCCGGCGTCCAGGGCGATCTGGTTCTCGCCGTCGCCGGCCGGCTCGCCCGCCGCCAGCAGGGCGATGGTGGCGGACCAGCGCTTGAGCAGTGCCTGGAGGCCGGCCGCGCCCGCGCCGGGGGTCAGGTCGAAGGCGGCCAGCTGCACGTGGGCCTGCGCCGGCTCGACGATGCCGGCCTGGTGCGGGCCCCGGAAGTCGATCCGGCCGGCGCCCAGGCCGGGGGCGCTGGCCTGGGCGGGGACGATCGCGGCATGGCCGAGCGCGCCGCCGGCCGCGCCGGCCACCAGGCCCGCCCCGGCGCCGCCGAGTAGTG
Source organism: Kitasatospora sp. NPDC052896 (assembly GCF_044547075.1). Classification (NCBI taxonomy): domain Bacteria; kingdom Bacillati; phylum Actinomycetota; class Actinomycetes; order Kitasatosporales; family Streptomycetaceae; genus Kitasatospora; species Kitasatospora sp. NPDC052896. The sequence continues at coordinate 1,181,375 of NZ_JBITZU010000001.1, forward strand.
CGCGGCGGGAGAAACCGCCGCTGATGGAGGGTGTCATGAGCCTGTTTCAGCCGATCTTGACGGACTTGGTCTCGATGTCGTTGTCGATGGCCGAGGAGCGGACCGTCACCGCGGCCACCCACTCGCCCGCCAGCGGTAGCTGCGGGTCCCCGGTCCAGGTGCCGGTGCCGGCCTTGTTGAGGGTCACCGGCAGGGGACCGAGGTCGCGGTCCGGGAGGGTGAAGGAGAGGTCCACCTCGGGGACATCCACCGGCTTGCCGGTGGAGTCGGCGATCACCAGCTTCACCTGGTTGGCGCCGGTCCGGGCCGGGTCCAGGGTCAGCGTCGCGGTGCCCTTGGCGCCGGCCTCGGTGCCGCCGGTGTTGTAGGGGATGCTCAGCTGCACGGGCTGTCCGGAGCCGGCCGCCGGCGCCTCGGCGGAACTCGCCGCGACCTCGGCGGCCACCCGGCCGGGCGCCTGGTTGGTCAGCAGTGTGGTCACCACCAGCACCACCACGGCGACCGCGGTCTCCACCAGCACCGAGCGGCGCAGCCCGGCCCGGACCGGCGAGCCGTCCTGCGCCCGGCGCACCTTGGCGCTGGCCAGCGCGGCGCGCTGGCGCTCCAACTGGGCCCGCCGCCGCGGGTCCTCGGACGCCCCGGCGCCGGCCGGCATCGGCACGGGATCCGCGGCATCCTCCGCCGCCACCAGGTCGCCCTCGCCCGCCGCCCGCAGCCGGGCGGCCCAGCGGCGGGAGAGACCGGCCGCCGCCAGCATCACCGCCACGCAGCCGACCTTGATCAGCAGCAGCTGCCCGTACTCGGTGTCCACCAGCGCGTGCCAGGACCAGCCGATCCCCCGCCAGGCCTGGTACAGCCCGGTGGCCACCAGCACCGCCACCGACGTGAAGGCCACCTTGGAGAAGCGGTCCACCTCGGCCGACCCGGCCCCGTGCCGCAGTCCGACCAGCAGCGTCACCAGCCCGCCCAGCCAGCAGGCCATCGCCAGCAGGTGCAGCAGGTCGAACGGCAGCGCGAGCCAGACCTGGATGCCGACCGCGGCGTGGTCCGCCGCGGACCAGGTGGCGCCGAGCGCCAGCGCCAGCAGCAGCCCCGCGACGCCGAGCACCAGCCGCGCCTCGCGCTGCGGGCGCTCCGCCGCGCGCCGCTCCAGCCGACGCAGCTCGTCCTCCTCCGGATCCCCGGTGGGCTCCAGCGGCGGCGCGGCGGCCGGGGTCTGGCCCAACTGCCCGACCAGCAGCGACAGGAAGACGCCGGCCGCGGCGAGCAGCAGCAGCCGGGCGGCCAGCGCGGTGCCCAGCCGCTCGTCCAGGCTGCTGCGCACCAGTGCCAGATCGAACATCTTGCCGAGACCGCCGCCGCTCTCGTACGGTCCGCGGGCCAGCAGCACCGCGACGGTGGCGGTCAGCAGCGCCACCCAGCCGGTCATCAGCAGCCGCTGCACCGCGCGCACGCCCGCTCCGCGCGGCCAGCAGAGCAGCACGAACGCGGCCACCCCGACCAGCAGTGCGTACGCGCCGTACGCCACCGCGCGCCCGGTCCCGTAGAGCGCCGAGACCACCGGCTCGGCCTGCGCGCCCTGGATCTGCGAGGCGGAGACCGAGGTGTCCGAGGGCGCGCCGATCGAGAAGGTGAAGGCCCCGCCGACCACGTGGGTGTCGGCCGAGACGACCCGCCAGGCCACCGTGTAGGTGCCGTTGCCGAGCCCGGCGCGCAGGCCGACCTGGGCGGTGTCGTCCCTCCCCCCGGCGTGCCCCGGGTTGCCGGTGTCCGCGGCCTTCCCGGACGGATCGAGCACCCGCACCGAGTCGGAGGAGAGGGTGACCCCCTCGCTGAAGGTCAGCGTCACCTCGGTCGGCGCGGTCGCCACCACCGAGTTCTGCGCGGGGTCGGTCTGCAGCAGCGCCGCGTGCGCGGCGGCCGGACCGGCCGTGCCGAGCAGCAGTACCAACAGTGTGCCGACGGTGGTCAGTACCGCCCTGGCTCTGCGCATGGTCTCTCAGCTCCCGGGTCGGTAGGTGAGGGGTTTCACCGGCACCTGGACGGCGATCGTGCCGCTGTGCGCGAAGGTGAGGTCGAGTTCCAGCTGGTCTCCGACAGCAGGCTTCCGCTGCCATCCCATGATCATGAGGTGCAGCCCGCCGCGGCTCAGCTGCAACTCGCCGTCGGCGGGCACCGGGAGGTCGCTGACCTCCTCCATGGTGGTGTCGGTGGACCTGTGCAGGGTGATCGAACTGGCTCCCGGGCTGGTCACCTTGACCAGCGTGTCGGGGCTGCCGCCCTGGTTCTCCACCGTCAGGTAGGCGGCCGCCATGCCGTCGCCGGCGGGCAGCGGTATGTAGGGGTTCGTGACGCTGAGCTTGGCCGCGGTCGGGTGGCCGGAGCCGCCGCAGGCGACCACCACCGCGCCGGCGGCCAGTACGGCGGCCAGTGCCGCGCCGCCCAGCGAGGCCCGTCGGAAACCGGTCACGTCGCCGGCACCCCCTTGGCGAGCAGCGGCAGGTCGTGGCTGAAGACGTCGATCGTGCTGTTGCTCAGGTAGAGCACGTGCGCCTTGTTGTCGGAGGGCAGGAAGGCCAGCACCTGGGCGCCGTGCGAGGAGGTGACCGTGCCGTCCTTGTTGACGACCGGGTCCTCGACCAGGATGCCCAGCGACTTGGCCGCGGCCTTGACCTCGTCCAGGTTGCCGGTCAGCCCGATGAAGTTCTTGTCGAACGAGTCCAGCCAGGTGCGCAGCACGGTCGGGGTGTCGCGGGCCGGGTCGGTGGAGACGAAGACCACGTCGATCTTCTTCTGCTCGTCCGGCGGCAGCTTCTGCATCGCCACGCCGATGTCGCCCATGGTGGTCGGGCAGACGTCGGGGCAGTCGGTGTAGCCGAAGAAGAGCAGGGTGGTGACCCCGTCGGTGCGCTGGCGCAGGTCGAACGGCTGGCCGCTGGTGTCGGGCAGCACCAGGTCGGGCTTGGTGAAGGGGTTGGTCAGCGGGGTGCCCTCGTACGGCGACTTGACCGCCTGCTGCTGGACGACGGCTGAGCCGCTGTTGTTGGCGTTGGCGGAGGAGCAGGCGGACAGTGCGAGGGCGGCGGTGAGGGCCAGCGCGGCGGCCACGGCGGGCCGGCGACGCGACGTCATGAGGTGCATGGTGGTCCGATCGAAGTTCGGGGGTTCTGGAGGCCCGCCGGGGCCGGGCGGGAGCGCCGCACGGCCCCGGCGGCCGGGGGTCAGGAGGCGTTCTTGCGGCGCAGGCCGGCCACGCCGAGCGCGGTGCCGGCCAGGCCGACGACCAGGCCCGCCACGCCGAGGGCGCGGGCGGTGTCGTCGGTGGACCCGGCCGTCGCGGGGGCGGCGCTGTTCTGCGCGGCGGGGGCGGCCGAGGCGGTGCCGGCCTTGGGGGTGAGGGTCAGCGTCGGGGCCGGGTGCTGCGGCTCCGGCTGGCCCGGCTTGGCCTCGTCGATCCAGCGGACCACGTTGCCGTCGCTGTAGGTCTGCAGCGCCTTGAAGACCACCTTGTCGGTGCTGGCCGGCAGCGGGCCGAGGGAGACCTTGAACTCCTGGAACTGGCCGGGGGCGATCCCGCCGCCGGCGTCGGCGGTCCAGGTGATCTTGGTGACCGCCTGGGTGATGCTGCCGTCGTCGGTCTTGATCGGGGTCGACAGCTGGCTCTTCTCCAGTGCGGCGGTCCAGCCCGGCACCGGCTGCGTGGCCACCGAGGCGATCGGCTGGTCGGCGGGGAGGTCGACCTCCAGCTTGGTGGTGCTCGCGGTGTCGCTCTCGTCCGGCACCCGGAAGGCGACGGCGGTGTAGCCGCCCTGGGTCGCGGTCCCCGGCTGCACGGTGACGTGCGCGAAGGCGGGGACGGCGGCGGCCAGCACGGTGCCCGCGGCGAGCGCGGCGGTGGTGACCAGGCGGCGGGCAGGAATCGAACGCATGAGTGCGGTGATCTCCATCGGGAGCAGGGCACACGGGTGCCCTGGAAACGGGGGCATGACGACGTCGTGCGCGTCGCGCGCCACCGCTCCCGGCGCCGGCCCTGGGCTCGGCGACGGCGGATCAGCGCGCGAACGCCGCCATCGGCGGACCCCGACGGATCACGCTGTGCCGCAGCGCGGCCGCCACCGGCAGCCGCGCACTCCCCGCGTCCGGGCGCGCCGCCCGGAGGGTCGGCTCCGGCGCCCCGAGCAGGCCCCGCAGCAGCGCGGCGAGCAGCAGGAACGCCGTCCGCACCGAGGCCGCCCCGGCCCGGGCGACCGTGCCGGCCAGCCGGACCAGTCGCCAGAGCGCGGCCTCGCCGCGGCGCAGCCACCAGCCGGCGACCACGGCGGCCAGCAGGTGACCGGCCAGCATCGCCGGGGTCAGGCCGAACTGCCACCAGGGCATGCCGGTGGCGGCGTGGTAGGCCTGCGGGTTCAGCCCGGCGGCGCTGATCAGCTGCTGCGGCGTGACGCCGGGCGGCAGCGTGTGCGGCACGCCGTGCCCGTGGTTGTTGCAGACCAGGGCGCCCGCGACCTGCTCCATCGTCATGCCGGGCATCGTCATGCCGGGCATCGCCTGGCCGGTGCTGTGGAAGAGCAGGTGCAGACCGAGCTGACCGATCCCGAGCGAGCCGGCGATCCCGGTCAGCGAGCGCTCCCGCCCGCCGAGCAGCGCGGCGAGCGCGCAGACCACGGCGAAGCCGAGCGTCAGGGTGCTCGGGGCGATCTGGCCGCCGCCCGCCAGGCAGTGCCCGGCGGCCGCGATCACGCTGCAGACCAGCGCGAACGGCACCGCGCGCAGCAACCGCAGGTCCCAGGCGGCCGCGGCGGCCCGGCGCACCGGGTCGGCGGCGCCCGGCTGCGGGGCGGGATGGCGGTCAGTCATGGCCGGGCCATCATCTCATCGGGGTCCGCGCCGCCCGGGGCGGGGGCACGGGTGACCCTCTCCCACCCTCTGGCCGGGGCCCGTGGACGCAGGGGCGTGCGGGTGGACCCGCGCGCCGCTCGGCACAGCGTGCCGTCCCAGTCCATCCGCCGAACGGGCGGTCCGGGACTCGCCGGACGGTTCGCCACCCGATCGGTCGGCAATACCTAGTTGTATGTGGAGCCGCAGCCAGGAGGGACCTGTCGTGGACATCTGGTGGACTCTGCATCTCAAGCGTGACCTGGCCAGCGTTCCGCTGGCCCGGCGCGTCCTGCTCGGCACCATGGAGAGTGCCGGGGTCGATCCGCAGATCGCCCACGATCTGGGCGTCGCGCTGACCGAGGCGTGCGCCAACGCGGTCGAGCACGCCGGCGGTGGGCGGCCGGACGAGTGCTTCCAGGTCACCGCCGCGCTGGAGGGCGACCTGCTGCGGATCGAGGTCGTCGACTCCGGGCCCGGCCTGGCGGTCGCCCCGCACCTGGTGCCGCGGCTGGTGCCGACCAGGCACGCGCCGGCGCCGACCCGGCCGGCCGGTCGCGGCCCGCGCCGGCGCCGTGGCCGGGCCTCGCTGCCGGCGCACGCGCTGGCTCTGGGAGCCCGCCGGCTGCACGGCTTCGACCGGCCCGCGCCGTACGACACGCACGTGCTGCCGGTCGGTCGGCCGCTCCCGGCCGGCCCGCGGCTCGCCGACCTGGACACGCCGCCCGACCCGTTCGCCGAGAGCGGTCGCGGTCTCTTCCTGATCCGTGCCCTCACCGACCACGTCCAGCTGCGCAACCACCCGCTGCGCGGTGCGATCGTCAGCTTCGACAAGGTGCTCAAGCGGCGCGGCGAGTCGGTGCTCCGGGTGGCCTCCTGAGGCTCGCCCGCACCGCCCGTACGCTGGGGCGGTGATCGACTGGGAGCTCAGGAAGCTGCTGATTCTGCGGGCCTTGGACGAGTGCGGGACGGTCACCGCCGCGGCCGCCCGGCTCAATCTGACGCCCTCCGCGGTGTCCCAGCAACTTGCGACACTGGCCCGGCAGTTGGGCGCACCGATGCTCGAACCGTACGGCCGTCGGGTGCGGTTGACCGGGGCCGCCCGGCTGGTGCTCCGGCACGCCGACCGGGTCTTCGGTCAACTGGAGCAGGCCGAGGCCGAGTTGGCCGGCTACCTGCACGGCGAGGCGGGCGAGGTGCGGGTCGGGGCGTTCGCCACCGCGATCAGCGGGCTGGTGGTTCCGGCGGTGGTCCGGCTGCGCGAGCGGGCGCCGCGGCTGGTGGTGCGGCTGGTGGAGGCCGAGGCGGCGGAGGCGGTGGAGCTGCTGGCGGCCGGCGAGGTGGACCTCTCGGTCTCGCTCAACGTGCGCGGTTCGACCGCCGCCGACCCGCGGTTCACGCAGGTCGCCGTGGTGGAGGACCCGCTGGACGTGGCGCTGGCGGTCGACCACCCGCTGGCCGGGGCGAGCGGCCTGCGGCTGGCCGACCTGGCGGACCAGCCGTGGATCTTCGGCGCCCGCGGGCCGTGGCGCGACATCACCCTCGGGGCCTGCGCCGACGCCGGTTTCGTCCCCGAGCGGGCGCACACCGCCGCCGACTGGGCGGCGATCCTGGCGATGGTCGGGGCCGGTCTCGGAGTGGCGTTGGTGCCGCGGCTGCTCGCCGGAGGCGGCGCCGGGGGCGGAGTCGGGACCGGGGGCGGCGGAGGACCGGTGGCGGTCCGGGCGCTGCCGGTCGACCTGCCGAGCCGCCGCGTGGTGGCCGCGGTCCGGGCCGGTACCGGGGAGACCCCGCCGCTGCGCCGGGTGCTGGACGAGATCGTTCAGGTCGGCTCAACGTTTTGATTAAAAACTTGAGATGGACCTGCAAAATGGCCTGCTCGCACAGTTGAGCCATGACTCCCGACGACCCCGGTTACGCCGACTACGACAACGCCGCCGCCGACCTCCCGTTCACCCGGCTCACCGACCTGGCCGACCGCCGGCTGGGCGCCGGGGTGATCGCCGCCAACGACGAGCTGTTCGCGTTCCGGGAGAACCTGCTGCTCCCCACCCCCGCCGTGTTCCAGCCGCACACCTTCGGCCCCAAGGGCCAGCTGATGGACGGCTGGGAGACCCGCCGCCGGCGCGGCGACGACCAGCCGCACCCGGCCGCCGACGACCACGACTGGGTACTGGTCCGGCTCGGCCTGCCGGGCGTGGTGCACGGCGTGGTGGTGGACACCGCGCACTTCCGCGGCAACCATCCGCAGCAGATCAGCCTGGAGGCCACCGAGCTGCCTGGCACCCCCGGCCCCGAGGAGCTGCTCGCGCCGGACGTGAAGTGGCAGGAGATCGTCCCGCGCGGCGCCGTGCGCGGCCACGCGGCCAACGGCTTTCCGGTGGCCGACCGCCGCCGCTGGACCCACCTGCGGCTCAAGCAGTACCCCGACGGCGGGATCGCCCGACTGCGGGTGCACGGCGAGTCCCGGCCCGACCGGGCCTGGCTGGCCGCGCTCGGCCGCTTCGACCTGGCCGCGCTGGAGCACGGCGGCGCGATCGAGGACGCCTCCGACCGGTTCTTCTCGCCGCCGGTCAACCTGATCCTGCCGGGCCGCTCCGGCAGCATGGGCGAGGGCTGGGAGAACCGCCGCCGGCGGGACGGCGGGCACGACTGGGTCCGGCTCCGGCTGGCCGGTCGCGGGCTGGTCGGCGCGGTGGAGCTGGACACCGGCAACTACGTCGGCAACGCCGCCGGTTGGGCCGCCGTGCTGGGCTTCGACGCGAGCACCGGCGGCGACCCGGCCGGGCCGGACGGCTGGTTCGAGCTGGTGCCGCGGACCCGGCTGCAGCCGGACGCGGTGCACCGGTTCCCGGTCGAGCGCCCGCGCCCGGCCACCCACGCCCGGCTGGACGTCTTCCCGGACGGCGGGGTCGCCCGGCTGCGCCTGCACGGTTCGCTCGCCTAGCGTTTGGGACGGGCCGGGAGCACAGTTGACATATGTTGCACATGATGCGCGCGGAGTACGGCGAAGCGGGCCCGGCCGGCCCGGTGAAGCAGTGGCACATGGTCCAGGACGAGAAGACCGTGAGCCTGTGCGGACGGGAGCTGGCGGCGGACTCCGCCACCCGCCCGTCCACCGAGTGGGGGACGACCGAGGAGGGCTGCTGCCGGATGTGCGGCGTGCTGTGGTTCCAGTCGGTGCCGTTCCTGGCCGACGAGCACGACCGGTCGTCGTACCTGCCGTAGCGCCCCGCCGACCGGTTGGGGCCGACCGGTTGGGGCCGCCCTCCGGGGCGGCCCGCCGGCGGTCAGCGGTAGGCGGACTCGCCGGTGATGGCCTCGCCGAGCACCAGGGTGTGGATCTCGCTGGTGCCCTCGTAGGTGAGCACCGACTCCAGGTTGTTGGCGTGCCGCAGCACCGGGTAGGCGGTGGTGATGCCGTTGGCGCCCAGCACCGTACGGGCGCTGCGGGCGATCTCCAGCGCGCTGCGGACGTTGTTCAGCTTGCCGAAACTGACGTGTGCCGCGCGGGACTTGCCCTCCTCCTTGAGCCGGCCGACCCGCCAGGCGACCAGGTAGGCCTTCTCCAGCTCCAGCGCCATCTCGACCAGCTTCTGCTGGGTGAGCTGGAAGGCCGCGATCGGCCGGTCGAACTGCACCCGGCTCTTCGCGTACTCCAGGGCGCTCTGGTAGCAGTCCCGGGCCGCGCCGACCGCGCCCCAGAGGATCCCGTAGCGGGCCTCGTTCAGGCAGGAGAGCGGGCCGCGCAGCCCGCTGACGCCCGGCAGCACGGCGTCGGCGGGCAGCAGCACCTCGTCGAAGGAGAGCTCGCTGGTGACCGAGGCGCGCAGCGAGAGCTTGCCGTGCACGTCGCGCGCGGTGAAGCCGCGGGCCTCGCGCGGGACCAGGAAGCCCCGGACGCCCTCGTCGGTCTGCGCCCAGACCACCGCGATGTCCGAGACACTGCCGTTGGTGATCCACATCTTGCTGCCGGAGAGCACCCAGTCGCCGCCCTTGCGGCGGGCGGTGGTGCGCATGTTGGCCGGGTCGGAGCCGAAGTCCGGCTCGGTCAGGGCGAAGCAGCCGATCGCCCGGCCGGCCGCCAACTCCGGTAGCCAGCGCTGCTTCTGCTCCTCGGCGCCGAAGGCGTGGATCGCCCGCATCGCCAGCGAGCCCTGCACCGAGACGAAGCTGCGCAGGCCCGAGTCGGCGGCCTCCAGCTCCAGGCAGGCCACCCCGTACGCGACGGCCGAGGCGCCGGCACAGCCGTAGCCGTCCAGGTGCATGCCGAGCAGGCCCAACGCCCCCAGCTCCGGTGCGAGTTCGCGGGCCGGGAAGACGCCCTGCTCGAACCAGTCGGCGAGGTGCGGGCGGATCCGGTCGTCGGCGAAGCGGCGCACGGTGTCGCGGACCAACCGCTCCTCGTCGGAGAGCAGTTCGCCCACCGCGAGCAGGTCGAGCGGGTCGGGGCCGCCGGGGCGGGCTGCGCTGGCCATCAGGGTTCTCCACGGATTAGGGGTCGGCACGGTGCCGGACCATCCGTATCAGGCTTTACGCTGACCGGAAAGCAGTCACACGGAAGACGGTGGTGGGCAGTGCGCGATGCCACGACGGACGGCCGGGTCCAGAAGGGCAACGAGACGCGTCGCCTGGTGCTCGGTCGGGCGGTCGGGATCGCTTCGGTGGAGGGGCTCGGTGGCCTCTCGCTCGGCCGGCTCGCCACCGAGCTGGAGTTGAGCAAGAGCGGGGTGTTCGCGCTCTTCGGCTCCAAGGAGGAGCTGCAACTGGCCACCGTACGGGCCGCGCAGCGGATCTACCTGGACACCGTGGTGGCGCCGGCGCTGCTACGGCCGCCGGGGGTCGGGCAGCTCTGGGAGCTCTGCATCCGCTGGCTGGAGTACTCGCGCGGCCGGGTGTTCGCGGGCGGCTGCTTCTTCTGCGCGGTCGGCGCGGAGTTCGACGCGCAGCCGGGGCGGGTGCGGGACGCGCTCGCGGCGAGCAGTCGGGAGTGGCACCGGACGCTGCTGGGGATGCTGGAATCCGCCCGGACCGCCGGGGAGTTGCGGGCGGACGCGGATCTGGAGCAGCTGGCGTTCGAGCTGGTGAGCTTCCTGGAGCACGCCAACGCGCTGTCGCTGCTGCACGACGACGAGGCGCCGTACGGGCGGGCGCGGCGGTCGGTCCTGCTGCTGTTGCGCTCGGAGGCGGCGGACGAGACGCTGCTGCCGGCGGAGTGAGCGGCACGCCGGGGCCGACCCCGGCGTGCCACTGGTCCTCGGCCTCGCTCAGCCGCTCTTGCGACGGAACGTGCGCTTGCCGCCGGCCGCCGAGTGCGCGCCGTGGATCTTGGAGTCGCCACCCGGGCCGCCGCCGGCGCCGTCGGTGTGGACCCCCTGCTTGCGCGCCAGCGCGGCACGGAACTTGGCCTTCACGTCCTCCTCGGCGGGGGTCTCCGCCGGCTCGGGGTTCTCGGCGCTCTCCGTCACTGTTGTGTCCGCTCCTGTGTCGCTGCTCATGCGGGACCTCCTGGGCCGGGTGGTACGTGGGTCGTGCTGGAGCACACTGTGCCACGTCCCGGCCCGGACGGGACATCAGTTATCGGAGGCCCGACCGTGGTAGTTCGGGCCGCCGATGAAGAAGAGCAGCGCGGCGACCGGGAAGCCGATCGAACCCACCACGACCAGGACGAACTGCCACCACATGACCGGTCTCCTCGCACTCTGTCGCGGTACGCCCCAGCTGCGACGCTAGGGGATAACCGGGTGACCTGCCACCGCGCGGCGCACCCCCCTGTACGCCCCGCCGCGTCCGCCGGGGCGCCCTCGGGACCCCGTACGAGGGAACCTGCGCCAAGGGCTGTCCGGGAGTGCTCCGGGGCCCGCACACTGGCGGCATGCAGGTACAACTGGCGGGGGAAGCGCAGCGTCCGGGTCGGGAGAGCGAGGACTTCGCGACCGCCACACCGGAGGCGCTGGTGCTGCTCGACGGGTCCGGCTCACCGGACGGCATGGAGTCGGGGTGCCGGCACGGTACGGCGTGGTTCGTCCGCCGGCTGGGGGTGCATCTGCTCGCCCGGCTGACCGACCGCTCGGACCGGGACATCGCCGAGTGCCTGGCCGACGCCATCGTGGAGACCGCCGCGCTGCACGGTGGCCGGTGCGACCTGGCCCACCCCAACACCCCGGCCGCGATGGTGGTGGCGGCGCGCAAGCACGGCGGCTCGCTGGAGTACCTGGTGCTCGGTGACTCGCTGCTGGTGCTGGAGCCGAAGGAGGGGCCGCTCCGGGTGCTCGGGGACAACCAGCCGTTCACGGAGGGGGAGGAGCTGCGGCACGCGGTCCGGCGCAGCGAGCCGGGCAGCGCCGAGCGGGCCGCGCTGCATCTGCGGTACGCGCTGGCGGTGCGGGCGGTGCGCAACACCGGGCGCGGGCCGTGGATCGCCGCCGCCGCGCCGAAGGCGGCCGGGCATGCCGAGACCGGGTTCGTCCGGCTCGACACACTGAGCGCGCTGGCGGCGCTCACCGACGGCGCCGGTCGGTACACCGAGCGGTACGCGCTCGGTGACTGGTCGGACGCGCTGCGCCTGATGGCGGAGAGCGGGCCGGGCGCGCTGATCGCCCGGGTCCGCGAGGCGGAGCGGAGCGACCCCTGCTGCGAGCGGTGGCCGCGCGGGAAGGCCCGGGACGACGCCACGGCGCTCTACGCGCGGTTCTGAACGCCCGCCCGCGGCAGGGTGGTTCGTGCTCTCACTGCTGATCGGCCCGGCCCGGCTAGATCCGGGCCGGTCCAGTCTGGTCCGGTCAGATCCGGCTAGATCCGGGGCCGGTCCGGTCGGTCAGTCCTGCGGGTGGCCGAACTTCCCGGACTGGAAGTCCGCCATGGCCTGCTCCAGCTCACGGTGGCTGTTCATCACGAACGGCCCGTACCAGGCGACCGGTTCGCGGATCGGCTGCCCGCCCAGGATGATCACGTCCAGGTTGGGGTGCCGCGACTCCTGCTGGCGGTCGGCGGAGATGGTCAGCGTGTCGCCCTCGCCGAACACCACGGCCTGCCCGGTGCCGAACGGTCGGTCCTCGGCGCCGACCCGGCCGTCCCCGTTCAGTGCGTACGCGAGGGCGTTGAAGTCCCTACGCCACGGGATGGTCAGTCGCGCGCCGGGGGTGAGGGTGGCGTGCAGCAGGGTGATCGGGGTGTGCGTGCTGCCCGGTCCCCGGTGGCCGTCCAACTCGCCGGCGATCAGCCGGAGGATCGCCCCGCCGTCGGGGCTGGTGAGCAGCTTGACGTGGCCGCCGTGGATGTCCTGGTAGCGCGGGGTGGTCATCTTGTCCGTGGCCGGGAGGTTCACCCACAGCTGGATGCCGTGGAACAGACCGCCGGAGAGCACCAGGGACTCCGGCGGGGTCTCGATGTGCAGGATGCCCGAGCCGGCCGTCATCCACTGGGTGTCGCCGCCGCCGAGGTGGCCGCCGCCGCCGTGCGAGTCCTTGTGGATGAACTCGCCGTCGATCAGGTAGGTGACGGTCTCGAAGCCGCGGTGCGGGTGCCAGGGAGTGCCCTTGGGCTCCCCGGCCGCGTACTCCACCTCGCCCATCTGGTCCATCATGATGAACGGGTCGAGGTACTTGGTGTTGATCTTCGCGAAGGCCCGGCGGACCGGGAATCCCTCGCCCTCGAAGCCCTCGGGTGCGGTGGCGACCGCCAGGACCGGCCGGGGCGCCGTGACGGCGGGGTCGGGGGTGGCGACGCGCGGCAGGGTCAGCGGGTTGTCGACGGTCACGGCGGGCATGTCGGCCTCCTTCGGGGGTGTTCTGGCCTACGTCCGCGAGATTAGTTCAATCCTCAACAAGAAGCAAGTTGAAATTTCAATCACCTGCTGTCGAGGGGAGAGGGAGAGTGCCGATCTTGTTAGAGGGCGGTGCTCTCAATCATGAACGGTGCACATAAAGGAGAGCGCTGCTCTCGAGTGGGGGTGGCATGCCCTGGAGTGGACGGCGCACGCAAGTGAGAGCGCCGGACGCAGGCGAGAGCGCCGCACGCAAAAGAGAGCGGTGCTCGCATCTGCGATCACCGCTCTCGTGCCGGCGCTGCCCACGCCCGCACCCGCGATCAGCCGTATGGACCCGTGCGGAGCCGCGCGGATCAGCCGTACATCCGCCGCATCGTGAAGTCGACCATCTGCTCCACGGCCTTGGCGTCGAACACCATCCGGTGCTCGCCCTCCATGTCCAGCGCGAAGCCGTATCCGGTTGGCAGCAGGTCCAGCACCTCGGCGCCGGAGACCGTGAAGTACTTGGACTCCTTGCCCGCGTAGCGGCGCAGCTCCTTGAGCGAGCTGAACATCGGAATCACCGGGGTGGGCGTGTTGTGCAGCGCCAGGAATCCGGGGCGCTCGCCGCGCGGGCAGTGCACCTTCGAGGTGATGAAGATGGCCTGGAAGTCCTCCACCGCCATCGAGCCGGTGGTGAACGCCCGCACGGCGTCCGCCAGCGACGGCGGGGACGGCTCCGGGTAGAGGGACTGCCCTGCGGACGGCGGCTGCTCGCCGTACCCTGCACCGCCGGCCTGGCCGTCGTACCCGGGCTGGCCGTACATGCCGTTCATGCCCTGCTGCCCCGCCGCCTGGTAGGAGCCACCGGGGTAGCCGCCAGCGCCGGGTGCGCTCTGCTCGTAGCCGTACACACGGACAGGCTAGCGGTCCCGACCCACTTGCCGCGGCGGCCGATCCGGACAAGTCGTACTGGGATGGAACTGTCGGGAGGCGACTACCGACAGACCGTGACGGCGAGGGTACGACGGCGAAACCGTGACGGCGAGGGTGCGACGGCGGGACGTGGCGCCGAGACCGTGGCGCCGAGACTGCGGCGCCGAGACCGTGACCACCGGAGGGCGACGGTCGGAGTCGGCAGGCGACGGCCGCCGCATGGCGAGGGTCAGGTCGCGACGGCGGGACCGTGCCGACCGACGTGACTACCTTCACTTCGGATTTACCGTCCGGTTGCCCGTGGAGGGCTTGAAGAAGTTACTAACCGGTAGCATCATGGGGTTCTACTGGCGGGTAGGGGCGTCCGGCATCGGAAGGCGCGCCCGGAAGCGACGAACCGGAGAAACGGTCATGGGTCACTACAAGTCCAACCTGCGGGACGTGGAGTTCAACCTCTTCGAGGTGCTCGGCCGCGACCAGGTGTACGGCACCGGTCCGTTCGCCGACATGGACGTCGAGACCGCGAAGAACATCCTGAGCGAGATCTCGCGCCTGGCCGAGAACGAGCTCGCCGCCTCCTTCGCCGACGCCGACCGCAACCCGCCGGTCTTCGACCCGGAGACCAACACCGCTCCGGTCCCGGCCACCTTCAAGAAGAGCTACGACGCCTACATGGGCGCCGAGTGGTGGCGCCTGGGCATCCCGGAGGAGATCGGCGGCCAGGTCACCCCGTCCTCGCTGATCTGGGCCTACGCCGAGCAGATCCTCGGCTCCAACCCGGCCATCTGGATGTACTCCTCCGGCCCGGCCTTCGCCGGCGTCGTCTTCGACGAGGGCACCGAGGAGCAGCAGAAGGTCGCCAAGCGGATGACCGATCGCCTGTGGGGCGCCACCATGGTGCTCACCGAGCCCGACGCGGGCTCCGACGTGGGCGCCGGCCGCACCAAGGCGATCAAGCAGGAGGACGGCTCCTGGCACATCGAGGGTGTGAAGCGCTTCATCACCTCGGGCGAGCACGACATGTCCGAGAACATCATCCACCTGGTGCTGGCCCGCCCCGAGGGTGGCAAGCCGGGCACCAAGGGCCTGGGTCTCTACATCGTCCCGAAGTTCGACTTCGACTGGGAGACCGGCGAGCTCGGCGAGCGCAACGGTGTCTACGCCACCAACGTCGAGCACAAGATGGGCCTCAAGGCCTCCAACACCTGCGAGATGACCTTCGGTGCCAAGCACCCGGCCAAGGGCTGGCTGCTCGGCGAGACCGTGGACGGCATCCGCCAGATGTTCAAGATCATCGAGTTCGCCCGGATGATGGTCGGCACGAAGGCCATCGCCACCCTCTCCACCGGTTACCTGAACGCGCTGGAGTACGCCAAGGAGCGCGTGCAGGGCGCCGACATCTCGCAGTTCCTGGACAAGACCGCTCCCCGGGTCACCATCACCAACCACCCGGACGTCCGCCGCTCGCTGCTCACCCAGAAGGCCTACGCCGAGGGCATGCGCGCGCTGGTGCTGTACACCGCGTCGGTCCAGGACGACATGCAGGCCGCCCGCCTGCGCGGCGAGCACGACGAGGCCGCGGAGCGCCTGAACGACCTGCTGCTGCCGATCGTCAAGGGCTACGGCTCGGAGAAGTCCTACGAGCAGCTGGCCCAGTCGCTGCAGACCTTCGGCGGCTCCGGCTACCTGCAGGAGTACCCGATCGAGCAGTACATCCGGGACGCCAAGATCGACACCCTCTACGAGGGCACCACCGCGATCCAGGGCCTGGACTTCTTCTTCCGGAAGATCGTCAAGGACGGCGGCCAGGCGCTCACCGCGGTCTCCGAGCAGATCCAGAAGTTCCTCGCCGCGAACGAGGGCGGCGACGCCCTGGCGGCCGAGCGCGAGCTGCTCGCCAAGGCGGCCGGCGACCTGGAGGCCATCGTCGGCAAGCTGCTCGCCGACCTGTCCTCGGTCGAGCAGGACGTCAAGAACATGTACAAGGTCGGCCTCAACAGCACCCGCCTGCTGCTGGTCTCCGGCGACGTGGTGGTCGGCTGGCTGCTGCTCCGTCAGGCCGCGGTCGCACTGGCCAAGCTGGAGGCCGGCGTCACCGGCAAGGACGTCGCCTTCTACCAGGGCAAGGTGGCCGGCGCCCGCTTCTTCGCCCGCAACGTGCTGCCGACCATCAGCGCCCAGCGCCTGATCGCCGAGGGCATCGACAACGAGATCATGGAGCTGGCCGAGGAGGCCTTCTGATCCCCGAGCTGATCCCCGAGGTCGGCCCGGCCCGTACCGCCTGACCCACCCTCAGTCCGGAGGGGGCCCCGCGCATCGCGCTCGGCCCCCTCCGGGCTTTTTGCCAGGTGGGCTTTTCGCCGGGCGTGCTCTTCGTCGGGCGGGCTTATCGTGGAGTCTTCGCCCGGGTTTTCATCTCGTGAACACAAGTAAACGAAGGTGTGCGAACGGTACTGGTAGCGGGCCCATGGGGGTCGAGGACCATACCAAGTCTTGACCGTTCTGTCGGTGTACGGGCATATGCTCGAGGTGGAAAGCCCCTCCCCACCGGGCTCTCCGCCACCCTCAACCCAGGAGCAGCATGTCGACCGCCGACCACTCGGTCTACTTCGACCGGACCCACACCGATGATCTGATCGCCTATCTGGCGGCGTCCCCCTCGCCGTACCACGCGGTGGCGGGCGCGGCCGAGCGGTTGGAGAAGGCAGGGTTCCGCCAGGTCGCCGAGACCGACGCGTGGGAGGGCACGTCCGGCGGGCGATACGTCATCAGGGGTGGCGCGCTGATCGCGTGGTACGTGCCGGAGGGGGCCGGCGCGGAGACGCCCTTCCGCGTGGTCGGCACCCACACCGACTCGCCCAACCTGCGGGTGAAGCCGGTCCCCGACACCGCCTCGGCCGGCTGGCGACAGGTGGCGGTGGAGATCTACGGCGGGGTGCCGCTGAACACCTGGCTGGACCGGGACCTGGGGCTGTCCGGTCGGCTGGTGCTGCGCGACGGGTCGACGCGGCTGGTGCAGCTGGACGAGCCGCTGCTGCGCGTCCCGCAGCTGGCGATCCACCTCGACCGGCAGGTCAACGACGGACTGAAGCTGGACCGGCAGCGGCATCTGACCCCGATCTGGGGCCTGGGCGAGGTGGACGAGGGCGCGCTCATCTCCTACGTCGCGGAACGTGCCGGGGTGGACGCCGCCGAGGTGGTGGGCTGGGATCTGATGACCCATGACGTCCAGCCGCCGTCCTACCTCGGCAAGGACCGCGAGCTGCTGGCCGGGCCGCGCCTGGACAACCTGCTCTCGGTGCACGCGGCCACCGCCGCGCTGGCCGCCGCGGTCACGGCGGGCGACGGCGAGCTGCGGCACATCCCGGTGCTGGCGGCCTTCGACCACGAGGAGACCGGCAGCGAGTCGGACACCGGTGCGCAGGGCCCGCTGCTCGGCAACGTGCTGGACCGTACGATCCACGCGCGCGGCGGCAGCGCCGAGGACCGCGCCCGGGCGCTGGCCGGGACCATCTGCCTCTCCTCCGACATGGGCCACGCGGTGCACCCCAACTACATCGAGCGGCACGAGCCGGGGCACCACCCGCTGCCCAACGGCGGCCCGATCCTCAAGGTCAACGTCAACAACCGGTACGCCACCGACGGCGTCGGGCGGGCCGTCTTCGCGGCCGCCTGCGAGCGGGCCGGCGTGCCGTGGCAGAGCTTCGTCTCGAACAACGCGATGCCCTGCGGCACCACGATCGGCCCGATCACCGCGGCCCGGCTCGGCATCACCACGGTGGACTGCGGCATCGCCGCGCTCTCCATGCACTCGGCGCGCGAGCTGTGCGGCGCGGAGGACCCGTACCTGCTGGCCTCCGCGATCAAGGCGTTCCTGGAGGACTGACCCCCGGTCCGTGGGGCGCGGCCCGCGCCCCACGGACCGCTCGCTACGCCAGCCCGGCCAGCACCAGCGGCAGCCGGGTCGCGCCGCCGGCCACCAGCTTCACCGGCACCCCCCAGTCCTGCTGGTGCACGTGGCAGGCCGGGTACTCGATCGCCGGGTCGTCGTCGCAGGACGCCGCCATCGCCGAGACGTGCAGCACGCCCTCGGTCAGCTGGTCCGAGAGCACCAGCTCGCGGGAGAGCGCGGTGTCCGCGCCGGCGCCGGAGACCAGCAGCTCGGGCGGGGTCGAGCTGACCAGCAGCCGGGTGGACGGGCCGTAGCGCTCGTCCAGCTTCTGCCCGGCGGGCGCCGAGAAGACCACGTCGAGCCGGAGCGTCCCCGGCGCCACCTCGGTCGCCGCCCGCTGGGTGCGGTGGGCCACCGCCGCCACCCGGACCGCCTCCTCCGGCAGCCGTAGCCTGGTCAGCCGGTGCCGGGCGGACTCCACCACCACCAGGTCGTCGTCCACCAGCACCGCGCCGGAGGGCTCCCGCAGGTCGGTGGCGAGCGTGCTGACCTCGTCCGTGGCCGGGTCGAAGCGGCGCAGCGCGTGGTTGTAGGTGTCGGCGACGGCCACCGAGCCGTCCGGCAGCACGGTGACGCCCAGCGGGTGCTGGAGCAGCGCCTGCTCGGCGGCGCCGTCGCGGTGGCCGAAGTCGAAGAGGCCGGTGCCGACCGCGGTGTGCACCTGCCGTGTTTCACGTGAAACCCAGCGCAGCGCGGAGGTCTCGGAGTCGGCCACCCAGAGCCGCTCGCCGTCCGCCGAGACCGCCAGCCCGGACGGCTGGGCGAACCACGCCTCGGCGAGCGGGCCGTCCACCAGGCCCTCGTTGGTGGTCCCGGCGCTCACCGCGACCGTCCCGGCCAGCGGGTCGAAGGCCCACAGCTGGTGCACGCCGGCCATCGCGATCCAGACCCGGTCGTCGAACCAGGCGACGTCCCACGGCGAGGAGAGGTCCACCTCGCGGGCCGGGCCCTCGGTGGCGGAGCCCTGCCACCACTGGGCGCCGGTGCCGGCCAGGGTGCGGACCGCGCCGTCCGCCAGCCGCACGCCGCGCAGCGCGTGGTTCACCGTGTCGGCGACCACCACGTCGTAGTCCAGGTCCAGCCCGGCCGGCAGCAGGGCCAGCCCCTGCGGCTCGCTGAACCGGGCGGCGGCCGGCCCGCCGTCCACCAGCCCGCGCTCCCCGTCGCCGATCCGCCGCAGCACGGTCTCGCCGTCCTCGGCCAGCTCGACCAGCGAGTGGTGGCCGGAGTCCGCGACCAGGAAGCCGCCGCCGGGCAGTCGGATCGCCTTGCCCGGGAACTTCAGCACCCCGGCCGCCGGCTCCGGCGGCACGTACGGGCCGTCACCGCGCCGCAGCGTGCCCTTGGCCTCGTGCTCGGCCTCCAGCTCCTCGACCAGCCGCTCGATCGCGTGCGCGTGCCCCTCCCCGGCGTGCTGCGCGACCACGTACCCCTCGGGGTCGATCACCACCAGGGTCGGCCAGGCCCGTACCGCGTACTGCTTCCAGGTCACCAGCGCGGGGTCGTCCAGCACCGGGTGCGCCACCTCGTACCGGGCAACCGCGTCCACCACGGCCTGGTGGTCCGCCTCGTGCGCGAACTTCGGCGAGTGGACCCCGACGATCACCACGGTGTCGCGGTGCCGCTCCTCCAGCTCCCGTAGCTCGTCGAGGACATGGAGACAGTTGATGCAGCAGAAGGTCCAGAAGTCGGCGATGACGATCTTGCCCCGGAAATCCGCCAGGGAGAGATCCTTGCCACCGGTGTTCAACCAACCGCCCGCCCCGACCAGCTCAGGGGCGCGAACTCGTGCACGAGAAGCCATGTGGACATACAACCGCATGGGTGTGCGCGGTCATTCCGCGCTACCGGGCGAGGTGCGGACGAAGGGCGGCGTCCAGCAGTGCCGGCTGGTCGGCGGGGACGGTGCCGATCGGGTGCGGCAGGCGCTCGACCGCGACCGCACGGACCTGCTCGGCCTGGGCCCCGGAGTCGCGGTCGAGCCCGCGGGAGGTGGCGTGGAGTGGCACCCGGAACGGAAACACCCAGTCCGTGTTCGAGGTGATCGGCACGACGGTCAGCACGCCCCGACCGTGCCGGGCGGCGGACCGGTTGGCCGAGCCGTTCGAGACGATGACCGCGGGGCACGCCTCGTTCGCCTCACCGCCGCGAACCGGATGGCGCTCGCGGTGGCACTACCCGGCCGCCATGCGGTCGGTCAGGCGCTGCTTGGCGGCCGGCCACTCCTCGGCCAGCAGGGAGAAGTAGACGGTGTCCCGCCAGGAGCCGTCCGGGCGCCGGCGGTGGCGGCGGAAGGTGCCCTCGTACCGGGCGCCCAGGCGGCGGATGGCGTTCTGCGAGCGCTCGTTGAGGTGGTCGGTGCGCCAGGAGACCCGGCCCATGCCCAGCTCCTCGAAGGCGTGGACCAGCAGCAGCCACTTGGCCTCGGTGTTGACCTCGGTGCGCCAGGCGGAGCGGCCGTACCAGGTCCAGCCGATCTCCAGGCGCTCGTCGGTGGTGCTGATGTCGTAGTACGTGGTCCAGCCGACGGCGCGGCCGGTGGCGAGCCGGATGACGGCGAACGCGACACTGCTGCCCCGCTCGACCTCGGCCAGCCGGGCGTCCAGCACCGCGCCGAGCTCCTCGGCGGTCCGCGGCGCGAGTGTCGGCATCCAGCGCCAGACCTCCTCGTCCCCGCCGCCGGCGGCGAAGAGGTCGGCCAGGTGGTCGCGGGAGAGCGGCTCCAGCCGGACGTGCCGGCCGGAGAGTACGACGGGAACGGGCTGCTTCGCGGTCATGTCGGGAAAGCTAGCCGCGGATTGGACTAGTGGCAAGTGTTTTATGTTCTAGTGCAAACGGGAGAGGGTATGGGAAAGGGCCCCACCCGAGTGGGTGGGGCCCTTTCAGTGACTCAACTCGGCTGTCAGATGAAGGAGTTGATCTGGATGGTCTCGGTCCGGCCCGGGCCGACGCCGATCGCCGAGATCGGCGCGCCCGACATCTCCTCCAGCGCCTTCACGTAGGCCTGGGCGTTCTTCGGCAGGTCGCCGAAGGACTGCGCCTTGCTGATGTCCTCGTTCCAGCCCGGCAGCGTCTCGTAGATCGGCTTGGCGTGGTGGAAGTCCGACTGGTTGTAGGGCAGTTCCTCGACCCGCTGGCCGTCGATCTCGTACGCCACGCAGACCGGGATCTGCTCCCAGCCGGTGAGCACGTCCAGCTTGGTGAGGAAGAAGTCGGTCAGGCCGTTGACGCGGGTCGCGTAACGGGCGATCACCGCGTCGAACCAGCCGCAGCGGCGGTCCCGGCCGGTGGTGACCCCGCGCTCGCCGCCGATCCGGCGCAGCGCCTCGCCGTCCTCGTCCAGCAGCTCGGTCGGGAACGGGCCCGAGCCGACCCGGGTGGTGTAGGCCTTGAGGATGCCGATCACCCGGTCGATCTTGGTGGGACCGATGCCGGCGCCGGTGCAGGCACCGCCGGAGGTCGGGTTGGACGAGGTCACGAAGGGGTACGTGCCGTGGTCCACGTCCAGCAGGGTGCCCTGGCCGCCCTCCAGCAGGACCACCTTGCCGTCCTTCAGCGCCCGGTCCAGGACCAGCGTGGTGTCGGCGAGGTAGGGGCGGATCTTGTCCGCGTAGCCCAGGTACTCCTCGACCACCAGGTCGGCCGGCATCGCACGGCGGTTGTAGAGCTTGACCAGGATCTGGTTCTTGTCGTGCAGCGCCGCCTCGATCTTCTGCTGCAGGATCGACTCGTCGAAGAGGTCCTGCACCCGGATGCCGATCCGGTTGATCTTGTCGGCGTAGCTCGGGCCGATGCCGCGGCCGGTGGTGCCGATCTTGCGCTTGCCGAGGAAGCGCTCGGTCACCTTGTCCAGGGTGCGGTGGTACGGGGTGATCAGGTGGGCGTTGCCCGAGATCAGCAGCTTGGAGGTGTCGATGCCCCGCTCGTCCAGCCCGCTCAGCTCGGAGAGCAGCACGCCCGGGTCGATCACCACGCCGTTGCCGATCACCGGCGTGACGTTCGGGCTCAGGATTCCGGAGGGGAGCAGGTGCAGGGCGTACTTCTGGTCGCCGATGACCACCGTGTGACCGGCGTTGTTGCCGCCCTGGTAGCGGACGACGTAGTCGACGGAGCCGCCGAGGAGGTCCGTGGCCTTCCCCTTGCCCTCGTCTCCCCACTGGGCACCAACGAGCACGAGTGCCGGCACAGGCGTACACCCCTTCCGGTTGGGGCATCCTGCGTAGGCCGCAGTCTGCCCCGAGATAGACGAAGCCCCTGGCGCAATAGCGCAAGGGGCTCTTGCACCGAGAGATTACCTGAGGAAGGACCGGTCGTGTCGTCCCAGTCCACGTCCGTACCCCCGTCCCCCGACACACCGGAACCGCCCGCGAACGCCCCGCTGCTGGTTCTGCTCGACCCCGTGGCGCGGGCGGCCGACGGGGAGGCGGTGCGGATCGCCCGGGACGTCCTGTCGGGGGGTGCGGACGTCAAGGTGGTGCTGCCGGAGAGCGCGGCCGAGCTGGACCGGGTGCTGTCGCACCGCGGCCGGCGCCGTCCGGTGGTGATCGGTTCGGACCTGACGCTCCAGCGGGTGGTGCAGGCGCTGCACCGGCAGCGCGAGTTGGGCTCGGGGCCGCTGGGGCTGGTACCGGTCGGTCGGGCGCCGGCGGTGGCGCTGGCCCGGGCGCTCGGGGTGCCGTCCGATCCGGTGGCGGCGGCCCGGGCGGTGCTGGCCGGGGTGCCGCGCGAGTTCGGGATGCTGCTGGACGACGACGGCGGGGTGGTGCTGGGGGAGGTGCGGATCCCCGGGCGGGGGCAGGGCCATCCGGGGGGCTGGCGTTCGCTATGGGCGAAACTTGTTGCAGCCGAGCAGGTGGAACCCGAGCCTGTCCGCCTGCGCGTGGAGGCCGACGGGCGTCCGCTGGGCGGACGCGACCGTCCGGTTCGGCTGGTGGCGCTGCGGCTGCCGGCGGGGGCCGCCTCGGCCGAGGTGCTGATCCGCCGGCCCGGTCCGGGCGGGGCGTTGCTGCGGGTGCGCGCCTCCAGTGTCACGGTGGCCGGCCGGACCTTCGGGTACGAGGCGGACGGCTGCCCGGCCGGCCCGGTCCGGACCCGCACCTGGACCGCGCAGCCCGCCGCCTGGGAGCTGCTGCTGCCCGCCGGGTGAGCGATCGGTGGAGGACCGGGGTGAGCGCCGGGGCGTGAGCAGCGTCACGTGCCCCTCGGGGTCCGCCGGGCCCAGCCTGGCCGACCGCCGTGGTAAGGGGCTCGATCTACGCGCGTTGTCGGCAATTCGCCCAGTCCGCGGGCCGTCCCCGTACCGGAAGCCTGTGCCAACTGCCCTAGACTCGAAGGCGTGCCACGTGGTGACGGAAGACTCAACCACGATCTTCTTCCCGGTGAGAAAGGCCCCCAGGACGCTTGTGGCGTCTTCGGCGTCTGGGCTCCCGGCGAGGAGGTCGCCAAGCTCACGTACTTCGGCCTTTATGCCCTGCAGCACCGTGGACAGGAATCCGCGGGCATCGCAGTGAGCAATGGGTCCCAGATTCTCGTTTTCAAGGACATGGGACTCGTTTCCCAGGTCTTCGACGAGTCCTCGCTGGGGTCCTTGCACGGGCATATCGCCGTCGGACATGCCCGCTACTCGACCACCGGGTCGTCGGTCTGGGAGAACGCCCAACCGACCTTCCGGGCGACCGCCCACGGTTCGCTGGCCCTCGGCCACAACGGGAACCTGGTCAACACCGCCGAACTGGCGGCCATGGTCGCCGAACTCCCCGGCGAGGAGCACGTCTCGCGCTCCGGCCGGACCGCCGCGACCAACGACACCGACCTGGTCACCGCGCTGCTCGCCGGCCACCCGGAACTCTCCGTCGAGCAGGCGGCCCAGCTGGTGCTGCCCCGGGTCAAGGGCGCCTTCTCGCTGGTCTTCATGGACGAGCACACCCTCTACGCCGCCCGTGACCCGCAGGGCATCCGCCCGCTGGTGCTCGGCCGGCTGGAGCGCGGCTGGGTGGTCGCCTCGGAGACCGCCGCGCTGGACATCTGCGGCGCCAGCTTCATCCGCGAGGTGGAGCCGGGCGAGCTGGTCGCGATCGACGAGAACGGCATCCGTACCTCGCGGTTCGCCGAGTCCCGCCCCAAGGGCTGCGTCTTCGAGTACGTCTACCTGGCCCGCCCCGACACCTCGATCGCCGGGCGCAACGTCCACCTCTCCCGGGTGGAGATGGGCCGCCGGCTGGCCGCCGAGGCCCCGGTCGAGGCCGACCTGGTGATAGCGACGCCGGAGTCCGGGACGCCCGCCGCGATCGGCTACGCCGAGGCCAGCGGCATCCCCTACGGCTCGGGCCTGGTGAAGAACGCCTACGTCGGGCGGACCTTCATCCAGCCCAGCCAGACCATCCGCCAGCTCGGCATCCGGCTCAAGCTCAACCCGCTCAAGGAGGTCATCGCGGGCAAGCGCCTGGTGGTGGTGGACGACTCGATCGTCCGCGGCAACACCCAGCGCGCGCTGGTCCGGATGCTCCGCGAGGCGGGCGCCGCCGAGGTGCACATCCGGATCTCCTCCCCGCCGGTGAAGTGGCCGTGCTTCTTCGGCATCGACTTCGCCACCCGGGCCGAGCTGATCGCCAACGGGATGACGGTCGAGGAGATCGGCAAGACGCTCGGCGCCGACTCGCTCGCGTACATCTCCCTCGACGGCATGATCGAGGCGACCAAGCAGCCCAAGGAACGGCTCTGCCGGGCCTGCTTCGACGGCGAGTACCCGATGGAGCTGCCGGACCCGGCGCTGCTCGGCAAGCTGCTGCTGGAGGCCGAGATCGCCGGTAGCAAGCAGCGTCCCGCCAGCCGCGGCAAGCCGACCGGCTCCGACCTGGACGGCGTGCAGTCGCTGCTCGGCGGCCACGGCGCGGCCGACGCGCTGCGCCGCCCGTAGTTCTCCCGCCGCGGGGTCCGGCCGGGCCCCGCGGTGCACACCCCCCTAGACCCGAGAGGGCCTTGCAGCTGTGACCAGCACCGAAGAGTCCGGAGCCAGCTACGCCGCCGCCGGCGTGGACATCGAGGCGGGCGACCGCGCCGTCGAGCTCATGAAGCAGTGGGTGAAGCGGACCAACCGCCCGGAGGTGGTCGGCGGCCTCGGCGGCTTCGCCGGGCTCTTCGACGTCTCCGCGCTCAAGCGCTACGAGCGGCCGCTGCTGGCCTCGGCCACCGACGGGGTCGGCACCAAGGTCGCGCTGGCCGCGGCGATGGACAAGCACGACACCATCGGCCACGACCTGGTCGGCATGGTCGTCGACGACCTGGTGGTCTGCGGCGCCGAGCCACTCTTCATGACCGACTACATCTGCGTCGGCAAGGTCCACCCGGAGCGGGTCGCGCAGATCGTCAAGGGCATCGCCGAGGGCTGCGTGCTGGCCGGCTGCGCGCTGGTCGGCGGCGAGACCGCCGAGCACCCGGGCCTGCTCGGGCCGGACGAGTACGACGTGGCGGGCGCCGGCACCGGCGTGGTCGAGGCGGACGCGCTGCTCGGCGCGGACCGGGTCCGGGCCGGCGACGTGGTGATCGCGATGGCCGCCTCCGGCCTGCACTCCAACGGCTACTCGCTGGTCCGGCACGTGCTGCTGAAGCAGGCCGGCTGGCAGCTCGACCGCGAGGTGCCGGAGTTCGGCCGCACCCTGGGCGAGGAGCTGCTGGAGCCGACCCGGATCTACTCGCTGGACTGCCTGGCGCTCACCCGGGCCACCGAGATCCACGCCTTCTCGCACGTCACCGGCGGTGGGCTGGCCGCCAACCTGGCCCGGGTGATCCCGGACCACCTGCACGCCCGGCTGGACCGCGGCACCTGGACCCCGCTGCCGGTCTTCCAGACCGTGGCCGAGGTCGGCCGGGTGCGGACCCTGGAGATCGAGAAGACCCTCAACATGGGCGTCGGCATGGTCGCGGTGGTCCCGCCCAGCTCGGTGGACGTGGTGCTCTCGGTGCTGGAGGACCGGGGCGTCGAGGCCTGGGAGCTGGGCGACGTCGTCACCCGGGACAGCACCGAGCACGCGGCCGGCGCGGCGCTGTACGGGGAGTACGCGAGCTGACGGAACGCCGAACGGGCCGCTCCCCGGCAGGGGAGCGGCCCGTTCTTGCGTCCGGCGGCCGAGAGTCGCGGACACGCCGAAGACCGGCCCGGCGCGGTGGGCGCTCGGACCGGTCAGGGCCGACGGTCAGGCGCGGCGGCGGGCCTGCTGGTGGCCGGCGCCCGCCTCCTCGTCATCCTCGTCCTCGTCGGCGTAGTAATCCGCGTACGCCGCGTAGGGGTCGTCCTCGTCCTCGTCCTCGACCGGCTCAGGGTTGATCGAGGGAACGGGCGAAACGCCCAGCTCGCTGGAGAGACGGTTAGCGTCGAAGCCGCCGCTGTTGTACTTCAGCTGGCGGGCGACCTTCGTCTGCTTGGCCTTGGCCCGGCCGCGCCCCATGGGTCGACCCCCTCAACGGTGGGGCTCACGGCCCCGAGTCTGACACGTGTTCATGATCAGGAGCGGCGCGCCCGAAGTGGGAGAGCCGTCCCTTGGAGCATTAACGGTACCTGTTTCCGCCGTCGGACGGTACGTCGCCGGTGTGACGTGGCGCGCACTGTCGCCCCGAGGGACCAGGTCTGACCAGGTCACGCGGGGAATTCCAGGCTTTCGCAGGCTGCCCGGAGGGTGACCGGGACCGTTCTTCTCCGATCGATTATCCCCCGACCGGGGCGCTTGGATCGCCCGATCGGGGGACAGACCGAGAATCCGGTTCCACATTGTGATGCGGGCGCCGGACCCGACGCGGATCAGCCCCTGCGGGCACCCGGCAGCAGGATCGTGCGCAGCGCGCTGATCTCCCGCATCCGCCGCTCGGCGAGGCGGTCGGCGGCGACGGCCGGCGGCACGCCGTCGGCGGTG
The DNA here is from genome assembly GCF_044547075.1 of Kitasatospora sp. NPDC052896. NCBI lineage: Bacteria > Bacillati > Actinomycetota > Actinomycetes > Kitasatosporales > Streptomycetaceae > Kitasatospora > Kitasatospora sp. NPDC052896. The sequence continues at coordinate 1,207,791 of NZ_JBITZU010000001.1, forward strand.
GCCCGGGTGAAGATCTCCAGGGTGGTGTCGAAGATCTTGGTCGCCTTGTTCTTGGCCCGCTCGAAGTTGAAGCCGTCGATCTCGTCGGCCACCTGGATCACGCCACCGGAGTTCACCAGGTAGTCGGGGGCGTAGAGGATGCCGCGGTCGGCCAGGTCCTTCTCCACCCCGGGGTGGGCCAGCTGGTTGTTGGCCGCGCCGCAGACCACCGAGGTGCCGGCGGCGGTCAGCGCGCCGACCGTGTCGTCGTCCAGCGCGCCGCCCAGCGCGCACGGGGCGTAGACGTCCAGACCGGCGGCGAGCAGGGCCTTGCTGTCGGCGACCACCTCGACGTCCGGGTGGGCGGCGCGGACCCGGTTGACCGCGGCCTCCGAGACGTCGGTGATCACCACGGTCGCGCCGTCGGCGACCAGGTGACCGACCAGGTAGTGGCCGACCTTGCCGACACCCGCGACGCCGACCTTGCGGCCGCGCAGGGTGGGTGCCCCCCAGCGGGCCTGGGCCGAGGCCCGCATGCCCTGGAAGACGCCGAAGGCGGTGAGGATGGAGGAGTCGCCGGCCCCGCCCTGCTCGGGGGAGCGCCCGGTGACGTAGTCGCACTCGCGGGCGACCACGTCCATGTCCTGGACGTAGGTGCCCACGTCGCAGGCGGTGATGTAACGGCCGGCCAGCGACTGCACGAAGCGGCCGTAGGCCCGCAGCAGCGCCTCGGACTTGTCACCGCCCTCGGCCTTCGCGGTGGGGTCGCCTATGATCACGGCCTTGCCGCCGCCGAGGTCCAGCCCGGCCAGCGCGTTCTTGTAGCTCATCCCGCGGGAGAGCCGCAGCGCGTCCTCCAGCGCCTCCTCCTCGGAGGCGTACTGGTGGAACCGGGTGCCGCCGAGAGCCGGGCCCAGGGCGGTGGAGTGGATGGCGATGATCGCCTTGAGTCCGGTCGTCCGGTCGTGGCACAGCACGACCTGCTCGTGGCCGTCGCCCGGGACGCCGTCCTGCTCAGTACGGAAGATCCGGCTCAGCACGCCTGATGCGGGGTGCGTCGCGGATTCGGTGCGTACGTCGGTCACTGTGGTGACTCCAGTATCTGCTGGCCCGCTGCTGTGGTGCGGGCATCTACCGCGAAGCGTAGTCAGGGGCGGGGGCGCCCGGGAGGCCCCCTCCCGAACCCGTCCCGGGTCCTCCCGGTCCGTCACGGGTGCGTGCGACGATGCAGAGCGTGACCGCTGTGCGCACCTCGGTATTGCCGCCCTACGCCGCCCACCTGCGGGTGTACGAGCCGCTCGCCGCGTACCCCGAGCCGGAGCGGGCCCGCTGGCAGGCCTACGCCGCGTCCCGCGGGCCGGACGCCGGGTCGGCCGCCGAGCCGGTGGCCCGGGCAGCGCTCGACGCACAGCGGGGGGCGCTCGCCGAGTTGCTCGCCCGGACTCCCCGCGCGCTGCCCGAACGGGAGAGCGAGCAGGCCTTCGTCCGGCTGGTCGACGGGGTGACCTACGTCTGCCCGTGGGCGACCCGGCTGCGCAGCTGGCAGGCGCTGGACGAGCTGACCGAGTCGATGCCGGTCGCGCTGCTGGACACCGTGCTGCCGCAGGCGGTCCGGCAGGACGCGGTGGCTGCCCGGGCCCGCTGGCGGGTGGCGCATCCGGACGCCCGGCCCTGGATCCTGACGGCCCGTTGGGAGGTGCCGATGCGCTGGTTCCTGCCGTTCGGGGCGGAGGACCGCCGGTTCGTCCCGGCCGGCCCGGTGGAGGGGGAGGGCCGGCCGGAGCCCGCGACGCTCTTCTACCTGACCTCGATGGCCCAGGCGCGGCGCCGGGTGGCCCGCGGCTACCGGGTGCTGCGGGAGAGGCTGCGCGGGACGCCGCTGGCGCTGGGGGCGGAGGAGATCGGGCGCTGGCTGGAGGAGTTCCATCCGCGCTCTTTGGTGGAACTGGACTACGGGGGGCTGGTGCACGTGATGGGGGCGGAGCGGCTGGCGGCGGACCGTACGGCGGCCGAGGTGGCCGACGGGTTGGAGGCGCTGCGGTCGGGGGACGCCGAGGGTGCGTCGCGGGTCTACCGGACGGTCACCGAGCGCTGGCGGCAGGTCCAGGCGCTGCGCCAGGCCAACTGAGCCGCGGGGGCGGCTGACCCCGGGTCAGCCGGTGGCCAGGAGCGGGGAGGGAAGGGGGTGTAGGAAGCATGTTCCGAAACCCGGGACCAAGGTCCCGGTTCGGGTCAATAGCCAACGAACGTGACACTACTCACCGTTGACCTGAAGTAACCGTTAAGGGTAGAAATGGGACAACCAGCCCAAGTCTCCTCGTCCTTGCCCGCGTCTGGGCGGTTCTGGGGGTCGGTGTGCCCTTTGGGGGGAATCGATCGGTCTGGCCATTCCCTAACCGGGCGTCACGATAGGGTGACTGTCCGTTATGGGGTGGTCCATCGCCATCCGTCGCTCTTGAACCCGTGAGGGGCCAATTTTGGCGGTTTGGTCGATAGGGCTGGACGGATGGTGTAGTTGTAGACACCAGGACAAGCCGTTCGTCCTATAACCGACTCGGTCCGTCCCTGCCATTTCGGGCATCGCGGGCCAAGGTGCAGAATTTGAAGGATAGAACCGCCCTGGTTCGGTTCCGAGGAGGCCGCTCATGACCGCTCGTACCCCTGACGCCGAACCTCTGCTGACGCCGGCAGAGGTCGCCACCATGTTCCGTGTGGACCCCAAGACGGTCACCCGTTGGGCCAAGGCGGGCAAGCTCACGTCGATCCGCACGCTCGGCGGGCACCGCCGCTACCGGGAGGCGGAGGTGCGCGCCCTGCTGGCCGGTATCCCCGCCCAGCGCACCGAGGCCTGAATGGCCCGCCGGGCCGCCGGGCCCGGTGATCGAACGCTTCGCCAAGGGGTCGCATCCCCGGACTCCGCCGGGTCCGGGATGCGGCCCCTTTGGCGTGCCGCGGGGATGGTTCGAAGCAATTTCGAAAAGGTCCGATGATTGGCTGGAGCGACAGCAGCATACACCTTTTCATGACTGTCCCTTGGGGTGACAATGAAGCGTGAATGGAAGGTGAATGGGGCCGGTGCGGCGCCTGGGATTCCGGTTATGAAAAGGACGAAAAGCCTACCCGCACAGTGCAATTTTATATATTAAATGAGCCCCTCGTTAGGGGGGGTCCACGGGCGCCAACCTCAAGAAAAAATAAGTGACGACCGTCACAGGATGGTCTCTTGTGGTCTGGACCAAGACGTCGATAATGCGGGCTGACGGAGCGTCCGGTGCTGTCGAGTGCCCAAACGGCGAGAGGCCCGGAACCTGACGGTTCCGGGCCTCTCGCTTCCTGCGATCCCGACGGGACTTGAACCCGCGACCTCCACCTTGACAGGGTGGCGAGCTAACCAACTGCTCCACGGGACCAGAGTGTTCACTTCTGATCTGGTGTCCGTCGCTGCCGTCTCCGGCGGCGACAAGACAGATCGTACTGCATCGCGGGCCCCCAGGTCGAACCGGTCGCCGGGGGCCCGCGCGGCGCGTCAGAGGGTGGCCGCCGCCGCGTCCATCGCGCGCATGATCCGCTTCTCCGAGACCGGGGACGGCGTGCCCAGCGACTGGGCGAAGAAGCTCACCCGCAGCTCCTCGATCATCCAGCGGATCTGCCGCAGCTCGGCCGAGGGCTGCCGGCCGGCCGGCACGGCGGCCAGCAGCTCGCCGTAGGCCCGCTGCACCTCCTGGACCTTGAGCAGCTGCTGCAGGTCGCGCTGCGGGTGGTTGGGCAGCGCCTCCAGCCGCCGGTCCACCGCGAGCAGGTAGCGCTTCAGGTCGGGCAGCCGCTGCCAGCCGCTGTCCGTGACGAAGCCCGGGTGCACCAGCGAGGTGAGGTGCAGTTTGATGTCGTTCACCGCGCTGAGCAGCACCGGGCTGCTCACCGTCTTCAACCGGGTCGAGGCCCGGTGGAAGGCGATCAGCGCGCCGGCCGTCTTGATCGTGGTGTCGGCCGACAGCTCGTAGAGGTCGGCGCGGACCTTGTCGAAGAGCTTGCCGAAGGCCGGCTCGTCCCAGGCCGGGCCGCCGGCCAGGGTCATCAGCCGGTCGGCGGCGCAGGCCACGATGTCCTCGAAGAGGGCCGGGATCGAGCCGTGCGGGTTGTAGGAGAGCGCCAGCTTGGCCTGGTTGCCCAACCGGCCCTGGATCGACTTGGCCGGTGAGTTGGTCAGCAGCAGCAGGAGCCGCCGGGTGCCGTCCCACATCGCCTGCTGCTGGGCCTCGGGAGTGTCGAAGAGCCGGATCGCCACGCTCTCCCGCTCGTCCACGAGGGCCGGGTAGGCGCGCAGCGAGTGGCCGCGGGAGCGCTGCTCGAAGGTGCGCTGGAGCACCGGGAGCGAGGCCGGCCAGGCGGTCAGCCCGGTCTGTTCGATGCCGCGGCCGGAGGCGGCGCTGGAGAGCGTCTCCTTCAGCTTGGGTTTGAGCTTCAGCCGGAGGTCCTCCAGGTCCTTGGACTCGGCCAGCTTGCGCTTGCCGTCCACCACCCGGAAGGTCACCTTGAGGTGGTCGGGCACCCGCTCGTCGTCCCAGGCCTCGGGCGGGATCGGGACGCCGGACATCCGGTGCAGGATCCGTTCCAGGGTGGGCAGCAGCGGCTCCTGGCGGTCGGTCACCTCGCGCAGCGCGGCGCGCGCGTAGTCGGGGGCGGGCACGAAGTTGCGCCGGACCGCCTTGGGCAGTGCCCGGATGTAGGCGGTGACCAGCTCGGCCCGCAGGCCCGGGATCTGCCAGTCGAAGCCCTCCGCGGTGACCTGGTTGAGCACCGGGAGCGGGATGTGCACGGTCACGCCGTCCGCGTCGCTGCCCGGCTCGAACTGGTAGGTCAGCTTGAAGCGGAGCTTGCCCTGCTGCCAGTGGTCCGGGTAGTCGGCCTCGGTGATGCCGTCCGCGGCGTCGTTGATCAGCATCGACTTCTCGAAGTTGAGCAGGTCGGGCTGGTCGTGCCGGGCCTTCTTCCACCAGGCGTCGAAGTGCCGGGCGGAGACGACGTCCTCGGGCAGCCTGGCGTCGTAGAAGTCGAAGAGGGTCTGGTCGTCGACCAGGATGTCGCGCCGGCGGGCGCGGTTCTCCAACTCCTCGACCTCGCCCAGCATCCGGCGGTTGGCCGCGAAGAAGTCGTGGTGGGTCTCCCAGTCGCCCTCCACCAGGGCGTTGCGGATGAACAGCTCGCGGCAGAGCTCGACGTCGATCCGGCCGTAGTTCACCTTGCGCTGGGCGACGATCGGCATCCCGTAGAGGGTGACCCGCTCGTAGGCCAGCACCGCGCCGGCCTTCTTCTCCCAGTGCGGTTCGCTGTAGGTCCGCTTGATCAGGTGGCCGGCCAGCGGCTCGACCCACTCCGGCTCGATCTTGGCGTTGATCCGGGCCCACAGCCGGGAGGTCTCCACCAGTTCGGCCGACATCACCCAGCGCGGCGGCTTCTTGAACAGGCCGGAGCCCGGGAAGACCGCGAACCGGGCGCCGCGGGCGCCGCCGTACTCGCGCTTCTCGACGTCGTACAGGCCGAGGTGGGAGAGCAGGCCGGACAGCAGCGACTGGTGGATCCGGTCCGCGTCCGGTTCGGCGTCGGGATGCGGCTCGGTGACGGTGACACCCAACTGCTTCGCCACTGTGCGGAGTTGGGTGTAGATGTCCTGCCACTCCCGTATCCGCAGGTAGTTGAGGAACTCGGCCTTGCACATCCGGCGGAACGCGGAGGAGGAGAGCTCCCGCTGCTGCTCCCTGACGTACCGCCACATCGACAGGTAGGAAAGGAAGTCGGAGGTCTCCGAGCCGAACCGGCGGTGCCGCTCGTCGGCCGCCTGGCGCTTCTCGGTGGGCCGCTCGCGCGGGTCCTGGATGGAGAGCGCGGCGGCGATCACCATGACGTCACGGACGCAGCCGTTGCGGTCGGCCTCCAGCACCATCCGGGCCAGCCGCGGGTCGACCGGCAGCTGGGCCAGCTTGCGGCCGAGCGGGGTGAGGCGCTTGCGGACGTCCTTCTCGGCCGGGTCGAGCGCGCCGAGCTCGTGCAGCAGGTTGACGCCGTCCTTGATGTTGCGGGAGTCCGGCGGGTCGAGGAACGGGAAGGCGGCGATGTCGCCCAGGCCGGCCGCGGTCATCTGGAGGATCACCGAGGCGAGGTTGGTGCGCAGGATCTCGGCGTCGGTGAACTCGGGGCGGGCGAGGAAGTCCTCCTCCGAGTAGAGCCGGATGCAGATGCCGTCCGAGGTTCGGCCGCAGCGGCCCTTGCGCTGGTTGGCGCTGGCCTGGCTGATCGCCTCGATCGGCAGCCGCTGGACCTTGGTGCGGTGGCTGTACCGGGAGATCCGGGCGGTGCCCGGGTCGATCACGTACTTGATGCCCGGGACGGTCAGCGAGGTCTCGGCGACGTTGGTGGCCAGCACGATCCGGCGGTTGCTGGAGCGCTGGAAGACCTTGTGCTGCTCGGCCGAGCTGAGCCGGGCGTAGAGCGGGAGGACCTCGGTGAACCGCAGGTTGAGCTTGTTGAGCGCGTCGGCGGTGTCGCGGATCTCCCGCTCGCCGGAGAGGAAGACCAGGATGTCGCCGGGGCCCTCGGCCTGGAGCTCCTGGGCGGCCTCGCAGATCGCCTGGATCTGGTCGCGGTCCCGGTCGAGCTCGTCGCTCTCCGGATCCTCCGACTCGTCCAGCAGCGGACGGTAGCGGACCTCCACCGGGTAGGTGCGGCCGGAGACCTCGACGATCGGGGCGTCGCCGAAGTGGCGGGCGAAGCGCTCCGGGTCGATGGTCGCGGAGGTGATGACCACCTTGAGGTCGGGGCGGCGGGGGAGCAACTGCTTGACGTACCCGAGGATGAAGTCGATGTTGAGGCTGCGCTCGTGGGCCTCGTCGATGATCAGGGTGTCGTACTGGCGCAGCTCGCGGTCGGTCTGGATCTCGGCCAGCAGGATGCCGTCGGTCATCAGCTTGACCAGGGTGTCCTGGCCGACCTGGTCGGTGAACCGGACCTTCCAGCCGACCGCCTCGCCGAGCGGGCTGCGCAGCTCCTCGGCGACCCGCTCGGCCACCGTGCGGGCGGCGATCCGGCGCGGCTGGGTGTGGCCGACCAGGCCCCTGACGCCACGGCCGAGCTCCAGGCAGATCTTGGGGATCTGGGTGGTCTTGCCGGAGCCGGTCTCGCCCGCCACGATCACCACCTGGTGGTCGCGGATGGCGGCCAGGATCTCGTCCTTCTTCTGGCTCACCGGGAGTTCGGCCGGATAGCTGATCTCCGGGACGGCCGCCCGGCGCTGCTCGACCCGCAGCTCCGCCTTGGCGATCTCGCCGGCCAGCTCGACCGCGATCTGCTGCCGGGCCTCGGGCTTGCGGACCCGTCGTGCGCCGTCCAGCCGCCGGCCGAGCCGCTGCTGGTCCCGCAGCGTCAGCTCGGGGAGACGGGCGGCCAGCTCGCCGATGGTGGGCGCCTCGGCCGTGGGTGCCTCGGTCGGCTGGGCTGCGGGAGAACTCACTGGGGGCATCCCTCTAGGTTCGCAAGGAGGGGCGGACGGGCGCACCTCGGTTTTGGGGCGGTGATGGGTCGGACGATCGGATTCTTGGCGCATCCAGTGTCACACCTGGGAGTGAGCAGGCGGGGATGCCTTGGGTTGCTGTGTGGGCATCTACTTGCCAATATGGAAAGTAGATGCCAGCATCGAAAGCAAGGGGCGGGGCCGCGGAGTGGCTCGCCCGGGTTCGTCTGATGGGGAGAAGGACATGGACGCGGAGGAAGCACTTCGGCTCGCGGCGGGGGCACGGCGGGCCGCGGTCCGCAACCGCCGGCCCGGCTGGTACCCGCTGGTGAGTGGTGGGCTCTGCGGCCTCGGTCAGGTCGCGTTGGGGGTCGCCCTGCTGCCCGAGGAGGCGCACCGGTCCTGGCGGCTGGCGCTGATCGGTGTCGGCGCGGTGGCCTGGGTGGTGGGATTCGGGCTGATGGGCCGCTTCGCGATGGCGGGCGGGGTCGTCCCGCGGCTGCAGAATCGGAGCAACGCGCGGCGCTGGCGGGACAACGCCCCGAGCCTGGTGGCGACGACCCTCGGCATCGTGGTGTGGGCGATCGCCGGGTTGCCCTGGATGCTGATCGTCTGGGGGATCACCGGGGGAGCGGCGGAGTGGTACCGGCTGGCCCGGTTGGGCCGGCCGGAGTGCTGAGGACGAGGAGAGAAGCGTGAACGGTGCGCTGGAGAGCGCCTTCCACCACCCGAACCGGCTGGCCGTGGTGGCCTTCCTCTCCGGGTGCGCGGAGGCCGACTTCCGTACCGTCCGTGACGAGTGCGGGTTGTCCGACTCGGCGCTGAGCAAGCTCGCCACCGCCCTGGAGGCCGAGGGGCACGTCCGGATCCGCAAGGGGCACCTGGGCCGGCGGCCGCGGACCTGGCTGTCGCTGACCGCCCACGGCCGGGAGCGGCTGGCCGGGCACCTGGCGGCGCTGCAGGAGATCGCCGGCCGCAACGCGCGCAACGCGGCGGAGCTGGCGCGGGCGGCGGAGACGGACGCCGACCCCGGCTGAGCCGCTGGTCAGCCGGCGGCCTGCCGGGCCCGGGCCCTGAGCGCGCGGGACACCAGGGCGCGGATCGGGGCCGGTGGTCGGCGTATCCCCAGCGCCGTCCGGAGCGGCTGGTCCAGCAGCGCGGCGGCCACGGCCGGTCCCAGCGGCGCCAGCGGGGTGGGCAACCGGGTGGCCAACAGGCCGCTGGTCGCCTCCCAGAGCGCCCGGCCCGCCGGGCTGGGGGCGAACCGGCGGTCCTCGAAGGCGCTCATCCAGCCGGCCAGGCCGGCCAGCTCGGCGGCGGGTGGCTCGGGCAGCGTGAGGGCCGCCGCGAGGTCGTGGTGGAAGGTGCGGGCCGCGGCCAGCTCCGCCCCGGTGGCCGGCCGGCCGGCGTAGTCGGCGAGGAACCGCAGCGGGCACACCGTGAAGCAGGCCAGCACATAGTGCATCAGTTCCGGCGTGATGCCGGGCCGATCGTGCACCCGGCGCAGCTCGTCGACGATCCGCCGTCCTTCGGGGCTGCCCGGACCGTGCTCGATCAGGGCGAACATGGCGGTCCCGGTGGCCTTGGCCCGGTCCCACGGCTCGGTGGTCATCCGCCCGGTGGCGTGGAGCACTTCGGCGATCTCCGGGACGCCGAAGGTCCGGACGAAGCCCAGGGTGAGTCCGATCCGGGACTCCTGCGGCATCGTCTCCAGGACGAGCCGTGCGTAGGCGCTGCGGTCGGGCGTGGTCCCGGTCATGGGGAGATCCTGCCGTCCCACCGCGGGAGCCGTCCACCGTGCGGCGGGCTACTCCGCCCCGCCCCCGGGCAGTTGGGCGCGGCGTCGGCGTCAACCGGTGGCGGGCGGCACGTGCCGGCGTGGGTCAGTACGGCAGCAGGTCGCTTGTGACCAGGTCGAAGCCGAACGGCTCGGGGATGTGCAGCGTCTCACCGAACTCGATGTCCTCGCGGTGGTGGTACCTCGTGCCGTCCGGCCGACTGAACAGGGTGACGGTCTTCTGCCTGGCGTCGACCAGCAAGTACAGCGGGATACCCGTCAAAGGGTAGTCGCGCACCTTCCCGACCCAGTCGTTCTCCGGGTTCGAGGGGGAAACCAGTTCGACGACGATGGCGGCGAGCTCGGACGGGACCTGGTTGTCAGACGTCTCCAAGGCCTCACTCGGAAGGTATGTCAGGTCCGGGTTGCGGCTCTTGCCGACATTCGGTGAGACCAGGTCGGTGTTCTCGCTCGGCAGCAGCTCGAGCGGGGCGTGCGCGTCGAACTGGCGGCGTACCAGCAGCAGGTTCCGTTGGTGGATGCCCGAGGGGCTGACCGTCACGACGATGGTGTCGCCCGAGAGTTCCACCTTGAATCCGTCGGGCAGGCTCCCGCGGGCTTCTTCGAGGAGTGCGAAGTGCTCCGGGCTCCTGGGCGGTGTCTCCTGGGGTGTGCCGGGCAGCACCCTCAGGGTAGTCCGCCACCGGGTCCGACCTCGCCCGTACGCGGTGTTCGCCGCAGACTCCGCCGCTCGGATCGTTGCGGGGTTCGCTGAGCCGGACGGCTGTCCGTTCGCTGCGCCGTTGGTGTCAGACGGCATGAAAATGCCCCCGAAGCGAACTGCTTCGAGGGCGTAGTGCCTGGTCAGGCGTGGTGGCCAGGGCCGGGGTCGAACCGGCGACCTTCCGCTTTTCAGGCCAAGCCGGGGAGGTGAGATGCCCCAGTTTGAGTGATTCTGCCGTCCATGGACGGCTGCCATCGGACATCGTCATCCGGGCCGGTTGGCGTCAGCGTTGGCGTCAACCGGGGGCCAGCTCGAGGCACTGGTGCCCGGTGGGGCGGTGGCTCGGGTGCCATACGGGGCTCTTCACCCGTCGCCCGGCCGTGCGACTGGTGAGGTGCCCCTACGAGTGCCCCTGGGACGTCAGCCAGGTCTCGAAGCCGGACAGGAACTCGCCCATAGCCCCCAGTGAAGACGGGTTTGCTGTGTACTGAGCCGACAGGTTGACCTCGTACAGCTTGTAAGCGGGCCGTGCGTCGCGCGCTGCTGCAGCGGCGGCTGCCAGCGCGCGAACCGCGTTGTCGCGGTGGCCGGTCTCGACTGACTCGATGAGTTCGGGCCAGAGGTTGTCTCCGATGTGGTCGAAGAGCTCCATCAGGTGCAGGCCGGCCCTGCGGGCACGGTTACGAATGGCTTCCTGTTCGGCGATCTCGTGGTCCTCAGCCCATCGGTCGTCCTGCTCGTCTGGGTCTGACCAGTCGGCCATCTCGTTCTGGAATTGGCGGTCGAGGTCCTCCTGGGTCAGCCGCGGGTACTCGAAGGCAGGTGTTTCCCCAGCCTTGAACAGCCCGATCGGCACCGTGAGGTCGGGGGTGGGTGTGCCCTCCAAGAGCCCGGTCAGCAGCAAGACCGCGTCGATCTTGGGAAGGACCTCGGCGACGTCCACGAGGCCCTCAAGGGTTCCGACTGCCTGCTCGACAGCCGAGTAGTCGTGCTCGGCGATCTGGTTGTCAAGGTCGAAGTGGAGGTGGAGGATCGCACTGCCGATGCCGCTGAGTTCGTCCAGATGTGCACCAACCTCGGCCTCGATGCGTTCAATGGTCTGTCGAAGCTCGCGAGCCTCGGCGGCCTGTTCCTCAAGCGCGGCTACCGCTTTGGCGATCTCACTCACACTGTGCCCCTTGTCCCGTGAGGATCCGTCTCAACTTCCTGGACTGGCAACCCTATTACCAGCCGCGGACTTTGCTGGTCTACTGCGCCACCTCACAGCGGTCCCGTTCCATTTCCGGCCAGTAACGGTGCTGGGAAGCGGTAGCGCAGCAGGGCACCGCTTTGGCTCAATAGGTGCGTGGAGATCAACGAGAACTGGGCCTATCGTGCCCAGCCCAAGCTGCTCGGTGGCGCCGTCCGCCGTGTGGAGATCGTCCGGGTGGGAGACCCCCGTCGGTCGGCCCAGGTTCACGTCCGGTTCCTCGAAGGTGAAGAGGTCGGACTGCAGGAGTGGGTGGCGCAGGCATCACTGGTCGCCCGGTGGGCTGACCTTGAGGTCTTCCGTGCTGACGATGCTGGGGAGCTGAGGCTGACCGAGGCGTCCCGGCAGGTGCGCAAGAGCCCCGAGTTCGAGGCGGCCCGGACAATCTTGGGGTTCATCCGCCCGAAGAGCCAGGTCCGGCTGCGCAAAGGCGTGGCTGACGCCGGCGTGTTGGAGCTGGCAGATCTGGATGCCACAGCGCAGCGCCTGGGCCTTGATCCGGCCGAGCTGCGCGCCGATCCGATGGTCTACGAAAATCGGTCAGGGCTGTGCCTGGCGGGCTGGCCGGTCGTCGAGCGGATCGCCCGGCGCGTTGCGGAAATGCTGGCCGAGGAGATCCTGCCGGAGGTCGACCGCCGGCAGGAGTCCGTGGACCGCGAGCGGGCCGTTCTGTCATGGCACTCCTGGGAGCGCCGCCGGGACGACGGGAAGCTGAAGGCCGAGGACGACGCCCTCCGCACCATCCGCGAGTGGTGTGGCCAGGAGCGGGTGGACCGTTATGACGAGCTGCTCGCGCTTCGCGAAGAGGTGGAGCGGCTGAACAGCCTGATCGAGCGGGCCGTGAAGGCGTTGCGCGAGCGCGGGCACGGCGTCATCGCCTCCACCATTGAGCGCGACCTTGGGGTCCGTATTTCCAGCCTTGGTCCCGAGGTGAGGCGCTGAGGTCGCGCCAGGGGTCTGGCTGGTGGGGTGGCTGGGCAGGCTCAGCCGGCGGTGTTTCTTTGACGGGCCGGTGCGGGCTCCAGCCCTTGAGAAAGGGGCGCAGAGCCTCGTCAGTGGGTTCGGTCTCGAAGTCCTCGACGCCGAGCCCGCGGCCGGGCGACGTCGGGTCGATCCTGTCGGCCTCTTCCTCGCCCCACTTGGCCCACTGACGCAGGCGATCGGCCTCTGCGACGGACGTGGCGCGGGACACGGATTCCTCCAGCTCCGCGCAGAACCGGCGGATCTCAGCCGCAGCACGCCACCGGTCCAGGGCCGCCCCGAAGGTCTCTGCCCGCGCAGCCTCGGCGGCGTGGACCTTGGCGGCGGCGATGGCTTTCTCCCACTTCCGCTGCTTGCGCTCCTTCTCCTCGGCCTCCAGCCGTCGCCGCTCGGTCTCCGCCCGTTCCCGCTCCTCCTTGAGCCGTCGTTGCTCGGCCTCGTGCGCCAGACGGTGCGTTTCCTGTTCCTCGGCGCGTGCTCTCAGGGCGCGGAAGGCAGCCCCGATCTGTTCCTCCAGCTGACGGCTGGGTGTGTCTCCGCACTGCTTCGTCCAGGCGTTGGCGCGGTTGTAGCCGTGGTGAGGTTCGACCAGGTAGAGGTCGAGTTCGCCGGACGGCTCGGATCGGTGGGCGGGCGTGACCCGTTGCCAGTCATAGGTCTTGCGTCGCCCCTTGGGGGCGGGAACGTACTTGACTTGCTTCTGCCGCTCCTTGAATTCGATCTCCCAGGTCTTGCCGTGGACGTTGAGCATCGGCCTGGCCTGGCGCCGCTTCTTCGAGATCGTGATGTCCCCGTGCCTGGACAGGGCTTCCTCGGCGATCAGACTGACGATCGACAGGACTCGTGGGAGCACGTCTTCGGAGATCTCGAAGGCGCTGTGGTCGGCCTTGATCGCCGCGATCACGTCGTCGACGTCCGTGATGACCCTGCTTCGCTGGAGGCGGATTCGGTTCCACTCGGTCTCGTCGAGCCCGTTCGTCCGCAGCAGGCCGAGGAAGAAGTCGCCCTTCTCCCGTCCGCTGTACTTCAGCTGGTAGCCGTCGGGCGCGTACTCGCGAGCGGCGTCAAAGGCCCGCCGTAGCCGTGCACGTTCCTCGGGAGGCGGATCCGAGATTCGCAGGAAGCGCCCGGCCTGCTGAACCTGCTCGATCAACGCCGGCCCAGTCACCGAGCGAGGAGGTGGCAGCGGGCGGGCGGGGCGGGTAGGCGCCGCCGACTTCGGGCTCATGGCCCCTTCGTCCGGCTGAGCGTCCTGCCGGACGACTTTCGTAGCCGGTTCCTGAATCTGGCCTCGCTCAGCAGACCGACCGACCTTCTTGGCCGGCTGGTCCGGGTGATGGTCATGTTCCAGATAGAACCGTCCAACGTCGGTGATCTCTGCCCGCCACTTCGTGTCAGCAGCCTTCGGCATGAGGATGAGCCCGCGGCCCTTGAGTGCCCGTGCCGTAACGGCGAGCGCGGGTTCGTCCGAGGTGACGGGGTTGACGCCCGCACTGATACGAGTCAGGAGAGCGAGCTGACGCTCGTTGAGAGGAGTCCAGCGGTGCATACCGCCGTGGTACCGCCTCACTTCCGTCCGGCACAAGCCGATTGATCAAATCTGCGGAGAAAGAGGACTGCTCGGCATCCGCGCTGCGGCTTTCGAGGCGTGGCTCTATTGCAATGAAGTCTTCATTGGACTTCCATGGCTGTATGCCTCTTCCCTTGCGCACGATCGACCCAGCGCGATTGGTGTCCAGACGTGTCGAGCTGGGGTTGACACGCGAAGTGCTGGCTGCGAGGGCTGGGGTCTCGTCTCGGATGATCTTCTTCTACGAGGAGGGCCGGCACACGCCCACTCCGCCTCGACTGGAGCGGTTGGCATCCGCTCTCGGCTGCGAGATGGATGCGCTCACCGGGGCTCCGCAGGGACAGGAGACCCTGGTCGATCTAAGGTATGCCGCTGGGCTGACGCTGGAACGGGTCGCCGAGCTTCTGCGGGCGTCGGTGCCAGGCCGTGAGTTGTCTGTGTCGGCGCCCAAGATCTCTGCACTGGAGAAGGGGCTGCAGGTCCGAGGGCGGCACTGGCAGGACCCCGAGGCGACGGGGCGGCTTCTTGCCCCCCTTGCGAAGGCGTACGGAGTCCCGGTGCGGATGGTTCTGGACGCTTGGATGCGCACGAGGCCGGACGAGCAGGCTCCGATCTTGGTCGCCAAGCGGAAGCAGGAGCCTTCACGGGCGGCGTTGGTGGCGTGGGAGTCGCTGAATGAACGCCAGCAGGTCTACTTGGGCGAGATCATGCGGGACGACCGCATGACGGAGACCGAGATGTGGATGCGCCGGGTCCAGCGGCTGCCTGTGCCGAAGGCCGCCGAGTGGCGCAAGTTGCCGCTGACGCTAAAGGCTGCTCCTTCTCTTGTCGGGTACACCCGGTTGCAGGAAAGGCTACGCCAGCATGGTGTGCACGACCCGGGGGCCGGACAGACGGTGCACGCGCTGGAGCGGAGAGGTTTGCTCGTGGTCACTGAGGATTCGGTCGAGCACCCTGCTAGCGGAGAGGTCGGCCGGGTACTGGTCGAGATCACCCGACGGGGCCGTGCGGCTGCGCGTGCTGGGCTTGGCGAACCGCGGGAGCCGGACCCTGCGGCCCATCTGTTGTCGGAGTGGCTCTGGGGGGTTCTGGCGCGTGTTGCAGCCGCTGAGCCCGCTGGGTTGGAGGACGACCAGTTGGCCGGCCGCTCACTGTTCTTCATCGGTGTGGGTTATCGAGGCAGGGCTGGGGGGCAGCCGAGCCGCGGCCTGGTGGACTCGGTGCCCGTCATGGCCCCCGGGGGGACGCATGTCGCTGAGTACCGCTGGCGGCTTACCCAGCTCGGTCGGCGTCACGTGGTGGAGTACCTCGATGTCTACCGAGAGCTCTATCCGCGCGTCAATACCACAGGGCTTGACATGCGTGCGAACAAGATGCCGTAAGTGAGCCTCTTTTCTTCTCTGGTGGCGTGTTTGTCGTAGGTGCCCCGTACGCTCCGGATCGTGACGAGTCCCTTGGACGAAGGTGCGCAGACGCTCGATGACGACCGGGTCCGCTACCTGGTGACCCGCGCTGCGCTGCGCGCTGCGAAGGCGATGACCGCGCCGGGCCTGGAACCTCAGCAGCGCCTGACGACCTTGATGGAGTGCCACGGCATGCTGCATGCGGCACGCGGCCCAGGTAGACCCCTCGCATTCGGAGAGTTCAGACGTGCGCTCAGAGGG
Organism: Kitasatospora sp. NPDC052896; assembly: GCF_044547075.1. Taxonomy (NCBI): domain Bacteria; kingdom Bacillati; phylum Actinomycetota; class Actinomycetes; order Kitasatosporales; family Streptomycetaceae; genus Kitasatospora; species Kitasatospora sp. NPDC052896. The sequence goes on from NZ_JBITZU010000001.1 coordinate 1,223,239, forward strand.
GACCTAGCGGTCCTGCTACCCGAGGGCGTCAGGCCACTGGACCTAGGCGGGATGCTGGTCGTCGACCAGGACGGACAGGTCACCGAGGACGCCTTCGACCTCGATCTCGAGCAGCAGATGCTGCTGCACACGCTGCGCAAGCTCGACACGTTCGCCGGTGTCGTCAGCGACCGGGATCTCCAGTCGGAGATCGACCAGGAGACGGCCTTCACACTACTGCGCAAGCAAGGTGAGCAAGCCGTGTACGAGGCCGGCCGCAAGGATCTGATCCGTTGCCCTGCAGGGCCCGTTGACCAACTGTGCGAGCTGCGGCTGCCACCGCTGGTCGCAGATTTTTATCGGGAGATTCCCTTCGACTCCGTCTATCGGGGTTGGTGGTTCCCGTGCCCCGTCTGCAGATGGCCGATGCGGGTCGTCGTCCGGAGGAACGCGGGAACCTCCGTGGGAGCCGCGCGCTGCTGGCACACGCCCCACGCGGACATGGGGGCCTCCTACCTCTTCCGGCTGCCAGCCGACGGCAGTGCACCAGAGTTACTGCCGGAGCCCGCACCGCCTCGTCCGGAAGGTCGTGAGGCGGTCCTCTATCCGGATCTCGGAGAAGTCCCGCAGGCTCTGCCCGCAGAGAGCCACAAGGCCGTCACCCGAGGCATCTGGCGCTACACGACTGTTCCCGGTCTGCCCGAACTGGCCTTGTACGACCGGCTGACGGAGCGCGGGCTGAAGGTCTCGCTGTGGCCGGGCCTGGACGCCTACGACCTGCTGATCGAGGTCGGCCCGAAGCGGGGCAAGAAGACGACGTTCAAGGTCGACGTCAAGGACTACACTTCGGCCACAGTCCTGGGGAGCCTCGTCCATGCCCAGGAGGGTGACCGGGGCGGAGCCGACTGGCTTGTGGTGCCGGACTACCGGGCCCGCCAGGTCCCCCTGCTGTCGGGGGTGTGCGCGAAGTACGGGGACATGCAGGTCGCGACCGCCTCCGAGTTCGGCGAGTTGGTCTGCGAGAAGGCCGGGGTGAACTGGACATGAGTGACCTGCCCATCGAGGAAACCGCGGTATGCGCTGCACTGGCCCTCGCCGGCCACTACTTCCCGTTAGTGGTCGACGGCGAATCCCGCACCGCCGCTCCCTTCGCCGAGGCAGCGTTCCTGCTCTCGGGGACGTACCAGGCATGGGACCGCTGGAAGATGCTGCCTCATGAGGAGAAACGGCGGATCGCCGCGGTCTGCTCCATCGCGCCGGGTGAACTCGCCGACGTTCGGAAGTTCTCGGTGGCAGCGCGTTCCCTGCTGGCCGGGCTGAACGGGGAAGCTCCAGGGGACGCATCGGTCATGGCCCCCTTCGAGACCGTGGGCGACAACCCCTTCACGGCCGATGCCGCGTTCCCACGACTCGGAGGCGATCCGCTCGGCTACGTCGACCGTCTGACTGCCCGTTTCCGGCGCCCGAGCGCCCGGCCGAGACCTCCGGAGTTCGCCGGCCCCGGCACGTGGTTCACCGGGGAGATCTTCGTCAAGGACGTGGGCCAGATCCACGGGCGCCTGACGATCCCCACCTACCCCCAATTCGCCGAGGCGCTCAGCCACGACAGCCTCCCCCACCTCTCGACTGTCCCGTACATGGCCGACCTCCGTATCCCCACGCCCGATCTGCTCGACCTCGCCGAGCAGATCGACCAGCGCTACCCCGAGAACAAGCGCTACCTGCGCCACACCATCGGGCAGCTCTTCGACGCGCTGAAGACCACGGACAGCATGTCCCCCACCGAGGCCCTCGCGCTGACCGCCGGCGGCATGGAGATCTTCAACGCGCCGACCGGCACCGGCAAGAGCGTGATGGTCCGCGTCATGGCCGCCTGGTTCGCCACCCACAACCTGCGCGTCACGATCGTCCTGCCGGACATCAAGGCGTGCCTTGCCATGACCTGGAACGTGCGCGAGGACCTGGCCCACCTTCACCGGTCCAAGGTCATCGAACACGAGGCCACGTGCGCACACTTGATGTCGTCGTCCGGCATGCACGACCGCGCCCTCAAACTCGCCTCTCTGATCAACGAGGACCCAGACGCGCCCGGCGAGTGGGGCGAACGTGCCGAACGCGACGTCGATCCCCTGGCGTACGGATGCGCCCTGAAGACGTTCCTGGAAGCCACCGGGGACTATCCGCCGGGGCGCGAGCCGTGCCTGTCGTTGCACCAGCAGGGTGTCGGGGCTGCGGCCTGCCCCTGGATCCCGACCTGCGGCAGGTACGCTCCCGTGTACGAGGCGGCCGACGCCAATGTCGTCATCATGAACCACTACGTGTTCATGCAGGGCAACCTGCGGATCGGCGTCAACCTCGACGGTCGGCCCGTACGCAGCATGACCGCAGCCGAGTTCGCGCTGCGGACCTGCCACGCTGTTCTCATCGACGAGGTCGACCAGTTCCAGTCCCGGGCCGTCGACAAGTGCGCGAGCGAGATCATCCTGCACTCCCGCCGGCACTGGTCGGCCGCACCGCAGGAGATGGACACCGACGCCAAGCGGCTACGCATCGACGACGAGCACAACCTGTTGCCCGCTGTCAGCCACGTCCGTCTCATGGCCGAGTTCCTCCTGCTCAGCATCTGCAAGAACGCGCTCAGCCTGCACGCCACGGAGGACGACCGGGCCCAGGAGCGCATCCCCGACCAGACCAGTACCCGCTGGCACCTGGCACGTGGGCGTGACCGTACCCTCCTCCGGCTGTTGTGGTCGCCGACTAAGACGGGCGACGGTGCAGACATCCCGGCTGAGCTCTTCCAGCAGCTCAACGCCCTCATGCCTACCCGCTATCAGCGCCGCGATCCGCTCAGCCGACAGGCGAGCCTGCTCGACCCCGACTGGCATGACGTCAGGGAGGCGCTCAGCGCACTGGTGGCCCCTCGCGGCGAGCACCTGCTGGACGCCGTCAAGATCGAACTTCACGGTCTGCTCGAGCCCAGCGTCAAGGACCCGCACAGGCGTGCGCAGGCGGTCAACCTGCTGGTCACCCGGACCGCGATGATCGAGTTGGACGAGGCGTTATCCGCCCTCCAGGAGAAGGCCCACGACTACCGCTCCTCCGGTCTGCGTTCGGCCCAGAAGATCGTGGAAAACCTGCAGGCGACTGCCATCTCCGCCGTTCTGCCGCTCGGCATGCTGGGGCAAGCCATCACCGGCTACCGAGTCACCGGACTCGACGACAAGGAGAAGAACGCGGCCCTGGTCGCCCAGACCATCGCCGGTGACCCGCACACCTTCACCGCCGAGCTGGGTGGGATCGTCTCCCTCATCCTGGCAGGCGTCGAACGGCCGGTGATGGGGCTGTCGGCCACCGCCTACTTCCCCCAGGCGGTCCGAGAGCACCTCCACGCCCCGGTGCGCTGGTGGATGACCGACGCCCAGGCCAAGTCCATCCGGGCCAGGAAACACCGCATCGACTACGGCGAAGGCCACCCCCTGTTCGGAGAACCGATCAAGGTCTCCGGCACCCACCCCAGCCGTAAGAAGGACGCGCTCATCGAGCTCGGCGGCAACCTGTACGACCAGTACATCCACCGCGAACTCGAACGGACCGCCGCCAAGGACCCGGATCGGGCACATGTCCTGGTCGTCGCCAACTCCTACCAACAGTGCGCGTGGCTCGCCCGCGGAATTGCTCAGGCCGGGCAGTACGACGGCGGACTGTGCCTGGCTGTCCGCGCGGAGAACCGGCACGGTGCCGACCCCGAACTGCCCAGGGAGACCGTGGCCGTACGCCTGACCGCCGAGGAGTTCGAGGACTTCCCCAGCCACGGCAAAATCCTCGTTGTTCCGCTGTCGCTCATCGCCCGTGGGCTCAACATCGTCAAGGGCACCCGCTCAGCGGTCCGATCCGTCTACCTGTGCGTGCGCCCCCTCGCGTTGCTCAACGAACCCGCCGAGATGTACGGCAGCATCAACGCCGCCGGGCTGCGTGCCCTGTCGGCTGGCGGTGTCTCCGACCCGTCGCAGGCCCTGGCCGGTGCCCGTGCGGCGGCATGGGACCGCCTGGCGCTCCTCCTGCGCACAGCCCCACAGTTCACGGCGATGCACAAGTCCCTCCAGGAGGAGGTCGTCGCTGGCATGATCGTCGACCTCATCCAGCTTGCCGGTCGCGCCCGTCGCGGCGGCACCGAAGCCGTGCTGCACATGGTCGACTACGCCTTCCACGAGGACACCTGGAGCGCCGACCTGGAGACCGTCCTTCGGCGCATCCACTCCCAGTGGCCGCCCGACGTGCGACGACGCATGAACGACCTGTACGGAGAGGCACTCAACGCTTTCCTCTCCTACGCCGGCATCGACCCCCACTGACCCTGGGCACCCGGGCAACCGACGAGACTCACAAGAGAGAAGAAGAGACCACGTGACCGAGCAGGACCCCGCACCGGGCGACCAGGACCGCGCACCCGGCAAGTACCTCAACACCCTCGCCTTCCGCTGCACCCCCGAGCTGGTCGGCGATGCCGTTGTCCACGTGCGGCACTTCGACGAAGCGACCTGGAAGCTCTGGGACGACTTCGACCACCTGTGCAAGAAGAAGTTCAACAATGACTCGGCCCAGGCCCCTTACTCCATCGCCACCACCGTCCTGAGCATGATGAGCGGCGGCTACGTCTGCTTCGACCCGGACCGCCGCGCCCCGTTCCTCGCCTCGCTCCGCCCAGTCGACAGCAAACTGCTCCGCCGCGTCTTCACCCTCACCCACTACCTGGCCCTCGGTCAGGACGTCAGCACGATCGACATCACCACAGCGCCCGAACTGGCCAAGCGGATCGCCGACACCCCGGAGCGCACGCACCTGCTGGCCGAGTACCTCCAACCCACCAACAACACCCAACCCAGTGCCCCCAACTGGCTCTTCAGCACAGTTGCCTGGGAGCTGTCCCGACGCTTCGCCGCCGAGCCCTGGGCGATCTCCGACAGCAAGTCCATCCAACTACGGGCGGACACCACCGGCGGCCTGGTCGCCTTCGACGACCCCTGGCAGAACGAACAGGGAGGCCGCTTCGCCCTCTCCCGGACCGCGCTGAAGCTGAAGACCCTGCCCAACGTCGCCAACCCCGTGCTGCTGCTGAGCTCCCGGGTGACCCGCGTCTCCTCCTCCCTCGTCTTCTCCACCACCGCCCTCGCGGAGCAGCCCGGCCCGGACAACCCACTGCTCGAGGTCAAGCTCAACGGCCGCGGTGGCGCCCGCACCATCAACCGCCTCGCTCTCCAGGCCCTCGGCCGGCTGGAGATGAACTACTCGATCCTGCGCACCATCGACGACCGTTCGAAGCGGGAGCAGAAGCTCCTCGCCGACGCGAAGGAAAAGAAGGAAGCAGCCCGCTTCCCGCGCGAGCACCCCGGACAGGTCTGGCCCATCCTGCCGAAGAACTTCTCCTTCCCCATCGGCACCGGCACTGGCATGCACCACCTTCGGCTCCTGCACCAGCACTTCACCAACGTCTTCGCCGACCGCGCCGAGCACCTGGACATGCTCGAGGTGCGAATGAGCCTCCCGCACCGCCCCACCGACCCGGAGAACATTTCCAAGCAGGAGTACCTGCGCCGCAAGGCGGAGCGCGAGCAGCATCCGGATCCGAAGACGCTCGGCCCGATCCGCCAACGCGGCAGCCTCTTCCCCACCCCGGAGTCCATCTTCGCCTCCATCGAAGCTGCCGGCTTCAAGAAGCTGCGTATCGTCTGCCTGTGGTATCGGGACGAAACCCGACTGCGGATGCTCGACACCTTCTGCAAGACCTTCGGCCTCGAGCCAGAGGGCCTCGACCCGCGCGGTGGCGACGAGCTCAGCCTGTACGGAGATCAGATCACCGCCGTTTTCCATCAGGCCGGCGACTTCCTTGAACCTGGGCCCTCCGGTGGCCGCAAGGAGGCGCTGGCGGCCACCGGAGCCGCGCTTCGGTCCCAGGACGGGGTGCTTGTCGGTGCCTGGTGCGAGACCGAGATCCCCACAGCGGCCGACGCCGACGGCGGCGGTGAGACGAGCCCCGACGACCTTGACGCCAAGCCTCAGACCAGGAAGATCCTCGCTGACCTCGGTGTCCCGACCCAGTACCTCCGGGGCAAGGACGAGAAGGGCGTTATCAAGCCCAAGGCGAAGGACCACCCCGCCGAGATGGCCCTCCTCGACCTCTACCGCTCGCTCGGCGTCATCGACGACCGCATCGCCAATGCGCTGCAACCCGAGAAGGCGGGCTATCCGGTCGACCGCATCGCCCACGTCGGCATCCACGTAAGGCAGCAGAACAGGCGTAAGGGAGAGTTCGGCCAGCCCAAGGTGGTCATCACCGCCTCGGCCCTCGTGCCCCCGGCGGTTGCCGGTGGCACCTGGACGATGCTCGGTTGGAGCTCCACCCGGCCTGTATGGCAGCCCTACCGCCTGGCACAACCGGCCTTCCACGCCAGCGCCTACCCCGAGGGCACCGGCGACAAGAAGACCTACCGGCAGCGATGGGACGACGCGGCCGAGACCGTCGAGCGAGCCCTCGCCGATCTGTCCGAGGAACTGGACGACACCCCGTACGTCGTCACCGTGGACGAGCTTGCCTCACGACGGATGTGGGACGGGCTGCAGAACATGCGTCTCGGCAGCTCTCCCGAGAAGCGCAACAGCCGCTACTGGCTTCCCGGCAGCACCCTGAGCCGTGACGAGCGGCCCCAGGCCGTCATCCGTATTAACGTCAGCGATGAGGAGGTTCCGCAACCGGTCAGCACGACCCGGATCGCCAAGGCCAAGGGCGGCGACCCTGTGGAACAGGACACCGCGACCACGCTGTACCAGGTCACCACGGACTTCGGCACCCCGGTGTGGATCTTCTGCAACGTGCCACGCGCCTTCGATGGGGACGGCGCAGGCCGGCTGGGATCCAAGTACACCCGATGGGACGCGAAGCCCTCCGTCTTCTCCGACAAGAAGGAGGGACGACGCAAGGGTGAGATGCCCCAGAACTGGTACTCCATGACGGCCAACGAGATCTACCCGCTCGCATGCGCCGAGGGCGTCTCTGAGGAGGCTCTCGCCATCACCACAGCGAAGCTCTCCCACCAGGCCCAGTTCTGGGACGGACGCTCCCGCTTCCCCCTTCCTCTGCACGCGGCGAAGCAGATGGACCTCGACCATCCGCAGTACCGGCGCACCGCTGCACCGGAGGAGAAGCCGCTCGCGGAACCAGGTGCTGAGGAAGCACCGGTTACTGACCTTGGCGCTTCAAAGTGATTGGCCTGTTTGCGTAGCTGACGGACGGTCATTTGCGCGCTATGTCGTTGGTATGCGCTATGCGGATGGGGGCGGGCTGACGGCGAAGGCACGTCAGCGCCGCGAGTCGGTGCGGCTGGAGGCCGCCACGTTGTTCGACGAAGGTGTCCCACCGAGGGAGGTTGCCCGCAGGTTGCGGGTGACCGCGAAATCGGCCTACCAGTGGCATCAGGCCTGGCGGGAGGACGGGGCCGGGGCGCTGGTTTCACGGGGACCGGGTGGGCAGCGGTGCAAGCTGTCGGCTCGATGCCAGGACAAGCTCGCCGAGTATCTCGAGCAGGGACCGGCCGCCCACGGCTGGGACCAGGACCAGGTCTGGACCGGCGCGCGGGTCGCCACGCTGATCGGGCGGAAGTTCCACGTGTCCCACAGCGTCTCGGGGGCCACCCGTCTGATGCGTCGGCTGGGCTTCACCCCGCGGGTCCCCGTGCGTCGGGCAGCCGAACGCGACGAGCAGGCCGTCACCACATGGAAGGAGGCGACTTGGGCGGAGGTAAAAGCGCTCGGGCGGCCTGCAACGGCTTCATATGCTTCGAGGACGAAGCCGGGTTCACCCGCAGGCCGCCCAAGGGACGCACGTGGGGACGCCGCGGCATCACCCCGGTGGTGAAGGTCAGCGGCAGCCGCTCGGGACGGGTCTCGGCCGCCGGGCTGATCGCGATGCGACCGGGCTCCCGGACCCGGCTGTGCCACCGGCTGCGTCGGCACACCGGACGCAAGGGCGAGCGCCGCAGCCTGTCCGAGCACGACTACATCGGCCTGATCGACGGGGTTCACCAGCTGGTCAAGGCGCCGATCGTGCTGGTGTGGGACCGGCTGAACACCCACGTCTCCCATGCGATGCGCGACCTGATCGACGCGCGGGACTGGCTGTCGGTGTTCATCCTGCCTGCCTACGCACCCGAGCTGAACGCGGTCGAGTACCTGTGGGCCCATGTCAAACGCAGTCTCGTGAACCTTGCCAGCGTCGCCCTCGACCGCCTCGAAGCCCTCGTCCGCAACCGACTCAAACGACTGCAGTACCGCTCCGACATCCTCGACGGCTTCCTCACCGGGACCGGACTTTCCCTCGACCTCCCGCCGCCATCACCTTGAAGCGCCGAGGTCAGTAATGGAGCAGAGGATTAGCGTAGGTCTGGGTCGCGCAGCGACGAGGCCCGGCAGCCGTCACAGCTTGCCGGGCCTCCGCCGGGTCGTCAGTCGACGAGGTAGTGGGCTTCGATGTAGGCCACGGTGGAGTCGTACGGTTCCCCCACTGGCTTCAGCATGTACCGGCGGAAGACTGCGGCGGTGGCGCGGCGGGCGCCCCGGTTGCGAGCGTCGGCGTTGTCCCACGATCGGGCGAGGGTGCGGGTGACTACCTGGTCGATCTCCTCGGCCAGGTTCCTTTCGGTGACTGTGAGGCCGGACGGCGCGTGGTCGTGGATGATCCGCGACAGGACACCCACGTGGTCGTCGTCCAGCACGACGACGGCCGTGTCGGGGTGCTTTTCGGCGTCTACGACGGCGCGGGCGATCCGGAGCGCCTCGGACAGGAAGTCCAGGGCGTCCTGAGCGTTCTGGATGATCCGGTCGCGCAGCAGCCTTATCCGCTCCGCGAGGGCGGTGTACCTCGCGGACCCCGGTTCGACGCCCTTGTCGAGGGCGGCCTTGATGTGGTCCAGGATCTCCGCCGCGGACGGCGGCGTCTTGTCCTCACCGTCACCCTTGTCGGGCTTGGGGCGGACGAGGGCCAGCAGCTCCTTCAGGATGACAATGCCCTGAGCGTCCAGGACGAGGGCTTCCTCCTGGGAGGCGGCCACGGAGAAGGAGTGGACGTGAGCGTTGATGATCTCCAGGACCATCGGCCCCAGCTCGCCCAGCCGTTCCTTCCTCTCCTCATCGGAGGACTTCTTGAACAGAGTCGTGTACACCGATCCGAACAGCCCGAAGCCGTCCTGGTACTTGGCGACCCGCTTGTCGGTGTTGATGAGCGGGTACAGGCGGGCCAGGAGCCGGTAGTCCTTCGTGAACACCTCGGCCGCGTCAGGGTTGGCGTCCAGGAAGACGTTGATGGCCCGTACGGACTCGTAACCGTGGACTGTGAGGTCGAGGCCGTCCACGTCCGCGAGGAGGTCTTCGATGCGGGCGAAGGTGGTGCGGAACTCGGCGACCAGCTCGGACAAGTCAGTGACGAATCCGCCGCCCTTGCCGGCTCCCTTCGAGGTGGGGTCGACGACGGCCCGCTGGACCTCCTCGGCCAGGCCGATGTAGTCCACGACCACGCCGCGGGTCTTCACGAACCCCGTCGGGGACACCCAGGTGCGGTTCGGGCGGGTGATGGTCTGGAACAGGCTGTGGGCCTTCAAGGGCTTGTCCAGGTAGAGAACGCCCTCGTTCGGGGCGTCGAACCCCGTCATCAGCTTTGCGGTCACCACCAGGAAGCACAGCGGGTCGTCCGGGGAGAGGAACCGCCGCTTCTGCTCCTCCTCCTCGGCCTCCGAGAGCTGGAACGGCTTCATGGCGGCGACTTCGTCCTTGGCATCCGAGACGGAGATGTTCACCTCGGCGGTGATCCGGACGTGCTTCCCGACCTCGGCGAGCACCTGTGACGCCTCGAAGCCGGCCAGCAGCTCGTTGATCTTCTCCATGTATGCCACGGCCAGCTCGCGGTTGAAGGCGACGACCTGGGCCTTGAGCCCGTTGCGGTAGGTGCCAGCCAGGTAGTGGTCCACGATGTCCTGGCAGACCGCGTGGATGCGGTCGGGGTTGGCGAAGACCGAGGTGAGACGGCCGAACTTCCGGGACAGCGTCTCACGGTCGGGGTCATCGAGATCGAAATCGTCGGCGAACTGGTCGAACTCGGCCTGCAACTCCTGGTCGTTCATCTCGAAGACGACCGGGCGCGGGTCCAGCACGACCGGCACGGTCGCCTCGTCCAGCAGAGACCGGGACACCGAGTAGCGGTGCAGCACCCTGCCCGGGTCGGCCTCCTCGCCGAAGAGGGCGAAGGTGTCAGTGGCGAGGTTCCGTACGGGGGTGCCGGTCATGCCGAAGAACTTCGCGTTCGGCAGCGCTGCGCGCATCTGCCCGGCCAGGGACTTCTTCTTGTCGGACTGGGTGCGGTGTGCCTCGTCGACCAGCACGATGATGTTGGCCCTGGTCGACAGGTTCTCGCCAGCGTCGGCGAACTTGTGGACGGTCGTGGAGATGACACCGCGCACATCGTCGGCCAGCAGGGAACGCAGCTTCTGGCTGGTCTTGGGCCGGTGGAAGTAGGCATCCCCCATGGCGGAGGTGAACACCCCGGCGGTGTGCCGCACGAGGTGGGTCCGGTCCGAGAGCAGGATGATCGTGGGTGAATCGGTGCGGGTGTCAGCCAGCAGCAGCGAGGCGGCGAAGACCATCAGCAGCGTCTTCCCCGACCCCTGATGGTGCCAGACCAGACCTTTCGACCCGCCCTCCAGGACCCGCTCGTGGATCAGGTGGGCGGCCTCCATCTGCGGATAGCGGGGCAGGTATTTGATGTCAGCCCCACCCCCGGCAGTGTCGAAGAGGACGAAGTTGGCGAGCATGTCCAGGATCGTGGCCGGATTCATGAGCAGCTCGACGGAGCGCTTCACGTCGGCCTGCCCGGACAGGTTCTCGTCGTCGGCGGTGGACCGGAACGGCTGCCACAGGTTCGTGGGCGCGCCGGCGGCACCGAACCGCAGCTTCAGCCCGTCGGAGGCGACGGCGAACACGTTGGGCGTGAAGAACCACGGGTACTCGGTGGCGTACACGTTGTTGATCTCGTTGGCGGCGTCGACCCACCCGGACTTTGCGGTCGGTGACTTCACCTCGACCACGACTAGGGGCAGGCCGTTGACCCAGTACACGAGGTCGAAGCGGCGGGAGGTCTTGCCGGGGACGGTGATGGTCACCTCATCGGACACGACCAGCGTGTTGGCAGTCGGGTGCTCGAAGTCGATGACCTTTAGGGCGTGCCACACGCCATCGGCGTCCCGGAACTCCTTGTGTCCGCGCAGCAGGCGCAGTACCTGCTTGTTGGCCCGAACCAGTCCGCCTTCGACAGCATTGATCGTCGCGACGATTTCCTCGACCACGGCGTCCACGTCGAACCCCCCGATCACCCGGGGGTTCAACCTGACGATGGCATCTCGCAGCTGAGAGGCAATCACTGTCTGCGTCGTCTCACGCGGCAACGCCCGCCCCGCGGTGAAGCCCCAGCCCATAGGGAGGGACCACCGGATCATCAAGTTCTGGAACTCGCGCTCCCGAATGCCCTTCGCCACAGTTCAACCCCCCAGTTCGGCAGACTCAATCTAAATGGTGCGGTCCAGCAGCCCCGCCAGCAGGCCAGCGCGTACTCCGCTCAAGCGGCTGGCCTCGGCCCGGATCGCGGCGACCTGAGCGAAGAACGCGTCATGCACCTCGACTGCTCGCACCTGTTGTTCATCATCGAGCAATGGAACGCGAAGAGTTCGATACTTCTCGGCGGTCAGGTGCTTAATGGTCGTAACGGTGCACAGGTCTGCAATCGCGCCGCTTGCGTAGGAATGCTTGATGGCGACGTAGAGGAAGCGAGGGTTCACCCCAGTGGCACGTACACGGTGCACGGCCTTTTGATAGTAGATCCCATCAAGGTCCTCGGACAGGATGACGCTTCGGCCTGGATCGCCACCCTCGCACGAGAGGATGTCGCCGGCGCGCAGCGCAAACCGTCCACGGTCCTTCTCAGTGAACGTCATCGTCTTCAGATCGGTGAGGTTCAGACCCTGCCACTGCACGTCCGCGTTCCGGACATACGGGGCTTGCTCCGGTCCTGCAGCCCGTTCCTTTGAGAGCATCTTGCCTAGCTGAACTTCAGCAATATCTCCCAAGGGCGCATTGCGATCGGCAGTTGAGAACTCGGTTGCAATCAAACCGTCGAGAGTTTTTTCTAGCGCGTCTGCTTCAGCGCCGAGCGCGGTGATCTGGTCGTCGACTGCGCGAATGACCTCGACGATCCGCTCCTGTGCCGGCAGCGATGGAATGTCCATGACGATGTTGAGGAAGTCCGCGGGTTTCACTCGCTCACGCCTGCCACCCATCCCCTTGGAGGCGCCCTGAAGGGCATCCCACATGGATTGAGTCGTGGTGAGAATGCGAAAGAACTCGGGGTCCACGTCGGACGCGAAGGCGAACGTGGGGAATTCTTGTGACGCGTACGATTCCGGCAGGTCGTCGGGCGTGACGGTGATCGCACCCTCGAACGCCTTGAGTCGACTGTAGACAAGCACGCCCGAGCCAATCCGGTTGAGCTTCTTGTAGGAGGTTGAGCTCCCCGCTACGGGATCGCGGTAGAGGAGCCCTCGCCCCCTGTTCAGCACCCCGACGGTTGGGTACATCTGTTGCGGGTCCACGTCCACAGATTCAACCTTCGGCACGAGAAACCGTGCCAAAGGCGCCCGGATCCAGCCCTCCTGCACTTCGGCGGCCTGGTCATTGCTCGAGTCACTCATCGAATCCCTCGATCCCGGCGTCGGCGAGTACGGCGAGCATGCGAGCCTCGCTCTTCTGCCGTTCGGCACGCGCGACGTTGTAGGCGTCGATAAGGGTGCCAAGGTCTTCGCTCTCAGTGACGACCTGCTTGACGTACCTGTCAATCTTCAGGTCGTATCCATGAGCCACGATCTCCGTGGTGGGCACGAACCGTGCTGGCAGAGCAGCTTCTACGCTGAGGTCCACCGGGTTGCCGTCGGCGTCGAAGTCCGCCTGGTAGGCGCGCACCATGTCGGCGATGTCGACCTTGGTGAGGACATTGCGGTTCTTGGCCTTGGTGAACCGCTTGGAGGCATCGATGAACAGCACCCCGCCCTTGCGCTCCGGGGGCTTGGTACCGGATGCTCGAAACACCAGGATCGTCGTGGGGATGGCCGTCGAGTAGAAGAGATTCGCCGGCAGCCCGATCACGGCTTCCAGGAGGTCGTCATCCAGGACTCGCTGGCGGATAGCTGCTTCCTGGCCGCCGCGGAAGAGAACGCCGTGAGGAAGGACGACGCCGGCGCGGCCCTTCATCGGGTCCATGCTGGCGATCATGTGCTGCACGAACGCCCAGTCCGCCGATGACAGGGGCGCGACTCCACCGATGGCACGCGGGTCCTTGGTCCAGGGCTTCCATTTCAAGCTGTAAGGCGGGTTGGCGAGGATCACGTCGAACTGCGCGACGGATCCGTCCGACTTCTTGAAGCGCGGGTCCTTCAGGGTGTCGCCAACCTCGACCTTGAAGTCGGTGAGGTTGTGCATGAAGAGGTTCATGCGTGCCACACCCGCGGTGTCCGCTACGGCCTCCTGCCCGTGCAGCTTGAGCGTGTAGCCACGCTTATTGTGTGCCTTCAGGAGGTTCGCGGAGGCGATGAGCATGCCGCCCGACCCACACGTCGGGTCGTACACCGAGTCGCGGTTTTGGGGGTCCAGGACCTCGACGAGCAGCTCGACGACCTCGCGCGGGGTGAAGAACTGGCCGGCGCGGGTGCCAGACCCGTCGGAGAAGCGCTTCAGCAGGTACTCGTACGCCCCACCGAGCACGTCGTAGGACATGTTGCCCTCGTGCATCTTCGGGACTCGGTCCATCGCCTGCATGACCGCTGCCAGGACCTCCCCCGACAGCACCTCTTCGGACGTCCAGGTCATGGTCCCGAAGATGCGGGAGAACTTGTCAGGGTTGGCCGTCTCGATGGCCTGCAGGGAGGCGCGGACCCGCTGGCCGAGGCCGGGCCGGGTGACGGTGGCGAGGATGGACGCCCAAGAGGAACGACGCTCTTGGACGGTGCCGGGGTGGATGAACGGGATCTCGAACGACTGGTAGTCGCGGTACTCGATCTCGCGGGCTTCCTCAGCGGAGTAGTCCAGGCCCTGGTTCTCGGCCTGGAACTCCTGGCGGCGGTGCTCCCAGGTGTCCGACAGGTACTTCCAGAACATCAGCGGGAAGACGACCGAGGAGTACTGCGATTCAGGCATCGCCACACGCAGCTCGTCGGCGGCGTCCCACAGCCGGTTCTCGATCTCCTGTTGGGTCACTGCCATCAGTCGGGGGTGTCCTTGCTCGTCAAAGGGTGGGTGACCCGAAGGCCGTGGTGTTCCTGCTGGTCACCCCAAGTTTGGGGCGCGCTCGGCATGTATAGGCCGGGCGTGTCCTGCTGGGTGAAGCCACGCTGGGCGTCGTAATCCCTGTGCGGGCGACTCGCCAACGATATCCCTCCCCCGGGACAACCCCCGCTTGTTGATCTTCTTTCCCGCTCCAGCATCGCCGCCTGAGCCACGCCATCGAACTCCTTGGCCAGGCACGCGCCATGGTGGGCGCCTCGCCAGGGTTCCCGCCCAACCGCAGCTCTACGCCCCGCCCGAAACCCGACATCATGTTCGCCCGGCACTCTGAGCTGGGGATGCCGGGTCCACCACGAGATCACGGAGCCAGGCTGGAGTCCCAGGGCTTGATCAGATCACCGTTGAAGGAGAGTGCCGACTGAGGTAATCCTTGAAGACTTCGCGGATCTTCCCTTGGAGGTAGCCGGCTTGGGCCGAGTTCGGCACTACGTCTCGCTCCGACCCGCGCTTGCGCGCGTGCAGGTAGCGCACAATGCTTGACGTGCTCGTGTTGGAGACGAAGAGTTCGCTGTGGGTACGAATATCGGCGCGCAGCCCCTCGAAATTCCGAGCGAGGCCGATGTTCATGGGGGCCACATAGTACTTGCACTCGATGATAAGCAGGCATTGGCTGCCCCGAGGAGCGATCCGTTCAGCGCGGCTCAGGGCCGCCTCCTCTACGGGCAGCAGGAGAACGTCGCACTCGTGCAGGACACCGGAGGTGCCCTGCACCTGGACCCCGAGATGCAGTTCGAGTGCAGGCGCCCCCTGGAACTCGATTCGCGCATGCGTGAAGGGCTGGCTGCTGCCGTATAGCTGGCCGGGGCTCGTGCGGAAGACGAGCTTGGTGGCATTTGCCCCGTAGACATCCTCGTAGGTGACGGTGGCGCCGTGCCGGCTTGCGGTCGCCGCGATCAGCGAGAATACGTATCCCTCATAGACGTCCGAGGGAGCCGAGGCGGAGTGGTACGGCACCTGCTGCGTCGCGAGAAGGTTCTGAATCTCGTGGATCAGCTGATTGACGGGACTCAACTCTGGACCTCGCTCATGGCGTCGTTGAAGAGGACTGTCAGGCGCTCTCGTTCCTCGTCCTCGACCCGGCCGTACCGCAGATCCGCGCGCTGATCGCGCGAGCGGAAGGCGTCCTCCTCCGGTTCGAACGAGACGCCTTCGGCGGCGGCGCGCTGGCCGGCTTCGTCGGCCGGTGCTGCCATGAGCGACTTGAGGGTCTCCTCCTCGATCAGGGGCACTTCCACCAGAACCCGCCGAAGAGCCTGCAGGAGCAACTCCACTCGCTCAAGGACCGTCATGGCCCTGGTCGTGATGACCAGTGAGCCCCGCTTCCGCGATGCCTCGTACTCCTCGGCGCTGACGAGGGAACGCTCGAGAGCCTCGTAGAGTGATCCTTCGGCGGCCCGGCGCTGCTGGCCGCTTCGGTTCCGGCGGCGAAGCACCTTCTCCTCAGCCACACCCTCCGCGATGGCGGCATCCACCTCATTGAGCACCCACTCGAGGGCACTGCCCGACAGCACCTCGCGGAGCGCCTGCTCCGTCTGGCGTAGCTCGAACTCGTTCATCCAGTCTTCTCCACCGCAGTCTGAGCCGCTCGTCGCTCCTCTACCGTAGGGGGCAGGGCTGACAGATGGGCGTGCGAGTCGGCTGTGGTTGGCCCTTCAGCGCAGCGGAGGGGGTCGCACCCGTCGCGCAGCCGTGCGGTGCGCGGCAGACCTGGCCCCGTCACGACCGCGCGACAGGCCACCGCCGCCTGGTCGCGTCGGCCCATGCGGTGGCGAGCTGAGCGCGCAGGTGGGCCTGGCGGGCGTGGTGGTGCTGCCGTTCCAGGCGCCAGGCGCATAGGTGGCAGGCCGCGAGGGTGACGGTTTCCCGTTCAACGGTGAGTGTTCCGATCTCGGCGACCTGGGTGACCTCTTCGCACTTGAAGCAGAATCCGGTCGTCCAGGTGAAGCGGAGGTGGAACTCGACGGGTGGGTTGCGGTCGCGTCTGGCCCTCACGCCTTAGCTCCACCCTGCCCGAGGAGTTGGAATAGGCACGTCCGCTCTCAGGCCACGTCGGTGGATCTCACGCTCGATGACGGACGCGACCTCAGGCCAGGGCACGGCCATCGGCGAGGTGAGGCTCCAGTAGCCGTGGCTCGCGCGCACCAGGGCGCTGACTCCCAGCGGCGCGGCGTCGGCAGGAACGTTGGCAAGGACTCGGCGGACTATGCCGCCGGCGCCTCTCGCTGCTGGGCTTATGCCGCCGCCGACGAGGAGGGTGGCGGTCCGGATGGCGTCGAGCGCGTCGGGTGTCGCGCCCGTCGTGGCGAAGCGGTCGAGGACTAGGTCCCACCAGGGTTGGCGGGTGCGTGCCCAGGCGAGGCGTTCGAGTCCGGAGCCCAGGTCCACTGCCATGCTGGTGGGGTCTTCGGCGTTCCAGAGCAGGACGATGTCGCTGATCGGCAGGTCCAGGTGGCGGAAGTGCACGGTGAATCCGCAGACCTCTCGCCGTCTCCAGACTGCGTTGTGCCCGTGGATGGTGATGTGCCTGGCGTGGAGTCCGATATCGGAGAGCACCGTGAGCCAGTGGTCGAGGATTCCGGTGAACTCGGCCTTCTGGGCGATGGGTTCGATGCGCGAGACGTTGACGAACGAGGTGAGGAATCCGTCTCTTAGGGCGCCGGTGGGGTGCCGCTCGCCGGTCATCCTGACGACTGGCTGAGGAAGGTAGCCTCGGCGGAGGACGTACGGTTCGCCGTCCTTGAGGAGGGGGTCGAGCGCCTGGACGGCGGAGATCGTCAGTTCGGTGTCTCGGCCCCATTTCGTCGGCAGTGGTCTGGCTCGCGGCACGCCTGCCGCGCGGAAGCTGTGCTCCAGTCGGTCCAGCAGGCTGGCCCACGAGTGGGGTCGGGTCGTCGGCCGGTACGGCGTTCCTCGGTCGCGGTGGCGGATTTCGAAGCGTCCGTCGGGGCTTTGGGCTATCTCCCACTTTGGGCCGAGCCCAAGGCGGTCGCTGTCCAGGAGGCCTACCTTCCTCGACGGTATATCGGTTGTCAGCATGGCTGGGTCGCCAGAGTGCGGAAGTGGCGTGCCGGGTCGAAGCGCTGGAGCCCGATCTCCTGCACGGTGGGCGCGTCCAGCGTCAGGGCCTGTTCGATTGCAACGGCAAGGGCGCGGGCGGCTGCCTCGTCGTCGCTGTCCGGGTCGGCGTACGCGGCGGCTCCGGTGGTGTCGCAGATCGCCGCCTCTGCGCAGGTTCCTTCGCGCCAGCAGAGCGCGGCGACCGGGGTGCCGGCCCGCAGTGATTCGCCGAATACCGCGGCGCCGGCCTCTATGTAGGTTCGGGAGCACGTGTAGACGAATGCGGCGGCATTGGAGAAAGTGGCGGTCTTGGCGGCGCCGCCCAGTTCGCCGACCCAGGTGACGTGGTTGGCAGAGAGAAGGGGCTGGTGCCTGCGCAGGTAGTCGGTGTCGAACACGGGGCCGACGATGCTGATCCGTCGTCCGAGCAGCTGGGCGGCTCGGACTGCGAGGTGGGGTGCCTTCTCCTCGTCGATGCGGCCGAGCCAGACCAGGTCGCAGCCGGGAACGGCCGGCGGCTCGGCTTCGCCGATGCCAAGGTGGACGGCGTGTTCCAGGACCGGCTTGTGCGTCGCGTAGCGCGCGGCCATCTCCGGTGAGTAGCAGTAGAGCCTGGAGCGTCGGCCGTCGAACGCGTCCACCGTGTGCTGGAACACGGGTGAGTGCTGGAAGGTCGCGACATCGCAGTCGAGCTCGTCCCAGACCTTCCGCCACTGGGGATGTGACGGGTATTCATGTCCGACGACGAGCAGGTCGTATTCGGTCGCGCGCAGCTCGCGGGTCGTCCGGGTACCCGGCTGGAGGTCCTCAAGCCGGACCGGGCGCAGAGCCCAGTCCACTCCGAGGTCGGTCCTCCAGCCGGGGCCGAGGAGGTGTACGTCGGCGCCTGCGGCTCGGGCGCCTTCCGCCACTGCCCAGAGCCAGCGTTCGATCCCGCCGTAGCCGACGGGCGGGAAGGTGTAGCTGCTGGGGAAGTCGCAGATGCCGACTAACACTTATGCCTCCGTTGTTCCGTCCGCCGAGATCCGGCGGAATCCGAGGTAGGGCACCAGGGCCTCGGGCAGAACGATGGAGCCGTCCTGCTGCTGGCACTGTTCGAGAAGGGCGGCCAGGGTGCGGCCGATGGGCAGTCCGGAGCCGTTGAGGGTGGCGACCGGCTTGGTCTTGCCGTGTTCGTCCCGGGTGCGGATGCCTGCGCGGCGGGCCTGGAAGGAGCCGCAGTCTGAGACGGAGGAGATCTCGCGGTAGGTCTGCTGGCTGGGCAGCCAGACCTCGATGTCGTAGGTGATCTGGGCGGAGAAGCCGAGGTCGCCGGCGGCGAGCTGGACGACCCGGTAGACCAGTCCCAGCTCCTTGAGGCAGGCTTCGGCGTGGCTGAGCATCTTCTCCAGCTGGGCCTGGGAGTCCTCGGGGTCGCAGATGCGGACCATCTCGACCTTGGAGAACTGGTGCTGGCGCAGGATGCCGCGGGTGTCACGGCCGTAGGAGCCGGCCTCCGAGCGGAAGCACGGGGTGTGCGCGGTGAGGGCCAGGGGGAGTTCGGCGGGAGGGATGATCTCGTCCGCGTAGAGGTTGGTGAGCGGGACCTCGGCGGTCGGGATCAGGAAGAGCTCGCGTTCCCCCATGCCGGTGGCGAAGAGGTCCTCCTCGAACTTCGGGAGCTGGCCAGTGCCGGTCATGGTCTGCCGGGTGACGAGGTACGGGACGGCGTGCTCGACATAGCCGTGCCGCTTGGTGTGCAGGTCCAGGAAGAGCGTCGCCAGGGCGCGCTCGATGGCGGCGCCGGGACCGCGCGAGACGCTGAACCGGGAGCCGGAGAGCTTGCTGGCACGGGCGAAGTCGAGGATGCCGAGGGCCTCGCCGAGGTCCACATGGTCCTTCGGCTCGAAGGAGAAGGACGGCGGCGCGCCGACGCGACGGATCTCGACGGCGTGCTCGTCCGAGTCGCCCTCGGGGGTGCTGTCGAGCGGCAGGTTGGGGATGGTCAGCAGGAAGTCGCGCAACTCCTGCTGCACCTGCTCCTGCTCCGCCTCGGCCGACCGGATCTCTTCCTTGAGCTCGCGGGCCCGGTCCTTCAGCGTCTCGGTGTCGCCGCCCTGGCGGGCCGCCTGCTGGACCTGCTGGGCGACCCGCTTCGACTCGGCCCGCAGCTCGTCCACGCGAGTGATGAGCTGGGATCGGCGGGACTGAAGAGACTCCAACGCAGAGAGATCCAGGGTGTAGCCGCGGCGGGCGAGGCGGCGGACCGCCTCGGAGCCCATCTCGATGAGGGCGCGGGGATCATGCATGGGAGTTCTTCTCCTCCAGCTGGACAGATGGTCCATCGAAGGTAGCAAGCGTGCGCTGGTCTTCTGGCCGCGATGACCATCCGCCCGCTGCGGCGGTGTCCTTTTCCTCCGCCTCCAGGACTTCGAGCAGGGCCGTGGTCAGGTCTTCGAGTTCGCCGTCCTCGATCCTGACCAGGTACAGGCAGGGCACCTCGTCGAAGAAGATCGGCATGGCCCGCCCGGGGGCGTCGTGCGAGGTCCGTCTTTGCCACCGCAGCACGGAGGCCAGCAGGCCGTGCGCGACGACAGTCCGAGGCGAGGGCAGTTGGAGTGCGCTCCGGAGGCCGGCAAGCATTCTGCGGATGGCTTCGCGCTGTGACTCGGCGGCCCCGGGCGGGTTTTCCCATGGTCCGGCGGCCACGAGCCAGCGCGCGTACTCCGTGAAGAGGCCGCCTTCGAAGTGCCCGTAGTCGACTTCATTGAAGGCGGGCTCGACCCTGACGGGCTGATCGGCATCGCCCATCAGCAGCCGGGCCGTCTCACCCGTCCGGGCGAACGCCGAGGTGAGCCAGATCTTCGGTTGAACTGCAGCGAGCACGCCGCTACCGGTCCGGCAGGCGGCGCGTCCCGCCGAATCCAGTGGAAGATCGACAGTCGGGTCGCCGTTGACCCGGTGAGCCGCGCTGTAGTGGGTGCTGGAATGGCGCAGGAGGTAGGTGGTCACGTCTGGCCGCCCTTCTCCGGTACCGCAGTGAGATCGAGGTCGCCGGCCAGCCCTGCGATCACCCGCTCCATCACCAAGGCGCGGTGGTCCCCCAGTTCGCGGTAGTAGAGGAGTCCGTCCACGCAAAGTGCGAGGCTCCAGTGGCGTAGCCGCCGCGGATCGTGGCCAGCGGTGGTGACGGCGATCTCGAAGCGGTCCCGTGTGTCCGTGCCCAGGTTGTAGTAGACGGTCCAGAACGCCCAGTCGAAGACCTCGTCGCCTACCATCGGCAGGGGGTCCGCAAGGACCGGCTTCCGGTGGTCGTCGAAGAGGACGTTCTCGCGGTAGACGTCCGCGTGAAGGACCGATGCCCGTGCCGCGTCCGGGCGCAGGCCGGTGACCAAGCGCTCGCCGAGCCTCGCCCAGTCGACCTCCAGCTGGGGGCGTTGCGCCGCCAGGCGACGGTGCACTCGCGGTACCAACTCGCATTCGAGGAAGTCGTGGAGGCTGGGAAGTGCTGCCGCTGCGGTGTTCGCGGCCCGGCCGAGGCGATGTAGTTGCCACAGAGCGGCGGCCACTGTCTCGTACTCGTGCATCTCCGGTCCGACGGAACCGCCGGGTACGGCTGCCACCATCTCCAGGGCGGCGACGCCGAGGTCGTCCGCGTGCTCGAGCACCCTGACGGCCGGCCCAGCCGCCCAGATCCCCAGTGCGATCATCTCGTTGCGGTAGCGGCTGTGGTCGGGCCATGCCTTCAACAGGACCTCGCGCCCGCTGGTTCGCTCGCGCGCCACCATCACCAGGGAGGCGTGGCCGGCGTCGTGGTAGCTGTCGAGGGTCAACTGCCAGCGGCGTGCGGCTTCGTTGAAGACCTCAGGGGCTCGGGCCAGCCACCCGTGCACCCCCGGACCGTAGTGCTCCCGGAGCCGCTGCCAAGCGCTGCGCGGGGGCAGGAGCGTGGGCGAGTCGGTGTGCATCAGCTGAGGCGGACGCCGTGGTGGACCAGCTCGGCGGTGAGCTCCGGGAAGCCCCCGAGGGCCAGGGTGACCTGGGCCTGTACCTTCTCGATCTCCGGGTCCTCGGCCGCGAGCCGGACCAGGACCTTCCAGGGTTGGTCGAGCCGCTGGCCGGTCGCGCTGACCAGGTGCACCTCGGCGTAGCTGCCGGTCTCGTCGTACAGGCGCTGGGCGAGCCGGGTGGCCGCGAGGTTGTAGAGCTTCCCGACGTGGTACACGGGGTTCTTTCCGCTGGCCCCTTCCAGGTTCATCGGGCGAAGCGGGGTGATCAGGCCGTTGACCCGGTTGCCGCGGCCGACGACGCCCTCGTCGCCCGACTCGATGGAGCTGCCGGTGTAGGTCAGGTAGAGCTCGTCCTTCTCGGGGACGTCATGGGCGTTGAGGAGGAAGGTGATCTCGACGCCGGGGAGGTGCTGCTCGGTGAACCGGGCGCACTCGGCCAGGACCTCCTCCTTGTTGGCGAGGTACGCGGCCCGGTCGGGCACGTGCTCGGACTTCTGCGGGACGCACAGGATGGCCTCGGCCTTGGCGCCGTCGAAGTGCCCCATCAGCTTCACGTCGGAGCCGCACCAGGGGTTCGCCCGGGTGAACTCGCTGAGCCCTGACAGGTGGTTGACGAGTGCGTGGGCGAACTGCTCGAACGGGGCCATCGGAGCCCAGCCGGTGCCGAGCGAGGTGTCGTTGGCGAGCAGGGTGTGACGCTCGCGCAGGTCGTCCACCGAGCGGGGGGCGAACCAGCGCGAGCGGTCGGTGCCACTCTCGTTAGTGACCACCGCGCCGGGGCTGGGGTTGCTGGTGATGTTGAAGACCAGGTCGAGGTGGCCGGCGAGCTCGGGCAGCCGGTCGTGGAAGAAGGCCATGACGGCCTGCTCGACCAACTCCCACACCGGGATGTCCTCGCCGCCGCAGGCGTACGCGGCCCGGCCATTGACCAGTACCTTCACCGGAGCCGTCATCCGGCCGGCGCCGTAGCGGACCTCGCAGGAGCCGCCGAGCAGGGCGAGCTTGTCGAAGTTGTGGTGGAGCACGGCCCCGAAGCGGTCGAGCGTGTAACGGCTGTAGGCCCTGGAGAGCTCCTCGGCCAGGTGGTCGGCGAGGGTGTCGGGGTGACCGAGTCCCTTCCGCTCCAGCAGGACGAGGTCAGTGGGCTGCGGGCGTCCCGTTTCGATGGTGATGCTGGTGTTCTGCACGATCGTGCTGACACGTTGCACGGCGATCTCCTCTTCCAGGCGGGTGTCGTCGAACCGACTGCGCGCCCGGACCATGGGCACATGCGGTTCGTCGTTGCGAATGCGCCGATCCCCCTCCACACCGCACCGGTAGCGGTGTGTAATGGGCGGTGAGCGCTTGGAGACATCCAGCCCTGCCGGGAACCGCCCGACCAGTCCCGGCAATCGGACAGCGGCTGCTGTCCACTAGAGACGCCTGGGGGATCAGTTGCCGCGACCACCGAAGCCCTTGGACCCCACCCAGTCCGCGGCGCACTGGTTCGGCGCGGAACTCCGGCACTGGCGGGAGCTCAGGAAGCTGAGCCAGGACGAACTCGGGCGCCTGGTCCACCTCAGTGGTGACCTGATCAGCAAGTTCGAGCGGGCGGAGCGGGTGTGCAAGCTCCAGCACGCGAAGGCTTTAGACGCCGCGTTGGACACGGGGGGCGTTCTCGCGCGGAGCCTGGCACTGGCTCAAGCCGAAATGGACAACCGCTCCCGGGAAATGGACAAACGGCACGGCGGGCCCACTGAGTCTCCCCGACAGACCCGTCTCGGAGGCAGGCTGGAGGGATCCCAACCCACCTCCGAGTGGAGCGAGTCCGATCCCATGGAACGACGGAACTTTCTCGCCGCAACGAGCACGGCCATCGCCGCCGGTCCGCTGCTCCAGTTGCTGGCCGCCACCCCTGCACCCGCCGCACCCGCCGTGGTCCGACCCGCCGATGTCGAACAGATCCACAGTGCGGCGACCACTCTGCGCAGCTGGGACAACCTCTACGGCGGCGCGGGTGTCGTCCGCGACACCGCACTCGCCCAACTCCGTTGGGCCGCCGCCCTCCTGAACAGCCGCTGCCCAGCACCGCTGCGCGGTGACCTGTTCAGCGCCGTGAGCCGCCTCGCTACCGTGGTCGGGGCCTCGGCCTTCGACGCCTTCGCCCACGAGGACGCGCAGCGCCTGTTCGCCTTCGCGACGGCGTGCTCCGAGGAAGTGGACAACTGGCCGCTGCGCGCCATCTCCTACAACCTGCGCTCCCGCCAGGCCATCTGGCGCGGCGATCCCGACACCGGTCTCACCCTCGCGGAGCTCGGCCTGGCCCGCGCCGACCGGCTCTCCCCTGCCGAGCGCTCCATGCTCCACAACGCGCGCGCCCGGGCCCTGGCCAAGATGGGCCGGACCCAACCGACGTTGGCCGCCATCGGCGCCTCCGACGACTCGTTCGCGTCGATTGTCCCGGCGGCCGAGGGACCGTGGATGGCGTACTACGACAGCGCGCAGCACCACGGGGACACCGGTCACGCCCTGTTCGACCTCGCCCTCGCCGGCCATCCGCCCCAGGAGGCGCTCCGGCGGCTGCAGACCGCAGTCGACAGCCACGGCGACGGCTTCGCCAGGTCCCGCGCGTTCTCACGCACCAAGCTGGCCACGCTGCAGATGGCAGCCAGTGACCCGGAGCAGGCCCTGGCTGAGGGACTCAGCGCGCTCGCCGAAGTGAGCGACCTCCGCTCGCTGCGTGCCAACCACGAACTGGCCGAACTGGGCCGGGTCGCCCACCGCCACCGCAGTCTCGCCGACGTCCGCGACCTGCGGGAGCAGATCGCCGCTGCGGTGGCCTTGTGAGCAGCATCGAGGACTCCCACTCCCTGCTGCTCGAGGCGTGCGCGGCCGTGGGCCTGTCCGCGGCTGGCGCCGAGCCGATCCAGATCGGTGAGAACGCGCTGTGGCGGCTGCCGCGCGGGGTCGTGGCCCGTATCAGCCGCCCCGGGCAGTTGGCTGCTGCCGGACGTGAGCTGGCGGTCACCCGATGGCTGCGCGACTGCGGGGTGCCGGCGGTGCGCCCGCTCGCTCACCTACGGAAGCCTGTGGACGTCGACGGCAGCCCGGTGACCTTCTGGCACGAGCTGCCTCCGCACCGGCCGGGGACCGCCGCCGACATCGCGCCGCTCCTCCGCCGTGTCCACGAACTCCCAATTCCGGAGCTGGCGCTGGGCATCCTCGACCCGTTTGTCCGGCTCGCCGCTCGGATCGACGGTGCGGCCACCCTCGAGGACGCGCAACGCCAGTGGCTGCGCGACCGTCTGATCGAGCTGGAGAAGGCATGGCTCGGTCTCCCGCCGGGCCTGCCGAGGAGCGTCATCCACGGCGATGCCTGGCGCGGAAACGTGGCCGTCACGCCAACTGCCTCGTACCTGCTGGACTTCGAACGAACGTCGCTCGGGCCCCCAGAGTGGGACCTCACCGCCACTGCGGTTGGCTACGGCACCTTCGGCACCGTTTCGGAACGGGAGTACGCGGCGTACTGCGAGGCGTACGGAACCGACGTGATGACGTGGGCCGGCTACCCGGTACTGCGGGACATCCGCGAGCTCCGGGTCACTTGCTTCGCGCTCCAGCACGCCGCGGCCGATCCGGCTCGGCACCGTGCCGAGGCCCACTACCGGCTCGCGTGCCTACGGGGAGAGAACGGGCGCCGACCTTGGGGGTGGACGGCAGTCGGCTGACGCCAGCTTGGTGAGATCCAGCACTTCACCCGCCGCACGGGATCCCAGTCCCGGCCTTCGCTGCGCGCCAGTCCCATAATCGGAACGAGGACGCATCGGTTGCGACGAGCGCAATCCGGCTCGTCAATTCCAAGTCGTTCCGGCCATCATCCCGTCGAAGGCGAGGGCTCTCATGGTGGTCTCGAAGTCGGCCCATTCACGCTCGGGTTCGACGTAGTGCAGGTCGAATTCGGCACGAGTGAGGTCGGCCTCGCGCTATTCGTGGGCACAGTGGCAGCGGACGAAGATCTGGTCGCGGACGGCGAGGAGGAGCCAGTCGCGGTGGGCGCCGCAGTTGGTGCAGGTGATGGTGATGCCGTGGGGGTTGAGCTCTGCGGGGTGGGGGACTGCGAGGATGGCGGTGCGGGCGGGTTCGGGGCGGGGTTATAGAACTTGTGGTCGTAGTCGGTCATGCGATCCTTTCGCAGAGCGGTTCGGTAGCAAGGACCATACGCTGCAAGGCCGTTGAATGGATCGTGACTGGCAGGAACGACATCGAAGCGACATACGCCCTGTGGCTGCCGCCCACCGTGGGGGTGGCAGCCACAGGGCTGCCTGCTACTGGCGGTCTGCGGCCAGCTGATCGGCCACGGCCTGGTAGGCGAGGGCGGTGAGGCGGGGGGTGTCGGGCAGCCGGTTGTTGACCAGGGTCTTGACGGCGTCCTCCCAGGCCAGGGAGGGGCGGTGGGCGTGGAGCTGGGCGAGGTCGACCTGGCTGATGCTGGTGATGATGTCCGTGTCGAGGTCGGCGTACACCGCTCGGACCAGCTGGTCCATGGCGATCACGGCGGCTACCGCCTCGCCGACGGCCCTGACGACGCGGTGGTGCAGTTGCTGCTGGGCGGTGGAGCGCAGCTCGCTGTCGAGGGGTATTGGAAAAGCGATGAGGCTATCTGTGCCGTTGAGCGCGGGGTCCTCCAGCCAAGTGAGACCTTGTCACGAGTGTTGGCGCAGCCGTAGACCGCAGAGATGGACTCCCAGCTCAACGGCCAGGTCCTGTTCGGCCAACACCAGGGAACCGACCTGGGCGCGAGAGGAGTTCAGCCAGGCACATCGCCAGCTCAGGGTTCCGTATGGCCACCTCGCAAGACCAGACGGTCGAGGCGAACACGAGAGCACGCCGGTCCGTGAGAAGTTCTCACGGACCGGCGTCTGGTGTTCGCTCAGCGGTTGCCGGTAGCCCCGGGCCGGCGGGTGGGCAGGCCCCACCACGCGAAAGCGGCCTGGAACGCGATCAGAGCAACCAGCAGCAGCGCGGGCCCGAAAAGGAACATGAGGCAGATCAGCGGGAATGACAGGACCAGCCCGGCCATCGCTCGTGATTCCTTTGTATACCGTATCGGAATGACCAGCAGGAGCAGCGGGATCGATATTCCGGCGAGCATCGGAATTCCTCGCCTGATCAGGTTCGGCAGTTGGGTCCAGCCCGAGTCGGTGTGCAGCTCCGTCAACAAAGCGGCGGTCGCGGCGAGGGCCAGCCAGAAGGCGGTACAGGCCAGCACGTATCTCCCGGCCGCCGTGACGAACCAGCGCAGCGCTCCCCCGGGCTGCTGGTTAGCAGGCATCGCAACCGAAGGTGTGATCACGGTTCCCAGCGAGGCCCGGCACGGTGATGATGCCGTCGTCCGGGGAGCCGCTGACCTTCTGCATGGGGTCTTGGCCGATCGTGTTCGGTGTCATGCCGGGACGGTACTGCACCACCTCCATGTCCGGATAGCTGTCGCCCTTGCGCTCCACCGATACTGAGTGACTGCCGAGGCTGATGGTCACTGTCGCATTGGCCGAGAACACCGGTATTCCGGCGTTGATGCCGTGGATGTCCACCTTGACCTCATCGGGGGTCTCGATCTCTGGGTTGATGTTGTTGTGCCACTTCAGGGTCGTCTCAGCGCTGTAGGGGCCGACGTCCAATGGCCGTGCCGGAAGCAGCGTCGGCGGGGCCGTGGGGGGTCGGCCGAACCTCGTCGCGGCGGGTTGGTAGGTTCCCGGCTCTGTGGAGGGCGCGACGGTGAAGCTGATCTCACCGGTTTCGGTGTCCCAGTACAGGACCATGCGGTAGGGGGCATCCGGGTCGTCGGAGAATCCGCGGTCGTCACCCAGTAGGGAGCCGAAGGCGGCGTCCTTGTGATGGATGAAGAACCTCACCATGATGATGCCGTGGTCGCTGCCGGCCTTGTCCATGAACCAGGTCCGCTGGGAGCCGGTCGGCTTGTCGCATCCGAACCCCGCGCTCTGGGCTTTGTCGACCTTGTCGTCCGGGGGAGAGTAGGGCTTGGTCAGGACCCCGTTGTGAACGTCGCCGCTGTCCGGATTGTCGGGGTCCTCCGGACCGGTGGTAACCACCCTGACCGGGTTGTCCGGGCCGCTTCCGGTGCCTCCGATCGGGGTGCCGATCCCGCAGAGGTCCGCCGGGCAGAGTCCGGTCGGGTCGCTGCTGTCGACCGGGTTGTTGTTGGCGTAGGCGTAGGCGTTCCACTGCTGGGGGCTGGTGGGTTGGGTGAGCGGGTCGGGGCTGATGAAGCGTCCGGTGCTCGGCTGGTAGAACCGGGCGCCGAGCGTGGTCAGTTCAGTCGTGTCGTCCTCGAGGCCGCCCACGAAGCCCTTGTCACCGGCCCAGGTGCTCGGCTGGAGGCCGCGCGGGTTGCCGAACGGATCGAGTGGACGCCTGGTCTCGGCCAGTGAGGTCCCGTCGATCGACAGTGTGTTGCTGCCGTGGTCGTCGGCGAACTCATAGGTTTGCTTGCCGCCTTGGCGGACCAGGGTGATGCCGCCGGGGATGCTGTAGTACCGGGTCCCGGTCAGTGTGCCGTCCTGGTAGGTCAGTTCGTCGTCGCCGAGGTAGACCGTGGTGTATCCAGGTGTCTGCTTCTCCAACTGCTGACCGGAAGCGTCGTAGATGTACGTGACGTTGCCGGCCTTGGGGCTGGAGAACTGGCTCAGTTGGCCCTCGCTGTTCCAGGTCAGCTTGGACTGGTTGCCGCTGGGGTCAGTGACCTGGGTGGTGTTGCCCGATTGGTCGTACTGCGTGGTGGTCACCGCCGGGGTGCCGGCGCCGGTCACTGAGCTGGCGGAGACCAGCGCGTGCGGCCCAGCGGTGGCGCCGTTCGCCCCGTTAACGGTTCCCGCGGCAGGGAAGGACTGGGTGACGGTGGTGTCCTTGGAAGTGTTGCCGGACGGGTCGTGCTGGACGAACTGAGTCCGGTTGCCGCTGGCGTCGTAGCTGTAGCTCTGCCAGTACGCAGCCGGTCCGCCGACCGTGGTGGCCGCCAGCGCCTGTGCCCCGCTGGTGGGTGAGCTGTTGGCGCAGGATCCCTGGCCACCGACCGAGGGGTTGGGGGTGAGGGTCAGGGTGCCGGTGTCCGACCAGGCGGTGGTCAGCCGGCCCAGGTAGTCGTAGCCGAAGCACTGCAGGTCCGTGCTGCTCGGTGTGTTGTCGGCGATCGACCGGACGCCGGTGACCTGCCCCGAGGGGTTGTAGGCGTAGGTGGTCTGCTGGACCGAGCCGGTGGCGGCGGTCTGCTTGTCGACGAACTGCTGCAGCTGACGGCCGGTGGACTCGTCGTAGGTGTTGGTCAGGACGATCTGGGTGCCCCACGGGTTGACCGTCGAGCGGATGTCGCGCCCGTAGGCGTCGTAGTCCGAGGACAGGTCGTAGGTGGTGGAGGCGCTGCCGAAGGTGATCAGCGGCCCGTAGACGTCGTAGTGGTAAGTGACGGTCTCGGCCGGGATGTCCGCGACCGCCGAGCGATTGTCGGCCGTCAGCGCGCCAGTGATCGGGTCGTAGGCGGCCTGGTAGGTGTAGGTGAACGGAGTCGAACCCTGGCCGATGTCGGTGCCCGGGATCGTGGTCGTGGTCTTGGTCGGGTGGTAGGCGGTGTCGTAGGCCAGCACGTTGCTGGTGTACGCGGTGCCACCCGCCCCGCCCACATAGCGGGTCGAGGAGGCGGGCTGGCCCTTGACCACGGTGTCGTAGGCCTGCGCGGTCAGCTGGTTGGCCGATGACACCGATCCCTGGTAGGAGCCGGTCTTGCGGCCCAGCAGGTCGTAGGTGTAAGCGATGGTCTGCCCGCGGGCATCGGTCTGGCTCACCAGGCTGCCGCCCGGGTTGTAGACCTGGGTCACGGTTCCGCTGTCCGGATCGGTCGACCTGGTCTGGCGGCCACGCAGGTCGTAGCTGTAGGTCCAGTTGTTGCCCGATGAGTCGGTGCGGGTGGCCGGCTTGCCGGAGGGCGTGGAGGTGAACGTGGTGACGTCCGCGTCCGACGCGTTACCCGTGGCGGTGGTGGTCCTGTACTGCCAGATCTGCGCCACCTGGCCGCGGGCGTCGGTCACGGTGCTGGTCGGCGTGGTACCGGCAGGCGGGGTGACATCGGTGCGGTCCACACCCGGGTAAGCGGTGGTGGTCGTGGTCTGTACCACGCCGTAGGCCAGGAACTGACTGCTGACCGGCCGGCCCCGGCCGTCGAAGACCGTGTCGGTCTGCGCCGGCACCTGCTGGGTGTTCGTCTGGTACAGCGTGGTGCTGGGTGCGCTGTCGTTGTTGTACCAGGCCGCGTTGGAGCGGGCGGTGCGGCCCTGCGAGTCGTACATCGTGTCGGTGATCACGCGGCCGGTGTAGGCCGAGATCGCCGGGTCCGCCTGTACCTGCACGGTCCGCGCCAGCCCGTCCATGATCTGGATCGAGGTGGTGTAGGACTGGTTCGACAGCAGAGTCTTGGTGGTGATGGTAGGCGGCACCAGTGCGTTGTTCACCACCCCCGGTACCGAGTAGGCGAAGGTCGTGCTGGCCGGCTGACCGGTTGGCTCACCCGGCTGCCAGACTGCGGTGAGGCGGCCGAGCTCGTCGTAAGTCCGGGTGGTCACCCGTCCGTTGGGGTCGGTCGTCACCAGCGGCAGGTCGCGGCCGGCGGCCAGCGTCGTGGTGGTGACCCGGCCCGCGCTCTGCGCGTCCGGGGCACCGGCTGGCGCCGGGGTGGTGACGGTCATCGCGTTGGGCAGCTCGCCGGGGTTCGCCGAGGAGTACGCGGTGGTGATCGTGACACCGTTGGGGTGGGTGGCGTCGGTGTGGTTCGGGTCGGTCACCGCCATCGAACGTCCGTAGGCGTCGTAGGTGGTGACCGCCGACGTGGTGAAGGTCGGGTTGCCCGAGCCGTCGATGCCCTCCACCGCCTGGGCACTGGTCACCTCGTGCTTGGCACCGAGCTGGCCGAGCGGCTGCCCGTCGTAGAGCGAGCGGGTCCAGGTCACCGTGTTGGCCGCGGTCGGCGTCGTGGTGCACGCCCCCGTGCCGGAGATGGTCTGCTGCTCGGAGAGCAGGGAGGAGACCTGCGGGTCGGGGCCGGCCGCGTACACGTCGCGCTCACAGCTGTCCGGTAGGTTGTCCGCACTGTTCAGCGTGGTCAGCACCCGGTTGCCGTGGACCGGGTCGGTGGTCGTGGTGGTACTGGTGGTCCGCCAGCTACCGTCTGCCTTCAGCGCCTTGGTCGTGGAGACTGCGGTGGTGGAGGCGTAGCGGGCGATCAGGGCCGGCAGGCTGCCGCGGCTGTGGGTCGCGGTGGTCGACGGGCCGCTGCTGGTGTTCACGGTGTACGAGGTGATCGAACCGCCGGCCGCCGAGTAGGTGTCGGACTCCAGGGTCTGGCCGGAGAGCCAGTCGGTATCGGTGACCGTCCCGCTCCTGGGACCCGCCACCGTGACGCTGCGGGTACTGCCGTTGGCCAGCAGGTCGCCGTCCATGCCCTGGTAGAAGGTGCTGGACGTCTGAGCCTGGGGCCCGTCCTGGCCGCTACCGGTGGTGGTGGTGACCGAGGCGTAGCCGCGGAACTGGTCCCAAGTGCGGTCCATGTTCTTGGTCAGCGGTGAGTCGTCGCGGTGCCAGGCGGCGTTGCCGTAGGTGTAGGAAGTGGTTTGCGGAACCGAGTTGGTGATGTTCGGGTTCACCGTCACGCTGGCCACCGGGTAGCGCAGGAACCAGTCGTCGATCGGCTGGGCGCCCGGTTGCTCGGTGCTGGGGTGCCATTTGACGTTGAAGCAGGACAAGGTGTCGCTGTCCGCCGAGGTCGGCATCACGTTGCTCACCCGGGAGCAGGCTGGCGGGGCGTAGTTGACGCCGATCGTGCCGCCGGTCTCAGTGGTGATCAGCTGGATGCGCGGGCGGTTGAACGCCGGACGGGCCGGGACCAGGTTGGTGCCGTCCACCCGGTTGGGCAGCAGTTCATCGGTGAAGGTCACTGGCGGTAGAGGGACCTGCGTCCCGGACGCGGTGGAGTCCTGTCCGGTTCGCTGCACCGAGCCGAGCCAGGGCACCTGGGTGTTCTCCGTGGCGTTCTGCACGTTCACGAAGCTGTGGTTCAGCGTGTAGGTGTCCACCGGGATGTACTTGCCACCCGACCGGATCTGGGTACTGATGCCGGAAAGCCACTTGGTGCTCCAGAAGGTGGGCTGGTAGTTGGTGCACGAGCCCGTGGCACCGCACTGTTCGTCCATCGGAACGTCCGGCCAGTTCCCCGCGTTGGCGCTGGTGCGCTGCGACGGGTCGCAGGCCGACGTGGACGTGACGCAGCGCTCGGAGGAGTTGAAGGCGATCTGCGCGGCCGCTTGGTAGGTACCGCCCGCGTTCAGCTGGTCGGACAGCAGCTGGCCGTAGCTGATCGTGTTCAGCACGCCGGCCCGGGTGTAGATGGTGTTGGTCCCGGTGCCGTTGTTCTGACCGCCGCCCAGCGCGTAGTAGTTGGTCTCCGGCGTGTAGGTGAAGCTGGTCAGGTTGCCGTGTGGGTCGACGTAGTAGTCGAGGTTCCAGCGCCAGGCCATGGTGCACCAGGAGTTCTGGCCTTTGCCGCTGTCGTAACACGGGTCACCGCTCTTGGGAGAGTAGACCGGCACCGTGTAGGCCGAGTTGCTGGCCGGACCGGTGGTGGTCGGGTTGCCGTTGGGGTCGGGCAAGTGGTTCAGGCCCAGGTAGTAGGCGCCGCCGGAGGTGTCGGTCACCTTGATGTAGGCGCCGTTCCAGGTGCCGTTGGTGGCACCTGTCAGGAACTGGACCTTGATGCCGTCGTCGTCCTTCAGCCGCCAGGTGCAGTTCGACTGCTCGGTGGTGCCGGGGGCGTTCGCCTGGCAGCTCGCGTCGTCGGGCACCAGCTCACCCGAGTGGCCGGCTAGCGAGAGGGTCAGGTTGGCACCCGCCCAGCAGTCGTCCATCGAGTTGTTGATGCCGTCGTTGTCACAGGGCTGGTAGGAGCGCTCGACGTAGCCGGGACTGTAGCTCCAGCCGTCACCGATCCACGACGCCTGGGAGTTGGTGGAGGAGGTCTCGCCGTCCACCGCCGAGGAGTCGTAGGCGAGCGCGACCTGCGGCTGCGCGCCACCGAGGGTCGGTGGCGCGGCGATCGGGTAGTTGTAGGTGAACGAGCCCGAGGATCCGCCGGCCGTCCAGGCCTGCGAGGGGTTGAGGCTGGTTGCCGCGTACGTGCCGGCGCCGCTGGAGGAGCCGCTGACGGTGGCGAGCACCATCGGCGCCGCGGTCTGCATCTGCGTCCGGTCCGTCGTGGACATGGCGTGCGGCTCGCCGCGCGGCGTGGTAGCCCTCGCCGGCAGGACGACGTCGGCGACCAGCTTCTTGGCGGCCGCGTCGTAGTGCGAGGAGACCGGCGTCTGCGCCAGACAGCCGGGCAGCTGAGGAGTCGAGAGGGAGCAGGCGGGCAGCTCGACCAGCCGAGCACGGTCGGTCCAGTCGCCGCCGGTGGCGTTGCCCAGCTGGTCGACCTCGACGGCCACCCGGACCTGGCTCCGGACCGAGGAGTCCGCCCGCAGTAGCGAGAACGCGACTCCCGATATACCGGCCGCGGAGGTGGTCTTGTCATCGGCCACGGTCACCCGCACGGCCTGCGCGGAGGCATTCGGGGAGCCGGCCAGGGGAGCCAGGCTCACCGGCAGGCCCTGTGCCTGGACGGCGGCGCCGGCCGCCGGCTCGGTGGCCTGGGCACCGTCCGCATGGGCGGCGGCCTTCGAGTCGACGGCCGGCGCGGTGCCGAGCACCACGTCGGCTGTGCCGTGCGGTCGGGCCTCGACGACACCGGCGGCCGGCGGCTGCCAGGTCGGGGGCACCGGGTGGGCCGGCTTGGTCACCGGTGTGGATGGGGCGTTCTTGCCTTTCACCGAAGGCGTCCTGGGCAGCGCGGTCTTCGGCGGCGACCACTTCCGGGAGTAGTCGTGCAGGTCTGCCGCACCGGCCACCTGGGCCGGGACCAGCAGGGAACCCACCAACGTCATCGCGCTGACTGCCACCAGCTTCCCGGCAAGCGATCCAGGCGGTCTGCTTCGGGTCGAACTTCGTCGATGAACCAGCATGTGTCCTCGTTTAGTTGATTTACAGTCAACTTCTCTTGGCGTGAGCCGTTCGCACACTACGGGCCGACACGTTCCGCCGCTCGATGATTCGCGAAGTAGCCGACGGACGGAGCTGATCTCACCAGGCGCCCTATCAGCTCAACTCAAGCTGAGCTCAAGGATGTTGAAATTCTGACAGTGAGTCATATCACTGACTCACCAATGCCTTGAATGCAACCAAAGGGGACATGTCACCGCCAAAATTGCTTGCTTGAATGGCATCCACCCACCACCGTGCTCCCTGACCTCTGTACAGAGAGCATGGAGCTGCTCACGTTCCTTGGGGGGAATCACCACCTTGAACAGACACCGCCGGCGCAGGCCGGCCCAGACCCGCCTCCTGGCACTGGCCGCCGCAGCGACACTCGCTGTCACGCTCGCCGGTCCGGGAGCGCGCGCCGCCTCGGCCGTGGACATGCCCTCCCAGAGCGCCATTACGGCCGCGACCGCGCAGCGCATGAAGGAGGAGCCTCCGGCCGACGAGACCGACAAGGCCATCGCGCAGGCGAAGGCCACTGGTGGGAACGTCCCGATCGACTCGCTGACCACCGAGTTCAGCGAGACGGTGGCCACGCCCGCCGGCCACCTGCAGCTGACCGAGCACCCTGACCAGCAGCGGATGAAGAGGAACGGCACCTGGGTCCCCCTGGACGCCACGCTCGTCACCAACTCCGACGGGACGTTCTCGCCCAAGGCGGCGGCCGGCTCGCTGGTGCTGTCCAAGGGGGGCGACGGGCCGCTGGCCACGATGACCAGCGGCAACGGCAAGAAGCTGGCGATCACCGCGCCGTTCAGCCTGCCGGCCCCGACGGTCAATGGTGACGTGCTGACTTACGCGGACGTCGCCCCCGACACCGATCTGCAAGTCACCGCCACCAAGTTCGGTGGCCTGACCACCGTAGTAGTCCTCAAGACCCGGGCCGCCGCAGCCAACCCGGTGGTCCGCGATCTGCATTTCGGGACCACCGCCGATGGAGTGACGCTCAGTGCCGACAAGAGCGGCGCCCTGACCGCCAGCGGCAGCAACGGCGCGGTCCTCTGGACCGCGCCGACCCCGCAGATGTGGGACAGCTCCACGGCCCCGACATCGGCGGCCGAGGCCGCCGCCCGGACCGCCGACGCCGGGGCGCCCACAGCGAACGTTCCCACCACCGATGCCCAGGAGCACAGCCGAGCGACGAGCACCCAGGCCGGTCCCGGAGACGGGGCCAAGGTCACCCAGATGCCGGTGAAGGTGAACGCCGACGGCATCGACCTGACTCCCGACCAGAACCTGCTGGCCCACGGCACCGCTCCGTTCTACATCGACCCGGCCTGGATCCCCTACAGCAACCAGGCCAGCGCCTGGACCTGGGTGCAGGCCGCCTATCCGAACCTCTCCAACTGGGATCGCAGCGGCAGTGCCGACACCGACCACCCGGGGGTCGGCCTGTGCGGCTACTACGCCGCAGGCGGCAGTTGCTCGCCGACCGACACCTACCGGAGCTTCTTCCAGTTCGACACCGGCGCCCTGAACGGCACCACCATCTACTCGGCCACCCTGACCTTCTCCGAGTACGTGTCCGCCGACTGGTCCTGCACGAACACCTACCCGCTGGACCTCTACCTGACCGGTGGCATCAGCAACGCCACCACCTGGTCCAACCAGCCCGGCCAGGCCGGCGGCCGGCTCGGCGAGGACACGATCGGCGGCTCGGGCAACGGCGCGTGCCACGACAACGTACCGTTCAGCTACGACGTCACCTCCACGTTCCAGCAGTACGCCGGCACCTACCCGAATCTCACCTTCGGGCTCTACGGCAACGAAAGCAACGACAACGCGTTCAAGCGGCTGACCACCAACCCGTCGCTGACGGTCAGCTACGACCGCGCGCCCAACCTGCCGACCAACCCGAACGTCACCCCCGCGCCGAAGACCATCAGTCCCTCGCGGACCACACAGTCCTGCGGTGACGGCAACTCGGCGGACTGGGCCTGGCTGGGAGCCGGCAGTGACCGGACCGGGGCGGTCGCCATCAACGGAACCGTCTCCAGTCCGACCCAGGCCCAGCTCTACAGCTGGAGCCACATCTGGGACTACAACCTCCCGGGCACCCCGGACGTCGCCTCCGGCCTCTCGTCGCCGGTCCCCAACAACAGCACCGCATCATTCACCATCCCGGCCGGGGTGATCAAGGACGGCCACTCCTACGGCTACAGCCTCATGGCCACCGACAACCTGCCTGGCGCGCCCTGGTCCGGCGCGACCCCGACCTGCTTCTTCAAGGTCGACCTCACCCCGCCGACCATCAGCTTCCCGCCGGTCACCGACCTGACCACGCAGTTCCCGCCCTCGGGCAGCGGCCAGGTCAGCAAGCTGCTCGCCGGCCAACAGGGCTACATCCCCTTCTCGGCCACCGATCCGAACCCCAGCGGCCTCAACTCCTCGGGCGTCGCGTGCGTCACCTGGGGCCCGGACCCACAGCTCTCCGACCAGACCACCACGACCGCGTGCGGATCGGCCATCCCCGCCAACCAGCTCCCGGTGAAGCCCGGCCACTGGGGCACCAACGTGATCTACGTTCGAGCCCAGGACAACGCCGGCAACCTCTCCCCGGTCGCGCAGTACTCCTTCTACGCGGCGTGGAACCCCAACGGGCCGCCCCCGGCCTTCGGCAACGTCACCGGCGACAGCGTGCCGGACATCGTCACCGCTGACACGGCGGGCAACCTCCGCGCCTACACCGTGCCCGGCAACCCGCTCGCCACGTCGGTCAACACGGCGGACGCGGCGAAGGCCGCCAGCTCACCCGACGGCGACTCATGGGCCGACTACCGCGTCACCCACCGCGGCAGCCTGCGCGGCGGAATGAACGTCGACGACCTCATCGTCCACAAGGACGGTGAGGCGAACCTCTACTTCTACCCGAACCCGGGCAACACCGGCATCCCCGGCGTGTTCGACTCGCACAGCCAGCTCACCAAGCCGGCCTGCGACCCGACCGTCACCGACTGCACCGGCTATGACGCCACCAACTGGTCCACCACGACCCAGATCGCAGCCCTCGGCGACCCCAGCACCACCAACCTGGACACCAACAAGAAGTTCCAGAACCGCACCGGCCTGCTCACCGTCGAAGCCAGTCCGGACGGCAACGGTGCACTCTGGTACTACCCCACCATCAGCGACGCCACCTTCGGTTCCCCCATCAAGATCGCGGCCACCGGCTGGAAGAACCTGCAGCTGATCTCCCCCGGCGACTGGGCCAAGCAGGGCCACCCCGGACTGTGGGCCCGCGACGTCACCAACGGCAACCTCTACGCCTACACCTTCAACCTGGGCTCCGGCAGCATCACCGACCAGTTCGGCAATGCGTCCACCTACCCGATCATCACGAGCATCGCCACCACGGCGACCGTCGGCAACGTGCCCTATACCTCCGCTCCGGCCATGGGCTCCGACGGCGACCTCACCGGCGCCGGCACCTCCGCGCTGTGGGCCATCACGCCCAGCGGCGGCGTCGAGCTGTGGACGAGCACGGTCACCGGGACCACCACCGCTCCCAGTCTCACCTGGAACGGCCCGAGCACCGTACTGAACACCTCGCTCGGGGCGGACCAGTGGCCGCTGAACGCCGCCAACACCAACAACGGCATCGCCACCGACAGCACCGGCCAGAACCCGCTGACCCTGCCGAGCAGCCCCACCTGGACCACCGACCACAAGGGCAACGCCAATGCGGCCGCCGCGTTCAACGGAAGCGGCAGCATGTTCAGCACCCAGACCACGGGCATCTGGGGGATCTACAACCTGACCGCAGGCACGGTACTCAACCCGGGCCAGCGTGTCACGGCGGTCAACATGACGCTGACCATGCAAACCGACGGCAACCTGATCCTCGCCGCGCTCAACTCGCCGACGGTCCTGTGGGCCTCGGGCACGTACAACCACCCGGGTGCCACGGCCACCATGCAGCCGGACGGCAACTTCGTCATCTACGACACCAACCGCACCGCACTGTGGGCCACCGGTACGAACAACAACCCCGGTGCCCTGCTCAGGCTGCAGAGCGACCACAACCTGGCCGTCTACACCGCGAGCAACCAGCCGATCTGGCAGAGCGGCACGTTCAACGCCACCTACAACACCCCGATCGCCGTGGCCACCAACGGAGCCGCAGTCGACACCAGCACCAGCTACACCCTCTCGGCCTGGGTCCGGCTGGACGGCAGCACCGGTAGTGACCAGAGCTTCGTCTGCCAGAACGGTGACACCCTGCCGCCGATCAACCTGCAGTACATGCACGCCAGCCAGGCCTGGGGCGCGCTCGCACCGTCCCAGGACGACTGGAACGCGGCATGGCCCGCGGTGGCCTCGGCCAACGGCTCGGCGACCACGGGCAACTGGACCCACCTCGCGGTCACCTACAGCGCCGACACCCACGCCCTGACGCTCTACGTCAACGGCACCTACGCCGGCTCCACCACCCAGTCCACGCCCTGGGGTGCGAGCACCACGCCCAATGCGGCCCGTGCGTTCACCATCGGCGCCTGCTACATGAACAACAACACCACTGTGATCAACAAGCTGGACGGGGCCGTCAGCGACGTCCGCAGCTACCCGTACGCGATGACCACGCAGCAGATCACCGCGCTCTACAACAGCTGATCAGACCCCGCTCCACCCAGGAGGGGCCGTATGCGGCACAGGCCGCCGACGGCCCCTCCGCTGCATGCGCGGGCCCGGCTCAGGGGCGCTCGTGGCCCAACGAGCCGAGCGCCCCGCCTCGCCCGGCAGTGGCCGCATCCCGCCCGTCACGCCGGCTCGCCGACCCGGCGTGACCAGCCCCCAGGCCCCTGCCGAGGCACTCACCACTAACCCAACGACCCCGAACCGGAGCGGCACCCATCTAGAAGCTCACCACGCGCGTGAAGTCGGTGCGCTGCTTCCCGCCGGCGCCGACAAACCCGCTCTCGCGGCAGTGCTCCAGCAGTCGGTCGAAGACGAGGCGTTCCATGCCATGCCCGAGTAACCTCGTGCGGAACCAGGCCAGTACCGTGAAGCCGAAGCCGGTCAACTCCCACACCCGGGGCTACCGGCGGTCTGCGGCCAGCTGGTTGGCCACGGCTTGGTAGGCGAGGGCGGTGAGGCGGGGGGTGTTGGGCAGCCGGTTGTTGACCAGGGTCTTGACGGCGTCCTCCCAGGGCAGGGAGGGGCGGTGGGCGTGGAGCTGGGCGAGGTCGGCCTGGCCGATGCTGGTGATGCGCTCCGTGTCGAGGTCGGCGTACACCGCTCGGACCAGCTGGTCCATGGCGAACATGGCGTCTACCGCCTCGCCGACGGCCCCGACGACGCGATGGTGCAGTTGCTGCTGGGCGGTGGAGCGCAGCTCGCTGTCGGGGGGTATCACCTTGCCGGTGGCGTTGTGGCGGGCGAGTCCTTCCTCGATGTAGGCGATGAGCTCCGGGGAGGAGAAGGCGTTGAGTTCGACGCGCTGATAGCGCCACTTGGCGGGCTCGCCTTTGGTATTCCAGGTGAAGGGGGTGCCGGTGAACCAGTCGCGGGCGACCTCGGACAGGCGGTCCACGATGCCGGCGGGCAGCGCGGCGTCGCGGGTGTCGGGCTCGGCCTCCAGGCCCTTGGTGATGGCGTCCTCGACGGTCAGGCCGAGGTCGATGACCTCCACCCGATGGTCGGGCATGCGGGCGGTCTCCTCGCCGAGGGTGCGGGCGATGTTGTAGCCGTAGGGGTCGGCGTCGTGCAGGACGAAGATCCGCACGTCGCCGGGGGGCATCTTGGCGAGCAGGTCACGGCATGCCTCGGTGCCGTAGCCCTCGTTGGTGATGACGGCCATGTCGTACTTCTCGGCGATACCGGACTCGCGCACCGGTGGCCACAGGCCCGTCTTCTCGATGACGAGGATCTTGTTGTAGCTCCACTTCGGCGGGATGTACTCCCGGACCTCACGGGTGCCCAGGTGCACGTCCCGGATCCCGTCGGGGTCGTGGGGGTGGTGCAGGGTTCCGCGCGGCTCGCGGTACAGGCCCGGGATGGGGCCGTTCTCCTTCTCCCACTGGGGGATCAGGTTCTGCTCGACGTACTGGGCGTTGAGCTTGGCCCCGGCCGGCAGGAGCTTCAGCGCGAGCGGGCGGATCTTGTAGAACAGCGTGTGGGAGGAGAACGACAGGCCCTCGCCGCCGCGGGCCTGGCCAATGGCCTCACGCATGACCGCGAATACGGCGGCTTTCTTGGACACCTTCGGCGCGCCCAGGCTGGCGGTGTTGGCCTTGTGCGCGCGCATCGCCGCCCGTTCTTCGCGGCGGTCGGCGCTCTTCTTGGAGCGCTGGTCCTTGGCCAGCACGCGGGTCGCGGCAGTGAGGGCCTTCGCGCAGGCGTCGGCGGCCTCGGGCGGGATGACGAGCGCGGTCTTGCCCTTGTCGGTGAACTGCGGCACCGGGCAGACCAAGTGCACGATCGCGGCCCGGCGGAACTGGTTGCCCTCCCCGGGGGCGGCATCGGTCAGGGACAGGAACGTGCGCGCCCCGGTGCTGGTGAAGCCGTCGCCGGCCAGGTGGGTGGCGGCCAGCGGGTCGCCGAAGGTCGCCGAGTAGTTCACGGCGAAGCTCACGGTGCCAGGTCGCTTCGTGCGGGCCGCTGTCACCTCGATGCTCCACGGGATCCCGGCCGCATCCGTCAGCTGCTTGCGCGAGAACCATGCCTCCTCGACGCCGAAGGCATGGTCCAGGACGTGGGTGTAGTGGTCGCGGGGGACCTGGCCGAGGTAGGTGGGCGTGGGCAGCTTGCTGTGCTCCTTCATGGCGGCCAGCAGCACCGGGACCTGGTCCCGGTGCTGCTCGAAGCCGGACAGGTGCGTGATGCCGGGGACCTGTTCGGCGACCTTCTTGGCCTTGGCCGAGCCGGTCAGGCCTGCGAAGGTGTTGGTGAACGCCCGCACGGTCAGGTCCGCACCACCCTGCTGGTGCTCGCGGATGTGGGCGAAGACCAGCTTCTTCATCGCGGCATCGTCATAGTGGTGTGCGCTGGTCGGGTCGGTGGGCAGGGGCTTGCGCCACCCCTTGGGCGCGGTGGGCTTGTAAATTCCGGCCCCCTGCGCGCAGCCGGTCTGACCGTGGTCAACGATGCGCGCGTGCGGGTTGACGAGGGCGAAGTTCTGCAGCCAGGTAGCCGTCTTCTCGTCCGTGACCAGCTCGGTCGGCAGCGGCACGGTGACCGACGTGCCGGTGGTGCGGGTGGAGGGGGCCTTCGTGTGGCGGATGGCGACCTCGCCCGAGGGGTCGGCGGACACGGCGATCTCGTGCCGCACGCCCAGCGCCTCGACCACTACCGGCTCCGTGACGCCGAGCGCGTAGGGGATGCCGAGCAGGGTCTTGAAGGCGTTGCCTTGCATCCCGCGGGTCGGCGAGCGCAGGCTCTCCTTGTCGGAGACGTTGCGGGTGAAGTCCAGGATCCGCTCGACCACCCCGCTCGGCATGCCGGGGCCGTTGTCCGTCACGCTCACCCGCGCCACACCATCGGCCCAGGACACCTCAAGGCCGATCTCCGGACGCACGCGCGCGGACTCCGCCGCGTCGAGCGCGTTGTCGAGCAGCTCCTTGATGACGACGTCGCCGAACCTCGCACGGGGCTGGCCGGTCTGGGACTGCAAGGCTTGCGCTTCCAGGAACTCCGCGCTGCGGGACGTCGAGAACACGGTGCGCTGCACGACCGGGGTGGGACTCAAGAAGCTGTCTCCAAAAGCTGACGAGGATGATGGGTTGCCTCTGTCGCCGCCTGGGCGGCAAGCGGAGAGGAAAGGCGAGAAAGAGCCCTGCGGGCCTGTAGCTGCCAGCAGGGTGGGGGTTGGTGGGCGGGTGCGGTGGGGCTCCGCACCCGCCCACCGGGTTGGTCACCGTGTGCGGCGCACCGTCTCGGGTGCGGGCGGCGCCGGCGGCCGGGGCGGCTGGGCAGCCGTGCCTGCCGGTGTGATGGTGCGGCCGGTGGCGCTCCTGGAGCGGGCCGCGCGGGTGCGGCGTTCCTCCGCTGTGGCCTTCGGCGCCGGGGCCGGGAGGCGGCTGTTGCGCCGGACGCGCCAGGTCAGCACGGCGGCGGGCGAGTCGGCGCTGGCCAACTCGCGTTGCCCGGCGACCTGGGTGAGCAGGGCCTGCGAGTCGTGGCCGGCCTGCTCGGCTTCGGCCAGGGTGGCAGCGAGCGCCGCCCAGCCGTCCTCGGCGAGCACCCGGGCGGCCTGGTCTGCGGGCAGCGCCTGGCGGACCGCCGCCTCCTGCCGGTCACGGACCGGCTCCGGGAGCTGACGGCCGCGGACGTCGAGCAGGGCGACCGGGCGTCCGGCGTGCCGGCCGTAGGCGGTGCGCAGGTGCGCAGCCGCCGCGTCCGCGGCCTCGGCCTGGCGCTGGTGGCCTTGGGCCGCATGCCACTTGGCGATCACGATCGCCAGCAGGACCAGGCTGCACAGGACCGTCGCGGCAGCAGCCCCCTCGTCGCCGCTGCCGCCCGAGGGTCCGCCGTAGAGGAGTTCGCGGGCGGCCGAGCGCATCGCCCTCACCTCGGCGCGGGCCGCGCGGGTGCCGGCGACGGCGGTGTACTCCAGTGCCCGGGCGGCGTGGTTGATCTCCTTCCTGGACAGGACGGGGCTGGTGAGGGCGAGGGTGTCGAGCACCTCGATGGCACCGCTGACCACTGCGGTGACCTGGGTGATCCAGGGGGCGTCGTCGACGGTGGCGGTGGCCCGGTCGATGGTGGTGCTGGCCCGGTACCGGACCGTGGACGACCACACCAAATCGCCCATGCGGTTGGACGGGGGCTCGTCGACGCCGACGGCGAAGCGTCCGTGGATCTTGGGCAGGGTGAGGTCGGCGGCGAGCTTGCTGCCGGAGAACCACACCGGCTTCTCCCCGTCCGACACCGGGGCCAGGGCGAACGTGTAGCCGGACGGGTCGCCGGAGGGCTTGCGGCGGATGTCGTACTGGATGCCCTGGGCGGTGAGGCGGGCGAGGAACTCCTCCTCGCTGGCGGCGCCGGCCAGCGCCCGACGCACACCGGTCCGCAGCCGCTCGCGCCCGGTCTCCTCCTGGCCCAGCCGCTCGGCCTTGCGCAGTTCGCCACTCTTGGCGCGCTTGGGGATCGCATCCCGGTACTCCGGGGTGCGGGTGTCGGACAGGTCCTTGAGCCCGTACTGCCGCTCGATCTCGGTGAGCTCGGTCTCGGCCCGGAACTGGTCACCGCGTATGCGGGCCTGGGTCAGGTCGGCGCGCACCGTGGTGGCGAGGATGTGGATGTGGTTGTCCCCGTGGTGCACGGCGATCCACCGGCATCCGTCCGGATCACCGTCAGGGGCGATACCGGCGACGGCCACGATCCGGCGGGCAACGTCCGCCCACTCCTCGTCACTCAGGTTCCGGTCGGAAGGATCGGCACGGACCATGCGGTGGTAGACGTGCTTCTTGATCGGCCCGTACCGGACGACGTGCAGATCCAGGACGTCCCGCAGCTGGGCAAGCGTGGCCTGCGGATCACGGCCCGGGTCGGGGGCGAAGCCGTCCCAGGACGCGACGAGATGCGGATCGGTGTGC
The DNA here is from genome assembly GCF_044547075.1 of Kitasatospora sp. NPDC052896. Classification (NCBI taxonomy): domain Bacteria; kingdom Bacillati; phylum Actinomycetota; class Actinomycetes; order Kitasatosporales; family Streptomycetaceae; genus Kitasatospora; species Kitasatospora sp. NPDC052896. The sequence continues at coordinate 1,266,392 of NZ_JBITZU010000001.1, forward strand.
TCGTTGCGCCTGCCCGGACCGTACAGGTACTGCAAGGCTCCGAGAGTGTTCTTACCGGAGCGGACCGTGGTAATCACCGGCGACCGGCCTTCGCCACCCGCATCGCAGTAGCGTCGACCTGGGCGGCGGCCCGGCGAGTCTCCATCATCAGCTCCGTTGCCCTCTCCAGGGTGCCCTGTGCCGGGCCGGGCTCGATGCCGATCTGGGCGTTGAGCTGGAAGGCGATCTGGTTGACGTTGACGCCGACCCGGCCGATCTGGAACCGCGCGGCATCCAGCGCCTGCACGGCCCCGTCGAGCTGCTCGTCGCAGGTCACCATGCCAGCGCCGCCCGGGGTCAGGGCCTGGCGTTCCAGGTAGTCGGCCACGTTCAGGCCAGCCGCCTGCGCGAGCCGCTTGATCTGCGCTTCACACTCCGCGGTGCAGCGGAAGCCGAGCTTCTTCGTCTTGGGGTTGTCGTTGTCACGTCGGCGGCGCTTGGGACGGCGGACACTGACGCGCTCAGCACGGTCAGCAGCGGGGGCGGGAGCGGACGGCTCGACGGCGGGCTTCTCCTCCTGCTCCGCCGCGCCCTCGCGGTGGAGCTCCGGTGCTGCCGCCCTCGGCAGCACCGGCACGTCCACGCCCTCCTGGGCGGGGACGTCCGCGTGCGTGGCCCCGTAGGGGCCCCGCACGCACTCGCTTGCTCCGCCTGGGGCAGGTGGGTGGTCAACTCCGTTGCGGTGCATGGAGCTTACAGGCTTCCCGAGCAGGCTGTTCAGGGTTCGGCGGACGGCGTTCACGCGTCGTTTTCCTCGGTGGCGGTGGGCGATTCGGGCTGGTGGGTGTGTGGGTGTGCGGTGTCCGGATGGTTGACGGTTTGGCTATGCCGGAATTCGCAGGTATAGGCGGCACGCCAGGCGCGGCCTTCCCGGGACCGACCGTCGCGTGGGACTGGTGTCCGCAGTGCGAGTCGAGTCCGGCCGGGCGCAGCGACCGGGCGGCGGTGAACTTCTGCCGAGTGCGGCGGTGGGTCGGCAGAAGTCGGTGTCCGGCCGACCAAGGCAGGTCGGTCGGCCAGACACCGGAGCGGTCAGTCGGCCTCGGGGTGCCGGCGGTTCTGTCCGCCGTTCCACTCTCGGCGGAGCTGCTTCATCAGTTTCGTAAGGCGGGTACTGCCGAGCGGAAGGTCGGCCTCGCGGACGGCCTGTTCGACGATCGCGCGGGTGAGGCGCCCCTCGGCGGCGACCGCCGCGAGGCCGACCTCCATCAGCTGCTCCATCGACGCGCCCGGCGGTCGGCCGATGGCCTTGCCCTGCACGGCGGAGGCAAGACCGTCGACACAGGTCACCTCCGGTGTGTCGGCGGACTCGGCCTGCTCGCCGACCGCGGTGTGCCGGGTGCCGATCGGCTGGTCGTCGCCTTCTGCCGGCTGGGGATCGGGCAGTGCGTCACTCCACTCGGCGGGCAGAAGTCCGGCGGCGGACAGCAGCGTCAGCAGTGCGGTCTCCTCACTGCGGTCCTCCGTGTGCTGCGGCTGGACATCGGCGCCGTGGTCTCCGGCTGCCGGGGCGGCAGAAGGCTGGCTGAGCGGACCGACGTTCTGCCCACCGCGGCGGATCGCCGTGTTCTGGCCCTGGCGGGCGATGAGGATGTACAGGTGGACGGCGCCGCCGAGGGCGAGCGGGGCAAGGGTGGACAGAACTCCGACGACGGTGTTGCTCAGCTTCAGCCCGGTGCTGGGGGTGGGCAGTTGGTTGAGCCGGATGGCGTGCAGGGCGTTGGCCCAGACGCTGGTGGCGGTCGCTCCGGCGAAGAGCGTCCACGCGTAGGCGCGGGCCGGCCAGTGGGCGTCGCGCAGGACGAGCAGGGCGCGCACGCCGTAGGCGATGAAGCCGTCGATGATGACCGGGAACAGGTAGGTGAGCGGGCCGCGGACGTGGGTCGCGGCGGCCATCTGCCGCAGGGCGTCGTAGGACAGGACGAAGCCGAGCACGCCGAGCAGGCCGACGGCAAGGCGGTCCCAGACGGTGACCCGGGCGGACGGCGTGTGGGCAGGGGATATCGCGGCGGTGGTCACGTGTGGTGCTCCAGGGGTGGCCTCGCCGCAGGCGCGCATGGCGAAGCGGCGAGGCGATGGCGGGGGTGAAGTGTGGGGAGGCCGGTGGCCCCGGCCGTGCCCGCGCGCCGGCAGGGGTGCGCGGGTCGACGGCGCCAGGGGCCTGCTGGCCAGTCAGGCGGCGGTGCGCCTGCGGCGGTCGGTGCCGGTGAGAATGGCGCGTTCGCACATTTCCGCGAGGCGGGAGGCGGTGCGGTCGCCGAGGGCGTTCTTGATCTCGCCGGGCGGCAGGTTGGTGGTGAAGATCGTCGGGAGCAGGTGCTCGTAGCGGTGGTCGACCAGCCGCAGGGTCAGCTCCTCGGTCCACTCGGACGCCTTGGCGGCGCCGAGGTCGTCGAGGACCAGCAGCGGGCAGGTCATCAGCTCGCGCATCTCCCTCTCAGTGTCCGTGCCCTGGCGGGGCCGCTGGGAGGCGTACAGCTCGGTCGCGGTGAGCTTGGTCCAGCGCAGGCGCACCCCGGCCTTCAGCAGGCTGCGGATGGCGCCGTACGCCTGGTGGGTCTTGCCCGAGCCGGTGGGGCCGGCGATCAGGAGCGAGGGGCCCTGCGCGATGCCCGGGATCCCACCGGGTCCCGGTCGACAGGCCCGGGTGACCTGCTGGACCCAGGTGACGACCTCCGGGTGGTCGGCGACGGCGAGGCGGTAACGCGGCGGGATGCGCCGGTCGGCGAGCTCCAGCGCGGTGGAGGGCTGGTCGGTGTCCTCCAGCGGCCGGTTCGGGTCGATGCCCCGCTTGGCGAGGACCTGATGGGCTCGCCAGACGGCGCCCATAACGGGTTCAGGCTCGCGGCTTGCGGCGGACTGGGGCGTGAGCAGGCTGGTCACAGGTCCCCCTCGTAGTAGTCGCGGGCGTCGGCCGGGTTGGCGAAGGGCTGGTACGGGGAGCGGGCGGCACTGTGCCCGGCGCGTGCGGGCACGGTGGGCTGGGCGTTGATCACCTCGTTGACCATGCTCGGCAGCAGGTTCGGACTCAGCGGCCTGGCAGCGAACAGCCTCAGTCCGGCCCGGATGTCGTCACCGCTGTAGCCCTCGGCGAGCAGGCCCTTGATCTTCTTGCCGAGGTGGCCCTTCACGTCGTCGGGCACCGGCCTGGGGCAGCTGGCCACGTACTCGGCCAGCAGGGCGCCCGCGTTCACCTTGTGCTCGCCCGCCGGTGTGTCGACCCGGACCGGCGCCTGTCGGTGCGGGGTTGCCGAGGAGGGTGCCGGGGTGGGCGCGGCGAAGCCGCCCCCCGTAGGGGTAGATCCATGGTCCACGGTCCACGGTCCAGGCACGACGTTCTCCGGAAGCCTCCGGAGAGACTCCGGAGAAGCGTCCTGACCTGCGCTTTCGCCAAGCCTCGTCACATTGCCCCCCGCCGCGGCGGTCGCCTGGGCAGGTGTGGAGTCGCCGTGGGCGCGCGCGGCGGGCAGCAGGCCGACCAGGGCCTCCGCTGGCTTCACGAGCGCCTCCGGAGAGCTCTGGAGCTTCCCCGGAGCCGAACACGCGCAGCCCTTGGCCTTGCACTTGCCGCACCAGCCCGCGGCCTCGTGGACCGGGCAGGAGGGCAGGCGCGAGGCGGTCGGGTGGGAGATCTTCTGGTGCTCGCGCCACTTGGTGAGGTGCAGGTACTGGCGGCCGTCACAGCCGGTGTACCGGCAGATCAGGTCGGTCGCGGCGAGCTGACGCAGCTCGTCCTCGGTGTCGAGCGCGGTGTGCTCGGGCCGCAGCGACCACAGCGCACCGTTGAGGACCGCCGCGTTGTCGCGGTGGCGCCCCTCGTCGTCGGCCTGGGTGATCAGGCACAGGAACGTGCGCTCGGCGGTCAGGGACACCGACGCGAGGTCCTCCGAGACGGGATACTCGGGCTTGATGGTGCGGATGCGCGCCATGGTCTACCACCCCGCCTTCGGGAAAGAGGCGCGCGGAGCAGGTGCGCCGCAAGGATGCGACACCGTACGCTGGAGCACGTTGGTCCTTCCTCGGTGCGCCTGGGCTGCAACCCTGCACCGTGGTCGATCGTCGTGGATGGGCGGTTTTGGACCTTGTCAGGCCCTCGGTGTTGGTAGCACCGGGGGCCTTCGGCCTTTGTGCGGCGAGCGGGCAGGCAGCCACCTGATGCAGTACGACTTGACAAGCCTTTCGCTGTGCATCAGCATGGCACCCCGGCGGCCGTTATGCAAGTCGCCTCAGAAACTGATGCGAGGTGAATCGAGTGTCCGAGCAGGACGAGCCTACGAGCAGCCCGGCCGCAGGACAGGGCGGGGAGCCACCGAGTGGTGGGAGGGAAGACCGGGGCGCCTCCGTCAGCCTGAGCGAGGAGAACGCGGCCGAGCGCGTCCGGCTGGAGCGCGAACTCCTGGGCTGGAGCACCGGCGAGCTGGCCAAGCGCATGACCGAGGCCGGCTACCCGATCAACCAGTCCTCGGTCTGGCGCATCGAGAGCGGCGAACCACGCCGACGGATCAACCTCGACGAAGCGATCGGCTTCGCCAAGGTCTTCAACCTGCCTCTGGAGGACTTCCTTGGCCCACCGACCGCGAGCGATGAGAAGATCATGCAGGACCTCGCCGACCACGTGGTCCAGGGCTACCGCCTGGCCGCACAGGGCGCCGAATTCATGACCAAGGCCCTGAACACCGCCGAGAAGTACTGCCAGGACTTCCCCCACAACCGCAAGCGCCTCCGCGGCAAGATCGGGATCGGCCTCTCCTTCGAGTACCGCCGGTACGCGCCAACGGCACTGGTCCAAGAGTTCCTTAAGGGCGGCAAGATGCCAACCGAGCCGGTCCACACCGACGAGTAACCGCGCCTTGCCGCCGTCCCGCGAGCCACAAGGCCAGTTCATTTTTTGGAAAACGGCCGAGCCCGCTCGTAGCGTGCTCACCGAGCCCGGCCAGCCATTTGGCGCGACCGGGATCCAGAGCTAACGTCACACCCCACGCGGCCACCAACCGCGCAACGCCCATCCACGACGATCGACCACGGTGCAGGGTTGCAGCCCACCAGCCACCGAGGAAGGAACCGCGCGTGCCCCCCGAGCACTGCCCCACAGCTGACCAGACCGGCATCGGTCTGGGGCGTACCGAGGTGGCCCTGGGCCGTCTCGTGGCATCTGCCATACCTGCGGCCATCGCGGCCCACAGACCGATCTGACGGTCCATTCACGCTGTCGCCGGTGACCACTTCCCGGTGCCGCCTTCGGGCTGACAGCTTCATTCCAGTCACCCGCCGCCCCGCATCGGGCCGGTCGGGACTTCTCTCCTGTTCCCGGCAGAGGCGCCCAGCCGCCAGACCTTCGCCCCCGCCGGCCCAGATCCCTCCGCACCTGGGCGTTCGCGCGCCCGTCCACAGAAGGGTCCTGCCTCCAGCATGGCACTCCCCGTCTCCGCTTCACCGACGGATCCGGCGAAGACGCCGCCACTGACGGCTCTCGACGCCGCTGGCTTGAACGGTGGTCCGGTCCTTGTCGCTGCCTCTGCCGGCACCCCGGCCGCCGCAACTAACGCGGCTCCGTATGAGCAGCTCCTGCTGACCATTCCGGACGTCATGGCCCAGCTCCAGCTCGGCCGCTCCACCGTCTACGACCTCATCCGCGCCCGACGCCTCCCCTCGGTCACCATCGGCCGCTCCCGCCGCGTCCCGGCCACCGCCGTCCGCGCGTTCGTCGCCGAGCTCACGGAGGTGGCGGCCTGATGGCAAAGCGTAACCCCAACGGCGCGGGCAGCATCACCCTGCGCAAGGACGGCCGCTACCACGGCCGCGCCTACGTCATCACCACCTCCGGCCTCCGCAAGCGGGTCTCGATCTACGGCAAGACCTGGGACGAGGTCCACAACGCCCTCGTCGAACTGCAGGCCGACGCCATCAACGGCATCCCGCTGCCCGACACCGACTCCAACGTCGGCCAGTACCTCAACTACTGGCTCGCCGAGGAGGTCCTGCCCAACCGCCGGCCCAAGACCTACCAGGGCTACGAGAGCGTGGTCCGCGTCCACCTCATACCCGGCCTCGGCACCAAGCGGCTGCGCGACCTGCGCGCCCAGGAGGTCCGCGTCTGGCTGAACCGGGTGCGCGCCGAGTGCCAGTGCTGCAAGGGCGGCTGGGACACGCAGCGGCCCAAGCCGATCTGCTGTGCCGCAGGCGAGTGCTGCAAGCGGCTGCTGTCCGCGCGGATGATCCAGTCCGTGCACGCCGTGCTCCGCAACGCGCTGGAGCACGCCGTCCGAGAGGAGCTGATCCACAAGAACGTGGCCAAGCTCGTGAAGGTCCCTGCGCCCGACTACCGGATCGGCAAGGGCCTGACCACCGCTCAGGCCAAGCTCGTGCTCAAGGAGCTGAGCGGCCACCGCCTGCACACCCTGTACGTGCTCGCGCTGATGCTCGGCATGCGCCGGGGCGAGCTGCTCGGCCTTCGCTGGAGCTCGGTCGACCTGGAGCGCGGAACCCTCACGGTGAGCACCAACCTTCAGCGGGTCGACGGCGAGCTGCGGCTCGTCCTGCCCAAGACGTTGTCCTCCGAGCGCACCCTGCCGCTGCCCGCGCCGGTCCTCGCCGCCCTGGTGGACCACCGGGAGCGTCAGGCCGTCGAGCGGGCCGCCGCCGGCATGGACTGGCAGGAGAACGACCTCGTCTTCCCGTCCCGGATCGGCACCCCGTACGAGCCGGACAACCTGCGCCGCAGCTGGCACGCGGTCCGCGGTCGCCTCGGCCTGGACGATCTCCGCTTCCACGACCTTCGCCACACCTGCATCACGCTGCTGCTCGACCTCGGAGTGCCCCCGCACATCGTCCGGGAGATCGCCGGCCACAGCGATGTCGGCGTGACCATGAAGGTCTACGCGCACGCCTCCCTCGCCGAGCGCCTCAAGGCCCTGAGTCGCCTTGGGGAGGCGCTCTCCTAGCCTCGCGCTCTGGCTCGTCAGTTCGTCCGGTGCCCGGCAAGACCCAGGTCTTGCCGGGCACCGGTGTCTTACGCGGTTGGTAGCTTGCGGCCTGCCCCCCGAACCGGGGGTCATCGTTCTGGAGAGGGGCCGACACGTGGGAGCCAAGACCGGGCTGCTCGTCTACATGGATGCTGCTTCGTCCGGCCCGCTGCGGCTGCCGGCGGAAGCGGATCCGGAGCGGACTGCGGAGCTGGTCGGCCGCCTCTACCCCGGGTGGGAGGTCACGGAGTCGGCCGGGTGCGAGCTCGGCGACGCGACGTACCCGCCCGACGGGACCGCCTACCTCGGCAGCTTCCCCAAGGTCGACATCGTCTGCGACCGGCACTGGATGGGCGACTACCCCTCGCGGCTGCCGCAGCACCTGATCGACGCGAGCGCGGGATGCCGCCTGGTCGTGCACTGGATGCACAGCGTGGTGGACTTCCTGGCCTTCGCGGTCTGGGAGGACGAACAGCTGGTCCGCTCGCTCAGTCTCTCGCCCGACCGCGGGGTGGTGGAGGACCTCGGCGAGCGCTTCGCGTTCGAGGCGCCGTTCTGGGCCGGGGAGCACCCGGTGGAACTGGATGAGGCGTGGGGAGAGCAGGACCCGTACCCCTTGCCGTTCCACCCCCTCGAACTCGGGGAGGAGGCACTGCGCGCCTTCTTCGGCTTCGTGCTGGAGGGTATGCCCGAGCCCGACGACATCGATCCGTACGAGGTGGCACTGCGAGGCTTCCACCTCACGGTGCCGGGTGGGCCCACGCCGGCGGAGAAGGAGGCCGTGCTGCGGGCAGCCGTCAGCAGGATGGGGCCGCCGCGGATGTTGACCTACGGTCCCGATGGCACCCTGATCGTGGTCGACCGGCGGTGACCGACGTGGGGTTGAGCTGTCGGCCCGTCCCCGTAGCGCGACGAGTGGCTGGAGCCGGTCCTGCATGAGCAGGCGGTCACGTCGAGGCGGTCTCCTCCTCGGCGGGGACGTATCCGCAGTGCTCCGGGCCGCAGTGCGGCTTGTGGTCCCGGCCCCAGAGGCCGGTGTCCCGTTCGGTGGCGCGGGCGATGTGGGCGAGATGACGCTGCCTGAAGCGCGGCACTGTTGAGGGCAGGGCAATGAAGGTCTCGGGAAGTACGGCCAGCATGCTGCTGACCTGCTCGCCGTCGAACATCGTCAGGAGCACGCGGCACTGCCACCAGCGTCGCCCCGCCTCCGGGTCAGGCCAGTAATAGTCGGCCGGATCAGGGAGCAGGTAGTGGGGACCGCCGGGCGCCAGGTGAGCTTGGAGCCACGGACTGCTCCCGCCCAGGCCGAGCCGCAGGCGCCCGGCTTCCTCGTGGAGGGCGAAGACCGCGTCGTTGTCCAGAGCCTTCAGGACCCGCGCCTCGCGGAGCAGGGGACGACGGCCGGCAGGGGTCTTCACCGGCCAGCCTGCCAGCAGGCCCAGGCGTTGCCGCGCGCTGAGCGGGGGGACTCCCGTGCGCGGGGTCGGGAGCGGAGGCGGGGGAGTCCAACGGAGTCCGGCATTCTCGACGTGCGAAACGATCCAGGCTCGCTTCTCCGGGCCGGCAGTGTTCCAGAGCCAGCTCATCGGCCGCTCCCTCATCGCCCGTTCCCGCCTGCCGTCGTGCGTCCCACGGGCGGGACGTCGAGCGCGCGGCCGGGTTCCTACGGGCAGGTTGTGGCCCAGGTCGGCCAGGAGCCTGATGCGGTCGAGGGCGTCGTCGGACGGGAGCTCCTCCGGAAGCCGCCGAGCGCGACTGGCCAGGTACCGGATCTCGATGAACGCCTGGATCGCCAGGTGCTCGGCCAAGTCCCGGTCGTCGACCTCCCCCGAACCGGCGCTCCCGGTCGCGGGCGTCGACTTTGGCACTGCCGACGGCAGCTGACGATCGTGGGGACCCGTCATATCTGTGAGCTCGTGGACTTCCCGGCCACCGTTGGACCCCCCGGATCGGGGTGGGCGCCGAGCGACTGCTTGGCGAGGAGTTCGGACCGGACGAGTTCAAGAAGGCGGCCCATCCAGTTCCGCCCGCAGCTGTCGGGGACGTCCCGCCAGAAGGGTGAGTCCGAGAAGCCGGTGTAGCTGATCGTCGCGTCCCCAGTGGAAAGCAGGATCTCGGCGAGCTCGGGGTGCTGGGTGAACTTCGCGCGCAGCAGTCCGCCCATGGCCGCGAGCCGGATGGCAGGCCAGTCCGCTCGTTGGACCGCCCGGCCGCCCAGGTCTTGTGCCTCCCGCCCGGACGGAGCCTCCTGGATCAGCCGGCGGTCGGCCGTGTCGGCAGTCGACAGGGCCCAGTAGCCGTGGAGTACGGACGGGTAGGTCTCGCCGGCGAAGGCGATCTGCGCCGGGTAGTCGTTGCGGAGTGCGAACAGGCCCAGCGCCTCGGGCCAGCCCTGCGGGTAGACGGTCTGGTGGGAGATGACGGCCGCCTGGCCGGGCCCGCTCGGATCGTCGGCGTACTGGACAGTGCGCCTCTCCTGCTCGCGGGCCACGCCTTCGTCCCCGCGGCGGAAGTAGTCCAGAGACTCCTGGTGCATGTCCGCCGTCACGACCGGGCCGTCCCCGTCCACGGCCTCACCCAGGTTGGTGAGCAGGATGCGCAAGGGGCGGTCCTGAAGGTCCATGTCGCCGAGGACATAGATCCTGCGGTGAGCTGGGACTGCCAGGTAGGCGTCTCGAAGGAGCTCGCGATTCCGCTCCTCGGGCTCCTGCTGGTAGCGGCGGATCGCCTCCCAGCAGCGCTGCCCGGTGGTCGGTCGGCCGTTGAGTTCCTCGATCTTGTCGGCGACCGCGCTCAGGAAGCCCTCCGGGGTCAACGGTTCACCGTGGCGGGAGCGCCACTTCGAGGGTTCGTCAGGAAGAGCGGGAGCGCCAGGCCGTGTCACGGAGATTCGGCCCGAGGCCAGGAGTTTCTCCAGGCCGGCTAGGTCGGTCCGGTCCTGACACCTGACGGCGCCGTCCGCGAAGACGATCAGGTCGTCGAGGTAGTACTCGGCATCCCATCGACTCCGCTGCCAGACGTGGCACCAGGCCCCGTCGATTCTCTCCCCGTCCACCGTTCGATACGTCGGTCCCCGCCACGTCATGGGTGCACGCTACTCGGTGGGGCCGTCTTGGAACTCACCGACCGCGAGCTTGGCTGGTTGCCATGGCCAGCCAGTCCAGGTACCACTCGCTGAAACTGACGCCGTGACCGGCGGCGGAGAGCGGTTGGAGGGGGCCGTCGCATGCCCGGAGATCCTCCCAGAGAGTTCCACGCTCCGGCCCGATCACGACGAGCCACGTGTAGTAGCCGCATCCCTCGTGGCTGAGGCATATCGCCCCGGCGGTCATCTCATCGTTGAGTTTCTCCCACTCGTCGTCCCAGGCGCGGTACGCCGCGAGATAGGACTGCTCGTCAGAGAAGCTGTCCTTGACGGGCTCGCGAGCGCCCACAGCCTCCGCCCAGCGAGCCCGCTCCTCCGCGGAGGGGAACGGCTTCCCGAGGAGCGCGTTGTTGCTTCGGACCTTGCGGTGCTCCAACCAGTGCCAGCCCTGCCCGTCACGCCGCAGTGGGAAGATCCCATAATGGGGACCGGCTCCGCCCGCGCCCACCTCGAGGAGGAAGGTGCGGTAGTCGGACGGAAGGATGACGCCAAGCTGCTCCTCGACTTCTGTCAGCTCGGCCTCACTGAGCGGCGGCTCCAGTAGGAAGTCATGCCCGGAGCCTTGCCAGCGAGCCCCGAAGACCTTTTCTGCGAACGGGGCGTCCCGCAGGGCCGCTACCCGCTCACGAACTCCCGACCAGTCCACTCCTGAGCCGGAGGTCGCCAGCTCCTGCTCATCGCTTGTCATGCTCTCTCTTCCTCGTGATCTTTTGCCGAGTCGGGTCCGATCTGCCGAACTCCCGTACAGGCCACCAGCGAACCGCCGTCAGCGGCGAGGAAGACCACGAAGTGCCACGAGCCGTCCGGACTGTCGACGGACCCCAGCCGTACCGGCCGGTCACCGTAGTTGCTCAGGGCTGCCACGCTTTCCGCCAGCCCGATGGTCTTGATGTCCTTGGCCCGTGTGAGCTCGAGCCGGACGGCGTAGGTGCCGGCCAGCGCGTCGGCGGGCACCGCCCCATCTCCGATCCGGCAAACGCCGCCTGCGAGCACCGCCTCCCGTGTCGCCCTACAGGCCGGAGTCTGATCCGAAAGGACGCGGAGCAGGGCTTCGGACGAGGGGCCGGTATCCAGCGGATCAAGATCCAGGTCATCCTCCCAGCCCCCTGACAGCCCGGTTGCTGTGACGACCAGGTCATCAGCCAGGGCGAGAATCCGAATGCTTCCCGCCGGGAATGTCGCCTGGAAGCCCACTCGGCTGTCGATGGACCGCTGTCGGATGTGCTGGACGGAGACGACCTTGCTGCCTGCGAACGGTGCCAGAGGGAACTCGTCCGGTGCGTCGCCGACCGTGACATGCCCGAGCATGTCCATGTCGTAGGGATCGTGGGGTTCATCGATCCGAAGATCAAGGACGTGGTCCAGCGTGTGAAACCGGACCGGCCCGAGACCCTGCACATGTAGCCACATGTGCAGCAGTTCAGGCTCGCCACCGCCATCGCGGGCGCGAAACCATGAGCATGTCACCCGTTGCACATGTCGACCGACGAGGTCCTCTGGACTCACCACCGGGCGATCGTGTCAGCCTCGGCTCAAGGGGATCAACGGGATTCGCCGAGTCACCCGTACGGATCGGCGCTGTGTTATCGACGTCACGTACCCCCTGCCGCCGGAAACAGCCATCGTGGCTGCCCAGATCCAGGGCCATTCGGAGCCGTTGGCGTCAGCGTTGGCGTCAACAGGCATGAAAATACCCCCGAAGCGAGCTGCTTCAGGGGCATCGTGCCTGGTCAAGGCTGGTGGCCAGGGCCGGGGTCGAACCGGCGACCTTCCGCTTTTCAGGCGGACGCTCGTACCAACTGAGCTACCTGGCCGTACTGCACCATCCCTTGCGGGACGAGCGATCCTGACGGGACTTGAACCCGCGACCTCCACCTTGACAGGGTGGCGAGCTAACCAACTGCTCCACAGGACCTCGACAGAGTCTTGCGACCCTGACTGTACTACGTCGTGCGGCACTACTTGTGTTACTGGGTACTGCGTGCCCCCAACGGGATTCGAACCCGTGCTACCGCCTTGAAAGGGCGACGTCCTGGGCCACTAGACGATGAGGGCTTGCGGCCCGCCCGGCTGTATCCAGCGGTCGGGGACGTTCAGAAGCATATGGGATCCCGGCGGGAACGCCAAAACGGGTTTCGGTCGCGGTCACGGTCGGCGGCGGAATCAGGACCAGCCGAGTTCGTGCAGCTCGTGGTCGTCGAAGCCGAAGTGGTGGGCCACCTCGTGGATCACCGTGGTGCGGACCTCGGCGATCACCAGCTCGGGGGTCTCGCACAGGCGCAGGGTCGGGCCGCGGTAGATGATGATCCGGTCGGGCAGCACCCCCGCGTACCACTCGCCGCGCTCGGTGAGCGGGGTTCCCTCGTAGAGGCCGAGCAGGTCGGGGGTGGCGGGGTCGGGCTCGTCCTCGACGAAGACCGCCACGTTGTCCATCATCGCCGCCAGCTGCGGGGGGATCTGGTCGAGGGCGTCGCTGACCAGCGTCTCGAAGTCGTCCCGGCTCATGTCCACGGGGTCATTGTCGGGCCCGGGCTGAGGGAGTGCCAGGTGTGTGCCGGGGGCGCCCGGCCCGCGTCGGACGGTCGGTGGCCGGTGGGTGGCCGGGTTTCGGGTGTGCGGGCGGCCGTGACCCGGCGGCGCGCCAGGCGTTGGGCACCGGAGAACGGCCGCGCGCGAGGCGCGGCGGCCAGGGTGGGGCGGGCAGGAGAGGCGGCGGCGATGGTTCCGACGGGTGTGGCGGGGTCGGTGGGCACGAACGGGACGGCGGGGCCGGTGGGCGGTGCGCTTCGGCCGCCGACCGCGGGCGCGGCGCGTGCGGTGGCGTCCGACCGGCGGACGGGCGGGGCGGCGCAGGCGGGGCGGGCCGAGCGGGCCGGGACGGCGGCCTTCCGCCACGTCGCGACGCGGACCGTGGTGCGCACCGCCGTGCTGGCCCTGGCCGGGCTGACCATGACCGGCTGCATGGAGGTCGGGTCGGGCGCCGACCAGCAGCCCACCGGCCAGTCCGTGGGGCTCAACCCCAGCGCGCGGGCCTCCGCGAGCGCCGGGCCGCAGGCGCGCTCCGGGGCGGGCGTGCGTCCGGAGCGCCCCGGTGGAGCGCGGGGTGAGGGTGGATCAGGGGTCGGTGGCGGGGCGGCGAACGGGTTGACCCCCGTCAATGACCCGAGCACGGGCGCGTCGTCCGGGGTGGCGGCCGCGGTGTCGACCGGCGTGGTGGCCGTCCCGGCGCCGCCGGCACCGGCCGGCGGCGGGCAGCAGGGCGGGTCGGGCGGTGAGCGGGCGCCGGGCGGTGGTGCGGGCCCGGCGGGTGGCGCGGGCGGGCCGGCGGCGTCCGGCGCGCCGGGGCAGGGGGGCGGCGGTTCGTCCGTCGGCGGCGGTGGCAACGGTGGTGGGGCGGCCGGTCCAGGGGGCGCGGCGGGGGGTTCCGGGGGCGGCAGGGCCAGCTCGGGCGCCCCGGCCGCGCCGTCGGCAGCTCCCGGGCGCCCGTCCGCCTCGCCGTCGACCGCGCCCGGGCCGGTACCGTCCGTGACGGCGGGTGGCGGTGGCGGCGGTTCCGCTGCCCCGACCGGCGCTCCGGCTGCGCATTGACGATCTGGCCAGCAGGTTTGCCTGTGGACCGATGGCTCGTCTATGGTGGTAGATCGTTCGTTTGATCCATTTGCCCGGCGCCCTTTACCTCTCACTGGCGCCCTTGGCGCGTACCGGCGATCCGTGGCTGACCGCATAGAGGCGGTTGTAAGCAGACCCCCGGACTTAGGCGCGTGCCACTTCCGGAAGGTTTTGCATGTCTCTCGTTGACGACGACCGCTTCGCCATGCCCACGAACACGCAGGACGAGGTGGCCGCCGCCGCTGACCTGTCCGTTCCGACCCAGACCGCCGAGGCTGTCGAGGCCGCCGAGGTCGAGGCACCCGCCGAGCCCACCATCACCTTCGGCGACCTCGGTCTGCACGACGACGTGGTGCGCGCCCTCGCCAAGCGCGGCGTGACCACCCCGTTCCCGATCCAGGCCGCCACCATCCCGGACGCGCTGGCCGGCAAGGACGTGCTCGGCCGCGGCCGGACCGGCTCGGGCAAGACCCTGAGCTTCGGCCTGCCGCTGCTCACCCGCCTCGCCGACGGCGAGCGCACCAAGCCCAAGCACCCGCGCGGCCTGATCCTGGTCCCGACCCGCGAGCTGGCCATGCAGGTCGCCGACGCGCTGGAGCCGTTCGGCTCGGTGCTCGGCCTGCGCCTCAAGGTGGTCTGCGGTGGGACCTCGATGTCCAACCAGATCTACGCGCTGGAGCGCGGCGTCGACGTGCTGGTCGCCACCCCGGGCCGGCTGCGCGACCTGATCAACCGCGGTTCCGCCAAGCTCGCCGACGTCCAGGTGACCGTCCTCGACGAGGCCGACCAGATGGCCGACATGGGCTTCCTGCCCGAGGTCACCGAGATCCTCGACCAGGTGCCGTCGGGCGGCCAGCGGCTGCTCTTCTCCGCCACCCTGGAGAACGAGATCGACACCCTGGTCAAGCGCTACCTGAACAACCCGGTCACCCACGAGGTCGACCCGTCGGCCGGTGCGGTCACCACCATGACCCACCACATCCTCGTGGTGAAGCCGAAGGACAAGGCGCCGATCACCAACGCGATCGCCGCCCGCAAGGGCCGGACGATCATCTTCGTCCGTACCCAGATGGGTGCCGACCGGGTGGCCGAGCAGCTGATCGAGGCCGGCGTGAAGGCCGACGCGCTGCACGGTGGGATGACCCAGGGCGCCCGCACCCGGGTGCTCGGCGACTTCAAGGACGGCTACGTCAACGTGGTCGTCGCCACCGACGTCGCCGCCCGCGGCATCCACGTCGACGGCATCGACCTGGTGCTGAACGTCGACCCGGCCGGCGACCACAAGGACTACCTGCACCGCTCCGGCCGCACCGCCCGGGCCGGCCGCTCCGGCACCGTGGTCACCCTGGTGCTGCCGCACCAGCGGCGCGGCGTCTTCCGGCTGATGGAGGACGCGGGCGTGGACGCCTCGCGCCACATCCTGGACCACGCCTTCGACGCCGAGGTGGCCCGGATCACCGGCGCCCGTTCGCTGATCGAGGTCCAGGCGGAGAGCGCCTCGGGCATCGCCGGTGCGGCGGAGCGCGAGGTCGCCGAGATGACCCGCCAGCTGGAGCGGGCGCAGCGTCGGGCGAACGAGCTGCGCGAGGAGGCCGACCGGCTGGCGGCGCGGGCCGCGCGGGAGCGGGCCGAGCTCGGCATCGAGGAGGAGGCTCCGGCGGCGGAGGGTGCCGAGGACGCGGAGGCGACCGAGGCGGTTGCCGAGGTCGCGCCGGTGCGCGAGGTCCGGGAGGCGCGCGAGGAGCGGACTCCGGCCTACCGGGAGCTGCGGAACGAGCGTCCGTCCTTCGGCGGCGGCGGTCGGGACCGTGACCGGGACCGGGACCGGGACCGGGACAACCGTGGTGGTTTCGGCGGTGGCCGGGACCGCGACGACCGTGGTGGCCGCTCGTTCGGTGACCGTCCGGCGCGTTCGTTCGGTGACCGGGACCGGGACAACCGTGGTGGTTTCGGCGGTGGCCGGGACCGCGACGACCGTGGTGGCCGCTCGTTCGGTGACCGTCCGGCGCGTTCGTTC